>CBIHOT010000044.1:0-42375 GCA_966211495.1 uncultured Roseateles sp. | reverse complement strand
CCCCCCGGGCCGGACCGGCTGGCACGTCCGGGTGTTTGCCCGGCTGCTTTTTTGTGCGGCCCCTCGCGGGCCCGGGCCCGGGCGGCTTGTGTGGGCCGGAGGCCGCGTCCAGGGGGATCTGCATTAGGGATAGCCTTCCCAGGCGGCCGGCCTAGCATGGCGCTTCAAAGCACGCGATGGCGTGCCAACAGGGAGAAGCCATGAAACGAGCACTCTTTACCGCGCTCCTTGGAGCGCTATCGGCCCTGTCCGCTGGGTCTGCGCATGCGGCGGCGGTCGTTAATGGAGATTTCGAAGGCGGGAGCCTCTCCGGCTGGTACGCAAAGGGCGCTTTTGCAGCCGGCTCATCCACCGCGATCGTGAATGCCGGCAACGGCTATCCGGCGCTGGCGGGCAACCAGTCCGCATTGATCATTGCCCAGTCCCTGGCGACGCTGAATGAAAACCGCACCTGCGCCGACGATATCTGGAACGTCCAGTGTCCGCAGCCGGCGCCATTCAGTTCCTCGGGCGCAGGCGCACCGACCTTCTTCTCACAGAACGTGGCCGTCCGTTTCTATCGCGGCGGTTTCATTGCCCAGGATGTGACGGTGGCGGCGGGTGACACCCTGGATTGGGTGTCTGCGCTGTTTGGCGAAGTGTCCAGTGGATCACCCGGCAGCGCCGGCAATGTCGACAACGCCTTCTTCGTCGCGTCCAACGGCACGACCGAGGCGGTGGTTGATCTGCGATCCAACCTGTCGTCCTACACCTTCGGTCAGGGAGGGCTGTGGTCGATCTACTTTGGTGTGCAGCAGACGGAAGATCCGACGATCTGGAGCGGGCTGGAGGTCGATTCCATCGCCTTCCGCGCGACGGAGGTGCCCGAGCCCGCCACGCTGGCCCTGGCGCTGGCGGCCGGGGGTGGGCTGTTTTGGCAGCGACGTCGGTTGCGTTTGGGGGACTGATCGGACTGTATCCACGCGGAGTTCGCTGGCGTCAGGCGTAGGTGTCCAGAAGGCTGCCTCGTGGATCCAGTCGGTCTGCGGCCTTCACGCTGGGCGCCACCTTCCCCGCTGATTTCGCTTGCGCCGCCTCCGCCGCCTGCTTCTGGATCTCGGCGATCTGCTGCATCACCATTTGCATCTGCGCCTGCAAGAGCTTCTGACGCTTTTCCTTGTCCGACGCCTTCATTGTGGTGTCGCTGCCCAACTCCTTGGCCTGCTTCTGCAAGGCTTTGAGTTGCGACTGGAGGCGCGCGATCTGCGCGTCGGTGTCGGTGGCGGGAACGGCCGCGGTGCTACTGCCGGATGCGTTGTTGGTGGGAAGGGCGACCTGCATCGCGGGCTTTCGGGGTGGGTGTTGGAGGTGGTCTGATCTTTTGGTTATCGGCTGGTCCGGGTGAGAGTTGAGTGGGCGGTGAATGCGATGCGCCCGCACGGCAGTGGCGCTGGCGCTCGCGTCGCGCAGTGGCTACCCACCTGTTTGGGCGCTCGCCTGCAACTGCTGATTGTGATGAGTGGCTCGGCGCGAAAGCTTTCTGCCGACCGGCGCCCTCTTATCGGAAATCGTAAGCGCTGAACAGCCGGGTCCACGTCTGGCCGTCGAAGAGGCAGGCGCCGTAGGGACCAGCGGTTAGCAGGTGATTGCCGTCGGGACTGATGTCGATCCGGCCCGTCACCATCGAACTGGGCACACCTTCGTCGAGATCGTCCAGTGGCACCAGCTCTTTGTCCCCATTGATCGCGTACAGACCTTCCTGTGCGCCGAAGTACATGCGACCTTTGAACCAAAAGGCGTCAACGGGCTGAGAGCCCCAACTCAGTTCGCTGCGGGCGACTTGGGTCCATTGATCTTCCCTGCCCGCCCAGACGTTGCCATGCAGGTCGCTCACGTAGACCTTGCCGTCGCCCGCGCAGCAGACGGTTTCCAGTTGCGCGTCGGTGGGCAGCGGGCATGGGTGCCAGGACTTGCCGTTAAAGCGCCATAGGTCGCCCTCGCCCCCTGCGGCGTAAAAATCCCTCTCGTCGAACGCGCTGAGATCTCTGAAGCCCATCACGCGGCTCCAGGAGCCGCTCAGCTTGGGATCGTGATAGTCCGCCGGCATTGGTGCGCCGAGCCCCTCGCTGTGAAGGTCCACCCATTGGTCAATGCCTTCGCGCCGATATACCCGCCGATTGCTACCCACGGCGTACACCTTGCCGGCCACTCGCACCACGCGGCGGATCGTGACCATCGTCCCGACGGGTGTCTCCAGACTGATGAGCTGGTCGATAGGGGTTTCTTCACCGCGCCGCTTGGAATCCGAAGAGTAGACCTTGCTGGCCGTATCCACAGCGACATATTCTTCAGGCGACTGCCCCCGGGCAATCGTGGAGAACGACATCTCGCCGGTGTCGTAGTACCCCATTCGTGGAGCGGTTGGACCGTCAAGACCCAGAACAAGGAATCTTGTTCTGGGCAGCACCTCTCGAGACTCCGTTTCCTCAACCAGGAGAAAGCAGAAGCGATCGACTGTATTGAATGCGCAGTCGAAGATGGTGTAACCCGCGACGTTCGCCTTGAAAGTCGCCTTCGAAAATATCTTCATTGCTTCACTCCGAGAGCGCTCTGGCGTCACGCTTGATTTCATCGGAAATCGTAAGCGCTGAACAGCCGGGTCCACGTTTGGCCGTCGAAGAGGCAGGCGCCGTGGGGTCCTGCGGTGAGCAGGTGATTGCCGTCGGGACTGATGTCGATCCGGCCTGTCACCATGGAGCTGGGCACGCCTTCGTCGATGTCGCCGAGCGGCACCAGTTCCTTGTCGCCATCGATCGCGTACAGACCTTCCTGTGCGCCGAAGTACATGCGACCTTTGAACCAGAAGGCGTCAACAGGTTGAGAGCCCCAGCTCAGTTCGCTGCGGGCGACTTGGGCCCATTGATCTTCCCTGCCCGCCCAGACGTTGCCATGCAGGTCGCTCACGTAGACCTTGCCATCGCCAGCACAGCAGACGGTTTCCAGTTGCGCGTTGGTGGGCAGCGGGCATTGGTGCCAGGATTTGCCGTCAAAGCGCCAGAGGTCGCCTTCGCCGCCGGCAGCGTAAAAGTCATTCGCGCCGAATGCACTGAGGTCCTTGAAGCCGACATCCCAGCCCCAGTCAGCGTTCGGATTTGCTTCGTAGTCCTCCGGCATCGGCGCGCCCAGACCCTCGCTGTGGAAGTCGACCCATTGGTCAATGCCTTCGCGCCGATACAGACGACGGTTGCTTCCCACCGCGTAGACCTTGCCGGCGGCTCTCACGACTCTCCGGATGGTGACCATGGTGCCCAGATCCGTCTTGAGGCTGATGAGATTCTCAATCGGCGTTTCGAACTGGTTCGACTTTCCATTCGCGCTATACGTCTTGCTCGTGGAATCGACCACAACGTATTCCGCGGGACTGGTGCCACAGGCGACGGTTGAGAACGAAAAGTGATCGACCTTCCCGAATGGAACGTTCTCCGGAGTCATGGGGCGATCCGCAATGACGGTGATCATCCTCGTTTCCGGCACCACATCTCGGTTGGCCCGCTCCTCCACAAGCACGAAGCAATAGCCGTCTTTTCTGAAGATGGCGCAGTCGAAGATCGTGAAGCCTTCGAAATGCCTCTTCCAAACTTTTTTGTCGAAAATCATGCGTCCTCGCTGCTCACATGCAACTGCCTGATGAAACACCCGGGCCCGCCGCTCGGCTCGCGCGTGTGCGGCAGGTCGTCGAGCCAGGCCATCACCGTCGATCAGGGCAGGCGCACTTCTCGTCGCCAGAGGCGCGGGTCGTCGGGAGGTCAGGCGCTGCCACAACGGAGATCGTAAGCGCTGAACAACCGGGTCCACGTCTGGACGTCGAAGAGGCAGGCGTCGCGGGGTCCTGCGGTGAGCAGGTGATTGCCGGGGCGGTTCACACCGCCACGCGTTCGACTACTGATGCAGGTAATCTAAATGGCTCGAATGATTGAAGTTGCAAAAGTCAAAAGACCACTGATGGATACAAACAAACTCGTTTCGTTCTTGGGTCACTCGTCCGTGCATGATGCATTCGATGACTTTCTGATCGCGAATGGCATCAAAAAGCGGCCCAAACTTTCTGACGACTATCCGTACAAAATCCCGTCTTCAGAGCCAGGCTTGGCTCTGACCTTTGAGGACTCGGCGGAATCAAAGGGCATGGCAAGGAAGAGCGAAGGTCAGTTCGTCTTCCATGAAATCTATTTCGCTTTCGACCCGAAAAAGGGAGCGTTTCAGGGGGACCTTCCCTTTGGCATCGGCGCGGCCAGGTCTATCGAGGGCGTGGAGGCTGCACTCGGGAGCCCACGGGTGCGGCGGGACAGCCTCAACCCGAAGTTCCCAGGCCTCTTTGCGTGCTATTTGATCGACGGCATCGTGCTTCAGTTCAAGTTCGCGGATGCCGAAGGTAGGACGCTCAAGTTTGCGAGAGTCGGCTTGAAAGAGGATCACCATGTTGCTCATGGGCTGGCCTGATGGCATGGAAGAATGCAAATATCTACCGATGAGCTTCTGAGTGACGCTGGACGCTCCGCCTCTTCCCGCGACAGGCAGGCTGGGGCCTGCCACGCCCTTGGACCGGGCTTACGGTCGGCGGCACGCCCAAAGTCGACTGGATGGCCCCCAGAGCTCTTGGAACATCAGGACCTTCAGTCGCACGGTGCCACCGTCCGTCCGCGCAACGGACCAACGGTATTCGCCGGGCTCTTCATCGAAGCCAACCGAGATGCTGTGCGCACCGGCGAGGACAGCGACAGCGGCAAGGATGAGGTTACCAAGAGCGTCAGACAAATTTGAGGCCGAGACTTTGCATTAATGCCCATCCATCCGAATCGTGCAGTTGGCCCAACCCGAGGCGGCGAGGCGATAGTCAATCGTCAGCATGAGTGTCCTGACCGATGTCTGCCAGCCCCGCCTCGACACGCGCCTCGCGAAACATGAAGCATCGTGGGGCTACCGCGAGCAAGACGTCCTCCAGGTCGAAACCACAGCCAAAACCACTGGAGGGCTCTGCCGCACGCCCTGCAGCATCCTCACACAAAGTCCATGGCACCCCGGCTCGATGGTCGCCCGAGATGCTGGAACTGCTACGGTCTTTTAGGGACCAGCACGGTACGAAGGCTGCAAGCGAAAAGTTTGGAATCTCTCAAGCGCGGGTCCGCCAGTTGCTGCCGCGGCCCAAACTCGACGGAACGAAGGTCGGGGCCTTCGGCGCTATGGTTCATCGGTTTCGCTAGTCACCCGTCATGAGCAACACTGACATGCCATTAATAATGCCAGGTGTTATCAAAGCGCCATTTCGGCCATGGACCTTGCCTTAACACATACAGGACACGGAGGTAGTGAATGAACTTGAGTAGAGCTTTGAAAGCCGCGCCGCAAAATATAAAGATCTGGTGGAAGCGTCAGACTCCGGTTGATCTGACAATCGCATTTTTAGTGGAATTTTCGATACCACTCATCATCCTCGTATTGATGTACTTAAGTGGCATCAAGAGCGAAACAATCGCGCAGTGGCGAAATGGTTTGTTGGGATTTTTTGTAGTTGCCTGGTTCACCGGACAGATCGTGCGTGTAAACCGTGAACTCGACAGAAAACGTGCGGCCTCTTCAACTGAGGAGAGACTAATTACCCTATCACAGGAGCTCGCTGATCGAACAGCTGCACTAATGAACGCGGCTGAGTCGACTGAGAAACGACTGATCTCAATGTCCAATGCCTTGGCTGATCAAACAGCTGCCGTCATAAGCTCGACTACTGGGGGCAATTCCCGGCTCGAAATTTCTGCGACTATCGCAGATGCAAGCCATCGCGCCAAAACCCGGTGGTCGCTTATTTTGGAATTCAAGCACACGGGAGACTTCCCGGTATATGACGTTATCTTTGATGCCCGTGAAATGGACAATCCCAGCCAACATGTTCTTGGCTGGCTAAGATCGATTATTATCCCAGGCACCATAGAGCATGCTGTCGTAGGAGAATTTCCACAAGGAAGATATGCTTTCGATGGGTGGCTTGTTGCTCGAAACTTTAGGTATCGCGTGGAAATCCAAATCGCTCTATCGAACCAAAAACCCTGCGTAGCGATTCAGTACGGAGAGATTGGCGGAAAATTCATTGAAAAAGTGCCTGAAGATTTTCCAAAATCACCAGACGGCAAGAAGCCTTTCAATGTCCCGAGGCCAAGTTCTTATTGATTCAGAAGAAATTAATTAAGTCGCGCACGTCCTCCATGGAGAACGTCGCCAGCACACGCTGCACGTCTTCTGCAGTCATCCCCGCCAGCAACTCTCGTAGCCGTTTGATGCGGCCAGTTGGACCCTTCTCGATCTGCAACCTTTGCCAAGCCACAGTGATGCCGCTTGATTGCGAGCTGTCATGGTTGAAGTGATGTTAGCGGGCCGGACCGTGCTGCCCCGAGCACCTCGTTTTTAACCGGCTCGGCCCGCGAAAGGGGTTGCGTAAATCAGGCGGCCTCCCTCTGGAACTCCGATAGATATTGGCGACTCCTGCGCAAAGGGCTTGCGCCGTTGACCGCAAGGGGGCTTGCGCCGCGAGATTTGCGGCCATCTCAACACGCCACAACGGCCCAACATGGAAATGACTGCCACCCGCCTGATTCCACTGGAACGCGAAACGCACTCTGCACTTCTCACACCTGAGGCTGCACTGCATTTGAACCGCGCCCAGCAGACTCTGCGCCTCTGGGCAATGCGCGAGAACGGCCCGATTCGTCCGGCCAGCGTGGCCCGTGGCCGAGCTGCGCCACATCCTCAATGTCCACGCAGCCTCGTAACGAGGCCTGTAAGCGATGCTTTCGCACGCAAGGGATAGCGGGCAGGGGCTGCCGTGAAAGCCCGCCAGCCAAGCCTCGTCAATCCGCGAGACCGAACACACCGTGCTGCCCTAAGCGCCGGCTACTCGTGGCGCACGCTGGAATTGGCATTGGCCTCGGCGGCAGAGCCATACGCCACTCGCGCACTGCGGCAGGCAGAAACCGAGCTGGCGCAGACTATCGCCGACCGTTGCGCACGTCTTGTCGATGCATGGATGCCCGATGCGGCGATTCGATGCCTCGCGGATGGACGCGCCGACTACATGGGCGACCTTCAAGCCGCGCTGTCGAACGCCACGACAACAGCTGAATTGCTGGCTTGGCTGAATCGCACCATCGCCGCTCTCGATGCCCGCCCCTTCACCTTCGCAGGTAAGTGGCCCGAGCCCGATCAATTGCGCGGCTTTCTCTCGCGAACACGGTACCTGGACGATGCCTTTCCGGCCGTCAATCGCAGCGGCGACCGTCGGGCCAGCTGGGCGCAGTACGTTCGCGCACAGGGCGGGCTCAAGACCGGCCGCAACTACCGCTTGCATGTCGGGACCATACCGCTTGAGCTCGAAGGCCGGTACGAAACCCAAGAGCGACACATCCCGCTAGCCGTTTTCGACATCGCAGCGCCTGAGGTGTGGCACCTGTCGAGCCGCCAGCTGTGGCGGCCGAACGGCACTTGGCCGCGCGCATCGGCGTCCCCAGTGGCAAGCCCGGTTCCGGCTCAACTTTTGATTCAGGACGGAAAGTTTGCGGCGAACCCGGCGCATGCGGTCTGGCTTGCGACCAGGCGCCAAGCTGCGCGAGCATCGCGGCGACTTCTTCCACTTGGACTCGTGTCAATAACTGTACGAAGGGCGACGCGGCCTAGCACCCTTTTATTTCTGAACACCTAAGTTCAAGCCCTGTGCCGATCAGGACCACGCTATGGGTCGCGTGTACTCCGCGGCAGTATATTTTCCCTAGTCAGGACTGCTCAATTTTGAACAGCTTTTCCGCCTGAGAAAGCCGAACAACGAAATAGTGTTCCTGATTTAGCTCCGCAGGCAGTTTGTCTCGCAGAATTGACGCCACAAATTGCACGTGCTTTTTCTCTCTATGGACGAGATGCGCGATCTTTACTAGCTGATTGTCATGCATAAGCTCCTTCTTATCATTTAGGAGGAAGTGATAACAAGGAATGCCCTCAGCATCTGCAAAAAGCGTATATGCAATATCAAAACAAGTAATCTCGCCCTGCTTTTTTCCGGAACTGAAATTTGTGTTGAACGCGCTGAACCTATAGACCTTCTGACCCGTCTTTGTCACCGCAGGATCAAATTTCAGAGCATACTCTTCGCCGTAGAGCTCTCTCGAAATACTTGCAAAGAACTCATTGAATTTATTGACCTGCTGCTGAATTTCGGCTTCAAATTCCTGGGAAAACAACCGATCATCAATCTTCTCAAGGTCACCCATGAAGCCCGTCAAAGCCTTCTCAGATCGGGTGATTTGATCAATTATTGCTTCGTACTCGCCTTTTTTTCGGTGAGCTTCGTTGAGCGCAACAATGATTCGCTCCAGCGATTCAAAGGACCCACTCTTTGAGAGTTTTTCCGCGAGATCCTTCTCTACCTTTAAAAGTCCTTGAAGTTTTTCATTGTTGACATCAAGCTCGGCAAATATTTTTGGCAAATCTTTTTCAATGTACTTTGCCTTTTCCCCAATCATCCGATTGTGGAATGTTACAAGCTCCGCAAAAGAGCGACTGACTGCTCCTAGGCTGTCGGACACCTGCTTGTATAGCAATTCAAGCTGGCGAACATCAATGTTGGCGGCGCCGGAATTAATTTCCCGAATGGCTTCCTGAATTAGATCCTTCCGCAAGTTAAGGCGGCTGATCTTAGAACTTACAAGACTGATCTGATAGCGGGCCTTATCCAAAGTCTGAAGATCATTTTCAAAGTTTGGATTTGTATTGAAATTTGCTCGCTGAGCATTCAAACGTTCTATATCATTCTGAAGCAACGCTAGCGAAGCCTCATAAGCAGAACGAGTTTGCTTGCTCTCTAGTCGCGCCTTGAAAGTTGTTTCCGCGCGGATGCTCGCAAGCAAATTCTGCTTAGCATCACCATTGTCGAAATTGCAACCCAGCAGGAACAAGTAGAGAGTTTCATACTCATCGTCCCTGGTAAAGCCGTTCAGCGTCTTCAGTGTGTTACTAACGCTAAGATCTTTATATCTGATGTTATGAGAGGTGATTTGACCAAAGGTAGGCTTTTTGCCGTAATGACCAGGAAAAAGCTGATTGGTCAGATACTCATCGAACGCCTGTTCAGTAAGCTGCTGCCCATTAATTCGACGAATGTGCTTACTGCGGGACAAGAAATTGCGTTCAATGACGGTCTCGACCGCAAATTGGTCAGCAAGATCTGACGTCAAAGTCAAAGAGATAAGGACCTCATTGTTTATGAGAAAGTCCTTGACCACCGGATCCTCATTTTTCTTCGTCTCAGGATCAGTATAAATCCCCTTCGCGCTAGCTCCTAGGCAAAAATCAATCAGCATTAGCACCGTAGTCTTACCTACGTTGTTGCCGGTGGCCTCCGTGTCGTCAGTTGGGGTTTCGTCAACGATAAGATTGAAGCCCGCATGGAACTTAATCTGACGAATGAGCCCGCCCTTCCCTTCAATGTGCAACGACTTTAGGAACATAGCTCTATATTCCCGCTTTGATCATGCACGACGGTTGCCAAGAACAACCAATCAAGCGCTAAGACAAAAATAGCAATCGGCATATCACGCAATTCTCGCGTGGCAAGATACAAATCCATAAACCCCATAGATTTGCCGCCAGATAGCGCCTGAATAATATATCCCCCATTCAAATAAAGGCTATTTTCGGGGTGAACGTCCTTAGGTAGAAGCATTGACGGTCACCTTTGGGGGCCTTTTGAAGATTCGGCACTTCATGAATGCATCCACCGCCAAGATCCGAATGCACAGCTCCAGCTCTTCCTCGGAAATCGCGACGTAGTTGGCACTCTTCTTTGCGGCCTCCATTACCGCCTCAATGATGCTGAAGAAGAGGTCATCATCCGCTTCCCCGCCCTTCTTGAGCTTAAGGTATGTAGAGTGAAAGGCGCCCAGCACTGACGTGCTCCGGTTTCTACCCACTGCATCAAAGCTTGCGTAAAGCGCATCAATTCGCGGCTGATAGACCGCGTAAGTTTCAACCAATTCAGCTGCAACAACCAAGTTGTTGAAGACAATTTTGTCATCAATTGAAAATGGGATTGGCGAGCCGCTTTGCGCTTGCGGACTGAGATCCTCCGCGCTAAGAACATTTATTAATGCAGCAATATTTGTTTCAGACAGCGGCTCCGCCTCGCTGAGAGGCAGTTCCTCATGCAAGAACGAGTAGATTTGTTGCAGCTTACTTGGAACCGAGTGCAGCAGAATAGCCGCAATACTCTTCAGATCGATTATGTCATCAACGGGCGAAAAGTTCAGCCCATGCGGATTCTTAAAGACCTTCTTCCTCAAATCGCTTGCATCTTTAGATATCGAAACAAATTTGAAACGATACCCTTTTAGTCCAGCAAGCTTTGCATGCGAGAGCGCTGTTTGAACCTTGTCGACAGTGGCAGTTGATGAGACCTGAAGAACAGTTTTCCCTGCCTTATCAATGAGATCTATGCCAGCCGAGTTCTGCTGCGTCGCATTCATATTTGCGAGCGAGTAGCCAAACAACAGATTAAGAAAACGTGCATAGAAGTCTTCGCAGTGCACGTGAAGATCCAAGATGTTGACGCTCCCTCGCAATTCGACTTCAGTCGCCAGCGTGGCTAGCTGTCGCGTACAAAAATTGAAATAGACCTGACTCTGCATAACGCAATTCCCCTCCCCTTCTTCCCTACCGCACTTGCTGGTGCTTTCCGCACTCATAGCAAGTCGTCTAACGCTGAAGATGCGCGGCCATGCAGAGTCCGAGCCGAGTCGGCCCGGACTGCCACCGACGCCCTTCACGCGCCAAGCCTATGCTGACGCGGCCGACTGGTGTCTGACAGTGGGCAATGTACTAACGCGGTTGGGTTGGCGCTTCCGGCACGCAACTTTTGCGCCCGCAATGTGTCGTAGCCCAACGCGCCGCCGAGCGCAGGATTCTGGGCTACATAGTGGCTACATAATCGGCTGGGCCGTCGCCGAAGTTGGGCAAAAACGATCGCAAGTCCTTGATTTAACTGGTAGGCCGTATTGGACTTGAACCAATGACCAAAGGATTATGAGTCCTCTGCTCTAACCAACTGAGCTAACGGCCCCCTGAACGATCAGCGGAAGGCGGCGATTCTACTCAATCAGCCCGCCCCGCCCTGCTTCTGCGACAGCGCGTTGCTCACCATCCGCGACGTGATGTCCACGATCTGGATCATCCGGTCATACGCCATCCGCGTCGGCCCGATCACACCCAGCGTCCCCACCACCTCGCCGTCCACCTCATACGGCGCGGACACCACCGACAGTTCCTCATACGGAACCACCTGGCTTTCCCCGCCAATGTAGATGCGCACCCCTTCCGCCCGGCTCGACACATCCAGCAGCCGCATCAGTTGCGTCTTCTGCTCGAAAAGGTCGAACATCCGCCGCAGGCTGCCCATGTCGTGGCTGAAATCCTGCACCGTCAGCAGGTTCCGCTCACCCGAAATGATCACCGGTTCATGCTGCTCGAAGCTCTGCGTGCCCACATCCACCGCCGCGCTCATCAGCGAAGCGATCTCGCCCCGCAGCGCGTCCACCTCATTGCGCAGACGATCCCGCACCATGTCCAGGCTCAGGCCTGAATAGTGGGCGTTGAGCCGGTTGCTGGCCTCGGTCAGCTCCGACTGGGTCAAGTCTTGCGCGGTGAACACCAGTCGGTTCTGCACATCGCCTTCCGGCGACACCATGATCACCAGTACCCGCCGCTCACCCAGCCGCAGAAATTCGATGTGGTGGAAGACGCTGCTCTTGCGCGGCGCCGTGATCACCCCCACAAAACTGGACAGGCTCGACAGCAGTTGCGCCGCATTGGCGATCACCCGCTGCGGCTGATCCGGCAGCAACTGCGACTCCAGCGACGGTACTTCCGCCGCCGTATTGGCCTTGGCCGTCAGCAGCGTGTCCACAAACAACCGGTAGCCGCGAGCCGTCGGGATGCGCCCGGCGCTGGTGTGCGGGCTGGCGATCAGACCCAGTTCTTCCAGGTCGGCCATCACGTTGCGGATGGTCGCCGGGCTCAGTTCCAGGCCGGAGGCCTTGGAAAGCGTGCGCGAGCCCACCGGTTGTCCGTCCGCGATGTAGCGTTCAACCAGGGTCTTCAGCAGTGTTTTGGCGCGCTCGTCGAGCATCTTTTGATTGTATTGAATCCCCAGCCCCTCCCCGGTGGGGCCCGTGGTGCTGTGGTGTAATTCTGCGCATATGTCCAAGCGCTTCCGTCATGTGGCCATCGTCGGCAAGCCTCAGGCTCGCGGCATCCGTCCGCTCCTGGAGGAGATTGCCGATTTTGTGGCCGGCCAGGGATTGGATGTTTCCCTGGATCAGGAAACAGCCGACAGTACCGGCATTTCCACCTTCCCCGCCCTCTCCCACGCCGAGATGGGCGTTCAGTGCGACCTGGCCGTGGTGGTCGGCGGCGACGGCACCATGCTGGGCTTCGCCCGCGAAGTCGCCCGCTACGGCATGCCGCTCGTCGGCATCAACCAGGGTCGCCTGGGCTTCATCACCGACATCTCCGCCGACCAATACAAGGAATCGCTGGCCGCCATCTTCGCCGGCGACTTCGAAAGCGACCACCGCTCCATGCTGGAAGGCGCCGTCCTGCGGGATGGCGAGCAGATCTTCTCCGGCGTGGCCCTGAACGACGTCGTCGTCAGCCGCGGCGCCACCGCCTCGATGGTGGAGCTGCGGGTGGACGTCGGCGACGAGTTCGTGGCCAACATGCGGGCGGACGGCGTGATCGTCGGCACGCCTACCGGTTCCACCGCCTACGCCCTCTCGGCCGGCGGCCCCATCCTGCACCCAGGCATCGCCGGCTGGGTGGTGCTGCCGATCGCCTCCCACGCCCTGTCCAACCGGCCGATCGTGCTGCCGGATGCGGGCGAGGTGCGCCTGACCATCGTGGCCGGCCGCGACGCCAGCGTCAATTTCGACATGCAAAGCCTGGCCAGCCTGCTGCACGGCGATTGCATCACCGTGCGCCGCTCGGCGCACCGGGCGCAGTTCCTGCATCCGCATGGCTGGAGCTACTACGCCACACTGCGCCGCAAGCTGCGCTGGTATGAAGGCGTGAGCTGATTCAACGACCCGATTTGAGCCATTGAAGGACTCACCGACATGCTTCGCCGCCTGAGCCTGCGAGATTTCGTGATCGTGCCGGAACTGGAACTGGACTTCGCCGCCGGTTTTTCCGCGCTGACCGGGGAAACCGGTGCCGGCAAGTCCATCCTCATCGACGCGCTGCAGCTCGCCCTGGGCAGCCGCGGGGACGCCGCCGTGGTCCGTGAAGGCGCCGCCAAGGCGGAGATCACCGCTGAATTCGACCGGCCCGAAGCGGTGCTGAGCTGGCTGGAAGAAGGCGGTTTCGCCACCGACGACGAACACGCCAGCCTGCTGCTGCGCCGGGTGATCGACGCGCAAGGCAAGAGCCGCGCATGGATCAACGGCAGCGCCGCCACCGTGGCGCAACTGCGCGAACTGGCCGAGCACCTGCTGGACATTCACGGTCAACATGCCTGGCAAGGCCTGACCCGTCCGGCCAGCGTGCGCCAGTTGCTGGACGAGTTCGGCCAGATCGACGCCCGCCCGGTCGCGACGTCTTACAGTCAATGGCGGCAGGCCAGCGAAGCGCTCGCCACGGCGCAGGCCCGTCAGGCCGATCTGGCGCGTGAACATGAGCGGCTGAGCTGGCAGATCGGCGAGGTGGACCGTCTGGCCCCCACCGCCGACGAGTGGGAAGACCTCAACGCCGAGCATCAGCGTCTGTCCCATGCCCAATCGCTGATGGATGCGGCACGGGGCGCGCTGGACCGCCTGAGCGAAGCCGAGATCAACGCCCAGGCGCTGACCGAAGACGCTCTCTCCAGTCTTCAGGATGTGCTGACCTACGACGCCGGCCTGCAGGAAACGGTCAACGCGCTGATCGGCGCGCAGGCGCAGTTGCAGGACGCGGCCCACAGCCTGAGCAGCTATCTGAACGGCGCCGAGCTCGATCCGGACCGTCTGCAGCAGCTCGATGAGCGAGTGTCCGCCTGGGTGACGCTGGCCCGCCGTTATCGTCGACCGCCGGCGGAACTGCCGACGCTGCTGGACGAGTGGAAAGCGGAGCTGGCCCAGCTGGATGCGGCGACCGATCTGGAAGGCCTGCAAGCCAAGCAGTCGCAGGCGCTCAAGGCCTATCAAAAGGAAGCGAAGAGCGTCAGTGCCGCCCGCGCCAAGGCGGCGCCTGCGCTGTCGACCGCGGTGTCGCAGGCGATGCAGCAACTGGGCATGGCGGGCGGCCGTTTCGAAGTGGCCCTGCAGCCGCAGGAAGAGCCGCAAGCCTTCGGTCTGGAATCGGCCGAGTTCCTGGTGGCCGGCCATGCCGGCAGCACGCCGCGTCCGCTGGGCAAGGTGGCGTCCGGGGGTGAGCTGTCGCGGATCGCGCTGGCGATTGCCGTCACCACCAGCCAGCAGAACAGCGGCGCGGGCACCCTGATCTTCGACGAGATCGATTCGGGCGTCGGCGGTGCCGTGGCCGAGACCGTGGGACGTTTGATGAAGCAACTGGGCCAACGCGTCCAGGTGCTGGCCGTGACGCACCTGCCGCAGGTCGCCGCCTGCGCGGACCATCACTTCCTGGTGGCCAAGGCCGCGAAGGGGGGCGTCACCAGTTCCGATGTGCAGCCCATCCAGGGTGAAGCCCGCACCGCGGAAATCGCCCGCATGCTGGGCGGTGAACGGCTGTCGTCCACCAGCCTGGCCCATGCGCAGGAGATGCTCGCCCACTCCGCACGGGCACTGCCACCTGCTGGTGATGCAGCCGCTGCTGCAGCCGCTGCCGCCACTGCTGCCACGAAGGGCCGGAAGGTCAAACCATGATGCCCCCGCAAGAGAACACTGTCGCCAGCCACGCCGCGCACACCACGGAGCTGGTGCTGGTCACCGGCATGTCCGGCGGCGGCAAGTCCATCGCGATGCATGCGCTGGAGGACGCGGGGTTTTTCTGTGTCGACAATCTGCCGCCGGAGCTGCTGCCGCACTTCCTCAAGCTGGAGCAGGAAAGCGGCTCCCGCCGCCGCGTCGCGATTGCGGTGGACGTGCGCAGTGCCGGCTCGCTGCCGCAGCTGCTGCTCTACATCAAGGAGATGCGGCTGCAAGGCGTGGCCCTGCGCAGCATCTTTCTGGATGCGGACTACGACACCCTGCTGCGCCGCTTCTCCGAAACGCGTCGCCCGCATCCGCTGCGGGCCGGCGTGGACGACAGCGACACCCATCGCGCGCTGCAGGAAGCCATCGCGCTGGAGCGCGAGCTGCTGACGCCGCTGCGGATGGAGTCCACCGTCATCGACAGCAGCCAGCTGCGTCCGGCGCAGTTGCGTGCCTGGGTGCGCGATCTGGTGCGGGTCAGCGGATCTTCACTGACGCTGGTGTTCCAGTCGTTTGCCTTCAAGCATGGCGTGCCGAGCGACGCGGACTTCGTCTTCGACGTGCGGGTGCTGCCCAATCCGTATTACGACCGCGAGCTACGCCCGCTCACCGGGCGGGACCAGCCAGTCTCCGACTATCTGGAGCAGCAGCCCGAGGTGCGGCTGATGCTCAGCCAGATCGGCGCCTTCATCGCGCAGTGGCTGCCCAGCTTCGGCTCGGACCAGCGCAGCTACCTCACGGTGGCCATCGGCTGCACCGGGGGGCAGCATCGGTCGGTGTATCTGGTGGAGACGCTGGCCAAGCAGTTTGCCTATCACGGGCAGGTGCTGAAGCGGCATCGGGAACTGGACGCGCGCTGACTCGCGCGACCGCGGGCGCACTCGCCGCGAAGGCTCATGCAGCGCGGCTGCCCTGCTCCGATTCTTCCGTCTGACTGGTCAGCAACACGGCCAGCACCACCGAAGCGATCGGGAATGTGAGCACCATCAGCAGCGTCCAGCCCACGGTGTTGCGGCCGGCGCGCCGGGCCGCGATCGCCATGTAGGCCCAGTGAGCGATCAGCCCGATGGACATGCCCAGTCCGCACAACACACCACGCCCCGCCGAAATCTCTTCTTCCTGCGTCCCCGACACCAGCAGCCACAGGCAGCCCGCGAAGATCACGAAAGCGACCAGCGCCGACTCAAGCGCGCTTTTGATGGGAGATTTGACGGCGGATGACATGTTGAGCGGCAGGGGCAGACGGGGCTGACAGAGAAGACAGGGCCGGCGGTGCATTGGCCGCGCGGTCTCCGGTGAAGGCGGGCCACACAGGCGATGGCAGCCGATGCCGAGGATATCCCAGTCAGCCTGATCGGGACAGAGGGGCTTCAGCGGCTTCAAGACGCCAAGGCTTCGACGACTGCAGGACGTTTATCCCCGCTCCATCCGGGAAACCAGGGGCGCGGACGCCTCTGCCTTCAATCCAGCAGCTTCTTTAGCGGCGCCGGCAGCGCATACTGGCTCAGTTGCTCCCGCGCGACCCACACGCCTGGGCGTTCCGACAGATCCGGCGCACCGCCTTCCAGCACCACCCGTCGCGGATGCAGCACCCAGTCGAAATGGGTCAGCGCATGTTGCACGCGGGGCAGCGTTTCCAATGCGGGTACGCCCAGCGAGACGCGGTGCGCATCCAGCGCTTCTTCGCTGTCGTACATCGGCAGGGTCCACAAGCCGCCCCACAGGCCTTCACTCGGGCGCTGCTGCAGCCAGACCCGTCCCTCATGTTCCATCCACAGCCACCAGTTCTCCCGCTGGCCGCGTTTGAGCTTGCGGGTCTTGATGGGATAGAGCGTCGGGTCGCCCTGCGCGCGCCCGTGGCACAGGCTGGAGACGGGGCACAGCAGGCATTGCGGCTGGCGCGGCGAGCAGTGGCTGGCGCCCAGGTCCATCAGGCCCTGGGTGTAGGCCGGCATGTCGGCTTCGGTGGCGGGCAGCAGCGCTTCGGCCTGTCGCCACAGTCGCTTTTCCTGGGCTTGCTGGGCCAAGTCACCGTCGAAGGCGAGCAGTCGGCCGAGCACCCGTTTGACGTTGCCGTCCAGGATGGCCACGCGCTCCCCGAAGCAGAAGGAGGAGATGGCGGCTGCCGTGGAACGGCCGATGCCCGGCAGCTCGGCCAGCTCGGCCGCGGTGCGGGGGAAGGCGCCGCCATGGCGTTCCATCACCGCCTGAGCGCACTTGTGCAGATTGCGGGCGCGGCTGTAGTAGCCCAGGCCCGCCCAGGCGGCCATCACCTCATCTTGCGGCGCAGCGGCCAGCGCGGCGACATCCGGGAAGCGCTCCAGGAAGCGCTTGTAGTAGCCCAGCACCGTCGTCACCTGCGTCTGCTGCAGCATGATTTCGGAGAGCCACACCCGGTAGGGGTCGCAGGTGTTCTGCCACGGCAGGTCGTGCCGGCCGTCCTGGCGTTGCCAGGCCAGCAGCAGCGGCGCAAAGTCACCGCGCAGGGCCTCGACCCGGGATTGGAGTTCTTCGTCAGTCATCGGGGGCGGAGTATCGCGTGCGCGGCGTCCTGGGATGACAGTAAGGGCTGGTCATGGCCACGACGGACCCGCAGCGCAGCGTGACAGCCCCTGCTGAATCCGCGTCGCGGCCGATCCACGCCCTGTGCTGTCTGAGTCAGCGCTTCTGGCAAGTCGGGCAGAAAAAGGTGGACCGCTGCCCCTGCACGATCCGCCGGATCGGCGTGCCGCAAACCCGGCAGGGCTCCTTCTCCCGTCCATACACCCGGGCCTGCATCTGGAAGCTGCCGGCCACGCCGTGGGCATCCTTGAAATCCCGCAGCGTGCTGCCGCCCGCCTCCAGCGCCTCGCCCAGCACCTGGGTCAGCGCCTGTGCCAGCTTCTGAGCCCGGGGCCGGCTGATCTTGCCCGCAGCCAGCCGCGGGTCGATGCCGGCCATGAACAGGGCCTCGCAGGCGTAGATGTTGCCCGCGCCCACCACCACATCGCCGGCCAGAATGGCCTGCTTGATGGCCACCCGGCGGTTCTTGAATCCGCGATGCAGATGGGCGCCGTCGAAGGACGCGTCGAAGGGTTCCAGCCCCATGCCGGCGAGCAGCTTGGCGGCCGGTGCCACGTCCAGTCCCTCCGACCACACGACCGCACCAAAGCGACGCGGATCGGTCAGGCGCAGCACCCCCCGGTCGGTGATCAGCTCGAAGTGATCATGTGGGCCGGACATCGGCGGCTGCTCCCGGAAGGCCAGAGAGCCGGACATGCCGAGATGCAGCAACAGGCCGCCATCGGGCGGCAGCGGCCGGGCGGGATCCTGCAGGTCGATGGCATCGGCTTCGCTGCGCAGCGGCAGCCACAGATATTTGCCCCGTCGCAGGACGGCGCCCACGCGGCGGCCGACCAATCGATGGGCGTCCACGCCCAGCGGCCAGCGCAGCGGTTTGCCCATCCGGACATCCAGCACACGAGACCCTTCAATGGCGGAGGCAAAGCTCAGACGTGTAACTTCAACTTCTGGCAACTCAGGCATGGCTCAATGATAGAGGGGGGCCTCTTCGGACGTCTTGACGGGTCGGTTCTTCCCCTTGGCATTCAGGGGCTGTGGCCCACCGGACGAGGTGGCCCGGGGTCCCTAGAATGGTCCGGAGTCTTGTTTGCCTCCCTTGCGTCAGTTCAGGAGTTTTTTCATGCCCGCCTCCGTGCGTCGTTCCTGGTGGATTCCCACCGCCCTTGCCCTGAGCTGCGCTGCCAACGCCCAGACGGTTCCGCCCTCTCAGCCAGCTCCTTCCGTTCAACCCGCAAAACGCGCCGCCGCACCGGCTGCCAAGCCCGCGGCCTCCAAGCCCAAGGCGCCAGTGGCGCCGACCGCGCCTGCCGCACAGGCCACTCCGTCCTCTCCGGCGGCATCTTCAGCGCCGGACTCGGCCCCTGCCGGTCCGGCGGATCGCGGGATGCCGGACGCTCCGGCTGCTGCCGCGCCGGCCGCCTCCGCAGCCTCGGCCCCGGAACCCGTCCAGAACTCCGATCTGGATGCGCCGATGTTCTATCAGCTGCTGATCGGCGAGATGGAACTGCAGAACGATCAGCCCGGCGTCGCCTTCCAGGTGCTGCTGGACGCCGCCCGCCGTTCGGGCGACGAGAGCCTCTTCCGCCGCGTCGTGGCCATCGCCCTGCAGGCCCGTGCCGGTGACCAGGCGGTCGTCGCCGCCCGCGCCTGGCGCGACGCGCTGCCGACCTCGCAAGAGGCGCATCGCACCCTGATCCAGTTGCTGGCGCTGCTCAATCGGCCGGCCGAAGTGGCGCCTCCGCTGCGTGCGCTGCTCGCCCTGAATGCGCCCGATGCCCGCGCAGGTTTTCTGGCCGGCATTCCGCAACTCTTTGCCCGCAGCCCGGAACCCAAGAAAGTGCTGGAAGGCCTGGAGCCGCTGCTGCAGGAAACGGCCGCCCGTCCGGAAACCCGTTTTGTCTCCTTGATGGTGCTGGCCCGACTGGCACAGATGGCGGGCAATTCGGAAGCGGCGCTGATGAATGTGCGGACCGCGTTGAAGGAGTTCCCGGATCGCGAAGAACCGCTGCTGATGGCGGTGGACCTGCTGCCGCAGCGCCCCGAGGCTGAATCTCTGATCACCACCGAACTGCAGGCCCATCCGGACAAACAAGGCCTGCGGCTGGCCTACGCCCGTGCCCTGGCGCGCGCGCAGCGTCCGGCGGATGCAGCCCGGGAGTTCCGGCTGATCACCGAGCAATCTCCGGAGAACCTCACCTCCTGGCTGGCCCTGGGCTCCCTGGAGCTCGACCTGCAGCATCCCGATGCGGCCGAAACCGCCATCCAGCGCTACATGCGTCTGCTGGACGATCAACCCGCGCAGCGGGAGCGCCTGGAATTGAGCGAGCGTGAAGCCCGTCAGCAGGGCCTGCTGCTGCTGGCGCAGGCCGCTGAAATGCGTGGCGATCTGCGCTCCGCCGAGAAGCGCCTGAGCCAGATCGACGCTGCCCCCGGCAATCTGGACATCGCCTACCGCCGCGCGTCGCTGCTGGCGCGCCAGGGCAAGCTGGAGGACGGACGCAAGCTGCTGCAGGCACTGCCCACCGACGATGCCAAGGACCGCCGCGCCAAGCTGCTGGCCGAGTCGCAGCTGCTGCGCGAGAACCGTCAGTGGCAGGCCGCCTACGACCTGCTGGGCCAGGCGGTGGCGACCAGCGGCGACGATACCGATCTGCTCTATGAGCAATCGATGATGGCCGAGAAGCTGGGCAAGATGAAGGAGATGGAAGCGCTGCTGCAGAAGGTCATACAGATCAAGCCGCAGCACTACCACGCGTACAACGCGCTCGGTTATGCGCTGGCGGATCGCAATGAGCGGCTGGAAGAAGCGCGCGATCTGATCTCCAAGGCCCTGAGCTTTGCGCCGGGCGAGCCTTTCATCATGGACAGCATGGGCTGGGTGGAGTTCCGCCTGGGCCGCATGGGCGAAGCGGAGCGGCTGCTGCGCCAGGCGTATGGCTCGCGACCCGATCCGGAAATCGCCGCCCATCTGGGCGAGGTTCTGTGGGCCGCTGGACAGCAGGATGAAGCGCGCCGCATTTTTGCCGATGCAATGAAGCGCGATCCGGAGAATGAATCGGTGAAGAACACGCTGCAGCGGCTGAAGGTGCGCCCTTGATGCGTCGTCGTGCTTTTGTCGCGGCGCCGCTGAGCGCTGCCATGGCGGCGACGATGGGCGTGAGCCTTGTCGCCATCGGCGGCCTGGGGGGCTGCAGCTCGGTGCCCAAGGTGACGGCGCAGGAAGCCTCCGCGCTGGCGCAGGCGCCGCGGCTGACCGGTCGCTTCGGCCTGGTGGTGCCCGCCGGCCCCGGTGGGCAGCCCCGCGGGCAGAACGTCACCGCCAACTTTGAACTGCTGGGCGATCCGACCCGCGGCCGGCTCGAGATGAGCACGCCGATGGGCAGCCTGATTGCGCGGGTGTCCTGGCAGCCGGGCGTCGCGCAGCTGCGCACGCCGGACGAAGAGCGCAGCTACGACACGCTGGATGCCCTGACCCAGGAATTGCTGGGCGAGGCCTTGCCGGTCCAGGCGCTGTTTGACTGGCTTAAGGGGCAACCCTGGCCGGGCATCACCCATCGCGCCGCGGGCGACCAGGGCTTCGAGCAGTTGGGCTGGCAGGTCGACTTGCGGCGATTCAGCACCGGACTGATCGTGGCGCAGCGTCTAAGTACTTCGGGAGGCGAGCCGCTGGCGACGCTGCGACTGAAGTTGGACGAAGCGCAATAACACGCGGACAACGTGACGCTTGACGCGGCCCTGCAGTAACGCAGTCATGCACTGCAGCGCTGCCGTGTCCTGCATCACGGCGTTACCGTGAGATGTCACCACTGGCGGACAATGCTGCCGCGCAAGCTGCTTTCGACCCCACATCGGAGCCATGCTCGCCCATCCTCCCCGGACGCTCTTGTAGCCACCGGCCAACCAACCACTGTGACCGCCGCTCCCGTGTTAGCCCTCTACGACGTTCCCGCACCGGCCAAGCTCAACCTCTTCCTGCATGTGGTGGGCAAGCGCCCGGACGGCTATCACCTGCTGCAGTCGCTCTTTGTGCTGATCGACTGGGCGGACACGCTGCACTTCGAGCGCCGCACGGACGGCGCCCTGCATCGCCATGATCAGGGCGATGCACTGCCCGCGGACGACCTCTGCCTGCGCGCCGCACGGGCACTTCAGGCGGCCAGTGGCGTGTCTTTCGGGGCGGACATCCATATCGAGAAGCGGCTGCCGGCCGGCGCCGGCATGGGTGGCGGCTCTTCGGATGCTGCCAGCACCCTGCTGGCCCTCAATCGCCTGTGGGGGTTGAACTGGCCTCGCTCGCGACTGTTGCCGCTGGCGCTGACGCTCGGCGCCGACGTGCCCTTCTTCGTGGGCGGGCGCAACGCTTTCGTCGAGGGCATCGGTGAAATTCTTCACCCCGTGCAGGTGCCCGTCACGCCGCTGGCTGTGGTCAAGCCGCAGGTCAGTATCGGGACGAAGGAAATTTTTTCGAGCCCCCTGTTGCAAAGATCCAGGAGTGTGGCTATAGTCGCGGGCTCTCCTGCAGTGAACGGTAGCAATACCAATCACGGCGGAGCCGAGATTCCAGGCAACACGCTGGGGAGTCCAGGTAACTCAGCCATGACAATGGCGCATGAGATACTAGACACCGAGAGTGAAGCAACGCTGGAGAAACTCATTGAGCTGGCAGTTTCCGGTTGGGGCAGAAATGATCTGCAACCTCCCGCTGAAGCCGCAAGTTCTGAAGTTTCGGAAGCATTGCACTGGTTGCAAACTCGCTACGGCAATAGTCGAATGACGGGTTCAGGCAGCGCAGTATTTGCTATACTCTCAGCTTCGCAGCAGGATGCTGATGACTCAAATGCCAGCTTAGGAAGAAATTCCAAGGCGACATCGGAAGCAAAAGCAAATGGTTCACTAAATATTAGTCTTCCATTTGATTTACCTCCGAAATGGGCTGGTAGAATGTGTCGCAGTCTTGAGGTTCACCCGTTACTCGGTTGGGCTGATGACTGAAGGTTAAAGGGTGTTGTGCCACGCACAATATCCTGTGTAGGGGAGTCGCCAAGTTGGTTAAGGCATCGGATTTTGATTCCGACATGCGAGGGTTCGAGTCCTTCCTCCCCTGCCAAATTTCTTAGTTTCAATCCGGGACCCGCTGGGTTGGCCACCGGGCCACAAATTTTTGGATGGCCCGCTGTGCTGCTCAATACCGTCCTCTTCACGGGTAATGCTAACCCGTCCCTCTCCAAAGAAATCGCCACCCACCTGGGCCTTGAGCTCGGCAAAGCTGTGGTCGGCCGTTTCTCTGACGGTGAGGTCACTGTTGAAATTCAGCAAAACGTCCGCGCTCGCGACGTCTTTGTGATTCAACCCACCTGCGCACCCACCAACGAAAACCTGATGGAATTGCTCATCATGGTGGATGCCCTCAAGCGCGCCAGCGCGCGTCGCATCACCGCGGTGATTCCCTATTTCGGTTATGCCCGCCAGGACCGCCGTCCTCGCAGCACCCGCGTGCCCATCTCGGCCAAGGTCGTGGCCAACCTGCTGGAAACCGTCGGCGTCGAGCGCGTGCTCACGATGGACCTGCACGCAGACCAGATCCAGGGCTTCTTCGACATTCCGGTCGACAACATCTACGCCTCGCCGGTGCTGCTGTCTGACCTCAAGGCCCGCAACTACGAAAACCTGGTGGTGGTCAGCCCCGACGTGGGCGGCGTGGTCCGCGCCCGTGCGCTGGCCAAGCAGCTGGGTTGCGACCTGGCCATCATCGACAAGCGTCGTCCTGCTGCCAACGTCTCTGAAGTGATGCACGTCATCGGCGACATCGACGGCCGCAACTGCGTGATCATGGACGACATGATTGACACCGCCGGCACGCTGGTGAAGGCCGCAGAAGTCCTGAAGGACCGCGGCGCCAAGCGCGTCTTCGCCTATTGCACCCATCCCATCCTCTCCGGCCCGGCCATCGAGCGCATCTCGAGCTCTCAGCTGGACGAGGTGGTGATCAGCAACACCATTCCCCTGTCGGAGGCCGCCAAGGCCTGCGGCAAGATCCGTCAGCTGTCTGTTGCCTTCCTGTTCGCCGAAACCATCCGTCGCATCTCCGACGGCGAATCGGTGACCTCGCTCTTCTCCGAGCAGAACAACAACTTCTGATTCAACGAGTTCTGGTGAAGGCCCTCGGGCCGTCATCAAGCAGAAGGCGCCTGGTCGCGGGGCCTTCAAACGGAATGCCATGGGGGCATTCCGCCACATTGGAGTAAGTTATGAAATTCGTCGCTTTTGAGCGCAAGCTGCAGGGGACCGGAGCGAGCCGCCGCCTGCGTCACGCTGGCAAGGTGCCTGGCATCGTTTACGGTGCTGGTGAACCCGTCTCGATCGAGCTGGACCACAACGCTCTGTTCCACGCCCTGAAGAAGGAAGCTTTCCACAGCTCCCTGCTGGACATGGAACTGGCCGGCGCCACCACCAAGGTGCTGCTGCGTGACTACCAGATGCACCCGTACAAGCAGCAAGTGCTGCACGTGGACTTCCAGCGCGTGGACGCCACCACCAAGATCACCAAGAAGGTGCCGCTGCACTTCGTGGGTGAAGCCGAATCGCCGGCCGTCAAGACCGACAAGGGCACCGTGAACCACGTGGTCACCGAGCTGGAAATCACCTGCCTGGCGCAGCAACTGCCCGAGTTCATCGAAGTGGACCTGAGCGGCCTGACCATGGGTCACTCGGTGCACGTGAACGACCTCAAGCTGGCTCCGCACATCAAGATCGTCACCCACGGCAAGCCGAACCCCGTGATCGCCACGCCGGTCCCGGCCGTGGTGGAAGAGATCGTGGTCGCCGCTGCTCCGGCACCGGAAGCCAAGGGCAAGAAGAAGAAGTAATCTTCTTGCAGTTCCCCCAAAGGAACGCCCTCTTCAAAGGGCAGCAAAGGCCCCGCTCAGCGGGGCCTTTTTCATGGCCGCACCACTCGATAATCGCCTCATGATTCGACTCTTTGTTGGCCTGGGCAACCCAGGCGCCGAATACGAAGACACCCGCCACAACGCGGGTTTCTGGTGGATCGACACGCTGGCACGCGGCCTTGGGGCCACGCTGCAGGCGGACCGCAACTATCACGGACTGGTCGCCCGCGTGAACAACGCGCCCGGCACCTCCGGCCCCATCTGGCTGCTGCAGCCGATGACCTACATGAATCTGTCCGGCAAGTCGGTTGCGGCGCTGGCGCGCTTCTTCAAGATCGCGCCGGAAGAAATTCTGGCCATCCATGATGAGCTGGACATTCCGCCCGGCGAGATGAAGTTCAAACAAGGCGGCGGCAACGGCGGCCACAACGGCCTGAAGGACATGCAGGCGCAACTGGGCTCGCCCAACTTCTGGCGGCTGCGGCTGGGCATCGGCCATCCGGGCCACAAGGCGGAAGTGGCCAACTATGTGCTGCGCAAGCCGCCGTTGTCGGAGCGGCAGTTGATCGAGGATTGCATCGGCAAATCGATGGATGCGGTGCCGCTGATGCTGCAGGGTGACCTGGCCAAGGCGCTGACCAAAATCCATGCGAAGCCGCCGCGGCCCAAGCCGCCCAAGCCGCCGAAGATCGAAGCTGGGTCGGGGAAGGAATCCGGCAAAGAAGTGGGCAAGGACGTGGTTGCGTCCGCAGCCGCTGGCGCTGGCGCTGCCGCTTCGGTTGCATCGCCAACCGGTGCTTCGGCTGCGTCTGGCGACACCAACCCCTCTCGAGAGAATTAGCGATGAAGCCCACTGCCTGCCTGCTCGCGATCGTCATGATCGCAGTCTCCCCGCCGGGGATCACTCAACCAGCAGGCAGCAGCGGGGCAGATCCGGGAAGCAGGGGCTCCGGCGGCAAGTACTACCGCTGCGGACCCAAGGGCCAGGACTTGCGGGACACCCCCTGCCCGGCCGGTGTGGAAAGCCGCGAGCACGACCTCCCGGAAGACCGCGTCACGCCGGATCAGCAGCGAGCGGCGCGTGAGCGCACGCTTCAGGAAGCGCGGGATCTCCAGGCCATGCAACGGGCGCGCGAGAACATGTCCACCCAGCGTGCCGCTGGCGCCGCGGGCATCAATGGTCTGACCACGCTCGCCCCGGCGGCGGAAGCGGCGGCTCGGCATGCCAAGGACAAGGCGAAGAACAAACCCAAATCGCCGACAGCACCAAAAGCGCCCAAGGCTCCAAACGCTCCAAAGGCACCAAAAGCACCGAAAGAGCCCAAGGAGCCCAAGGCGCCGAAAGAGCCGAAAGAGCCGAAAGAGCCGAAAGCACCGAAAGCGCAAAAAGAGTCCAAGCCTGCGAAGGCGCCCAAGGAGCCTAAGCAGCCCAAGCCCCCCAAGACGCCAAAAAAACCAAAAGCCCCGCAGGAACCCAAAACGCCGACCGACGCTGAATGACCCCAGGAGTCCGAACCACCCAAGCTCCTACCCATTGAGCACCATCAGCAAAGCGCCCCATGCCGACGCGCCGCACGCGGCCCCGCCGTTAGAATCCGCCCCGTTGGTGCTCGTGCAGGCATTGCGCCTGTGCAGTTAAACGGGAATCAGGAAGCGGGCTGTCCTTCGGACCCTCCGCCAACCTGAGCTGTCCCCGCAACGGTAAGTGGCCGTCGGCCGATCGTTCACCGCTGTCCCGCCGCGCCCTGTGCGCGGATCCATGGACACGCGATGACACCGTCGTCCGGCCTTGTCTGCTCTCATGTCCACTGGTGCGTCGCACTGGGAAGGCCGCAGACATTGCGCCACCAGCCCGGATACCGGCCAACAGGAGGTCCACTGCGCAAGCGTTGGGCCGTGTCACGGATGCCTGCGGGGAAGCTGGCAGCCGTATCGCCTGCTGATCGATTCCATGTCCCGCTGCTCCTCAAGCGCCCGGCCTCGTGCCCGCGTGCTGCCTGCCCTCACCTCGCTGACGGCGTTCACTGCGCTCACCGCGTTCCTGTCCGCCCCGATCCACGCCGCCACGGCCGACGCCGACACCCAGAAGGCCGCCGACGCCCCCTCCCCCACCATCCCCAAGCTCGACAACATCACCGTCACCGGCTCCCGCAGCCCCATGCGCCTGGCGGATGCCCTGGGCGACCTGACCCTCATCACCCGCGACGACATCGAACGCCAGGCCTACGGCAGCCTGCCGGACCTGCTGCGCAATGTCGCCGGCATCGAGATGACCCGCAACGGCAGCGCCGGGGCCAACACCAGCCTGTACGTGCGTGGCGCGGAAACCCGTCATACCGTCGTGCTGATCGACGGAGTGCGCGTCGATTCCCAATCCACCGGCGGCGCCGACTGGCAGAACATTCCCCTCTCGCAGATCGATCGCGTCGAGGTCCTCAAGGGCCCCGCCAGCGCGCTGTACGGCTCGGACGCCATCGGCGGCGTGGTGCAGATCTTCACCCGTCGCGGCAATGGCCGGACGCAGGTGGAACTGGGCCTGGGCGGCGGCAACCTCGGTGCGAGCCGCGCCGACGCCAGCATCACCGGCGGCAGCCGGCGCTTCGACTATGCCGCCACCCTCGCCATGGACCGCGGCACCGGCTTCAACAGCTACGTCCGCACCGGCACCAGCAGCTCCAATCCGGACAAGGACGGCTGGCGCAACTACAGCGGCAGCGTCCGCCTGGGCGGATGGCTGAACGACGCGCATCGTCTGGAAGCCGTGGCTTTCAAGAGCCGCACCAACAGCGGCTACGACGCCAGCAAAACGGCCGATGACCGCAACATCACCACCACCGAAAGCGGCCGCCTGGCCTGGACCGGCGTCTGGTCGCCCGCACTGAGCACCGAGTTGAGCCTCTCGGAATCCCGCTCCGAACTGGAGACCGGCCCGACTTCCGTCTACCTCACCCGCACCCGGCTGCGCACCGCCACACTGCTGGCTTTCTACAAGCTCGACGAGCATCAGCAGATCAACACCCTGCTGGAGCGGCGGGAAGATCAGCTGGTCAACAACAGCCTATTGAACAACGGCAAGGACGATCGCTACGACAACGCCGTCGGCCTGAGCTATCTGCTCAAGGCCGGCGCCGCCAGTCTGCAGCTGCATGGCCGTCACGACGACGACCAGCAATTCGGCGGCACCAACACCGGCACCGCTGCAGCCGGTTATCAGCTGGGCGCGGGCTGGCGCGCGACCGCCTCGGTGGGCAATGCCTTCCGGGCGCCGACGCTGTATCAGCGCGGCAGCACCTATGGTCCCGACCTCAGCCTGCCCGGCGTGCAGGCCCTGCGTCCCGAACGGGCCCATAGTGCCGAACTGGGGCTGAACTGGTCATCGGGCGGCCATGAGTTCGCCGTCACCACCTATCGCAATGAAGTCCGCGACCTGATCGCCTTCGGCGCCGCTGGCACCTGCCCCTCGACGGTGGGCTGTTATGGCAACGTCGCACGCGCCACGCTCAAGGGGACCAGCGTCAAGGCCGGCACCCAGCTCGGCCTCGTGCACTTGAGCGGCCACCTGGACTTCAGCGACCCGACCGACGACAGCACCGGCAACACGCTGGCCCGACGCGCCCGCCGCTTCGGCAGCCTGCGGGCGGACACCGAGCTGGCCGCCTGGACCTTCGGCGCCACGCTGCAGGCCTCCGGTGCGCGCTGGAACGACGCCGCCAACAAGACGCGCCTGGCCGGCTACGGCCTGCTCAATCTGGATGCGGGCTATCGCTTCGCCCCGGACTGGCGCGTGCAGTTCAACGTCGACAATGCCTTCAACCGCAGCTATCAGACCAGCACCTACTATGCCCAGGCGCCTCGGACCTGGATGGTGACGCTGCGTTATTCGCCGACGTTCTGACCGGACGCGGCGGCCCTCACAAGGACTTCATCCATGGCGTCACATCAGCTCATCGTCGGGGGTCAACGCAGCGGCAAGTCGCGGCAGGCCGAGCGGCTGGCCCTGCGCTGGGCCGCCACGCCCGGCCATCAGGTCAGCGTGATCGCCACGGCGCAGGCTCATGACGACGAGATGCTTCAGCGCATCGCCCGTCATCAGTCGGACCGGCCGGACGGCTTCGACACCGTCGAAGTGCCGCTTCAACTGACCGAGGCGCTGCGCACCCATGCGTCGCCGCGCCGCCTGCTGGTGGTGGACTGTCTGACGCTGTGGCTGACGAATTGGTTGATGCCGATGTCCGGCGAGCCGCGGCTGGAAGATTGGCGCACCGAATGCGCCGCCCTTCAGCAGTTGCTGCCATCGCTGACCTCGCCCGTCATCTTCGTGTCCAACGAGGTGGGCTGGGGCGTGATGCCGATGGGACGCGAGGTGCGGGCCTATGTGGATGAACTGGGGCGCCTCAACCAATTGGTCGCGCGGCAGTGCGACACCTTGACGCTGATGGTGGCCGGCCAGCCGTGGAGCCAGCCGGTGCAGAAGGATCTCGAATGAAGCGCTTCGCTGCCTGGGCCCGCTCGGTGGCTCTCACCTTCACGAAGACGATGACGAAGGATGCCCGCTCGCCGGCGCATTCGTCGAACGTGCGACCGCGGATCATTGCTGCCTTCATCGCCACATCCACGGCGCTGTTCGCCACCGCCTTCGCCCCGGCGCTTGCCAACGCGGCTCCCGCCACTCCCGCCGCCGCCTTGCAAATCAAAGACGACCGCGGCGTCACCGTCGAGCTGCAGTCGTCCCCGCGCCGCATCGTCAGCCTGCTGCCGTCCCTCACCGAGACCGTCTGCGAACTCGGCGACTGCGACAAGCTGGTCGGTGTCGATCGTTATTCCAACTACCCCGCCCGCACCCAGGCGCTGCCCAAGCTGGGCGGCCTGGACGACACCTCCATCGAGCTGCTGGTGTCGCTCAAGCCGGACGTGGTGCTGCTGGGTGTCTCTGCCCGCGTGATCGACCGGCTCGAATCTCTCGGCATCAAGGTCATCGCCCTGGAGCCTCGCAGCATGACCGATGTGCAGCGGGTTCTGGGCAAGGTCGGCCAGGTCCTGGGCAAGTCGGAAGAGGCGCGGCGCCTGTGGAACCGCATCGATGGCCATATCGCCCAGAGCGCCGCAACATTGCCGCCGGCCGCTCGCGGCCTGACCGTCTACTACGAAGTGGATGCCGGCCCCTACGGCGCAGGCAGCAATTCCTTCATCGGCGAGATCCTGTCCCGCCTGGGCGCCCGCAACATCCTGCCGCCGGAACTGGGACCCTTCCCCAAGCTCAATCCGGAATTCATCGTGCGGGCCGATCCGCAGGTCATCATGGTGGGCCAGCGCAATGCCACCGGCCTGCCGCAGCGACCCGGCTGGTCGGTGATCCGCGCGGTGCGCCAGCAAAAGATTTGCGTCTGGGTGCCGACGGAGTCCGACGTGCTGGTGCGTCCAGGCCCGCGCATGGCCGAAGCCGCTGCGCTGATGGCCCGGTGCCTGCGTGAAGCATCGGCCGGCCCGGTCACCTGGCCCAGCGTGCCCTTCAGCGCCCCGCCCGGGGGCATGCGCTGATGCCCGCAGTGAACTCCCGCACCGCCTTGCAGCTGCTGATGCTGCTGGCCCTGGGCGCGCTGCTGCTGGGCCTGGGCCTGTGTGTTGGCAGCACAGGATGGAGCCCTTGGTTCGGTGCCCAGTCCTTCCCGGACGACACCATGCGCCAGATCCTGTGGGACATCCGCGCACCGCGCTCGGTGGGCGCCTGGCTCGCCGGTGCGCTGCTGGGCCTGGCGGGTGCGATGGCCCAAGGGCTGTTCCGCAATCCGCTGGCCGACCCCTATCTGCTGGGCTGCTCCGCAGGCGCCTCTCTCGGCGTGGCGGCGCTGCTGTTCGCCATCGGCCTGTCGCCCACCGCGACCGCGCTGGCCCTGCGCATCGGCATGACCGGTGCGGCCTTCAGCGGCGCGGTGCTGGCGGTGGTGCTGTCGCTGGTGCTGGCCCGGGGCGTGGAACACGGCCTGCGCCTGCTGCTCGCAGGCGTCGTGGTGGGCGTGGTGCTGGGCTCCGGCGCGGCGCTGCTCACCCTGATCAATCAGGATGCCCTGCGCGCGATGCAGGCCTTCATGCTGGGCAGCACCGGCTTTGTGGGCTGGAGCGCGGTGCAGGTGATGGCGTTGTCGCTGGCGGTGTGCCTGCTGGTCGGCCTCGGCTGCAGCCGCACGCTGGACGCGCTGACGCTGGGTGAAGACACGGCCCGCTCGCTGGGCCAACGCCTGTCGCTCATCCGGCTGCTGCTGATTGCGGCGCTGTCCCTGGCCACCGGCGCGGCAGTCGCGCAATGCGGTCTCATCGCCTTTGTCGGGCTGATCGCACCGCACCTGGTGCGCAGCTGGGGCCCGACGCCGCATGGCGCCCTGCTGCTGCTGGCGCCGCTGACCGGCGGTGCGCTGCTGCTGGCAGCCGACATCGGTGCGCGCTGGGTGATCGCACCACAGGAATTGCCGGTGGGCATCATCACCGCGCTGCTGGGCGGGAGCTATCTGCTATATCTGATGCACCGCCGTGGCAGTGTGCTGGGAGGCGCTCGATGATCCGCGCCCACAGTCTGTCGGTGGTGCCGCGTCTGCACATTGAGCTGACGACCCTGTCTCTTGGTGGGCGCGCGGTGCTGCATCCGCTCACGCTGGCGCCCATCCCCGGCGAATGGATGGCCGTGGTCGGCCCCAACGGTGCGGGCAAGTCCACGCTGCTGCGCGCCATGGCGGGGCTGCTGCCGTTTGAAGGACGACTGACGCTGGACGGCCGCGAGGCCGCTGATTGGCCTGCGCGTGAGCGCGCCCAGCACATCGCGTGGCTGGGTCAGCAGGAGATCACCGCCGAAGACCTGAGCGCCTATGACGTGGTGATGCTGGGCCGATTGCCGCATCAGGCCTGGCTCGCCCCCGCCAGTGCCGCGGACCGTGCCGCGGTGGAACAGGCGATGCAGCAGACGCAGAGCTGGGACTGGCGGGACCGTCCGCTGAGCCGGCTCTCCGGTGGCGAGCGTCAGCGTGTGCTGCTGGCGCGGGCGCTGGCGGTGCAATCCGGCCTGCTGCTGATGGACGAACCGTTGGCCCATCTGGACCCGCCGCATCAGAGCGACTGGGTGCGCCTGGTCCGCGAGCGGGTGTCCCAGGGTGGCGCGGTGGTCAGCGTGCTGCATGAACTCAACATGGCCTTGCAGGCCGACCGTCTGGTAGTGATGGCGCAGGGCCGCATCGTCCACCAGGGGTCTCCGCGAGATGCCGACACCCATGCCGCGCTGCAGGACGTGTTCCAGCATCGACTGATGATTCTCCAGGTGCAGGGACGCTGGGTGGCGCTCAATGCATGACGAACCGGCCACCGATCGACCCACGACCTGCCCCACGACCTGCTCCATGACCTGCCCCACGCTCCTGATCAGCGCTCCGGCCTCCGGCCAGGGCAAAACCAGCATCACCGCCGCCATCGCCCGCTCCGCCCGGCGGCGCGGACTGCGGGTGCGGGTGTTCAAGACCGGACCGGACTATCTGGACCCGATGGTGCTCAGCCGCGCCTGCGGCCATCCGGTGTATCAGCTGGATCTCTTTATGGGCGGCGAAGCGCACTGCCGCGAGCTGCTGGCCAAGGCGGCGCAAGAGGCCGACCTCGTGCTGGTGGAAGGCGTGATGGGGCTGTTTGACGGCGCGCCCAGCAGCGCCGATCTTGCGGCGCGCTTCGGGCTGCCGGTGCTGGTGGTGCTGGATGCGTCCGGCATGGCACAGACCTTTGCGGCGGTGGCGACCGGGCTGGCGCGGTTTCGGGCGGAGGTGCGGGTGGCCGGTGTGGTGGCCAATCGCGTGGGCAGCGCCGCGCATGCGCGCATGGTGGGCGACGGCCTGCCGGCCGACCTGCCGCTGGTGGCTGCTGTGCAGCGCCAGGAGGCACTGAGCCTGCCGGAGCGCCATCTGGGACTGGTGCAGGCGCTGGAGCTGGACGACATCGACGCGCGCCTGGATGCCTGGGCGGATGCGTGGGAAGCAGGTGAAGCCCTGGGGGCGGGTCTGCAGGGGCTGATGACGTCGTGCCAGGATGCTGCAGCGTCAACCTCATCGCAGTCGCACTCGCAGTCGCAGTCGCCATCGCCAGCGCAGTCGTCATCGCAGTCACCAGCGCAGTCGCAGTCTCAGTCGCCATCGCCGTCCCCATCGCACTCTCGCCCAAAGCCGCTTCAAGGCCAGCGCATCGCCGTCGCCCAGGACGCCTGCTTCTCCTTCATCTACCCCGCCAACCTCGACACCTTGCGTGATCTTGGCGCGGAGGTTCTCTGCTTCTCCCCGCTGGCGGGCGACGCGCTACCCGGTTGCGACAGCCTGTGGCTGCCCGGCGGCTATCCGGAGCTTCATGCACCGACGCTGCAGGCCCACCCCAGCTTCTTCAGCAGCCTGCGGCAGCATCTCGCCGCGGGGCGTCCATTGCTGGCCGAATGCGGCGGCATGCTGGTGCTGCTGGATCAGTTGACGGACGTGGACGGCCACAGTCACGCGATGGCCGGCCTGATGCCCGGCAGCGCGCGGCTGCAGTCGCGCCTCGCCGCCCTGGGACTGCAAGCGGTGGACTGGCCCGAAGGCGCGCTGCGCGGGCACAGCTTCCACTACTCCACGATGGAGACGCCACTGGCGCCGGTGGCCGTCGCCAGCAATCCCAATGGCGGGCGCACAGCGGAGCCGCTGTATCAACAGGGATCGCTGCGTGCCAGCTATCTGCATCACTACTTCCCGTCCAATCCGGCCGCCATTGCGGCGTTCTTTCGGCCCGCCTGAGTCTTCACGCCATGGAAATTGAACAACCTCCCGTCAACCGTGAACGCATCATCCCCAGCGGCGAACGTCGCGGGCTGATCCTGGTGCACACCGGCAACGGCAAAGGCAAAAGCACCGCCGCCTTTGGTCTGGCGCTTCGCGCCCATGGCCGCGGCAAGCAGGTGCGCATCTATCAGTTCATGAAGGTGCCCAGCGCCCGCTTCGGCGAGCACCGCATGTTCGAGACCCTGGGCATTCCCATCGAGGGCCTGGGCGACGGTTTCTCCTGGAAGAGCAAGGACCTGGAGCATTCCGCGCAACTGGCCCGCGACGGCTGGGAACGCGCCCGCGCCACCATCGAAGCCGGTGAGCACTTTCTGGTGGTGCTGGACGAGATCATGTATCCCCTGCGCTATGGCTGGCTGCCGCTGGAGCCGGTGCTGGAGACGCTGCGCCAGCGGCCCTCGCATGTGCACGTGGTGCTGACCGGGCGCAATGCCCCGCAGGAGCTGATCGATCTGGCCGACACCGTCACCGAGATGACCCAGGTGAAGCATCACTTCACCGCGGGCGTGCCGGCGCAGCGCGGCATCGAGGACTGAGATCCGCCCGATGCCCGCCCACCCGCTTGCCTGGCTGTCCATGCTGCCCGTGCTGCCCGTGCTTCCTGCGCTGCCCGAGCTGCCTGCTTTGCTTGCGCTTCCTGCGCTGCTCCCGCTGGCGATGCTCGTCGCCCTGGCGGTCGACCGCCTGCTGGGCGAGCCGCCGGTGAAGCTGCATCCGGTCGTGGGCATGGGCCGGTACCTCGGCCTGTGGAGCGAGTGGTTGACCCGCCTGGCTCCGCGCCCTGCGCTGGTGGCGGGCGCCCTGGCCTGGATGCTCGGCGCCTGCGGCGTGGTGGCCATCGCGGTGGGCATCGAGTCGCTGCTGTGGGTGGTCTTGCCACCCTGGCGAGGCCTGGGCATGGCGCTGGCTTTTGTGGGGGTGCTCGGCCTGCTGCTCAAGCCCTTGCTGGCGTGGCGCATGCTGCGGGAAGAAGTGGCGGCAGTGGAGCGTCAGCTGGGTCAATCGCTGGACCAGGGCCGGCTGCAACTCTCTCGGCTGGTGAGTCGCGACACCGCTGTGCTGAGCGCGACCGAAGTGCGGGAGACCGCCATCGAGACACTCGCGGAGAACCTCAACGATTCGGTCATCGCGCCGCTGTTCTGGTTTGCGATGGCGGGGCTGCCCGGCGCCGCGCTGTATCGATTCGCCAATACCGCCGATGCGATGTGGGGCTACCGGGGCCGATGGGAATGGGCCGGCAAGTGGGCAGCGCGGGTGGACGATGTGCTGTCCTGGGTGCCGGCGCGTCTGACGGGCCTGATGTTGATCGCCGCGCAACCGCAGTTGCTGGGGCGGCTGTGGCGGGAAGCGGGGCGCACGCCTTCGCCGAACGGCGGCTGGCCGATGGGCGCGATGGCGCTGCGGCTGAATCGCCGACTGACCAAGCCCGGGCACTATCAACTGAATGCGGAAGGCGCGCAGGTGCAGGCCAGCGACATGGCCACTGCGCAGCGACTTGCGACGCAGGCGCTGTGGGGATGTGTCCTGGTGTTGAGCGCGCTGGCCGCGGCGCTGCGGGGAGCTGTCGTATGAACGAGTCACCCATGCCCCTGCCTGTACCGGTGTCTGGGCCCGAGTCTGCGCCTGTGGCCGCACCCGTGTCTGTGCCCGTGTCTGCGCCGCTGCCCACGCATGCATCCGTGCCCGAGCACGGTGGCACCGATGCCGGACCGCCCGTGCTGTGTGACTTCTCGACCAATGCCCATCCCCTCGGCCCGCCGCCCGAGGTGCTGGACGCCGTGCTGAGTGCAGACCGTCAGCGTTATCCGGACCCGGCCTACACCGCACTGCGGGAGCATCTCGCACGGTGGCACGGGGTGACACCCGCGCGTGTCCTCCCCACTGCGGGCGGCTCGGAAGCGATCCGGCGTTTGAGCCTCGCCGCCCTGCTCGACGGCATCCAGACCGTCTGTGTGCCGCAACCCGGCTTCGGGGAGTATGCCGCGGCCGCGCAGGCGCTGGGCCTGACGGTGCTCGGCTGGCCGGACGTCGCCACACTGCTGCGCCTGATGGACAGCGCAGGTCCGTGCCTCGTGTGGATCTGCGATCCGTGCAGCCCGACCGGCCGCACCCTGGACGCCGCCGACTGGGCCGCGCTGGACGACGCGCAGCGCCGCACCGGCAGCCGAGTGGTGGTCGATCAGGCCTATGAAGCGCTGCGGCTGGTGGGCGCTTCTGCGTTGCCGCCGTCATTGACCGAGCAGGTGTGGCGGCTGGTCTGCCCCAACAAGGCGCTGGGCCTGACCGGGGTGCGCGCCGCTTATCTGCTGGCGCCGCGGCACGATGCCATCACGCCGCGCGTTGCAGCGCTGGCCGCCAGCTGGGTGCTGTCGGCCGAGGGCGAGGCGCTGCTGAAGGCCTGGGCGGACGACGAGGTGCAAGAGGAACTGGCCGACTCCCACGATCTGCTGCGCGAATGGGTCCAGGCCCAGCAGGATCGGCTGGCCTCCTGGGGGTTCCAGCCGATGCCGGGCAGTGTCACCAACTTCTGGATGGCGCGGCTGCCGATTCTGGACGCTCACGACGATCTCGACCCGGACCTCGATCTAGACCTGGATCTTGGGGCGACACGGCGCAAGCTTGTTTCAAGCGCGATCACAGAGCCATCGCAGCCATCGCAGCCATCGCAGCCGTCGCAGTCAACGCAGGCATCGCATCCACAGACGATTCCGCCGATGGCGCCACAGACGCATGCACCGACCGCGCCGCCGACCCACGCGCTACAGACGCCGGGGGCGAATTCGCTGCACGGTGCGTCGCCAGGGCCGATGCCTACGTCGCTGAACAAGCTGCTGCCTGATTCGCAACCGAAACCGCTGCCTGGACCGCGTCATCCCTCGCAACACGTGCCGCCCGCCACCCACGCCGCGCTGCTCGTCGCATTGCGCCACCACGGCATCAAGCTGCGCGACGCAACCAGCTTCGGATATCCCGGCTGGGTCCGACTCTCGGTGCAGACCCCGGCCGCCGTGATGACGCTGGTGTCGGCGCTGCATCAGGTCCTGGGCCCGCATCACGCGCGCGCCTCCATTGCTCCGAAGGATTCCCTGTGACCGCCTCCAACGACCTGCCCGCGGCCTCTCCGTCCGACCGCCCGCGCGGACGTGCGGTGATGGTGCTGGGCACCACCAGTGGCGCCGGCAAAAGCTTCCTGACCACCGCACTGTGCCGCTGGTATGCGCGTCAGGGTCTTCGGGTGGCGCCGTTCAAGGCGCAGAACATGAGCAACAACGCCCGCGTGGTGCCGGGTCTGAATGGCCGCCTCGGCGAGATCGGCTCGGCGCAATACTTCCAGGCGCTGGCAGCGCGAGCCCGGCCGGAGGTGCGGATGAATCCGGTGCTGCTCAAGCCGGAGAAGGACACCGCCTCGCAGGTGGTCGTGCTCGGCGAGGTGGATGAAGCGCTGACGCGCGCCCCCTGGCGGGCCCGCAGCGAATCCCTCTGGACCCGTGCGCGCGAGTCCCTGCACGCCCTGCTGGCCGAGAACGACGTCGTGGTGATCGAAGGCGCCGGATCGCCGGCCGAGATCAACCTGCACAGCAGCGACTACGTGAACATGCGCACCGCCCTGGCCGCCGATGCCGCCTGCCTGCTCGTGAGCGACATCGACCGGGGCGGCGCTTTCGCTCATCTGTTCGGCACGCACCAACTGCTGCCGGCGCATGAGCGGGCGCTGATTCGCGGCTTCGTGCTGAACCGCTTCCGGGGCGACGCCTCGCTGCTGGCCCCCGGCCCGGAGATGCTGCAATCGCTGACCGGCGTGCCCACCGTGGCCACGCTGCCGATGTGGCGCGGCCATGGCCTGCCGGAAGAGGACGGCGTGTTTGACGACCGCAGCACCGGCAGCGGCAGTCGTTGCCGTGTGGCGGTGGTGGCGTATCCACGCCTGTCCAACCTGGATGAATTCCAGCCGCTGCGGCAACTGGACGGCGTGCGCCTGCAGTGGGCCCGCAGCCCCGCGGACCTGGTGGATGCGGACTGGATCATCCTGCCCGGCTCCAAGGCCGTCGCGGCGGACCTTGCCTGGCTGCGTGAACAGCGGCTGGATCGCTGCATTGCCGACCATGCTGCGGCGGGTCGCCCGGTGCTGGGCATCTGCGGCGGTCTGCAGATGCTGGGCGAAGCGCTGATCGACCCGCATGGGCTCGATGGCAACGCCCCGGGCCTGGGCCTGCTGCCGCTGGTCACGCAGTTCGAGCGCGACAAGCTGCTGCGCGCCACAACGGCCCGATGCGGAGCCGGGCTCGCCGGCCCCTGGTCCGCCCTGAGCGAGCAGACCGCGCAGGGCTACGAGATCCACCACGGCCGGACCGCCCAGCATCCGTCCCTGCCCGCGGCCACGCCGGTGATGTGGGACGACCGCGGCGAGGTCATCGGCTGGCAGCACGGTCCGGTGCTGGGCCACTACCTGCACGGCATGTTCGAGAACGACGCGGTGCTCACCGCCCTCTTCGAGCGGCCGGTCCGCCCGCTGGAGCAGGTCTTCGAAGGCCTGGCCGACTATGTCGATGCCCACTTCGCCCCTGGCGTACTGGCCGGGCTGCTCACACCGGCGCCGGCCCTCCCCCCCTGATTCAAGGGTTCAGGCCCGCCCCGCCCGATCTCTACGGGTAGGCCCTGAATGCCGCCGCCGCGCCACCCGCGTTACACCCGGTGGCCCGCCCAGGAACCGATTTGCTACCTCGTCACCTTATGTCGATCCCTCAAGACCTGATCCCTGAAATTCCGTCGATCCAGGACACGGCCCTGGCCGCCCGTCTGCAGCATCGCATCGACCGCAAGACCAAGCCGCTCGGCTCCCTGGGCCGGCTGGAAGACCTGATGCTGCGCCTGGGCCTGATCCTGGGCACCGAAACGCCGCAACTGCAGGAGCCGCAGATGATGGTGTTCGCCGCCGATCACGGACTGGCCGCGCATGGGGTGTCCGCCTTCCCGCCGGAGGTCACCTGGCAGATGGTGGAGAACTTCCTGGCAGGCGGCGCGGCGGTGTCGGTGCTGGCCCGTCAGCATGGCCTGACCCTGAGCGTGGTGGATGCCGGTGTGAAGCACCAGTTTCAGCCGCGCGCCGGGCTGCTGATCGCAAAGATCGCCATGGGCACCGCGGACATGCTGGCCGGCCCGGCGATGACGGCCGACCAGTGCAGCACCGCGGTGGCTGCCGGCAAGACGCTGCTGCAGAAGCGCCCCGGCAATGTGCTGCTGCTGGGCGAGATGGGCATTGGCAACACCTCGGCGGCGGCGCTGCTGCTGGCCCGTCTGGGCGGTTATGCGCTGGTGGACTGCGTCGGCCGCGGCACCGGGCTGGACGATGCGCAACTTCGGCACAAGCTGGATGTGCTGACCCGCGCCTTGAACCGCCATCCGCGCGCCACCGACCCGATGGCCGCACTTGCGGCGCTGGGCGGCCTGGAGATCGCGATGATGGTGGGCGCGGTGCTGCAGGCGGCGCTGGAGCGCCGGATCATCGTGGTGGACGGCTTCATCACCGGCGCGGCGGTGCTGGTGGCCTCGCGTCTGCAACCGGCGGTGCTGGAGCGCTGCGTGTTTGCCCATCGCTCCCAGGAGATCGGTCATCGGCTGATGCTCGAATCGCTGAAGGCGCAGCCGCTGCTGGACCTGGGTCTGCGGCTGGGCGAAGGCTCTGGCGCCGCGCTGGCGTGGCCGCTGCTGGTGTCGGCCTGCCAGGTGCTGTCGGAGATGGCCAGCTTTGACAGCGCGGGGGTGAGCGACCAGCGCTGAGTCGAAGGGGGCGTCGCAGCACCCCCAACTTGCAGGATTCCCGAACGGGCGCCCGGGCCTCACGCTTGCTGGTGAGTGCGTCCGTATCCCAGGGAGTCCTATGAAAATCACTGCACAACAGTGGCCGGGACGGCTGCTGATCGCTGTTCCGCTGACCCTCTGCATGGGCCTGGCCCAGGCCCAGTTCAATCGCCCGCCGGATTCTTTCCAGTCGGTGACGGTGACGGCCGAGGGGCAGACGCAGACCGACGGTTCCACAGGCGCCGGAACGACGCCGACCTCCGCCTCCGCCTCGGTCATCAGGGGCGGGCCGGGTGAGCCGGCGGTCGCCAGCGCCTTTGCGGGGACGACCCTCGGGCCGGGCTCGGTGTCCGGGTCCATCGGGACGGCCTTTGCCGGCCCCGCGACCGCATCGGCCAGCGCTGAAGCGTACTTTGGCGATGGGCTGACCATCACGGCCAACACCAGCGACGCCTTTGCAAGAATCTACTTCAGCGTGGCGCTTTGGGGCACCAGCGAGACCTTTCTGGACAGCAGCGCCTTGCCGCCAGGAACCAACGGCACGGCCGGTGATCTGAACTCGCTGTTCGTGATGGGCATCGACGATCACTTCGCCTCCTGGGAAACGAAGAAGACGCTGCGCTACGACGGCGGCACGACGCTGGAGCGCTTCTACAACAACGGCGGCCCGGATGACCGCACCTACGGCGTGTTCGAGTTCTCCGCGCAGATCCCGCTGGGTCAGGAAGTGCCGCTGGATCTGTACATGCTGCTGACCAGCGACATGAATGTGGGCGGGCTGTCGACCAATGGCGCCGCCTATACCGACGAATCTCCCGGGCTGTTCTGGAACGGGATTTCCAAGGTAACGACGATGGATGGATCGCTGCTGAGCTATTCGGTGTCGTCGCGAACGGGGGTGAACTATCTGCTGTCGGCAGCGCCGATGGTCACGCCGGAGCCGGCCACCTGGATACTGGCGATGCTGGGACTGGCGCCGCTGGTGGTGTGGCGGCGGCGGGCGCTGCGTGCTGCGGCGGCAGGTGCACGGCGGGAGGTTCAGGCAGCGTAATTGCCGCTGGGAGGGTGCGCTCCGGTTGCCGGGGCCTTTTGCATCATCGTCCACATCGAGGAACTGCCATGACCAAGCCCCGCTCCGCCTCCGACTTCCCGCCCGGCCTGCAAGGCGGGCTGGAGCACGACAACGAAGATCATCGTGTGGGTGAAACCGGGCAGACCGGTCCGGAAGCCCCCGGGGATGTGGATCGAAGCCACTCCGGTGGGGAACGGCACTCCGGCCCGCGTTCAACGCCGCCCGCGCATCCGCAGGATCAGCGCGGCTGACCGTCCATGAAAAACGGGGACCTGGCCTCATCGGCAGGTCCCCGTTTGATTGCGGGCTCAGGGTGCCCCTGAGCCCGGGCTGTGGCGCATCAATGGCGCCTCAGTTGCAGCTCAATTGCAGCTCAGCGTCGCCAGCGACTTGCCCGCGCCCACCACGCTCGGCAGCTTGGCCTTGACGCAAACCGGGTCGTGCGGGGTGTAGCTGTAGGGGATGCCCACCGGGAAGGTGGCGGTGCTCACCCAGTCGGTCGCATCCTTCGTCGGGGAAGATGTGCTGGCAACCCAGGTGATGCCATAGGTGCCAAAGTCCGCCTTGGACTTGATATTGTTGTTGCGCAGCTCCCAGTAGCCGATGGCCGAGCTGTCACGCGAGGTGACCGGGTTCTGCGAGTTCTCGAAGTAGTTGGCCTCGATCAGCGAGTAGCCACCCATGCGGATGTTGGCGCCGGAGGTCACAATCTTGGAGAACAGGTTGTTGTAGATGTGGGTGTAACCACCACGCTGCAGGGGCACACGCGAGCCGACGTTGTAGTAGTAGTTGTGGTGGAAGGTAACGTAGCGGTCGGTGGTGTCACTGTCGCTGGAACCCATCAGGCCGACCTTGTGGTGGTCGTGGATGTAGTTGTAGCTGTAGGTGATGTGGTGGGCACCGGCCTTGTTGTCGATGAGACCGTCAAACTCAAGGTCACCCGCGCCGGAGCATTCGGCCAGCGAGCTGAACAGGGTGTTGTGGTCCACCCAGATATAACCCGGATACTTGCCGCTCTGGCCTTCGATGCCAATCGCATCAATGGAGCCGGGCAGCAGACCGATGGTCATGTTGCGGATGATGATGTTGTTCGAACCCGCCTTGACCGCCAGCCCGAAGTTGGCCGCAGAGCCGTTGGTGCCCTGGATGGTGATGTCGCTCTTGTTCTTGATTTCAACAATCGCGCCGGCCGGCTTCTTCCACTGGGTGCAAGGATCCGGGATGGTGCCAAAGTCGAAGGTGCCGTTGTAGTTGATGACCAGGCCGCCAGTGCCGCTGTAGTTGTTGATGGCGGCTTGCATGTCGGCAGCATTGGACACGGTGATCGCAGCCTTGCTGCCACCACCGGTCACGGTGCCGGCGAAGCCGCCGCTGGCGCCAGCGGGGGCGGGAGCCGGTGCGGGCGCAGGCGACGGGGCCGGAGCTGGGGATGGGGCGGGTGCAGGCGAAGGCGCCGGAGCCGGCGAGGGTGCGGGAGCAGGCGACGGAGCCGGTGCCGAGCTCACAGGGCCCACAGCACACTTCTCAGCCTTGCCGGCATTCGGGTCGGCCTTGCCAAAGTTGGCGCTGGTGCAGGCAACGGACGTTCCGGTGAAGGTCTTCACCACCCACTTGTCCTTCAAACCAAAGCTCACCTGACGGGTGGTGCTGGTGGAGCCGAGCTTGCAGGTCTCGCCCTCCTCGGCGCACTTGGAAAAGCCCGAAGGCCAGTCCGCCGCAAAAGCGGCCGGGGCCAAGGCGCCACAGGCGATAGCGATCAGCGCCAGACGGTGGCGCGGTTGCATTGCAGTCATGAAAACTCCCAGAGTGCTGTCATTTGGTAATCCGCCCACGCTCGCGCCGACCCGAGCCTCCAGGGATTCGCTCCGTGGCTCGCGTCAGACCCGCGCCTGCCGCTCCAGACAGGTCAACGGGCTTGCAAAGTGGACAGGGAATGACCGGTCCCGTCAGCGCATTGGGCTAGGCAGCTCTGCAGGGGCCACCGGACTGCGCTGAAAGGCGGGTCGGCCTTGATTCGGAGGGGCGACCTAAGGGTGCCTTGCCGAGATCGACGCGCAGGCTATCGAGACAGACGGCGCGCGGCCAGTGTTTGTATCCCGGGTGATTTGGCTTTTACGGATACTGACACTCCGGGTGGGGATTTGGGCGCCGTGGCGTTCGCGTCCGCGCATCGCACGGGCCGCGGTACTTTCCGACGGCTTGTTCGACCTTGTGCACCCCCGGGAAATTCCGGGGCGATCGGCGGTCAGATC
>CBIHOT010000043.1:0-43346 GCA_966211495.1 uncultured Roseateles sp. | reverse complement strand
TCAATGTTGACTCTGGACCTCGTCAGAGGTGTTGCACTTGAAGCTTGAAACCGCCAGGTCAACCCCAATGAAACGAGTACGCATCGCCAAAGGTAAGCACGTCATCATCTCCGATGAGCTGGCGGCGAAGGCGGCACGCGTATTCGCTTCTGGCCTGACACGGGAGCAAGTCATGGATCTCACGGCAAACGAGCCGCGTCAGGCCACCGGCTTGATGGCAGGTTCCAAGAAGCCCCTTGCTCTTTCAAGGTCATGGAGTCCTACGCATCGCGAGATGTCGCATAGCGCACCGCCGAGCGAAGACCAGGCCAACGAGCCACTGGACGGTCAGCCTTAACGGCAGTTAGTGTTCGCTGAGCGACGTGTCTCGCCTCGCCTGAAGACGCTAGCTGACTGCGAGCACAGCCCGCATGCGGCCAACGCGGATCAGATTGGCTTACCAGTCGCCGAGGACTGTGTCGGCCGCCACCGGCTCTGAATCAGGCGTGGCGTTCAGCCAATCGAGGAGTTTCTGGGTGGAGCGAAGGACAAACGCAATGCTTTGAGAGGCAGTTAAATGTCAAGTATCGAGCCTGGCCAATGCTCGCTCCCAGCAGCAATTCGGTCATGTCGCCTCCCTGAGCATCGACTGTCCCGTGACGACCACCGCCGCTGCTCAGCACGCTTGGAAGCAGCGTACGCATTTGATTGATTCAGACCACTTTTGGCCTGTTGGTAGTGCGTTGTAAGGCAAGCTCTTGCTCCACCTACGGTCGCCATCCGTCCGACTTGTCACCCGTAAAGGCTAACGACTGTCCCAAGGCTCATCCCAGCTCAATCTGATGACAACTTGTTTGAAACATTGTTTGGCCGGCCAGTGGCCGCAAACCCCACAGTTTTGTTCAATGTTTTCAGTTTCAATTCATTGTTAGCAAGAAACAGTCATGGCCCTCCAGTACCACACCGTCCCCGTCACCCCCTTCCAGCAGAACTGCAGCATCGTCTGGTGCGACGTCACCCAGGACGCGGCGGTGATCGACCCGGGCGGCGAAGTCGCACGTCTCAAGGCGGTGGCGCAATCGCTGGGCGTGACGATCAAATCCATCTGGCTGACGCATGCGCACATCGACCATGCTGGCGGTGCCGGCCAGTGGGCCCGGGAAGACGGACTGCCGATCATCGGGCCGCACCAGGGGGATCTGTTCTGGATCACCGGCCTGCCACAGCAATCCGCCATGTTCGGCTTCCCGCCGGCAGAGCCGTTCACCCCTACCCGGTGGCTGGAAGATGGCGACACCGTCACCATCGGCCAAGAGACGCTCACGGTGCGGCACTGCCCCGGCCACACGCCGGGCCACGTGGTGTTCCATTCGGCGCAAGCCAGCCGGTGCTTCGTCGGCGATGTGCTGTTTGCGGGCAGCATCGGCCGCACCGACTTCCCGGGCGGCCATCATGAAACGCTGATCCGCTCCATCACCGAGCGGCTGTGGCCGATGGGGGACGACACCGTGTTCGTCCCCGGCCATGGGCCTGAGAGCACGTTCGGTGAGGAACGGCGGACCAATCCGTTCGTGGGCGGCCGTTACGGCTGACGCCCTACCGCGGCTCCGCTCAGCGGCTGGCCGACCCTTGCGGCGGCGAGAACCGCTGCGACGGTTTATCGGCGCGCTGATACAGCCCCTCCACCTTCGGCAGGTTGCGCCGGATGTCCTGAATGCGCGTCGGGCCGGACGGGTGGGTCGACATGAACTGGGGCGGCGCCCCCTGGGATGCCTTGGCCATCTTCTCCCACAGCGAGATGCCCGCCTCGGGGTTGTAGCCGGCCCGCGCAGCCAGCTCCATGCCGACCAGGTCCGCCTCGGATTCGTCTTCGCGGCTGAAACGCAGCTTCAGCAGCTCGCCGCTCAGACCCACCACCGTGCGTCCGACGTCGCCCAGGCCGAAGATCGACGACACCAGGTCCGCCCCGATATTGGTGGCGGCGGACTTGCCCATCCGCTCCCGGGCATGCTCACGCAGCGCATGCGCGATTTCATGGCCCATCACCATGGCGACTTCATCGTCGGTCAGCTGCAGCTTGCGCAGGATGCCGTCGTAGAACGCGATCTTGCCGCCAGGCATGCAGAAGGCGTTGATTTCGGCGGTCATCAGGAGGTTCACCTCCCAGCGCCACTGATCGGCGCGCCGGTTCCAATTGCCGGTCAGCGGGATGATGCGCTCCGAGATGAAACGCAAGCGCTGCACTTGCGGGTCACCGGAGGGCGCCAGCACACGTTTCTGCTGCGCTTCCTTCAGCATCTGGGCGTATTGCTGCTGACCCGCCGCCTCCACCTGTTCGGCGGACACCAGCTTGGTCGCCCAGCTTTCCTTGCCGACTTCCACCCCTTCCCGGGCCCAGGCGGGCACGAGCGCCAGGCCGCCGGCGGCGCCCAGCAGGCGGGTGAACATCCGGCGAGAGGTCTTCACCGGGCTGCCCGCGGTGTCGGCAGGCGTAGGCCGGTCACCGCAGGCGCAGCGACCAAAGCCGTGAGACGGGGCATGTGTGAGGGACGGCTGACCGTCCGCGCGGGATTCAACTTCATCCATGGCCCGCATTCTAGGGAGGCTGCGAGCCGCTTCTCGCCGTTCCACCGCAGCGGAACGCCGGTTTCCTCTGAAGGAGGGACGTAACCACCCCATTCCTCGGGAGGAATTCCCACCTATGTGCGGTGGCGCAGACCCAAAAGTGCAGGGGTTATCGAGGGAGGCGACAATATCGACCTTATGTCCTTGCCGCCCTCCTCCCCTCTCGTGATCGACAGCAGCCCGGCGGGCGCCGTGTCGTCTCCGTTGGATAGCCAACAGTTCCGGGCTGCGCTGGGCATGTTTGCCACCGGCGTGACCATCGTGACCGCACGCGGGGAAGACGGCACCTTGGTGGGCCTGACCGCCAACTCCTTCAATTCGGTGTCCCTGACGCCGCCGCTGGTGCTGTGGAGTTTGGCCAAGCGCGCCGGCTCGATGCCGGTGTTCAGCCGGGGCTCGCACTACGCCATCAACATCCTGGCCGCGGACCAGAAGGATCTGGCGCAACGCTTCGCCACCCGCGACATCGATCGCTTCGCCGGCGTGCGCTGGCGGGAGGGCTGCGGCGGTGCTCCGGTGCTGGAAGGCTGCGCGGCGGTCTTTGAATGCGCCAACCGCAGCCAATACGAAGAAGGCGACCACGTCATCTTCGTAGGCGAGGTGGAAGCATGCTCACGGATGGAGATGGCCCAGCCGCTGATCTTCCACGGCGGGCGGTACTACACCGAGTTGCCGATCTGAGCCGGGGCGGCGAGCACCACCCGCGGGGCTCGCTTTTTGGATCACGGTCGGAGCCGTGACGAACCTTGTCTGACCGTCTCAGGCATTCCGCCCCACGGGCCAGAAGCTGGGGAAGCGGTTGATGCGGGGCCAACGCACGGCCATGAGCAGCACGGTCACCAACACGGAGCCGATCAGCAAGGTCGTCCGCGTCAGAATAGCGCCGGGCTCCATCCAGACGGCCAGCCCGAATGCGGCGGCGATCGTTCCGGTGACCAGCCCCACCGTCAATGCCGGGGGCGTTTCTTCCTGAACCGCCCAGTTGCGCCACTGCAGCACACCCATCGGCAACACCAGCGCCGCATAGGCCACGGCCAGATGGCGCCACACGGACGTCGTGCCGGCGGTGCCATTCAAGTGGTCCGCCAGGGCCTGAAACCCGAACATCAGCACCAGCGCCGCACTCCAGCTCAGCGCATGAACGGCCATCTGCCGAAGCGCCCATTGACGATTCAATGCAACCCCACGAGGAACGCCCGGCAATAGCACCAGCAAGGCCTGCTCACGGCGACGACGAAGCAATGACGCGCCGGTGACGGCGACGAGCGGATTCATCAGCATCGCCAGATACGAGAATGCAAACGACTGGGCGACGATGCCGCTGATCTCACGCCCATTCGAACTCACCAGCATCGTGGTGCCGAGCGCGACGGCCAGTGCCGTACTGAGCATCAGAACGGCGCCCAGCACGGATGTCCAATGCGCCTGCGGTCCCGACGCCATCTCCACCCGCGCCATGACGGAGCGAACGGTCGGCTGCGCGCTGCGCAAAAGCCTGTTCAACCAATAGATACGCAACCAGCCGAAGGCGTGTTCCAGCGCGTCGATGAGGGTTCGGGCCCAGGTCGGCCTCAGGTCCGCGCCGGCAGACGTTTTGGGTTTCTCCAGCAGGCTCTTGCGGATCTTCGAATGGCGGGCCCAGCTGCGCACATGAGCCTGTCCGCCGGACTGGAACAGATGCCACAGCAGCGCGCCCACCATCACAACCAGGAATGCCGCCATCGAGGCCGGCTGATCCTGGAAGACCTTCATCACCTGTTGCTTGGCAGACAGGCGCACGGACGCCGGAATGGCCCCACTGATCAGCGAGCTCAAGATCCAGCCCACCACCCAAAGCGCGGGCCAGCGAACGATCACTGCCAGCACGGCGCACACCAGCGACGACAGGGACACTGCGGCAGGGAAGCTCCATTGCAGCGGAGACTCCGACAACAGCCACCCGCTGAGCAGGGCAATCACGCCAAGGCCCACCACCGCCAGCTCCCGCAAAGCGCGCAGCTGCCCCGGTAATAGCCGGGCGGCCAAGGGATGATTCTGGCGCTGCAGCGCGGCGAAGTAGCCGGCCCACAGAATGCCCAGGCCGACGACGGCCACGAATTCCGCAGTCGGCAGCAAAGCATTGGGCGGTGCAAAGCCCGCCACAAATGCAATGATCGTCAACTGGACCAGCAGCACCATGGGCACCGTGTACCGAACGCGGAACAGCCACACGCGCAGCACGGCGCCGTAACCTGGAAGCCGCACCCCACCCGCGTGCGCGAGGGCGGGCGCGCTCATTGCGCCAGCTCCACGAAGAGGTCTTCCAGGCCCAAGGCTTCGCAGCGCAATCCGGGGCGGGATTCGGGTTGTGTGCCTTCGGGGAATCGGACGATCCAGTGATGGGTCGAAGCCAACGCACGCCGACTGAGCACCTGCGCTCGGGCGGCCTGGACGGCGTCGCGCAGCACGGCTTCGTCACCGGCCAAAAGCCGCACTTCCTCGGCCAGTTGATCCTGCGGCGCCTGCAATGCGATCTTGCCGCCGCTGAGGAAGGCAATGTTGAAGGCGACCCGTTCGAGATCGGAGAGGATGTGGGTGGAGAAGACGACGGTCGTGCCGCGGTCCAGCACCTGCTCCACCAGCTCCCGCAGGAAGTCGCGCCGGCCGAGCGGATCGAGACTGGCGACGGGCTCATCCAGCACCAGCAGATCCGGCTCATGGGCCAGGGCGCGGATGATGGAGAGCCGCTGCTGCTGGCCCTGCGACAGCCGCCCGATGCGACGGTTGGTGGGGATCTCCCAGCGGGACATCAGCGCCTGCACCTTCGCCTCATTCCATGTGGGATAGAAGCTGCGGAAGTAGCGCAGCAGCTGGTCGGGCGTGAAGTCCTCGAAGAGATCGGACTGCTGCGGCACATAACCGAGCCGGGCGCGCAGGGTGTCGGAAGGCTGCAGGCTCGACTCGCCGAAGAGTTGCACCTGACCGGCGCCGGGCTCACGCAGGCCCAGCAGCGTTTCGAGCAGCGTCGTTTTGCCAGCGCCATTGCGGCCCAGCAGGCCAACGACCTGACCCGGCTGGATCAACCAGTCCAGGCCATTGAGCACCGGGCCATGGCCTTTGAAGTCCAGGTGCAGCCCCATGGCGCGGACCGGTGGCTGCCCGAGGCCCTCAGCGGGGGTGGCGGGGGCGGCGTCGAGCATCAGGGTTTGGGTCATGAAGTCTCTCCCGGGGCCTTCAACAGGCTCTTGAACAAGGCCAGCACCTGGTCGGCCGGCAATTCGAGTTGGCGGGCTTCGGCCGCAGCCTTCTCCAGCGTGGGGCGCAGCAATTCCACTCGCGAGCGGGCATGCAGGGCTTTCTGGTGATGCGACGCGACCACCATCGGTAAGCCACGGCGGCGCTCGACAAGGCCCTCGGCTTCCATGAGGCCGAAGGCCTTGGACACCGTCATGGGGTTGACCGCGAGGGCCTGGGCGAGCTCGCGGACCGATGGAATCTCCTCACCGGCGACGAGCTGCCCGCTGGCAATGCGGCGGCGCATCTGCTCGACGAGTTGTCGGTAGATGGGCTCGGGGGAGCCGGGGTTGACGGTGAAGAAGAGATCGGGGGGCATGGGGTCGTCTGTGTGTATTGGTACAGTAATACACGTTGGGGCGAAGGTCAAGGGTTTGATCCCGGGGCGGTTCACCGTCTTCGGTCAACAGTGAACTCCCATGGCATGACACGGTCTCCGCATGCCAGCTGGGGTCGAACGGCTTGCGCAACGATGAAGGTTTTCTGAAGGGCAGCTCGAGGTCATCGAACCAGACGGTACGGGTGAGTACTGACGAGGCATTCACTTTCCTGTCGCCGTGCACAGGTGAAATTGTCTAAGCCACCGGTAGCGGCCAGCGTTGTTTGATGGAGATCGACTCCGATTGAAACAAGAAGCCCGTCTTCGCGAAGCCAACAGGGACGGGCCGACTGGCTCGCCGATGGAGCACGCCACACTGCCAGCGGTCAGCACGCTGTCCGGCTGGACGTTGGGCCTGATGACCCTGGGGGTCATCCTGTGGTTTGCCACGCTGGATGCCCGACATCTGCTCCCCAGCGACGAAGGCCGTTACGCCGAAATCGCGCGGGAGATGCTGACTTCGGGCGACTGGATCACCCCGCGCTACAACGGCGTCCTCTACTTTGAAAAGCCGCCCCTCCACCTCTGGATGACCGCCCTGGTCTACAAGGTGTTCGGCGTCGGAGAGTGGCAGGCGCGTCTATGGGGGGCCTGTTGCGGACTGCTCGGCTGGGGCGCGGTGGTGCTCGTGGCCCAGCGCTGGTGGGGGCCGCATGTAGCCATCTCGGCCGCATGGGTCCTGGCCACCACGCCGAGCTGGTACCTGGGTGCGCACTTCAATTCCCTGGACATCACCGTGTCCACCGCCCTGACGGTCACACTGGCGGCCACCTTGTTGGCCCAGCATCCGGACACCCTTGCGCCAGCACGCCTGCGCTGGATGCTGCTGGCATGGACCGGCATCGCCGCAGCGGTGTTGTCCAAGGGCCTGATTGGCGTGGCTCTACCTGGCCTGGTACTGGTGGTCTATAGCGTTTTCACACGCGACTGGCGGCTCTGGACCCGCCTGCATGTGTTGCCAGGGCTGGCGGTCTTCCTTGCGCTGGTCGTGCCCTGGTTCTGGGCCATCGGATCCCGCCATCCGTCGTTCAATCAATTCTTCTTCATTCACGAACACCTTCAGCGCTACACCTCGACCGTTCATCGCCGGGACGCCCCTCTGTGGTACTTCGTTCCCCAGTTCCTCGCCGGCTTTCTGCCTTGGTTGGTGCTGATCCCGGGCATGTGGCGAGCCCTGCAGCGGGAGCGATCTGAACACCCTGCGCCCCCGCGGTTCCGACCGGCAGCCTTGCTGCTGACCTGGGCCCTTGTCATCTTCACGTTCTTCAGTGCCTCGTCCTCCAAGCTGCCGGGCTATATCCTTCCGGTGATGCCCGCGATAGCCTTGCTGGGAGGGGTGGCGCTGGCGCGAATACCCTCCCGCACCTGGAGCCGCTGGATGTGGACGATGCTGGCGCTCTTCGGCGTCCTGGCCGCTTTGTCACCATGGGCCGGACGTCTGGGCCGCGGCCAGGACGCGCAGGCCAACTTTGCAGCTTACGGTTCCTGGCTGCTTGCCGCCAGCCTCCTGATGGCGCTAGGCGCCGCATCGGCCTTGTGGCTCCGCCGCAGCGGGCGTGAGGCGATGGGCACCGCCACGTACGCCTTCGGTGTTTATTTGGGGCTCACGCTGGCGCTGCTAGGCCATGACACATTCGGTCGGCCTGCGTCCGGCGTGGACCTGGTCCCGGCCATCCAGCGCGTGCTGACCCCGGACATGCGCCTTTACGGCGTCAAACGGCTGGACCACACGCTGCCGTTTTATCTGCAACATCCCCTGACGATGGTCGCTGAGCCGGATGAACTCGAATTCGGTGTGGGGCAAGAACCGGAGCGCTGGATTCCCACGCTCGAGGCCTTTGAAGTGATTTGGCGGCAAGGTCCGCCTGCCCTGGCCTTGATGTCTCCGCAAACCTACGAAGCGCTGCACGCGGCCGGATGGCCGCTCTGGACCGTCGCGGCTGATGCGCGCCGCATCGTGGTGTCCAACGTTCCCGACTCTGGCCTTCGATCCCCAGCCTTGCCCTCTCCATGACCCCATGAATGTCGCCACCTTTGCCCTCATTCTCTTTGGAGTGCTGCTCAACGCCGCGGCTCAGTTGCTGCTCAAGGCGGGCGTGTCGCCGCTGGGCGCACTGAGTGTTGAACTCGCACAGTTGCCTGCGACGCTGCTGCGGGTCGCCGTGCAGTGGCCCATCCTGGCTGGGCTGGGTTGTTATGTCGTCAGCGTTGGCGTGTGGATCTTGGCACTGTCCCGCGTGGACGTATCGGTTGCTTACCCGATGCTGTCGCTGGGGTATGTGGTGAATGCACTGGCGGCGGCCGCTCTCTTCGGAGAGGTGTTGAGTCCGGGTCGCTGGGTGGGCATGGCACTCATTCTGGGCGGTGTCGCGGTGATGTACCGGAGCTGAGCTTGTCACTGGACGCTGGACCACCCATGACCGATTCCTTCCTGCCTTTCACCCGTCCTGACCTTGACGAGGCCACGATTGCCGCTGTCAGCGAAGTGCTGCGCTCGGGCTGGATCACCACGGGCCCGAAAAGCCAGGCGTTTGAGGCCCGACTGTCCACGCTGTTTGGCGGGCGGCCGGTGCGTTGCTTCTCCAATGGCACCGCGACGCTGGAAGTGGCATTGCGCATTGCCGGCATCGGGCCCGGTGATGAGGTGATCACCACCCCGCTCACCTGGGTGGCCACTGCGAATGTGATCGTGGCAGTCGGGGCCAAACCCATATTTGTGGAGGTGGACCCGGTCACCCGCAACCTGGACCTGGACGCGGTTGAGGCGGCTATCACGCCCCGCACGCGCGCGGTAATGCCAGTCCATCTTGCCGGCCTTCCGGTAGACATGGACCGGCTTTTTGCCCTTGCACAAACGCATTCATTGCGGGTGATCGAAGACGCGGCGCAAGCCATTGATTCGCGATGGGTCAGCGGCCATGGGACTGGTACGACGCCCGGGGAAGGCGTGCGCATCGGCGCCATGGGGGATCTGGTGAGTTTCAGCTTCCAGGCTAACAAGAACCTCACCTGTGCCGAGGGCGGCTGCCTGGTGCTCAACACCGAAGTGCAAGCCCAGTACGCCGAACGTCTGCGACTGCAAGGGATCGTACGCAGCGGGCTGGATGGGCTGGAGATGGAAGCCCCTGGCGGCAAGTCGAATCTCAGCGATGTGCACTCAGCCATTGGGCTGGCGCAACTTGACCGCCTGCCGGCCATCACCGCCCGCCGCGCACAACTGGCACAGCGCTACCTTCACCGGCTGAGCGCTGCTAGCCTGCAGGAGCTGGGCGTGGAGTTGCCGCCTCCCCGGTCCGCTGTGGGCGCCATCACCAACTGGCACATGTTCCAGGTCGTGCTGCCGACCGACCGGATTCCAGGCGGTCGCGCGGCCGTGATGCAACGGCTCAAAGACGTTGGCATCGGCACCGGCGTTCATTACCCCGCCGTGCATCTGCTGGCCTTTTACCGCCGCCAGGGATGGCGCGAAGGACAGTTGCCCGTGGCTGAGCGTATCGGCCGCGGCATCCTGACCTTGCCACTATTCCCCGCGATGTCCGACGCCGACGTTGACCGCGTCTCCCACCAACTCGAACAAGCATGCCGTCTCCTGCTCACCTGATGCTCCCCTTCGCTATCGGCGACGGGCCGCCGGCCGTGTCGGTACTCATCCCCGTCTACAACGAAGAGCGGGTGCTACAAGCTCTTTTTGCACGCCTCTATCTGGCATTGGACACGCTGGGCGAGCCGTACGAAATCATCTTCATCAACGACGGCAGCCGGGACCGGTCCGCAGCGTTGCTGCGAGAACAATTCCATCGCCGGCCCGATGTGACCCGGGTGGTATTGTTCAACGGCAACTTTGGTCAGCACATGGCCCTGATGGCCGGGTTCGAACATGCGCGCGGACAGATCGCCGTGACGCTTGACGCCGACCTTCAGAACCCGCCCGAGGAAATTCCGCGCCTGGTCGCAGCGGTCCGGGAGGGTCACGACTATGTGGGCACGGTGCGCCGCCAGCGCCATGACACGGCCTTCCGGCGGATTGCTTCACGCCTGATGAATCAGTTGCGGGAACGCATCACGCGCATTGAGATGTCCGATCAGGGCTGTATGTTGAGAGCTTACGATCGCGCCCTGATAGACACACTCAACGCCTGCCACGAGGTCAACACCTTCGTGCCAGCGCTGGCCTACACCTTCGCCGCCTCACCCACAGAGATCGAGGTGAGTCATGAAGAGCGCCATGCGGGCGAGTCCAAGTACTCGCTCTACAAACTCATCCGGTTGAACTTCGACCTGGTCACAGGCTTCTCCATCGTCCCGCTTCAGTGGTTCTCCTTACTGGGAATCGGCCTCTCTCTGGCCTCCGGTCTGCTGTTCCTGCTGCTGGTGGCTCGTCGCTTTCTCTTCGGCTCCGAAGTCGAAGGCGTATTTACGCTGTTTGCGTTGCTCTTTTTCCTGATGGGCATCGTGCTGTTTGGCATCGGGCTCATGGGGGAATACGTGGGCCGCATCCAGCAGGAGGTGCGCAGGCGTCCTCGTTATCGGGTCAGTGCCGTTTTGCAAGCTTCGGAGCCGCAGCCATGAGAGCGGTTGTTTTCGCCTATTCCAACGTCGGGGACCGTTGCCTGCGAGTGCTTCACGCAGGCGGAGTGGACGTGGCCCTGGTGGTGACCCACCGGGACCACCCCAACGAAAAGCAATGGTTCAGCCGCGTCTGCGAAACAGCCGATGAACTGGGTCTGTCTTGGATCTACGGCGATGACCCGCAGGATCCGCAACTGGCTGACTCGGTGGCGGCCGCGAGGCCCGACGTGATCTTCTCGTTCTACTACCGTGCCATGCTGCCGTCCGCGCTACTGGCCCTGGCGCCGGGCGGGGGCTACAACATGCATGGCTCGCTGCTTCCAAAATTTCGCGGCCGGGCGCCCACCAACTGGGCGGTTCTGCAAGGCGCCACGGAAACCGGAGCAACGCTGCATCTGATGGTGGACAAGCCGGATGCTGGAGACATTGTTGATCAGCAGGCGGTGCCCATCCTGCCGCACGACAATGCCCGCCAGGTTTTCGACAAGGTGTGTGTGGCAGCAGAGATCACCTTGTGGCGGGTGTTGCCCGCCCTATTGGCGGGCCAGCCGCCGCGCCGTCCGAATCCACTGGCCAGTGGCAGCTACTTTGGAGGACGCAAGCCCGAAGATGGCCGCATCGACTGGCGTGCGTCGGCCGTCCATATCGAGCGGCTGATCCGCGCAGTGGCGCCGCCGTATCCGGGCGCCTTCGTCGAGCAGGGCTGCCGACGCCTGGTCATCGCTCGGGCGCGGCATTGGCCTGGCGTATCCGTCCCGGACGCCACACCGCCCGGCCTTTACCGGATCGAGGATACGCCCGCAGCGGTCTGCGGCGATGGACACATCCTGCACATCCTGGACATCCACGAATGCGGTGAGCCCCTGACCCCGGCGGCGCTGCGAGCGTTGTGCGCCGCTTGGCCCTCTCTGGCCACCTTGGCACTCCCGACCCCCCTGAACAGAGTCATCCCATGAAGCCCACCAAGAAAGTTCTCATCCTCGGCGTCAATGGCTTCATTGGCCACCATCTCACCCGCCGAATTCTCGACTCGACGCCATGGGAGGTCTACGGGATGGACATGTCGGCCAGCCGTCTGGGAGAGATGAAGGACCATCCTCGCATGCATTTCTTTGAGGGCGACATCACCATCAACCGCGAGTGGATTGAATACCACGTGCGCAAGTGCGACGTGATTCTTCCCCTCGTGGCGATCGCGACGCCGGCCACGTATGTCAAGGAACCGCTGCGGGTGTTTGAACTGGATTTCGAGGCCAACCTGCCCATCGTCCGCTCGGCGGTCAAATATCAAAAGCATCTGGTCTTCCCCTCGACGTCAGAGGTGTATGGCATGTGTGAAGACACCGAGTTCGATTCAGAACAATCTCCGCTCGTCTACGGTCCGATCAACAAGCCGCGCTGGATCTACGCCTGCAGCAAACAATTGATGGACCGTGTCATCCACGCCTATGGACAGCAGCAGGGGCTGTCGTACACCTTGTTTCGTCCGTTCAACTGGATCGGGGCCGGGCTCGACTCGATCTTCGAAACCAAGGAGGGAAGCTCGCGCGTGGTGACGCAGTTTCTGGGCCAGATCGTGCGCGGCGAGCCCATCCAACTGGTGGATGGCGGCCGACAAAAGCGAGCCTTCGCCGACATCTCCGACGGGGTGGACGCACTGGTGCGCATCATTGCCAACGAAGGCGGGGTCGCTAGCGGGCGTATTTTCAACGTGGGCAATCCGGCCAACGTGCTGTCCGTGCGGGAGTTGGCCGAACGCATGCTGCAGATTGCCAGCGAATATCCGGAATATGCGGACGTGGCCCGACGTGTCCACCTGCAGGACACCACGTCCGCTCAGTTTTATGGGCAGGGCTATCAGGACGTACAGGCGCGCCAGCCCGACATCCGCATCACGCGAGAAGTGCTGGGTTGGGAGCCTCGAGTGAGTGTCGATGCATCGCTGCGCCGCATTTTTGAGTCGTATCGCGGCATCGTGGAACAGGCACGTGGTCTGGTGGAAGCGTGACCGCATCCCTGTTCTGAAGCACGATATGGCACACATCGCATTGAAGGTGGACGTGGATACTCTGCGCGGCACGCTGGAGGGCGTGCCGCGACTGTTGGACATCCTGTCACACCATGGGGTGGCCGCGACGTTCCTGTTCAGCCTTGGACCCGACCATACCGGCTGGGCGCTGAAGCGGGTGTTTCGACCGGGGTTTCTGAGCAAGGTGTCCCGCACGTCCGTGCTGAAGCACTACGGCCTGCGGACACTGCTTTACGGGGTGCTACTACCTGCCCCCGACATTGGCCGACGTGCAGCAGCTCCCATGCGGCGCTGCGCCGAGCTGGGGCATGAGTGCGGGTTGCATGCCTGGGACCATGTGCTTTGGCAGGATCATGTGCGCCATCGAGATCCGGGCTGGACGCGACGACAGATGGGCCTGGCTTACGCACGCTTCGAAGAGATCTTCGGCCAGACGCCCGCCACCCACGGGGCGGCAGGGTGGCAGATGAATGAGGCCGCTTGGCAGCAGATTGATGAATGGAATATGGCCTACGCGTCTGACGGTCGGGGGCAAGCCGCCTTCCGTCCCGTGGTCGACGGGCGTCGCCTGAAGCATGTCCAATTGCCCACGTCACTGCCGACCTTCGATGAACTGATCGGACTGAACGATGTGGATGAAAAGTCGGTGCATAAGGCCGTGCTGGCCTGCACTGAATCGGACCGCAACCAGGTCTTCACGCTGCATGCAGAACTGGAAGGCGGGGCTCTGGCGCCTGCCTTTGATCGCCTGATTAGCGGGTGGAAGGCCCAGGGGCATCAGCTAGGAACGCTCGGGGCGCAGTTCCAGATCCTCCCTTCCTCTGGACTTGCGCAGGGGCGTTTGCAGTGGGGAACGGTGGTGGGGCGCAGCGGGGAGCTTCTGCTCACGGCAGCGTAGAGGATGATGCTCACCGACGAGCAATTTCATGCTCCTTGTTTCCGGGTGAGATCGATCCTCCCTGGCTACGACATATGCTGCGGCGCGGCAGCAGTCCGCTGAGCTGGCTGGCTACTTGGGCACTGCTTTAGCTCTTTCTCGCTTCACCCGCAGAATGAAGAAAATGAGAAGCGCGATGCCGCCCATTGCCGCGCCAAACCAGCCTTTTTGCCGGTGAAGTGCAAGAACCTCTTCAGCACAAGCGTGCACTCGCCCATTCAGGCTGATGGCCCATATTTCAACCCTTGAACCGCGCGCGATCTCCACGGATACCTTCGTCCCCTTGCGAAGCTCAGGGAATACGCGCGGAGCATCTGAGAATGGATCGTCATAGTCAAAGGTTTCAAAATTCCCTTCGAGGGTGAACTCGATCCACTGGTGCCGATCGGGTCGACCTTTCAATTCGCTGGTGAGAACAGTCCCTTCGATCTTCTCTGTCTTCGGTAATTCGACGGAGAGGTATTTGCCCGCCGCCAACATCCCCACCGCGGCGAAGAGAAGGCAGGTTCCCGATGCACCCTGGAGCGATGAGCGTGATTGAAGCATGGCTGCTAGCGTCGGAGTTCAGCGGGCGGTGGAACTGTCCGCTGCAGTGAAAGGTCGGTCATCATGGAGATTAGCCTGGCGCGACCATGGCTGCGCGACCGGGAGCATCGCAGTGGGAGCGGTCTTTCTGGTCATTGCTGCCCGCTAACCATATGAGTATCCCCAAAGAATTTGGCAGGAGCTCAATCAGTGGCGCTTTCAGAACTAGAGATGTTGGACATTCAAGACCAGAACCGGTGCGGAGAGACCGTGCGTTTGGCCAAGGAGACGCGGATCCAGAGCCGCGCATGAGCCAGAACCCTGGCAAGTCCGCGCCCTTGTGATCTTCTTTCACTGCGCCAGTCCTCAAGGTCTGAGCAGTTCGCCGAGACAGGCTGAGACCTCACGCAGGTCCACACATGCGGTCTTCGGGAGCGCAGCGTATTTCTCGTGCACGCCGGTCAAGCAGGTCGCGATCTGGGTCGAGCGCTCAACGAGCGCATGTTGTCCATCTGTCGTGGGCGCGTCGCTTCCGGCCAGAACCAGACCCGGCCGGTAGTGCTGATCCAGGCTGCGCCTGACGTCCTCCGCGAAGTGCCTGTTATTCAAACCACACCCCTTCGGGGAGCCATTCGATATGGACCGCGCATGGATCGCAAGCACTCCCCGCCAGTAGGCATCTCCCGCCATCAGATAGGGATGCGCATTCGGGTGGTTGGGGTAGGCGTTCATGTAGGCCCTCAACGCCTTGTCGAACTGACCCGCCCGATAGGCAGCATCACCCTCTGCATTGAGCGCTTCGGCGGCGGCTCGATCTTCTTCAGACGGCGCCGGGCTGCCCGCAGCATGCGCTGGTGCAAACAGGATCATTGCCATCAGTGGGACCACGAGTGGCACGGTTGGCCACAGCCGCGCGCTGTCCCAGAGACTGAGATCGTTTTTCATTCGTCGGAGGCGATTCCCGGATGCTTGATTCTGCATCAGACGACTGCCGCCATGCCCGCGCTCCTGACGCGCAAGGATGACCTGAACGGCCCCTTTCGGCATACCGCAAACACGCGAGCCCCCCTAAGCATGAAGGCGGTATTACCCAGCCGCTTCGCGACTTCTACATTGAATTCACGGCCAGCAGCGCAATGCCTGTAGGCCGAGCACCCACCTTCAATTCGCACAGGAACAGGAGATCGAAATGGAATTCATCAATCGCGCTGTCCGGAGCAAGACCGTCCTGGCCACGCTGCTGGCGGGACTGTCGATCAGCATCCATGCCGAGACGCTGGTGTCGCCGCCCCTGTACTCGCGGGCCGGCCCCGCCGGCGGCACCGTCGTATGCCGAATCTTTCAGTACGGCGCGGCTTCCGGCGAGCCGCTCGGCACCATGGCGATCTTCGCGAACAACAGCACCGCACCCGTTCCGCTGAGCTTCAACACCTGCAATGCCTCCACGGGGCTGTCACGTTTTGGGAGCTGCTACTACGGCGCGCAGATCGCCGGCAACCTCTCCCACACCTGCGTCTTCCAGGCGACTGGAGGTGCGTTTGGGAGATACAGCGGCACCATCGAGATCCAGGACAGCGCCAACAACGTGCTTCAACACGAGGTCATGTTGCCGCGTGAATGAATCTGGCGGGCCGGCGACGGCCTGACGGGGTCGGGCGGGAGCGTCGGCAAAGGCGTTCACCCGTCCGCAGGCGGTGACTCCCTCGGTGACGAGAGAAAAGGGCTCAGCGCGATCGACATCGATACCTGTGTCCCCCCGCCGGCCCGAGGCTCAATCCGCAGGGTGCCTCCCAGATCCTGGGCGCGTGTCGCCATGTTGCCCAGGCCGCGCCCGGCGGACCGGCCCGAGGCGTTGAGGCCGACGCCGTCATCCTCGATCTGCAGGCATAGGCGGTCCTCCCGCTGCGTCAGCAGCAACCACACCTGCCGGGCTTGCGCATGCTTGACCACATTGGTCAGCGCCTCCCGTGCCACGCGCAGCAATTGCAGCGTCGCATAGGGCTTCAATGGAAGTTCTTCACCCGGCACATCCAGCCGCCAGTCGCAGTTGATACCCACGGCCTGCAGCTCGGCCTGCCAGCGGAACATGAAGTCACCAAAAGCGACGCACAGGTCCTGATCCTCGGGGCTCAGCACATCCAGCGCGAGGCGCATGTCCGCGATGCACTGACGCAGCAGATCGGCAATCTGGGCGCCGTCCATCGCCCCGCGTTCCACTCGCGAGAGCGAAGTGAAGAGCCGGGACCCAAGGCCGTCGTGGATCTCCCGCATGATGAGCTTGCGCTCCTCAGCAGCGGCCTGGCGTCGCTCCAGGTCTGCCATCCGGTCGAAGTTGGCCGCAATCACGCGCTCACGGTCGGCGATGCGGCTCTCCAGGGTTTCATTCAGGACTCGCACTTCGCGCACGCTGCGCACGAAACGCGATGAGAGCAGCAGCCCCATTGTCACCAACAGCACATTGGCGCCGTGATGCAGCAGGAAGTAGCGCTGCCCGGCCCACTCCGCATTCAGCATCGCCAGCACAGCGGGATTCCACACCACCAGGTAATCGTGAATGCCGCACAGCGTGGCCAGTGCGAGCGCCAGAGGCAGGGCCAGCGATTCCAGCGTCCGCAGCTTCCAGGTGTTGTACAGGGCCACGCTCACCATGCCCACGCCCACCGGAATCAGGCCCGCCGTCCACACCCGGTTGACCAATGCATCGGCATCGACGCCGGTCAGCAGCAGCCAGACCGGACCGCTGAGCCAATAGGCGAGCAGGCCCCGCTCCAGCCAAGGCCTGCGCAGGCCAGCGGAGCGCGCAACGAACAGCGCCATCACCACGACGAAGCCCCCGGTGGTGACCAGATAGATGAGCCGCCACCACGGCCATCGATCCTGTGGGAGCGACTCGGCGACGAAGGTCAGGGTGCGCAGCCCCCACAACAGCGTGGCGACACCAAACCAGCCGTACAACACCTCCTCGGGCAATCGGACCCAGATGAGCAGCACCAGGATGGCTACCACCAGGCATCCACCGACGCACAGTTCGGGGACGGTCTGCACCCAGAAGAATCGCCGGTCATGCCACTGACGCAGTGAATCGGGCGCACCGACGGATGGCGCCGGAACGTTCAGCACCGTTTCCCCCTGCACCGGCACCGCATGCACCCACAGTTCATTGCCCTGCGTCCGCAGGAGGGTATCGGGCACCATCACCAGATGCGGGCGCTCCCATCGCACATGGGTCTGCGGCGTACTGACGGGGATGTCGCCCACCCGCTGCCCGTTCACCCACACCTGCCCGCCGCCATACAGATAGGGCAGCAGCACGGCCAGAAATCCGTCATGGTGACCCGCGTCGTTGAACGGCATGCGGAACCAGAGCGGCGTGGGGCGCAAGGCCGGTGTGCCGCGTTGACTGGTGGGGAGTTGCACCGCCTGCCACGGCGCGTCGCGCGGCGGGGGCGCCGACCCGTCTCCCGCCACCTGCCAGGCCTGCGTCAGCGTCTGGACTTCATGCTGCGCGGGCCGCAGGTCGCCGGCCAGCCAGGTCACCACGCCCGCCAGGCCACACAGCAGGAGGCTGGCGACCAGGCGCCAGTTCACAGCAGCCCCAGTTGCGTCGCCTCATAAACGGCCTCGCCGCGAGAGTGCACCGCCAGCTTTCGGTAGATCTTCTTGACGTGCGCCACCACCGTGTGCGGCGAAATGCCCATCACCTCACCCACCCGCTCGAAGCTCAGTCCCTTGGCCGTGAGCTTGAGCAGTTCGATCTCTCGCGGGGTCAGCAGAGCCTCGGGGGGCTCGGCCTTGCGGTTCGGATCGGGGGGGCTGGTTCCGGGGGTGGTGGGCGCCTGCCGCAGACGGGCCAGCACCCGGCGCGCGATGCTGGGACTGATCGGTGCGCCGCCCGCTCGCAGGTCGTGGATGCTCGCCGCGATGCGATCGAGCCCGAGGTCTTTCAGCAGATAGCCGGTCGCGCCGGCCTCCAGCGCTTCGAACACATGCGCATCGTCACCGAACATGGTGATCACCAGGATGTCGCATTGCGTGCAATGGCGGGCTGCATGGCGGATGACCTCGATGCCGTGGAGGTCCGGCAGGCCGAGGTCCAGCAGCAGCACATCCGGGACGGTGGCCGCCAGAATCGCCATGGCCGCCGTGCCTGTGGAAACGGCGCCCAGCAGAGTCAAGCCCGGATCAGCCAGCACGGCGTCCGAGAAACGGCGCAGCAGTTCGGGCTCATCCTCCACCACCAGCACGCTTGTGCGCAGGGACACGGCGGAGGTGGGCAGCATGGTCGGCATGGTGATCCCGAAACGGTGAAAAGGGTATCACGTGAATGCGCGATGGGCACCCCCGTCGTTTTGCGTCAGAGTCCACCGGTTGCCGCTGCTGGAATGGAGCTTCCCATGTCGACGACTTCCCTCGTTCACACGGTCCCTGAGGTACTGGCCCGAGCAGAGTCCGCGGTAGGCCGCGGCACCTTGTACTGGCTGGATCAGGGAGGCCGTGATCCGCGCGCGCCGCGGCCGTCGAGCGATCTCCCCATCGCGCAGGCCTGGGCTTCGCTCGACGCCGCCCAGGCGGCCGAGGTCGGTCCCGTGGCAGCGGCCATGGGCATCGATACGGCAGACAAGGATCTGCATCTGCCCGCCTGCGACTGCACCGGCTTTGTGTGCTGGGCGCTCGGGTTCTCGCGGAAGGCGCCGTCGGCAGCCAGCTACACCACGCCGGACGGCTGGATCTACACCAACAGCATCTGGAAGGACGCCATGGGTCCCGGCAACCGCTTCGTGCGTCGGGAACGTGCGCAGCCGGGCTGCCTGGTGGTCTATCCGTCGGATCGCAGCGCCGGGCTGAATTACGGACATGTGGCCATCGTGGTGGAGGTCAATGCGATGGGGCGGGCCACGCGGATCGCGCACTGCTCCAAGGCGAATGTGCTGAGTGCGCCGCATGACGCCATCAAGGTCACTTCACCCGAGCCGTTTGAGGCGCAGGCAAGCAGTATCTATGCATGGTGTGGGACGATTGTGGAGTGAGGGGGAGATTGGGCGATCGTCACGCGCCGATCACTTCATTGTCGGGATCCTGAATGCGTTGCCAACGCTTCCCATCAAAGCGCGCCAGGTCCTTGACGCCGATGCTCCATAGCACGCCGTCGGCGTGATCAACCCGCCATGCATCCTGCAGTTCGGGTTTGAGCTTCGTCTTGACCGGCGCGACCTTCTTGCCGTCAAAAATGAACAGCCCTTCTTCTGCGCTCAGATAGACCTTGCCATTGAACTTGGTCAGGCAGACGAATGTCTCGCTGTCATCGTTGCCACTCATTCTTTTGAAGCCTTCACGCACATTGCCCTTGAGCAACGCGCCGTTGTAGCCGCAGACCCAGACTTCACTGGGTCCGTAACAGCGAATCCACTCCAGATGATCCTGGGTGGGGAGTTCGACTTGGGTCCACCCGTCGCCATCGAAATAAGCCATATATCCGTTCATGCCCACCACATAGACGTCCGACAAACTGCTGCCGTCCACGCAACTCAGCATGGGAGCGGAGGACATCAACTCGAGCATTTCATCGCTACGGTCGCGAAACCTTGCCGGATCAATCCAAACTCGGACGCCTTCATCCGCCCGCACCCAGTCGTCGGTGCCTCGTCGCCGGTAGATTTGCCCGTGCTGGCCACAGGCCCAGAGCTGGCCATCAATCTCTCGCAGATGTGACAGCAGCCCGCCAAAGTTGCCGTCCACCATGCCTGCGCCGGGGATCTTTTCGGTACGCACCTCCCGCGTGCTGCCACGGACGAAATGAACATCGCCGTGGCGCCCCAGACAGACGAACCGCTTCTTGTCTTCCGGCAGGGTGCGGTAAGCATGGACGGAAACAATGTTGTCTTCGAGGTCAAAAAAGCCAAAGGCACTGTCTTGACTCCCTGCTGGGTTGTAGTTGCTCATCCGCGTGTGTGCCGTCTCGCTGGAATCCAGCGCATCCAACTGACAAGCAAAGAAAATCAGGTCGGGCCCGATGGCGATGCCATCAAGGTAATGCACGGAGGATGGGTGGTCAGTGCTCATGAGCTCTGCAGGCGTGGGTCAGCGGATATCGTGCCGCAGCAGCGCAGGCTGGAAAGTGACTTTGGTCGTCCGCCGAGGATGGGGCGCTACATAGAATGCACTTGGCAGATGTCTGTTCTCTCCCTCCCAATCGCTGCAGCGGCATCGGCAGGCGGTCATCTCACGAGGTGGAAGCCAGGTGCGGCTTCAACTCTGATCGCTTGAGTCTCCCGGACAGCGGCCTTGCCGCTGACAACTACGAAATGCTTGCGGCGCAGGAAGCGCTGTGTGCCTCGCACAGAGGACGAAGTGACATGCCGAAGCGCCGCATGGACCCTTTATGCTGTGGACAACAACGAGTGACACGATTTCCCAGTTGGTGACAGCGAACGGCGACGCGGCTGTTCTGGACCGCATTCATCTGCCCTACCCAGACACCAAAGGTGGTCCGGCCGCGAAGTTCGGTCTTGGCGCGGAGCTCTACTTTCCCGATATCGATCGGTCACTCCTGCGCACGCATGCTGCAGACTTTCTGTGCGATTTCTGGTCCACGTTTCCTGAACAGACGGATGAGTTTCTGCGGCGCGACACCAAGCGATCGAAGCGATTTGAGGGTAATCCACGTGAGGCTATCGAAGAGGACATAGCAACTCAGGCGCCGGAGGCCGGCTACTCGGGCGCCCTGTTTGGTTATGTCGACATCGGGCTGCCTAATGACGACGTACCGCCTTATCAGGCAAGCGTTTTGGTCAGTCGCAGTGAGGATCCACGGCTTTCATTTTTTAGGGCATGCATGCCCCTGGTTTCGAGCGACAAAGACTCCCACGTTTTGGTGCTTCGTGAGCTCTTCTTGGCGTGGTGCCAGCGCTTCAGGCCCGTGCACGGCTCGGCAGGACTTTCATTCATCGTGTGTCCCGGCATGTCACAAAACAGCGTCTATGCGTTGCAGCTGATGAATCGGTTCCCAGGTTTTGATTTTCCAAGTACTGTCGGTTTTACCCGGGAGCTCGGGGGAGTTCACGACCGAATCAAGTCCGTCAACTGGCTGACTGCTTTGGGCGACGAACTCGTGGCGCAGTTGGGTGGCTTGGCGAAGATGCGACAGGCGCTGGAGCCAGCGTGCACGGTCCACGCGTACGACGGCGGTGCCGTGATCCAGGCGGGCCCAACGCCGCGGCTTGGGGATACGCACGCCAACGACATTCCAGCGGAATACCGGCTCGCGGCGCGCTTCACTCGCCCCGTCCGTTTCGAGGACTATGACGAAGGACTGTTCCGCGTCGCCAAGAATCTCAACAAGCGAGAAGAGACGCTTAAGTGGATCAGCCGCTTTGACTGATGAAACTTGCGCCTGCTCAGACACGCCGCACGTCAAGAGGCAACTCCGTCTTCGCCGCTAGCCTGTTCAGTAATCTCGCCAAGTGATGGGTCGCCAAGGTGATGGAACCACTCCAGGAAGGCCAACGCAACGCGAATGCCTCCTCTGACGCCCATTCCGCGCGATCGTCGCCCACTCCGCCGAAAAACCGAGTCACCAATTGTTAGGCGGCTTCCGGACGAAACGTCCGAGAAACGCTGTTCACCGACAGTGCGTCCATTCCGGCCCGCCCTCGGGCCCACTGGTGGACACACGATGACTTCGAAGCGCGCATCCCTCGGCAACATCCGGTCTCGGTATGACTACAACCAGACGTCTGGCCTGCGCCGCTCTGCTGTTGTCCCATCCAGTCCCGCCGCCCGGCTGACGGTGTCCTCCCTGTCTTTGGCCTTCCTCCTCGCATTGACCGGCTGCGGCGGTGACAGAGATTCCAGCAGCGCGGACGGCACCGCCATTTCAACGCCGGGAACCCCGTCGAGCGGCGCCAGCGTCCCGGACAGCGGCGCCAGTTCACCCTCCGGCGCAGCCAGCACACCGGTCACCGACGCCGGGACCGGCATCGGCACCGGCAGCACCCCCACACCGCCATCGACCCCCACCGCGCCTGCGCCGGGGCCCGCGCTCAATGGCCTGACTGCAGCGACGCCGGACTCCGGTTGCACCACGGCCATCGCCGCCGCTCCCACGCCGGACGCCACAGCGACCGCCTCCTTTGGCCTGACGACCAGCGACAACTACTACACCGTCGATACCGGCGCCGGCCTGGTGTTCAAGATCCGCCGCGGCAGCTACGCCGCCAACACCCAGGCGCCGGGCGACATTGCGTCCATGGTGTACAAGGGCGTCGAATATCAGGACGCCACCAGCGGGACTCAGGTCAACGCGGGCATGGGTTACCTCTACAAAACCGTCGGCGAGAACGACGTGGTGCTGGACGCGCAGCGGGTGGATGCAGACCATATCCGCATCAGCGTCACCGCAGGCGACATGACCCATTACTACCTCGCCCACCGAGGCGAGGCGAAGATCTACATGGGCACCGTCTTCGCCAAAGAACCGGACCAGGACAATGAAGGCTTTGTGCGCTTCATCGTGCGCGCGCTCACCAGCAAGCTGCCCAATGGTCCCGCTGCATCGAATCTGCTGGGGACCACAGCCACCATTGAGGCCTCTGACATTTTCAGCCTGGACTCCGGCGAGACACGCTCCAAGCACTATTCCAATCAGCGGCTGCGGGACTGGTTCTACATCGGAGCCACCGGCGACAAGGTGGGACTGTGGGTGGTGCGTGGCAACAGCGAAGGCATGTCGGGCGGGCCCTTCTATCGAAGCCTGCTGAACCAGGGCACCAGCACGCAGCAGCAGCTGACCTACATCGTCAATTACGGCATGGCCCAGACTGAGGCTTTCCGTATGAATGTGCTGAACACCTATGCACTGGTGTTCACAGACGGCCCTGCACCCGCCAACATCGACACCAGCTGGTACGGGGACATGTCCCTCAAAGGCTGGGTCGCACCGTCCGCGCGTGGCACCGTCACCGGCGCGGGGGTGACGGGCATGGACAAGACGCATCGCTACACGGTGGGCCTGTCCAATGACGCGGCGCAATACTGGACGTCGGTCGATGTCAGCACAGGACGTTTTAGCTGCGCGGGCATGCTGCCAGGGGACTACACCCTGAACGTCTACAAGAACGAGCTGGTCGTCGCCACTCAGCCGGTATCGGTGAAGGCCGGGAACAGCACGGCGCTGGGATCGATCGCGGTGGACGACCCGTCTGCCGTCGCATCCGTGTGGCGCATTGGCGATTGGGATGGCACTCCGCTGGAACTACGCAATGGGGACAAGCTCAACCGCATGCATCCATCGGATGTTCGGATGTCCAGCTGGACGCCGGGGGATTTCACAGTGGGTACGTCCACGGCGACCGACTTCCCGGCTTATCTGTGGAAGGACAAGAACAACGGCCAGCGGATCACCTTCACGCTGACAGCAGCGCAGGTGAAGGCCAGCACTATTCGGGTTGGCATCACTACGGCGTACCTGGGCGCGCGGCCGCAGGTGTCGATCAACGGGTGGTCCTCCGCGCTGCCCGGAGCGCCGAGCGAGCCCAAGACGCGGAGCCTGACCGTGGGCACCTATCGCGGCAACAACGTGCTCTATACCTACCCCGTGCCGGCCAGCGCCCTCGTGGCTGGCACCAACACCCTGGTGCTGAACCTGGGCAGCGGGTCTTCCGGAGACGGATGGCTGAGCCCGGCAGTGGCCATTGATGCGGTGGACATGGTGCAGTAAGAAGCCCGCCGTGCGGTTGGATGGCGTGCACCCGAATTCAATGCATCCGTTGGAAGCGACGAGCCACCGCTATCAACACGACGATGATTCCAAGCGCCAGCCCATCGACCACCATGAGAAAAGCAATTGGACTCTCCCATTTGTCCATGTTGGTCGTCCGGCCGTAAAACGGCGCTCCTGGTCCGTAGGCTTCGACCAGATTGATCGCGGTGATCCAGGCCGCGCCGGATGCGGTGGCTACCGCGAGCAGCGCTGGAACGAGAACTCTCAAGAACCTCATGATTGAGTCGGGTACGGTGACTGGATGGTCCGCGTTGTACCGCCTGCTAATGCTTTGGCATCCATCCCCGGTCACCTCAGCGCTCCGGCTTTGACGGTTCATGGTTGGCGCAAGACATCCATCGCCATCGACCGCATCCAGGCAGAAAAGCTTCAAGACTCACACGTCTCACGATGATGGGACGGCGGAGGAATGCGCTATAAACCTCTCCCAACGGAAAGTCAGATGCGCCCCTCCACTCCACGAATCCCGTCGGCCGCCTGGGCCCACTTGATATGTCCAGAGAGGGCAAACTGAAAGCATGGGAGAAGCGCTGCGGCGGCCAACGATGACTGAAGCTCTCCTGCCCCGCCCGCCTCGCTCGCGATTGCTGATCGGTGCCGCCCTGGCACTGCTGGTGCAAGGCGTCTGGCTCGGCATGCTGCGCATGGAGCGCAGTATGCCGACGGCGGGGCCGCGTGCGGGCCTCCGTGTGCGGTTGCTCCCGGATCTCACCGTGCAGCCGCCCCCACCACCCGCGGCCCGGACCGCTCCTCCGATGCGGTTCATATCCCCGCGCCCTCAAGAGTTTGTCCCATCGATCGCGGACTTCTTTGCGGATTCGGACCCCAGCCCGGCAACGCGTGCACCCGCCAACTCGCCCAGCGTAAACACGCCGGCCCACAGCGACGAGCCCCGCACCCGCCTCAATCTCGCCCTCCCGCCACGCGCCGCCTCCAGCCCGGTGGAATCCATGGCCGAGCAGGCGACCCGAGACCCACGAGCCAATCGCGAGCGACGCGGTGTGGAATGGGCGGTGCAAGACGCCACCGGCAGTCTCCCGGTTTTCATTCAAAACGGCACCAGCGGCTCCGGCACCACGCTCGTCCGGCAAGGCAGCAAATGCACCCGGGTCACCGAGAACCGCGTCGCGGCCCTCAACCCGATGGACGACCGGCTCAAAGGCGCACCGTCCATGGCGGGCAACTGCTTCAACAAGTGATGCGCAGGCGAAAATCCCGCCCATGACCGCCCCCATCCGCCTGCTCACCATCGATCTTTCCGACGGCTCCGACGACATCCAGACCATCGAAGCGATGGCCTCCACACGAGAGGCCCAGCATGCGGCGGTGATGGCCGAGGTCGATCAACTCCTGTCCTGGGCCCGGCGTGAGTTCCCTGGCCAGCAGGGACCGGTGGAGGACGGGCACGCCTGGGACGACGAACTGCTGGTTCAGAAAGAATCGGACGGCTGGATCACGGTGACGCTGACCCTCAGCGCCTCCACCGCGTTTGCTGAAGCTTTCATGGCCACGTTCGGCGACACCGAAGACTGAACCTTCGCCGTCATGACGGCAGGCAGCGACATCGACACCGCCCCCTTGGCAGGCAGACGCGCTGCCAATCCGACAAATATCAGAAAACCGATCGGTGCTTCTCGGCGCAGCCACGCCGCATCGACATACTGACCTCAAAGACCACGGCGGCCCCACCGCACGGAGTGATGCGCCGCTGACCTTGCTTGGAGGAAAGCATGTCGGACTCACGCGCGCGACTGAAGCTGCCCGCACTCACGGCTCTGGTGGTGGGTTCCATGATCGGCGGCGGGATCTTCTCCCTGCCCCAGAACATGGCCGCCAGCGCCGGCCCCGGTGCCATTCTCATCGGCTGGGCCATCACCGCAGTGGGCATGCTGATGCTGGCCCGCGTTTTCCAGAGCCTCTCCCTGCGCAAGCCGGCGCTGGACTCCGGCGTGTATGCCTATGCCAAGGCCGGCTTCGGCAATTACATGGGCTTTTCGTCCGCCTGGGGTTACTGGATCTCCGCCTGGCTCGGCAACGTCAGCTACTTCGTGCTGCTCTTCAGCACCCTGGGCTTCTTCTTTCCCGGCTTCGGAGAAGGCAACACCCCGCTCGCCGTTGGCTGCGCGTCGCTGCTGCTGTGGGGCGTTCACCTGCTGGTGCTGCGCGGCATCAAGGAAGCCGCCTTCATCAATCAGGTCACGACGGTGGCCAAGGTGCTGCCGCTGATCCTGTTCATCGTGATCACGGCTGCAGCCTTCCGAATGGACGTCTTCACCGCCGACTTCTGGGGCCGCGCCACCGGCAAGCTCGGCGGCGTCATGGACCAGGTCCGCAACATGATGCTGGTCACCGTGTGGGTGTTCATCGGCATCGAAGGCGCCAGCGTCTGCTCGGCCCGGGCGGAGCGGCGCAGCGATGTCGGCCGCGCCACCGTCATCGGTTTCATCGGCGTCCTGGCGCTGCTGGTGCTGGTCAATGTGTTGTCGCTCGGCATCCTGCCGCGGGAGACCCTCGGCCAGTTGCGCAACCCTTCGATGGCACCGGTACTGGAGCAGGTGGTCGGCCATTGGGGCGCGGTGTTGATCAGCGTCGGTCTGGTGGTGTCGCTGGCCGGCGCGCTGCTGTCGTGGACGCTGCTTTGCGCCGAGATCCTGCATGTGGCCGCCAAGGACCACACCATGCCGGCCTTCCTCGGCAAGGAAAACGCCCGGCAGGTTCCCGCCTCCGCACTGTGGTTGACCAACGGCCTTGTCCAGGTCTTCCTCGGCGTCACCCTCATCAGCAACTCCACCTATCTCAGCCTGTTGCTGCTCGCCACCTCGATGATCCTGATCCCCTACTTCTGGTCAGCCGCCTACGGGCTTCAGCTGGCCTGGAGTGGTGACACCTATGAAGGTCAACGTCAGCAGCGCCGCACGGACCTCCTCACCTCGGCGGTGGCGGTCCTCTATGCCTGCTGGCTGATCTACGCAGGCGGGCTGCAGTACGTCCTGCTGTCCAGCCTGCTGTATGCGCCGGGCGCCGTGTTCTATGCCATGGCCCGCCGGGAGCGCGGTGCGCAGGTGTTCACCCGGCTGGAGGCCGCCGTGTTTGCGGTGGTGCTCATCGGCGCCATCGCCGCCGCCTACGGACTGGCCACCGGCCAACTCCATCTCTGACCGTGACCGCTCCCGGTCACCTCTGATTCAACCGTTCAAGGAGGACTCTTCCATGTCCACACTGCTTCCCGGCGTCCACTCAGAAGTGGGCCCACTGCGCAAGGTGCTGGTCAGCGCCCCGGGCCTGGCCCATACCCGTCTCACACCCAGCAACTGCGATGAACTGCTGTTCGACGATGTGATCTGGGTCAGTCAGGCCAAACGCGACCACTTCGACTTCGCCACCAAGATGCGTGAACGGGGCGTCGAGGTGCTGGACATGCTGGACCTGCTGACCGACGTGCTGGCCAATCCCGAAGCGCGTGACTGGATCCTGTCGCGCAAGCTGACGGCCGATCTGGTGGGGCCCGGGCTGGCGGACGACGTCGGCCACTGGCTGCGCAGCCTGCCACCGGCGGACATGGCGCAATATCTGATGGGTGGCGTCTCGGTGCGAGACCTGTTGCAGGGCCTGGGCGGATCCCCCTCGCTGCAGATGCTGGCGGACTTCATGGGACCGGACAGCTTTGTGCTGCCGCCGCTGCCCAATGCCCAGTTCACCCGCGACACCAGCTGCTGGATCTATGAAGGGGTGACACTCAATCCGATGTACTGGCCTGCGCGTCGTCAGGAGACCCTGCTGGCCGCCGCCATTTACCGCTTCCATCCCACCTTCACCGAGACCGGCGTCAAGGTGTGGTGGGGCGATGTCGACCGGGACCACGGCCTGGCGACTCTGGAAGGCGGCGACGTCATGCCGATCGGTAATCGCGTCCTGCTGATCGGCATGGGCGAGCGGACCTCCCGCCAGGCGGTCGGCCAGCTCGCGCTGCAGCTGTTCAAGCAAGGTGCTGTGGAACGGATCATCGTGGCGGGCCTGCCGCGCTCGCGGGCGGCCATGCATCTGGACACCGTCTTCAGCTTCTGTGACCGGGACCTGGTGACGGTGTTTCCGGATGTCGTCTCCCAGATCGTCCCCTTCAGCCTGCGGCCCGATCCCTCTCAACCGATGGGGTTGGACATCCGCCGGGAGACGCAGCCCTTCATCGACGTCGTGGCCGAGTCGCTGGGCCTGAAGCAACTGCGTGTGGTCCAGACCGGTGGCAACAGTTATGCCGCCGAACGGGAGCAGTGGGACGACGGCAACAACGTCGTCTGCCTGGAGCCCGGTGTGGTGGTCGGCTACGACCGCAATGTCCACACCAACACGCTGCTGCGCAAGGCCGGCGTCGAAGTCATCACCATCAGCGCCAGTGAACTCGGACGCGGCCGCGGCGGCGGGCATTGCATGACCTGCCCGCTGGTGCGCGATCCGGTGTCGTACTGATCACCTTCCCCTCATTTCTCGCACAGGAGCCATCCATGGCCTTCAACCTCACCCATCGCAGCCTGCTCAGCCTGATGCATCACACCCCGCGGGAGCTGCGGTATCTGCTGGACCTGGCCCGCGACCTCAAGCGCGCCAAATACAGCGGCACCGAACAGCCGCTGCTTCGCCGCAACAACATCGCCCTGATCTTCGAGAAGACCTCCACCCGCACCCGCTGCGCCTTTGAAGTGGCCGCCCATGACCAGGGCGCCAGCGTCACCTACATCGATCCGTCGTCCTCGCAGATCGGCCACAAGGAAAGCATGAAGGACACCGCCCGCGTGCTGGGTCGGCTGTATGACGCCATCGAATACCGGGGCTTCAAGCAGGAGGTGGTCGAGGAACTGGCCCGCTACGCCGGCGTGCCGGTGTTCAACGGCCTGACCGACGAATACCACCCCACCCAGATGCTGGCCGATGTGATGACGATGCGCGAGCACAGCGAAAAGCCGCTGCATCAGATCAGCTATGCCTACCTCGGCGACGCCCGCAACAACATGGGCAACTCGCTGCTGCTGGTCGGCGCCAAGCTGGGCATGGACGTTCGCATCGCCGCGCCCAAGGCCCTGTGGCCGCACGAGGCTCATCGCGAAGCTTGTGAAGCCATCGCCAAGGAGACCGGCGCCCGTCTGACCCTGACCGAAGATCCGTTGGAAGCAGTGCGAGGCGTCGACTTCATCCACACCGACATCTGGGTGTCGATGGGCGAGCCGGTGGAGAAGTGGGCTGAACGGATCGAGCAGTTGCTGCCCTACCAGGTCAACCGGAAGATCATGCTGGCCTCGGGCAATCCGCGGGTGAAGTTCATGCATTGCCTGCCCGCCCTGCACAACGACGAGACCCATCTCGGCCAGCAGATCGCGGCGCAGTATCCCAATCTGGCCGGCGGCGTCGAAGTGACCGAGGACGTCTTCGAATCGGACTTCAACATCGCCTTCGAGCAGGCCGAGAACCGCATGCACACCATCAAGGCCGTGCTGGTGGCCACACTGGCTGATCTGTGAGGGCCGCATCATGAGGATCGTCATCGCTCTGGGCGGCAATGCCCTGCTCCGGCGTGGGCAGCCCATGACGGCGGAAAACCAGCGTGAGAATGTGCGGATCGCCTGCCAGCAGATGGCACGCATCGCACCGGGGCATGAGCTGGTGATTGCGCGCGGCAACGGGCCCCAGGTGGGACTGCTGTCGCTGCAGGGCAATGCCTACGACCCGGCTCACCCCTTTCCGCTGGACGTGCTGGGCGCGCAGACCGAGGGGATGATCGGTTATCTGATCGAGCAGGAGCTGGGCAACCTGCTGTCCCCGGACGTGGCCTTGGCCACCCTGCTCACCCAGGTGGAGGTGGATCCTGCCGATCCGGCCTTTGCGCATCCGACCAAACCGATCGGCCCGGTCTACCGCCGGGGACAGGCCGAGCCGCTCGCTCAGGCCAATGGCTGGACCATCGCCCCGGACGGCGATGGCTTCCGCCGCGTGGTGGCGAGCCCGCGGCCCAAGCGCATTGTCGAGATGCGACCGCTGCTGACCTTGCTGGCACAGGGCACGGTGGTGATCTGCGCCGGTGGGGGCGGTATTCCGACGCTGTGCCGGAACGGGCAGCTGACCGGTGTGGAAGCGGTGATCGACAAAGACCTCTGCGCGGCCTTGCTCGCACGGGAGCTGAAAGCCGATCTGCTGATCATCGCCACTGACGTGGAAGCCGTCTGCACCGACTGGGGCACACCGAACCAGCGCGCCCTGGCGCAGGCTCATCCGGATGCGCTGGCATCGCTGCCGTTTGCGGCGGGTTCCATGGGGCCGAAGGTGCAAGCCGCCTGCGAATTCGCGCGGGCGACGGGACGGCCCGCACTGATCGGGTCACTCGCGCAGATCGGGGCCATGATGGCCGATCAGGCGGGAACACGCGTCAGTGTGGAGTTTGAAGGCCTGCATCAACGCAGCTGATCCAGCTTCGGTCCGAGCCGCTGAGACAGCCGCTCCTGCACCGAGTGCACCAAGGCGCGAGCGGACTCTTCCGACGCGCTGCCGGCCAGCTTTTCCTCGATCGCGAAGTGCAGGAACAACAGGCCGCGCAGCTTGGCAAAGGCCGGGGTCTCCTCCACACCGAGCAATTCGGTGTGGTTGTCGAGGATGTGCCCCAGCACGGTGGGATCCAACAGCCGCACCTTGCAGACCAGGGCCAGCTGGATGATCTCCAGATCCACCGCATCAATCTGATGCGCCCATTCCACAGCGGTGTGAGGATTGCCGGAAGACGTTGAGGACATGAAGGACTCCTTGCGGTTGCGGTGATGCGCACCGCCAGGAACCGACGCGACGCGTCAGTTCCGTACAGACCGATTTCAAGGCGTATGAGCGCTGGAGCCCTTGATGCAGATCAAGCGAGAGAACGGATCAGGGCGGCGGAGGGCTCCGATCACTGCGCCCCGGGTGCCTTCACTTCGGCGGCCGCCATCAGGTCATTCACTTTCAATCGACGGCCAATGCGATAGCCATGAGACCTGAAATCGGCCAGCGCCTCTTTCCACTCGCCCTGGGTCGGCCGGATCCCGAGCAGCGTCTGTGCCAGCGGCCTTGCGACCTGCTTCATCATGAATCGACGCCCGGACTCGACAAACTGCCACACCACCAGCGCCACTGCCAACAATCCGCACAGCGTGGCAATGACCGGCTCCTGGTCCGGCATGAGCCGGTTCAGCATGGGGAACAGAACACAGTACAGGACGACCGCGCCGGCCAACGCCAAACCGGTCGGCAGATCCAGATGGGTGCGGGCGAACCGGGTCTCGACCTTCTGCGCGAACAGGGCCATGGAGTTGTTGATCAACTGCTGACGCTCAGCGGCAGTGAACGATCCCGGCGAGGTCTTCAATCGCTGCGCCAGGGCGATCTGGCTGCCGCGCTCGATTTCGATATTGGGGAAGGTGTTGGCCTGAAGCTCATTCAGGGGGATGTTGTTCACCTTGCCGATGGCCGCGTAGGTTTGCGGTTCCGCGTGGCAGACCGTGTCGCAAACGTCACAGCGCCGTTGATGACCGACCAGCTCGCCCTTGCCCAAGCTCACGTAGTACACATGGCTGGCACTGCCCACCCGCTGAAGTTCAAACTGGCGGATGCACCGGCACACGGGGCAGTAATCGGCGACCCAACCCAGACGCGTAATGACCGCTTTGCGGCCCCAGACGATAAACATGGCGGCAATCCTCCCTGGCGCCCGGCTGCGAATGCGCCCGGGCCTCTTTGAATGAGGGCGGAGTATCTGACAAAGCAGCCGTCGCCGATGCCGGAAACACCCGGGCGCTGGCAACGGGCTCGTGCGCATGGGCAACTGCGAGAGAATCGTCACGACCTGCGGCACTGCCCGCGGACCGCTGACGGTGTCGGCCCCGGCTGTAAGACCGTCTTCAACTCCTGGAATTGCCCAGCTTCACGGAATGACGGCATGGCCACCACCGCTGAGACCCTCCCCTACATCCTGACACCAGTGGCGGCCACCGACAGCCGGCTCTCCGACTTCAAGCCCTACGTGCCGTCGATCAATGACGCCGGCGTGGTCTGCTTCCAGGCGGGTTTGCGAGACGGCCGCACGGGCCTTTTCACCGCCACGACGGACGTGCAGGAGGTTGCCGCCAGCGGCAGCGCCGCTTGCCCTGTGGCGGCATTCACCAGCCATCCCGACATCAATGACCAAGGCGATGTCACGGCTTATGCGCGGCTGGCGTCGGGCGATGAGGTCTTGGCGCTGTTGAGGCCCGGCGCAGCGTGGCAGATCGTCGGCCCGCAGCAGGGCTTCTACGGCATCGGCCCCTTAGGTCCCACGATGAATGCTGGCGGCACGGTGGCACTGCGCGCCACGACCGCGCGGGGCACGGCGTCCATTGAACTGTGGGACGGTGATCAGTTCACCCGAGTGGCCGAGACCGGCGAGACCTTCACTGGCTTTGCCGGTCTGCCCGTCATCAATGCGCGGGGCGATGTGGTCTTTCGCGCCGATGAAGGCGTGTTCCTGCGCACTCCCGACGGCGTGTGCCGCCCGATTGCCCGGATCGGCGGCGACTTCGACGACATCGCGCCTTTTCCCACCCTGAACGGCGATGGGTCGGTCGCCTTTGTGGCCCGGGCCCGCGGCTCGTCGGCGTGGGGCATCTTCATCGCCACCCACGACAGCCTCAGCTGCTGGCGAGGGGGCGATGCGGATTTCGCAAGCTATCGCGGCGTACTAATGAACCGCCAGAGTCCGGTGGTGTTTTACGGCACGCCGACCGGCGGCACGCTCGGTGTCTACGGCGGCACGCCTGCTGCTGCCCACCGGCTGTTGGGGCTGGGCGATCCATTGCTGGGCTCCATCGTCACCGACTTCGCCCTGAACCCCGTGTCCGTCAATGAACGCGGGCAGATGGCCGTCCGTGTGGCGCTGCAGAACGGACAGCAATACATCCTGCGGGGCGATCCGTGCTGAGCGCCTCACCGCATCGGATCTTCAGCCAGCAGTCGGGCGCCGGATCCATGTCTGGCAGGCTCCATCATTCAACGCGCCCGGCTTCACCGACAGCAGCGGCATCCGCTCCGAGGTCCCGTCCACCGGCAGATAGCGCAAGGTCTTCGCTTCACCGTCCACAGTGACGTTCAGCTCAATCTCTTTGGAGATGTCGCCGCCAAAAATCGACCATCCCTTGAGCGACATGCCGTCCCTCAGACCCGCCTTGTCCGCGGGCCCTTGCGGAGTGACCCCCGACACCACCACTGGCGGGCCGCCCTTGATCTTTGCCACATCAAAACCCGGCACCCACCGGGGCACGTCGGCCCACCCCCAGGAGAAACAAGGGCCGGCCAGACCTTCATCCAGAGTCAGACCGCGCCCCTCTTCCACCACTGCATGCACTTGCTGACGAGGCGAATCGCCCAGCCTTGTCGTCAATGCGTCCAGTACACGCTGATGTGCAGCTTCTGCGTTCAAGGCCTGCTGACGCGGCAACAGCAAACCGCGAAGGACGCCGTCCAGACCAGCGCCGTCCTGCGCCCGCAGAGCACGGTCCCAAGTCATGGCGAGCCATTCGCCTCGCACATACATCTGCCTGCCCGCCGCCGGATCGCTGAAAAATCGCGGGGCGATGCTGTCCGCCATTGCATGACGGTCCGGAGAGCGCCAATACCTCCGAAATACCTGTGTCAACTGGTCGGCATATTGGTCGAGGCTCCACACACCCGCCGACAGCAACAGCCGGTGGGTGTAATAGTCCGTGAACCCCTCCGACATCCAATAGTGATGCGCGGCTTGCTCGGGCGAGTCGTACTGTCGTCCCCCCAGTCGTCCAGGCATCCATTGATGCAGGTTCTCATGGCCGATCAAGGATTCGAATGCAGCACTTTGCGGCCCAAAATCCCGACTGACGTGCAGCACGGCGGCCTGATGGACCAATGTGCCGCCATTGTTCCAGCCGTTGTTGGGAACGCGCACGATCGTCTGCTGCGGAGCCTGGGTGTCGCCCCAAAAGCGGCGGTGCGCGGCCACGAGTTGCACCACCGCGTCGGCAAACTGGGCATCGGGGGCTGCCTGCGTCCCGCGGCTTGCGACGATCACCGCGCCGCCCGGCGCCTCCCGGCGCTCCACACGCCAGGCGGGGCCGCCGGCATAGAACGCATGGCGCAATCCCGCATGGGAATCATGGAACGACACCTGTGCGCTCGCTTGCGCACGGCCGTCGAGATCGCTGCCCACTAAGGGACCCACCTGACCTTCGGGCTGCAGCAGCGTGACGCACATGCGACCCATGCGCCGATCGTCAAACGATTCCAGGGATGGCAACGCACCATAGCCAAAGAACTGGAACCAGTTGGCGCCAATCTGAGTGCGATACAACTGATCCTGCGCCTGGACCTTGCCGTCGTCGGGATCTGGCAGCGCCGCGAGGATCTGATAGGACACCGTCACCCGCCCCTTTGGCGCATGCTTCACCTGCCAACGATGCGCGTCCTGGGGCGTGACGGCCACGCCCGAAGGCTGCTCCGGGGATGGGTGCCACGACTGGCCGTAGTCCTGGATGCCGGCCCATCCCGCCTGTAGTCTCAGCCAGCTCTCAGACCGTTGCTCTGCGGCAAAGGTCATGTCCACGTCCAGCCGGCGCGGTTGGGTGTCGTATCTCGGCGCAATGCGATAGAACACATCGCACGGTGTCTCTGCAGCAACAGACAACGTAGCCCATGCAAACAATGGAAAGAGAAAGGCGGCTCGAATCATTCATCAATGCTAATGAAGGCATTGGCATTGAATGACGGTGTCAACCCTCAGCGCTGGTCCACAAACCGGTGTCTGCGCTGGAAAGCTATGGCGCTGCAGGTCGTCGCGCTGCACCAAACGCAAGTCGCATGCCTTGACCAGCGAGGTGGATGCTAATGCGGGAATCCTCGCACCGCCCCCCCTGAATCCGGTTTTTGAGTCATCAAACCTCCGACTTCACTGAACGACGGCAAGGACGCAGCCGCTAGCATCCTCGGGCTCATGCTGAACCGTCTCTCTCCCGCCCTGCGCGCCCGCCTTTGCCTGCGCATCACCCAGCCTGTCGCCGCAGCCCTGCTCTGCCTGACCCTCGCGGGCATCCTCATCCTCACCTATGAGCGGCATCGCGTCGCTCAGGTCTTTGTCCTGGCGCTCGCACCGCTGCTGTGGCTGCGCTGGCCGGTGACCTCCGCCCGCCTCGCAGCGGTGCGCTTCCTGCTGGCCTCGGCCCTGGTGGCGGTATTCCTGCTGGACGCCGCCGCCCGCCTCTACCTGCAACAGGCCTATCAAGCCGTCCCGGACAGCGCCCTGGTGATCGCCGCCGTGGCCAACACCACGCCGCAGGAAGCCCGGGAATATCTCACCGCGAACGGCCGCGCGATGCTACCGCTGGCGGGCGTCTTCCTGATCGCCGCAGCCGCCCTGACCGCGCTGGTCTGGCGCAGCGGCTCTCACCAGTCCGCCTTGCCTCGCTGGCAGCGCTGGGTCCTGGGGCTGCTGGCACTACTGTGCCTTGCCGCCTTGCTGATCAAACCCTGGCGGCGCCATCACCCGCTGGTGTTCTGGCCGCAGTGGGTCCAGTCGGTGGCGGACCTGCAGCGGAGCTGGTCGGACCAGCGGCAGGACCGGGAACAGCTGCTGGCCAACGCTCGGGCCCAGTCCCCGATCCTGAGTGTGGAAGGCCCCTCCACCGTGGTGCTGGTGCTGACCGACAGCGTCAACCGCGACAACATGAGCCTGTACGGCTACGCCCGGCCCACCACCCCGCAGCTGGACGCACTCCGGCGCGAGGAGCAGGGCCGGCTGCTGACCATCCGCCACGCCTGGTCCGCGGAGTCGGGGACGGTGGCGTCGCTCAGCGGCCTGTTCAGCTTTGGTGAACGGGCCGTCGGCGAGCCGGCCGGCCGCAGCCAGCACCTCCTGGCGCTGGCGCGGGCGGCGGGCTATCGCGTCTGGTGGATGAGCAACCATGACGACCTGGCCATCGAGCAGCAGCATGCGCGCCTGGCCGATGAAGTCGAAATGATCAACCGGGCGCCCGGCCGATCCACCGTCAGCCTGGACGGCGAGTTGCTGGACTGTCTGGAAGAAGCACTGGTCGATCCCGCGCCGCGAAAGCTGATCGTGGTCCATCTGCTCGGCGCCCATCCGCATTACGCGCTGCGTGCGCCGGCGGACTTCAAGCCCTTCGCGGATGTCGAGGATGGGGTGGAGCAAGGACTGCAGCGCGCCGGACAACCGCTCTGGATTCGCTCCGCCCGACGCGCCTATGACACGGCGATTGCCTATCACGACACCGTCGTGGCCCAGTCGCTGCGCCTGACGCGCCAGCACACACCCCGCGACGGCCACGCCGCCTGGATGTTCCTCTCCGATCACGGACAGGAGGTCGGCCACGAGGTGGCTCGTGCGGGCCACAGCCCCGGCACACCGGCCGGCTACCGCGTTCCTGCGGTCGTCTGGCGCAGCGGGCACGCGTTCGACCCAGCGCTTTCGGATGCGCGATTCCGCGTCGACTGGGCGGCCTGGACGCTGGCTTCGTTGATGCATCTGCGCTGGTCGGCGGATCGTCCCCAGCGCGACGTGCTGGACCCGGCGTATGCCTGGCAGCCTCCGCTGCTGCAGATCCGTGTGGCGCGTTATGACCGCTGAGTGGGGAGGTTCGCTGTGCGGCGATCTGAAAGAAAAGATCGCGAGAGAACCCCGTAGGCATCGCGATTGCCTGCTGTCTCTGTCGCAATCCTGCACATCCGCAAGGAGTTCCTTCATGCCCACGCAAGCCACGACCGCCAGCCGCAAGACGCCCGCCCGCCGCGCCGCCACCACGACTCGTCGTGCCCCGGCCAAGAAGACCCCGGACGCCATTGCTCTGCTGCGCGCCGATCACAAGAAGGTGAACGACCTGTTCGAGCAGTTCAAGAAGACCCGTTCCGCCGCCAAGAAGAAGCAGATCGTCTCGCAGATCTGCCTGGAGCTGACGGTGCACGCCCAGATCGAGGAAGAGATCCTCTACCCCGAAGTGCAGGCCGCACTGAAGGACAAGGAGCTGGTGCCTGAAGCGAAGGTGGAGCACCAGAGCGTCAAGGACCTGATTGCCGCCGTCGAAGGCGTCGAGCCCGACGGCGAAGACTACGACGCCAAGATCACCGTCATGGGTGAATGGGTGAAGCATCACGTCAAGGAAGAGCAGAACGAGATGTTCCCCAAGGTGAAGAACTCCAAGCTCGACCTGGTCGAGATGGGCGAGCGCCTGCAGCAGCGCAAGGAAGAGCTGATGGCCGAGATGATGAACGGCCAGGGCATGCCCCACTAAGTTACTTCCGCACCGCTGATCGGGCCCCGCGTCGGGCCCCCCAGGGCGAGGTCTGCCATGCGGCGGTCCTCGCCCTGTTGCCAATGTCGCCATTCAAAGGAACGCATCATGAACACCGTCAGCTCTCGTCCCTGGGCCGTTGTCACTGGCGCGTCCAGCGGCATCGGCCACGCCCTGGCACTGGAAGCCGCCCGCAACGGCTATGACCTGGTGCTGGCCGCCGACCGCAGCCTGGACCAGACCGCCGCCGAGGCACGCGCCCTGGGCGCTCAGGTCGACACCGTGGTCGCCGACCTCGCCACGCTACAGGGCATCGACGCGCTGGACGCCAAGATCCAGGACCGCCCGATTGCCGCGCTGCTGGCCAATGCCGGCCACGGCCTGGGGCATGCGTTTCTGGACCAGGACTTTATGGCGGTGCGCCATGTCATCGACACCAACATCACCGGCACGCTGGACCTCATCCAGCGCGTCGGCCGCCGCATGCGGGAGCGCAATGCCGGCCGGATCCTGATCACCGGCTCCATTGCCGGACTGATGCCGGGCAGCTTCCAGGCGGTCTACAACGGCACCAAAGCCTTCATCGACTCCTTTGCCTACGCCCTGCGCAATGAGCTGAAGGACACCGAGGTGTCGGTCACGGTTCTGATGCCGGGCCCGACCGACACCGAATTCTTCCAGCGCGCCGATCTCACCGACACCAAATTCGCCACCGGCAAGAAGCAGCCGGCCGAGGAAGTGGCCAAGGCGGGATTCGAGGCGATGGAGAGCGGCGACAGCGGCGTGGTGGCTGGCTGGAAGAACAAGGTCCAGGCCTGGCTCACCCACGTGACGCCCGACGCGATGCTGGCCGAGCAGCATCGCAAGCAGGCGGCCCCCGGCTCCGGGCTCTGAGCGGTCAGGCGCCAGCGGCCCGATCAGGGTCGTTGGGCGCCGCCGCACTGGATTTTTCGAAGTCCCCTGGCTGACAAGCCAGTGGGTCGTCCCAAGGCGGGTCAGCGAAATCCCGCACTCGCCCTGGTGACGGTCTCGCTACAGTGCAACAGTCTCCCGCCGCACGCCTGCCCGGGAGCTCACCGCACTCAGGGAGACGACATGGCTCAGCTGCAAGTCAATGGCAAGACGGTGGAGGTGGACGCCGACGGCGACACCCCGCTTCTGTGGGCGCTGCGGGAGCAGCTCGGTCTGACCGGTACCAAGTACGGCTGCGGCCTCGCGCAATGCGGAGCGTGCACCGTCCACCTCAACGGCGAAGCGGTGCGCAGTTGCGTGCGGCCGCTGTCCAGCGTGGCGCCGACGGACCGCATCACCACCATCGAAGGCCTGTCGAAGGACGCCAGCCATCCGGTGCAGAAAGCGTGGGCAGCGCTGGACGTGCCGCAATGCGGCTTCTGCCAGAGCGGCATGATCATGGCCGCTGCCGCGCTGCTCAAGGACAAACCCAAACCGACCGATGCGGACATCGACAGCGCGATGACCAACATCTGTCGATGTGGCACCTACAACCGAGTGCGCGCCGCCATTCATCTGGCCGCGGGTCAGGTGAATCGCAAGTCGATTGCCATCCGTCTGCTGGATTCGAACGGGAGCGAAGCATGAACGCGCCGCACGATCTCGACACCCGCCAGGCCGGCCGGCCATCCGGCATCGGACGCCGTCTGTTTCTTCAGTCCTCGGCGGCGGCAGGTGGGCTGATGCTGGGCTTCCATGTGCCGACGCTTGCCGCGGAGCCGACCGCTGCCGGCGCCACGCCCGAGCTCAATGCCTGGGTGGTGGTGCAACCGGACGAGACGGTGATCATCCGCATCGCCCGCTCGGAGATGGGCCAAGGCACCCTGACCGGTCTGGCGCAGCTGGTGGCCGAAGAACTGGATTGCGACTGGTCGCGGGTGAAAACCGAATATCCGACGCCGGGTCAGAACCTGGCGCGTGATCGCGTCTGGGGCAGCTTCTCCACCGGCGGCAGCCGCGGGGTGCGCGAGTCTCACGACTACATGCGCAAAGGCGGCGCAACCGCCCGCGCCCTGTTGATGCAGGCGGCCGCGGCGCAGTGGCAGGTGCCGGTCAGTGAGGTGACCACGAACCAGGGGCAGGTGCGCCATGCCGCCAGCGGTCGCAGCGCCAGCTATGGTCAGCTGGCCGCCGCAGCGGTGTCGCAGAAGCCGCCCACCGACCTGACGCTCAAGGACCCGAAAGACTGGAAGATTGCCGGCAAGCCCTACAAGCGGCTGGACACCCGCGGCAAGCTCGACGGCAGCCAGGTCTACGGCATGGACCTGAAGATGCCGGGGCTGCTCAATGCAGCGATCAAGGACTGTCCCGTCTTCGGCGGCAAGCTCAAGAGCTTCGATGCCGCGGCCATCGCGAGCAAACCGGGCGTCAAGAAGGTGGTGGCCGTCGGCGACAGCGCCGTGGCGGTGGTCGCGGACACCTGGTGGCGAGCCAAGACGGCGCTCGACGCGCTGCCCATCGTCTGGGACGAGGGTCCCCATGCGGCGCTGGACAGCGGGCAGATCGCCGCGATGCTCAAGGCCGGTCTGGACGCGCCCGAGGCGGCCGTCGGCCAGCGCCAGGGCGATGTGACCGCAGCGATGGCAGGCGCAGCGCGCAAGATCGAGGCGGTCTACAGCTATCCCTATCAGAACCACGCGACGATGGAGACGATGAACGCCACCGCGCGCTGGACGCCGGAGCGTTGCGAAGTCTGGACACCGACGCAAAACGGCGAGGCCGCTCTGGCCGCTGCCGCTGAAGCGGCCGGCCTGCCGCCTGCACAGTGCGAGGTCTACAAGATCCACCTGGGCGGCGGCTTCGGACGGCGCGGCGCGGTGCATGACTGGGTGCGGCAGGCGGTGGCCATCGCCAAGGCGATGCCCGGCACGCCGGTCAAGCTGATCTGGAGCCGGGAAGAGGACATGCTGCATGGCCGCTATCACCCGATCACCCAGTGCAAACTCACCGCTGGCCTGGATGCCAAGGGCCAGCTGCAGGCCTTGCACATGCGGATCTCTGGCCAGTCCATCGTCGCGGGCATCTTCCCGCAGAACATCAAGAACGGCCTCGACCCGGTGGTGTTCCAGGGCTTGAACCAGGGCGGCACGGAAGGCGCCTTCGGCTATTCGGTGCCGAACCTGCTGATCGACCATGCAATGCGCAATCCGCCGGTGCCACCGGGTTTCTGGCGCGGCGTGAACCTGAACCAGAACGCCATCTACGTCGAGAGCTTCATCGACGAGATCGCCCATGCGGCGGGCAAGGACCCACTCACCCTGCGCCGCGAGTTGCTGGCCCAATCCCCCAAACACCTGGCGGTGCTCAATGCCGTCGCGGAGAAGGCGGGCTGGGGCAAGCCGGCGCCCAAGGGCCATTACCGTGGCCTGGCGCAGATCATGGGCTTTGGCAGCTATGTGGCCGCCTGTGCCGAGGTGTCGGTGGCCAAGGACGGCACTCTCAAAATCCATCGCATCGTGGCGGCGACCGATCCGGGTCATGCGGTGAATCCGCAGCAGATCCAGGCGCAGGTGGAGGGCAGCTTCGTGTACGGGCTGTCGGCCGCGCTGTTCGGTGAGATCACGCTCAAGGACGGCCGCGTGCAGCAGGACAACTTCCACACCTATCCGGTGGTGAAGATGGAACACATGCCGCAGGTGGAATCGATCGTGATGCCGTCCGGCGGGTTCTGGGGCGGCGTCGGTGAACCGACGATTGCGGTGGCGGCGCCGGCGGTGCTCAATGCCATCTTTGCTGCAACGGGTCAGCGGATTCGGGATCTGCCTCTGTCGCGGCATACGCTCAAGCCGAAGGTGGCTTGAGTGGTGCGGCCATGGCGATGCTGGCGATGATCCTGGCCGCGGCGGTATTGGCGCCGTTCCAGGTGGACGGCGACGCCATCCCGCAGCCGCTGGACGGCCGCATGGGCGATGCCGTCCGGGGACGCGCGCTGGTCGCCAGCCGGCCGCAGGGCCTGTGCCTGTTGTGCCATGCCGCGCCCATTCCGGAAGAGCGGCAGCAGGGCAACCTGGCGCCGGATCTGGCGGGCGTGGGGCAGCGTTTGTCCGAAGGACAGCTGCGCCTGCGGCTGGTGGCGCCGCAGAGGGTCCATCCCGGGACGATCATGCCGGCCTACTACCGCGCCGGGACATCGTCCGGACTGCAGCGGGTCGCCCCTGACCATGATGGCAAGCCAGTGCTGGATGCCCAGCAGATCGAGGATGTCGTGGCGTATCTCAGGAGCTTGAAATGAGCCAGGGCAGCCGCCCGTGTCCGCCGCACGGCACACTCACGCGAGCGCCGCCCATGTCTCGCCGACGGGTCCTGCAGACCCTGTCGCTGGCGGCCTTGCTGCCGCGGCCCGTCTGGGCGAGCCGGACCGAGCTGGAGCAGGCCCTGCAGACCTTCACAGGAGGCCAGCCACTGAATGCCGGTGAGGTGCAGCTGGACATCGCCCCATTGATCGAAAACGGCAATGCGGTGCCGGTCACCCTCTCCACCCGGCAACCGGTGCAGGTGCTGGCGCTGTTCAACGAACTCAATCCGCAGCGGGAAGTGCTGCAGGCGCGGATGCAGCCGCAGCCTGGCGGCGCGCGGCTGTCGACCCGCATCCGGTTGGCCACGAGTCAGCAGCTGGTGGCCGTCGCGCAGACGTCCGATGGGCGGTGGTGGTCCCATCGGGTGGACGTCATCGTGACGCTCGCCGCCTGCATCGAGGGAGGCTGACCCATCATGGCCATCACCCGCATCACGATGCCGGCCACCGCACGCCGCGGCGAGACGGTGGAAGTGCAATGGCTCATTGCGCATCCGATGGAAACGGGTCATCGCAGCGATGACCAGGGCCGGGTCGTGCCCCGGGACATCATCACTCGGTTTGAATGCCGGTATCTCGGCGCCGTCGTGTGGGGGGTGGATCTGTTCCCGGCGATCGCGGCCAATCCCTATTTCGCGTTCACACTCGTGGCGGAACGCAGCGGCGAGGTGGCGTTTCGCTGGACGGGCGACAACGGGTTTGAACAGCGGGAGGTTCGGACGCTTGAGGTGACGGGGTGAACCCGTTGCCCCGGATGGCCTGGTGCCTGCTCACCAGCGTCTTCCCTTCCGCAGCCTTCGCGACAACGAATGCGCCCCCTGTCGCGGCAAGCGCTCCTGCGTCAGCAGCGCTCGTACCCCCGCCACGCTCCGGCTTCGACTTCATGACCCCCGCCGTCCAGGCCATGCAGCGCAGCGATGCACAGAATCCGGCGATGCTGTGGGTGGCGCAGGGGAGCGAGCAGTGGAAGGCGTCCCCGGGTACCGGCAAGCCGGCCTGCGCAGGTTGCCACACGGGCGGCATGGCGGGGGTGTCAGCGCGGTATCCCGCTTTCTCCGACGATCTGAAGCGCCCGGTCACGCTGCTCCAGCAGATCAACCACTGCCGCACCACCCGTCAGGATCAAGCGGCGTGGCGCAATGACAGCGAGGCGTTGCTGTCCCTTGCCGCCTACATCGGCCAGCAGTCGCGAGGCCGCCCCATCGAACCGCCGCAGGACCCGCGACTGGTGCCGTGGCAACAGGCCGGTGAGGCGCTCTACCGGATGCGCATGGGTCAGCTCAACCTTTCTTGTGCGCAGTGCCATGAGCAACGCGCAGGACTCAAGCTCGCCGGAGCGGTCATTCCCTCAGGGCTGGCGACGGGCTATCCGATCTATCGGCTGGAGTGGCAAGGCATGGGCAGCCTGCCGAGACGCCTGCTCAACTGCACGACCGGCGTGCGCGCCGCGCCGCTGAGCGAGGACGAAGTCACGCAGGTCGAGCTCTACCTGATGCAGCGCGGACGCGGTCTGGCGGTGGAGACACCTGCAGTTCGGCCCTGAGCGCCTGAAACGAGAAACGCGGGTCGGGTGCCCCCGCAGTGGACACCACGACCCCCGCCGGCGCAACCGAGCGGGAGAGGCGCAGGC
>CBIHOT010000042.1:0-44363 GCA_966211495.1 uncultured Roseateles sp. | reverse complement strand
GGCCGCGACCGTCTGACTTAAACCAACAGGCCTCCGCAATTGCCGGGGCGGTTCACACTGCCTTCGTCTGCCGGGGACCAAGAACCTTGGTTCTCGCTTTGGAGCGCACTGGCCCACCAGAACGACGTCTACTCGGCGTCCTTCGCTGCAGTGCCGCACGTGGTGAAGGCGCTGGCGACCTCTCCTGCGACGGCAGATTCCACCTACTTCCAATTTCCGGCCGTCGTCGAGGCGTGGAGGCAACGGAAGGAGGTCGCGATACCCGAAGACCTGCGGGCCGACTACTTCGCTGCCTTGGCCACGTTGCCATCGCTTGTGGCCCAGGCGGCCAACCGTGAATGGGATGAGGGCTTTCTGGTCTGTGCGCTCTCGGCCGTTGCCGCCGCCAAGGGATTCGGCAATGTCGCCGAAGCGGTCCTTGAGATGTCGCCAGAGATTGCTGACGAATTCATGGAGTGGTTCTTCTCACGCTGAGGCATGGCCTCGCCTTAGTCACTGCCGTCGGGACGCCAAGCGAATCAAGCAGGAGCTGTTGTGACTTCGACTGATGGGAAACCGGCGCACGAAGCGACGAAAGCGAAGACAAGTTGATCTCTTCAGGTGAAGCGCTCTGTGCATTCATCGAACTTTCCAGCTGCGACTCTGGACTTAGCACGGGCCACTTCCTCTCCACTCGCAGATGACCGGCGACACAAGATCGGCTTAGTTCATCTTTCTGAAGGGGAGGGGCTACACCTGAGGAAAGAGATCAAATGCCCGTATTTTCAGAACTCTGGAAGAACCATCCAAACATTAAAGGCGATGCGCCATTGCTGGACAAGAAGGTCTACGAGAATCAGTGCGGGCGATCAACATGTCAGCGTCGCTCATCCGCTCCGGTATCGACATGAGGACCTTCGCGGGTACCCGATCGTGGGAGAAAGACAAGCCCAAGTACGCCATCAGGGCGGAAGAGTTGGCTGGCTGGCTCGACAAGAATGCAGTGCTGTTGCCGGGTAAAGTCCAGAAGTTCGTCGGGAATAGTGTCGCGGGCTCCTTTGACCAGATCAAAGGCAGGCATGGCGTCCTCTTCATCAAGGACTACTACGGCCCTGGCAATTCTGGCGACCACATAGATCTTTTTAACAGCAATCGGATGACGGACGCCTCATCATGGTTCCGCATCGCCACGGGCTTCTCGATCCAGGGGCTGTGGAGTGACTACAAGAAAGCCAAAGCCATCTGGTTCTGGCAAATGCCATGAACATCTTCTTGCTGAGAATCCTGGGGCTCGTCACTGGCGTCGCCGTTTTCGCCTTCGTTTCCTACGGGCTCGTGGAGCTATTCGCCTCTTGGTATGGCCCCCGGTACATCAAGTCTGACGACGACATCGGACAAGCCTACATGGGGTGCTTGGCCTTCATGCTGGTGTGCCTGATTGCCGGAGCGGTGACGGGCTTCCGCGTCGCACGGAAATGGACTGTCCGCGACTGAGCACGGCACACACCCTGCTGGAACGATCGATCCTCAGGTGCATGTCGAGCTTCCACCCCAGACCGAGCCCCTTCAACAGCCGCATCGCCCTCCCGATGCGGCACACAACACGCATCGCTTGAACACTCTGCAGCAACTGCGCGCTGGCGCCTTGACGGGCGTGCAGCGCCTCAACCTCACCGGCGCCGGGCTGACCACCTTCCCGGACGAGATCTACGACCTGACTGAATCGCTGGAAATCCTCGACCTGAGTGGCAATGCGCTGCACTCCTTGCCGGAAGATCTCCCGCGCCTGCACAGGTTGCGCATCCTGTTCTGCTCCAACAACCAGTTCACCGAACTGCCCGCTGTGCTGGGGCGCTGCGAGCGGTTGGAGATGATTGGCTTCAAGACGAATCAGATTCGTCACGTGCCTGAGGCCGCCCTGCCGCCTCAACTGCGTTGGCTGATCCTCACGGACAACCAGATCGAGACGCTGCCAGACGCCCTCGGGCAATGCGCCCGCCTGCAAAAGCTCGCACTGGCGGGCAACCAACTGCGCGCATTGCCAAAGAGCCTCTCGCAATGCCAGCAGCTTGAATTGCTACGTATCTCGGCCAATCAGCTGAGCGCCCTGCCAAAGTGGCTGTGCACGATGCCGCGGCTGACCTGGCTGGCTTTCGGCGGCAACCCCTTCACCTTGACCCAAGAGATGACGGCGCTGGCGCAGGCGCCCATCCCGGCGGTTCCATGGTCTCGCCTGACGCTCGACGCGCTGCTCGGTGAAGGCGCCTCCGGCTACATCTATCGTGCCCACCAAGACGATGGCACTCCAGTCGCACTCAAACTCTTCAAGGGCGGCCTGACCAGCGACGGACTGCCAGAGAGCGAATTGGCCGCCTGCCTGCAGGCCGGCAATCATCCGCAACTGATCTCCGTCCTGGCCCGTCTGAGCGATCATCCGAGTCAGACGCAAGGCCTGCTAATGCCGCTGATCGGTCCGTCGTTTCGCACTCTCGCCGGCCCGCCGAGCCTTGCATCCTGCACGCGTGACGTCTATGCAGACGATCAGCGATTGCCCGCTCATGCGGTGATGCGAATGGCCGCCGGGCTGGCATCCGCGCTGCAGCACCTGCATGCACGCGGTCTGCTGCATGGCGACCTGTATGCCCACAACATCCTCCACGACAACGACGGCGCTGCGTTGCTCGGCGACTTCGGTGCAGCCTCCCTGCTGAGCGCGGCACCGGTTGATCAGGTCGAACGTCTCAAACGACTGGATGTCCGGGCCTTGGGCTGCTTCTTTGAGGAGTTGCTGGAACACAGTGAACAGCTCGCGCCGGATGAACACGCAAGGCTGAGCGCGTTGCGAGACGCCTGTCTGTATTCCGATCCTGCGCAGCGTCCGAGCGCGGATGACGTGGCCCTCGCGTTTCAACGCTGAACTGCCACCGGAGCCTTCGCGATGCAATCTCGCGACGTTGCGCCACTGAAACGTGAAAATGGTGTAGGAACTTCGATCCGGCTTTGAAAATAGTCCGCCAACCACGGGGCCAAAACTAAGCATCATCCGAGCCGTTTTTCGTAAAGCCCCTCCCCCTCATTCGGAGCTTTCTGCCCCTGCAACCGGCCACTACGCTGACGCATCCACTCAATCGACATATGGATTGCAAAATGGCCAAAACCAGTTGCCAGGGCGAGCTGATCATTGACGTCGAGGCCTTGTTTGAAGGGGACCCGACGGCCATTGAAATTCGCAGGCGTATCGAGGACCTCCTCCCCTTCGACTGCCCGCCTGCACTCGCGGCGCATCTGATGCTTGACATCATGGACACCTTTTCGACGCCCTCCCAGCACCTGCGGGAAGCGTTGGAGGAAGAAGCCGCATCGATGCCCATGACCTACTGCCACGTGGACAACGCGGCCGAAGCCGAGGCCTACATGAACATTTACCTAGGTCGACTGGAAGGGAAAATGCTCGCGCACTGAAGGTCTGATCTGCTTACCGCGGCGGGTCGGCGGCGCGTTTAGCCTTGGGCGCCTCCGCCGCGGGCCCGATGTTCCGGTCCAGAAAGCCCATCCACATCATGTTGAGGCTGCGGAAGTTGACGACCAGCGCTCGCTCTGGCGCAGAAAAGTGACCAAAGTGACTTGGTCCGGACCCCGGTGTGAAGGACAGTCCTCATCTTTCATCCGCATGAACGGGCCGACACGCAGGCTGATGCCACAGTCTCGACCCGGCCCCGCCCACCATGGCCCGACACAACCCTTCCGCCGACGCATTCAAAAAATGGCAAGATGGATTTGCTGATGCCCCGACTGATCCGAAGTGGCAGAAGTGGGACTGCGAAATCCAGCTGGCGGTGGGTGAGTACAACCGTCACCTTGCAGCGACTCCCGGCTATCTGCCGCTGGACTGGCTGACCATCAAGGGCATGATCTGGGTCGAGTCCGGCGCTGCCCACAGCGAATGGAATCGCCGGGTCATGCAGATTGGGGTGGAGGGCGATCCTGGCCTCGCATCACTGCTCTCCGGCAGTGAGGGGGGTGAACTCATCATGCCGCCCAATCTGAAAAGTCGCCTGACGGTCGGCTCGGTGCGGACCATTCCCGCAGACAACATCCGCGCTGGTATCGGCTTCCTGCTGATGCGCCATGCGCGCTTTGAATTCCGCAACACGCCATCGGCGGACCGCCAGACCTACACTGTGCCGGTGAAGCCCGGTGACAGCCTGGACAAGATCGCACGGAACAACGGCACCACCGTTGAAACATTGAAGCGCCTCAATCCGGGAGCGGCTGTGCTGCGGCCGGGTCAAACGTTGAGCTACGAAAAAGCTTCCATCCAGAAGACCATCGCGGGCTGGAAGCCGATGAATTCGATCTCCATTGCCGATCTCTACAACGGCGGTGGTGACGCGACTTATGCCAGGAAGCTCGACTTCGTGGCTGGCCTCATTCGAAACACCGGAGCGGTTGCATGCGCACAGTGATGTTGGTGGCACTCCTGGCCCTTGGGACCTCGGCCTTCGCACAGGACACATCGGACGAGATTCCCACCGAACGCGAGCTTCGAGAGGCCTGTGCCTTCGAATCGTCCGGCGTGCGCGAATGCCTGGATAAAAAAGCCAAAGAGAGCGAAGTGACGTTGAAGGCCGCCGAGACGGCCTTCGCCACCGCTGTGGACCACTGGGACACGGACGCGAAGTATGCGAAGCAGACGCGCCAGAAGCTGTCCGAGGCGGCTGCTGCGTTCGTCAAGTACCGCGCGGCGCAATGCGCCTGGGCCACCTCTCTGGGTGGCGGCGCCATCGGCAATGCCCTTGAAATGCGTCGGCTGGCTTGCGTGGCCGAGCTCAATCTCCGCAGGGCAGATTCATTGCAGTCATCAGCGAAAGAACTGCGGCCGCGCTGATTCTGACGGTGTGCGCTGGAAGGGCGTCCTTCGAGCGCTATCGGTTCATCCGCCAGCTTGCCGCACCGGCACAGCAGTCAGGGCAACTTGCCGAGATTCAGCAACCAGAGACGCCAGCGGCCATCCGCCTTCTTCAGCGTCGTGCTGATGAACACTTCCGCGTCCTGACCAATCGCAGGCGCAGCGGACGGAGCTGTGCGCCTCAATCCATCTGCTCCCGCAGCTGCTTCGCCTTGTCCCGATAGAACTTGGCGGACGCCTTGTTCCCGGCACGTTCGAAGCGATCAGCCGCAGCCGTCGCCGCCTTGGCCGCGTCCTCAAACGACTTGATGATGAGACTGCGGTCACTCGTGTCCAGCAGCTTCCCGCCGCGGAACTCACCGGCGCCCAATCCCTGACCCGGTTCCTCCAGCACACCCAGCGTCAATTCGCCCTTGACGACCCGGCCGAAGAACATGCGCTTGACGGTCGCACCGTCCTGCTCTTTCAGAACGCCCAGTCCATGGGCCAGATCCCCAGCGCACTCCCCGTCCCACCGCAGGGACGCAGCCGCCCAGCCTTCCGGCGCCGTCACGACACGGCATCCCGCCCAAGCGCCCACGCTGGTGGTCGCCAGGGCCGAAGCCACAATGACAGCGCGGAGGTAGAAATCAGACTTCAGCATGATGAACACGGTTCCTTTGACGCCAGTATGGCATCACGAACCGACCGGGACGGCATGCGCCTCGAAGCACAGCACATCAAACCACTCGCCGCCGATCTCGAAGCTGCGCAAGGACCGTCCGAACTGGACAAATCCATTGCGTTGCAGCACCCGCACCGAGCCGATGTTGTCGGCGCGCGCACGCGCCTCCACCCGCATCAAGCCCAGTGGCCCCAGCGCCTGCGCCAGTACCAGCTTGACGGCCTGGCTGGCGTAACCTTTGCCGTTCTCCGATTCACCGATGCGATACCCCAGTTCGCACGAGTGGAAGTGCTGGCGGCGGACGTGACTCAGGTTGACCCGCCCCACCAGGTGGCCGGCCGCGTCACGGATCAGATACTGATAACCCCGGTCTTTCGCGACGTCCTGCAAGGCCTCGGCCACTGCCGCCTCAACGCCACCGTCTTCGTAATACGCCGCCGGGCGCGCGTTGATGCGTGACTCGAAGAACTTGCGGTTGGCAACCTCGAAACGACGCAGGTCCTCGACGTCCTGCTCGGAGATGAGATGAATGCTGGAAGAAGCCGTCATGGGAGCCGCTCCAGACTCAGCGAATGGATCACAAGGGGTTCAATCATCAAAGGTTCCATCAAGAAATCACCAATCGATTGAAACCTGCAACGGGCCTCAGCGCAAGCCTTCCGTCGCAAGCGGGCGCACTCACGCGAAAATACGGGCATCGCGGCATCACCGCGCGCGTTCCTCTTCTCTCCCTTTCTTCTCCGCTTTCCTCCTTCCCCATCGCCATGTCCACCCTGCCCGCCTGCCCCCAATGCCAGTCCGCCTACACCTACGAGGATGGGGCCCAGCTTGTCTGCCCGGAGTGCGGCCACGAGTGGTCTGCCACGGCCGCCACCGATGCGCCCACTGAAGAGGTGCGCGTCATCCGCGACGCTGTCGGCAACGTGCTCGCCGATGGCGACACCGTCACCGTGATCAAAGACCTGAAGATCAAAGGATCATCCCTGGTGGTGAAGGTGGGCACCAAGGTCAAGAACATCCGGCTGACCGATGGTGACCATGACATCGATTGCAAGATCGACGGCATTGGCGCCATGGGGCTGAAGTCGGAGTTTGTGAAGAAGCTCTGATCCAGCGGGGTGCGCGCCGCCATTGCTCCGGCACCCCGTCATACAACCGTCATAGACCCGACACATACTCCGGAGTACCAAAACAACAAGAAGAGACAAACATCCGAAACCACCATCAGAACAAGAGCGGAAAGTCCCCCGAGACCCATAGCCGCCCCATCGAACGCAACGACGTTCTCTCCCGATGCCTCCGCCGCCTGCGCCGCATCCGCTGGGCCCATCACCAGCGCTCTCATGAGGCACGACTGCGCTGGATCACAAGCCGCAGTCTCGCGCCGCAAATCGGTCTGCTACCTCAACCTCCCGTCCCACCCCGCCTTCGGACTGCCTGGCTGGACCAGATGGCGCATGAGCATCCGCGCTGGCAGCCCGGCAACGAAGGGTGGGCGCTCGCCTGTCATGCACTGGTGCAGTTCTTCGAAGCCAGCGCGGCCAGTGGTGACCGGCCCTGTGCCTTGCCATCTCGCGCCGCCGATCTGGTCTGGCACCTCTGGCTGGAGCTGGATCCCGAAGGCCTCGCCGACTGGCAACGCATCCGCTGGGGGCGCGCCATTCCCCACAACGAACACAGCCCGGGCACGGACGCTCGTGAAGCGCTGGCCCGCTGCCTGGTGCGGACCTGCCGCCTCGAGCGGCGCTCCCCGGTCCGCGGCCCGCTGCCCTTGCTGTTCCGGTTGGACGGCCTGCTGCGCACACCCGAGGGCTGGGCCTACACACGCCATCCGTCTGGACGGGTCCTGCATCAGGACCTGGACAGCGACGGCCGAGCGCATCCCCACCGCTGGCGCCATGACGAACTGGCAGCGGCCCGCTTGTTCGGCTTCGGACTGATCGGCGCCACCGAGGCGAAGGTCATGGCCAAGCGAGCCGATGCACGTGGCGAGGGCGGGAGCGGGAGCAGCTGTGGCAGCGGTTGCGGCACCGGCTTCAGCGGTGGCGGATGCGACGGTGACGCGAGCTGCGGCAGCAGTTGCGGAAGTAGCTGTGGAAGCAGCTGTGGCGGCGGATGCGGCAGTTGACCCCCGATTCCCATTCGCTGCATCCCGGCGACACTCACACCATGAACCTCTATCAGAAGATTGCCTTCACCCTGTGGCTGGCGCTTGGGCTGCTGTTTGGCGCCGTGGTGCTTGGTTTCCTGATGGAAGATGTGCAGTTCTATCGGTCAATGCGGCCGGTGCAGGTGACGGTGCAGGAGGTCCGTCTTCATGCTGAAGCGACCCATATCGAGGACATTGGGCCCGCCGTCGATCTGGCTTTCGACCTGACGCTGGCAACGCCGGCGGGAGAGCGTTCGGTGGAGCGGACGGAGACGCTCAAGCCGGATGCGGCCCGGCAACGAACAGCGGAACTCCAGGCACTGCGCGGACAGACGCTGACACTGTTTCTGTCGAGCGACGCGCGGACGCGATTTGCGTTTCAGCGTCAGTTCAATTGGAACTCCGTGATTGCGCTCGCATTCGTCCTGGTGTTCTTGATCCTGCCCCCGTTGCTGGCCATCGGATGGCATCGAAAGGAAGCCCAGGCGCACCGGCAGGTGGCACCCGGCGACGTTTGATTGCCCAATGCCTGCCCGATCAGTCAGCGCCGGTCGCCGCATCGGACGCCGGCGTCGCCCCCTTCAGCAACTGACGCACTGCGTCTATCCGGCCATCGTCCTGCTGCTGCAGCCGCGTCGTCGGTGAGCAGCTGCTGAATTCGGCCGGGCCGCGCCCTTTGGCGAACACCAACAGATGCATGCCCGGCGATACGTCCGGCTGGATCAGCGCCAGCTTGGGTCCGTCCGTCTGATAGTTCTGATCGTTGAACGGTGAGCGGATCCGGGTGACGTCTTGCGGCTTGCCCTTGAGCACCGTCTCCACCTCAAACGTGGCGTCGATGGACCGTTTGTCGTCCGCCAGGCTGGCAGACTTCACCTGGGCCACAAAGATATGGTCGTATTCGGCCACCATCGACGGCAGTGGCTGCCGGAAACAACTCATGCTCCACGCTGGCACGAATGCCGAAACCAGGACACATGCGCTGAAGAGTCGGAAAGCTGGATGCATGCACCACAGTCTACGACCCCGCCCGATAGTCGGTGTTACCAGCCGAACGACCGCCGATAGTCGTCATTCCGTGTGTCTGGCCACACTCTGCCTCTACCGTACGCAAATGCCTTGATTTATCGGTTGAAAGCGCCCTATTCCTCTTCCTACACTGGTGAAAACGCCGTGCGTGGTCCACGCCTAGGCGTCTCAAGGGAGGTACCCATGGGCTATGAAGCGCAGGTGCTCTGTGAACTCGGAACGGAACGGCAAACCGTCCTGGCTTTGCTGGAATCCCAGGAGCTGGTCCTTCGCGGCGGCTTGCGTCGTCGTTTCCTGATTGCGTACATGGCCGCGCCCCGTGTGGATCGCGGGGCATTGACGTTTGAATCGAAGGATGGCGACACCGTGGCCCTGCATCTGGGCGACGAACTGGCGCGCAAGTGGCTGAAGAAAATCCAGACGCCACCGCCGCCATTGGCCGCCAAGCTCGGCATCGGTCCCCATGCGCGGGCAGCAGTCCTCGGCCCGATCACTGACGCGTCATTGGCGCAGGCCCTGCAAGGGGCCACCACCGAAGACTTCCATCGGGCCGATGTCCTGATCGCCATGCTGCACGGCATGAGTGACCTGGAAGCCGTCGTCGCCCAGCACGCGTCCATGCCTTGCCGCGGGGTGTGGCTGGTGCATCGAAAAGGTCCGGATGCGGCCCTGCCTGATGCCCAGATCCGCATGGCGATGCGGGAGCTGGGCTACAAGGACCACAAGATCACCGGCGTCTCGTCGGAGTGGACGGCGACGCGCTACGCCAAGCCGGCGCAGTGAGCGGAGCGCGTCTGCGCTTCAGCGCTCCTTGCGCTGAAAGCCCTCGCGTGCGCGATCGAGCCATTGCGCCACCGCGCCCAAGGCCTGGCTGCCTTTGCCCAGCAGGGCTGCCAGCTCGGTCTCCGCGCGTTCCTTCAACGACTCGTCGGGCTCGGGCAGCGGCGGCAGGATGTGAGCAAAGTAGCTCTTCCCCAGCCATCGATGCAGCAGGCGTTCCCCAGGGAACGGCTCATTGTTGTTGAGCGCGCGTGCGCCCTTGAGGATGTTGCGGATGTCGTATTGCGTCGGGCTGATGTCCGGCACCTGCTTCGGAATGCCCAGCAGCGTGTAGACGCCAATGCGGGCGGTGCGCACCGACGCTTCCATGGTGAAGATGATGTCGTTGCTGGTCTCCACGAACTGCCCCATCAGCGCGAGATTGGTACAGCCCTGCGGCACCACATGCGGCCGATCGCCGGCGGCGCGGGGCATGAACTGCGCCGTGATGTAGGGCATCAGCGACAGCCTCACCTGCGTCTGCGCCGCAATCGATTCCAGCTGATCTTCAATGCCGAGGTGAAAGCACAACTCCGCCAGTACCTCGCGGCCGGTGCACTGCGGCATCGGCTTCTTGACGTAGTTGCCCTCCTTGTCCATCAGTAGTGCATAGACCCACAGCACCAGCACATCCTTCGGCTGGTCCGGGAAATGGGGCTGGCGATTGCAGGTGAAGCTCAGCACCCAGTTGGAATCAGTGAAGGTGATGATGCCACCCGTCACCGTTTTGCCCGAATATGGATCATTGACCGCCAGCGTCTTCAGGCGCTCCACCAGCGCAGACGGCCGACAGGTCAACGTGGCCGACTCCCACATCGATCCGGCCACATTGCCGTAGAACTTCTTCGGCTTGCCAAAGACAGGCGACTTCAATGAGAGGTTCTTCCACAGCAGCCAGTCACTGTCCTCGCCCGGCTCTTCATTGCCTCGCTGCAGCACTGGCGCGTGGTCCATGTCGCCATAGGCGGTGCCTTCGGTCATGGAGCCGGTCAGCGCAAACACGACGTCGCCCGGTGCCACTTCAATGCGCTGGTCCTGCCCCTTCACCTTGCATCGGATGCCGGTCACCGTCTTGCTGTCACCGTCTACCGCCAGATCCAGGTCGTAAGCCCGGGTGGCCCATTGCACCTGGACGCCACGCGCCTGCAGATGCCGCATCAGCGGCACCACAAAGCTGTCGTACTGGTTGTACTTGGGAAACACCAGCGCCGACATGTCGGTCAGCCCGTCAATCGCATCGAGGAAGCGATGCATGTAGAGCTTGACCTCCAGCAGGCTCTGCCAGTTCTCGAAGGCGAACATCGAGCGCCACAGGAACCAGAAATTCGTCTCCAGGAAACTGCTGCTGAAGTACTCCTCAATCGTGACGTCGTCCAGATCTTCCTTGCGCTTGAGCAGCAGCTTGAGAATCTCCAGTTGATGCGAGCGGCTCAGGCCCAGCGTGGAGAAGTCCCGGATCTCGCCCTGGCGATGCATCAGCCGGGCTTTGGACCAGTTCGGGTCCTGGTCATTCACCTGACGGTATTCGTCCAGCACGCTGTATCCGTCCGGCAGCTCCAGCGCCTGCACATCCTGGAACAGGTCCCAGAAGTTGTCGTAGTTCCAGTTCATTTCCCGGCCGCCGCGAATCAGGTAGCCCTGCTCCGCATTGCCGCTGCCGTCCAGCGACCCGCCGGCAATGTCCAGCGTATCCAGCAGGGTGATGTCTTCGCCCTTCATGCCGCCATCGCGGATCAGATAGAAGGCCGCCGCCATGCCGGCAATGCCGCTGCCGATGATCCAGGCCTTGCGTCCGGGCACCGGCGTCATCCGTGGGCGGTGACGCGAGTAGGGGCCGAGCATGTCGGGTGGTGGCAGGGTGTCTTGCGGACCTTTGTGCCAGAAACCTCGCGTGGCGTCGGCCTCGACTGCCATGGCATTCGGGCGGGGAGTGGACGGTGTCGTCATGGAGCGGCCTTTCTGCAATGCCGGAACCTGCACCGTAGCAGGTCGGCGGATGACGACCAATGTATCGATCGCCCTCCGCCTCTCCTTTGATGTTTGTCAGCCGCTGTGCCCTGCAAGACCGGTGAGTCACCGGCATGGGGGGCCGGGACGGCTGTGTGCCGTCCCCGGGTCTGCCGTCAGCGGGTCGCGGTCGGCAGACGGAAGCGCTCGACCTGTGCCGCGAGCTGCTGCGCCTGGTCACGCATCGACGCGGCGGCCGCTGCGGTCTGCTCCACCATCGCGGCATTTTGCTGCGTGGCCTGGTCCAGCTCCTGAATGGCCGCCCCCACCTGCACGATGCCATCGGTCTGGGCGCGGGTGCCGGCGGCCACATCCCGCAGCAGTCGGTCGATATGACCGGCGCCATCGACAATGCCCGCGATCGCCTGGCGTGCATCCTGCGTCACTGCCGTGCCGCGACGAACGGTTTCCATGCTGGTGTTGATCAGGGTCTTGATCTCACGCGCCGCTTCTGCGCTGCGTGCCGCCAGGGTCCGCACCTCTGTTGCGACCACCGCAAAGCCGCGTCCCTGCTCACCCGCCCGCGCCGCCTCGACAGCCGCATTCAATGCCAGGATGTTGGTCTGGAAGGCAATGCTATCGATCATGGCGGTGATGTCGCCAATGCGGTGCGCCGAGACGTCGATGGCTTCCATGGTCTGAGCCAGTTCCGTCATGACGGTGCCGCCGTTGGTGGCCAGATCGGCATTGGCGCTCGCCATCCGGGTGGCTTCTTCGGTGCTGTCCGCGGTGGTCCTCACCGTGGCGCCGATCTGCTCCATGGCGGAGGTGGACTCTTCCAAATTGGCTGCCGCCTGCTCGGTGCGCGCAGAGAGGTCGGTCGACGCCGCAGCAATCTCCGAACTGGCCGACACCATGCCCAGCGACGATTCCCGCACCTGCACGACCATGGCCCGCAGACTGTCCTGCATCGTGGCCAGCAGACGCATCAGCTGCGCGGCTTCGTCGGTGCCCCACGGCGACGGACGCGTTGTCAGATCTCCCGCTGTCATGGCTTCCAGGTGGCGGCCGACTTCGCGCAGACCCCCGCGCATCACGAGGAAGAACGAGAAGAACAGGTAGGCCGCAGCCAGCAGACAGACGGCCGTCACCAGCACGATCACCCGACGGGCGCCCTGCGTGTCCGCAATGCGGCGCTCCAGCAGTTCCTTCAGCAGCGCGGTGCTGCGAGCCGAGAGGGCCCGCATTTCATCCACCGCCTTCTGGCCCACCGGATTCAGACCTTCCACGTCCGCCTTGAATTCGTCGCCGAACCAGCGCTGTTCCGCAGCCGCGAAGAAGGTTTCCGCCGCTATGGCGGCGCGCTCCACTGCCAGCTGCTCAGTCAGCTGCGCATTCGCATCACCGGCATGACGGGCTGCATTGCGGACCTCGTCGATGCCTTCGAAGCCCTGAATCCAGACGCCATACAGCTGACGGACGGCCAACGGGGTCGCTTCCCCCTGCATGCCGCCACTGGTCGCGCGCGACCGGGAGATGCTTTCGATCACGTCGGAAATGAGGGAGCCGGAGAGACTGATCAGGTTGTAGGTGTCCTGCCCCGGATCGAGCGTGAGGCCGGACGCACTGAGCGTCAGGTTGCGCAGCTTGACCAGTTCATCCACCAGCCGCTGCAAACGCTTCTGCAACTGGCCACTGCCGGCATCCAGTCCGCCCTGCACCAGGGCCGCGCGAGCGGCGTCCACGGCCGAGAGGCCTTCCCGCAGGTCGATGTCCTTGGGCAGACTCTTGCTCAGTTGCAGGAAGTTCTCCCCCGCCTTGTCGATGGCACCCAGGTCCACGCGCGGCGTCATGCCGGAGAGCACCAGGCGGCGCTCCTTCTGGGCCGCAACCAGCCAGGGCTCGAGCGCCTGCACCATCTGCACGCCGGCCAGTTCACCGTGGGCAAAGTCCAGCGTGTGCTGGCTGGTGCGGTAGTAGGCACCACTGAGCAGCAGCAGCGGCACAAGAAACGACAGGGTGATCAGCGAGGCTTTGGCCCCGAAATTCAATCGGCGAAACAGCCGCACACCCACGGCCCAGACGCCATGGTGGGCAAAGAACCCATCCCTCCGGGCGGCTCGCTCGTCTCCTGGAGCGTTCGCAACCCTTGCAGCATTCGCATTCATCCTCTTCCCTCATATACAAATTGATACGAGGGCGGGAGTGTGCGTCAGAACGATAGAACTGATGGTTGCGCTATCCCGCGAATGCGCATTGCTGTCCAAAATTTGGCGCTCAAAAGGATTAAATCGAACTTGTTGTTTTGAGCCGTCATTGGCGATGCCCCAGTAAGGAGCTCGGCCAATCGGCTGCTGATCGATTTGTGCTGCGCACGCCAAGCAATGAAATGCGCGCACCGCCGAATTCGCATGCTTTCATATTTATCATTTATCAAGCCAGCGGTGAGCCGTCCGGCATTGATAGAAGAGGTTCTCGATCGAGGCCGCTTTGCGAGCGCCGCGGATCGAATGCCGTGCCAGGGCCTTGCGGTGCGCTAGCGGGCGGCCAGCGTCCACGCCCCCGCCACCAGCCCGGCCGTCACTAGCCACACCAGCATCCGTTTCACACCCAGCCAATAGCGCGCGCGCTCGGCCGGGTCGTGAATCCAGTCGCGACCAAATGGCGGCTGTCGGCCGATCACCAGGAAGGCCAGCGGCAGCAGCACAAAGACCAGCATGAACCCGCCCCACAGCAGATTGGAGGTCAGGGATGACAGCGAGGTCTGTGCCGCATGCCATTGCTCAAACGCCATGCCGCCCGCGGCGGCCCACACCCCCGCGGCAGCGGCAGTGGCTCGATTAGGCTGAATGCTCATGCCCCCACTCTATGCCGGCGCGCGCTGCGGTGCCATCTCGAAACTACCCGGCTCCGGCTTCGGAAATCCCGCCGCGCTTGGTCAGTGGGTCGTCTTGCTCCGACGCCATTCCACGTAGGTGGTCAACTCCGGCAGGGGCAGGAAGCCTTCCTCTTGCGGATCGTCCGGCAGCTCGCAGACTTCAATCAGATCCACATCGCTCGCGGCCGACTTCTCCCCGAGCGCCGTGTCCAGAATCACCAGCAATCCATTGGCAAAGGACTGTTCCTGATCCTCATCAAAGTCAGGCATGGCCACGCGCAGTCCCAGTACTTCAGGGGCGTCCTCATCAATGAGCGGCTGGAACCACATCGTGCGGGGATCCAGGTCCAGGCCCTCGTACTGAATGCCGAATTCAAATCCCATTGCCGGCTTGAGCGCTACGACTTCCCAGCCTTCCAGGTCTGGCGCCACCGAGACCATCGCCTCCACCAGCGGGAAGAGCTCCCAATCGCCTTCCGCAGTGATGACCAGTTCCCGCTCGCCGTCGCCGGGCATGGACACCTCGAACCACAGGCCTTCATCCACCAGCTTGAGATGCTCCAGCAGTTCGTCCCAGAACGGATGTTCGGGCGACTCCAGCGCATCGAGGTCGTCCTGATGCGCCTTGAGCCACGACCAGAATGCGGTGATCTGCTTCGGGTGGACGGTGTCTTTCATGCAATGCCTCCGTTGTGAACCGATTATCGGCGCGGTACTGTCAAGGTTCGGCGTCGGGATGACTCAGAATGCGGCATGCAGTTCAACCGTATCCGCGCCATTTCCCTGGACCTGGACGACACGCTCTGGCCCTTCCGCCCCTGCCTGGTGCGGGCCGAAGCGGCTTTGCTGACCTGGCTCCAGACGCATGCTCCCGCCACCCAGCCGGTGCTGGCCGATCCGGCCGCGCTGATGACCTACCGGGCCCGGGCGCAGGAGCGACATCCAGAACTGCGCGCGGATCTGAGCGGTCTGCGGCGGGCGTCGATCCGGGCGCTGCTGGAAGACTGTCAGGAAGATCCCGCGCTGGCGGAGACGGCGTTTGAGGTCTTCTTTGCCGAGCGGCAACGGGTGGACCTGTTTCCCGAAGTCGAAGCGGCGCTGGGCCAGCTCAGTGAGCGGCTGCCCCTGGTGGCGCTGACCAATGGCAATGCGTGCATCCACAAGGCGGGCATCGGGCGATTCTTCAAGGGGGCGATCAGTGCGGCGGTGCTCGGTGTGGCCAAGCCGGAACCGCAAGCCTTTCATGCAGCAGCGGCACTGGCCGGGGTGCATCCGTCCGAGGTCCTGCATGTGGGGGACGACTGGCACCTGGATGTGGTCGGGGCGGTTGGAGCCGGCGGGCATGCCGCCTGGGTGGTCCGGCCGCCGGAAGCACTGGGGATCGCGCCGGGATGGGCCCCTGGGCATGGGCCCGCTCACGCATCCGACAGCAGCATCGGCACAGACGTGCCGCACCTGCGGATCACGGATCTGCGGCAACTGTGTGAGCAGATCGGCGGCTGATCGCTGCGCCGAATCGTCGCATTCGGGCGCGATTCACTGATCCGTCGCCCGCGGCAGCAACGCCTTCGCCGCTTCAATCCGCAGCGCCATTGGCACGGCACTGTCATTCATCACCTGCAACAGAAATGCGCGAGGGTCGCTGAACGTCGGTGCTCTTGAGGGGACGCCGGCACTGAAGGGGGCGACCGCCTTCGCAACGGCAGCGGCGGCGTCCGCGTCGGCATGCTCGTCAGGATCTGCCGCCGTCCAACGCCGATCCGCGGCGTCAGATGTCGTCTGTAGAGCGCCGCCGAAAGTCGCTGAGGTCTCGCGCGGATTCAAATCCAGCTCCAACTCCAACTCCAACTCCAGCCCCAGCCCCAATCCCTTCCAGGCGTCTTGCCACTGCACCGGCGATACCGACCGCAATCCACGCAGCAACTCCGCCTGCCCCTCTTCATTGGGCGGAAAGTCCAGCCACGGTGTCTCTTCAAAGACCGGCGCCAGTCCGGGTGCAACAAAGGCTGACCACTGATCCGGCGTCACTGCCGCGGGCACCGGACGGGCATGGGTCCAGCCCGCCGCGGCGTCTGTCAGCGCATCACCCGTCGAACGGGCAGGAAAGCGCTGCACTCGCGCCTCCTTCAGTTCCGGCAGGAACCGTCGTTGCACCGCCTGCAGGAACCGCGCCGCATCCTGCGCAGGTACTGCCTCCTGCAGAGACCACCACAGCTGAAAACTCGGCCCGCCAGCAATGGCAATGGCCGGTGCCGGCCACGCCAGATCCTCCTGCACCGCGCGCCACAAGGCCGCCACGACCGACCAGTCCACCGGCCGCCCGATGTCCATCACCACGGCGCGCACACGGCCATCTGCGCCGATCAGGTCCAGCCCGCCTGCGCCATCAGGGGCCATCGCGGTCCCGGTCGCAGTCGCGGCATACAAACGATCAAATTCAGCTTGAAGTCGGCTCATGGGCGATCACGTCAAACAAACCTGAACTCTACTGGAGACGCCCCCGTCCCTCCCCCACCTGCGGGGCTGCCCCTGTCAGCTCGCCGGCATTGTGTGTACTGTGCCGGCTGGATGGCGGCGGCGCCGTCATCGCGGGGGCTGCATGAATCCGACCGACCTCTGGCCCGCGCTGGTTGCGGTGCTGCTGGCGCTGGGCACCACCTGGGTGCTCTCACGCCGCAGCCCATTGCCTGAAGCCGCGGCCCGCTATCGGAGCATCGACGGCCTGCGCGGTTACCTCGCATTCGGTGTCTTCCTGCACCACGCCACCCTCTGGCAGAGTTACCGCGTGTCCGGCGCCTGGGCCAACCCGCCATCGGCGTTTTACGTCAATGCCGGCAAAGGCAGTGTCGCGCTGTTCTTCATGATCACCGCCTTTCTGTTCTTCGGCCGCCTGCTGGACGCCCGCACCCGCCGCATCGATTGGGCGCGGCTGTTCCTGGGCCGTGTGATGCGGCTGGCACCGGCCTATCTGCTGATGTTGCTGCTGATGCTGTCCCTGGTGGCGGTGCTGACCGGGGGACGACTGCAGGTGGAGACCGGCAGCCTGCTGGCCAGCCTGAAAGACTGGCTGCTGTTCACCATCCCCGGGCGCCCCGATGTGAACGGCTTGGCGCGTACCGAAATCCTGGTGGCCGGGGTGACCTGGTCACTGCCCTACGAGTGGATGTTCTACGCCGCGCTGCCCGTGCTGATGCTGATGGCCGGGGGCCGTCCCGGCCTGCGTCCGATGATCGTGCCGGTTGCGGCAAGCGTGCTGCTGCTGGTGTGGCGCCCTTCGCTGGGCAATCTGATGCCGTTTGCCGTGGGCATCGGCGCAGCCTTTGCGGCGCGGTGGCCCGCGCTGCAACGGTTTGCATCCGCGCCGCTGGCATCGGCGCTCACGCTGGTCTGCCTGGTGGGCGGCTTCACGCTGCCGATGTCCGCCGTCTCCCCACTGCCGCAGATGCTGCAAGCCCTGGCCTTTGTGTTGATCGCGGCGGGCAATGACCTGTTCGGGGGGCTGTCCTCCCGGCTGTCGCGTCACTTCGGCGAGCCGACCTACAGCGTCTATCTGCTGCATGGGCTGCTGCTCTTTGTGAGTTTTCACTGGGGCGTGACATGGATCACCGGCGTCAACGCTGCACAGTTGAGCCCCACCCAGCATTGGCTGGTGGTGTGGATGATCACGCCAGTGCTGATGACGCTCAGTCACTGCAGCCACCGCTATGTCGAGATGCCGGGTCTGGCGCTGACGGAGCCCTGGCTTCAGCGCATCCGGGCCACCACCGTCCGGGACGCTTCCCCGCAGCGCCCTTAGAAAAATCTTTGGAGACCCGCTGGAATCCTGCTTTTCGTCAATTCACCGTCACAAACGATCGGCACAATGCAAGGCATCCGAGACAAACAACCGACTGCGACATAGGGCAGAAAGCTGGAACCCGTCACCAGCGTCCGGATACCTATTCCAAGGCCACCGACTTCGTGCGGTGGCCTTTTTCTTTGGGCGCGGTGCAAGGCAGCGCCGACCGGCGACGTTGCTTGTTCATTGCCAAGTGGTGGATTCCGCCTGTCGTGCGCGTACGGCATTTGGGGCCGTCGCGCCCAGCCGTCACCTCATGTAAAGAACCATAAAACCAGACCTTTCGGCCGCAGCCACGAGGGGGGCACGTGCGATCCTTCGGCCTCTTTTCAACTCTGACACGAAGTTCGCCGCGTCCCGCGTCCCAGCCGCCGCCAAGTCCGGACCGCTTGCATCGCCGTTGCTCTTGCCTGCCCCGATGACACGCACCTGCCACCCCGCCTTGCATCCGCTCTCTCTGGCCCTGCTGATGGCGCTGAGCGTCCTGGCCGCGCCCGCCCAGGGCCAAGGCGCCGCTGCACCCGCACCCGCGCCAGGATCAGCACCTGCACCGGCGCCAGCACCTGCCGTCCGCACCGCTCCCCCACCGGCGGCAGCGCCCGCACCTGCGTCCACCCCGGCGCCTGCCACAGCCCGAACACCAGGCCGTTCACAGGCGCCCGCCACTCCTGCGCCGAGGCCCGACGACGACCCGCAGCAGCTCCAGCGCGTGGAGGTCCAGGGCAAGTCGAGTGACGATGCCCAGCGTCGCGCGTCCACGGCCTCCAAGATCATCATCGGCCGCGAGGAAATCGAGCGTTATGGCGACAGCACCATCGGCGAGGTGCTCAAGCGCCTGCCGGGGGTCACCACCGGCGGCCGTCCCGGACGCGGCGGTGAGGTCCGCATGCGAGGCATGGGGTCCGGCTATACGCAGATCCTGGTCAATGGTGAGCGCATGCCGCCGGGCTTCTCGCTCGATGAACTGCCGCCCGACCAGATCGAACGCATCGAGGTGATGCGCGCACCCACCGCCGAATTCGGCGCGCGGGCGGTGGCCGGCACGATCAATGTGGTGCTACGCGAGGCCCTGCAGCGCCGGCTCAATGAGGTGCGCGCAGCGCTGGCCGCAGAGAACGGTCAGGTGCGACCGCATCTGAGCTGGACCCGCAACGACAAGCTGGATGATCACGGCAGCGCCTACAACCTGACGGTCAATGCAATGCAGAACCGGCAGCAGGAGGACGTGAACAGCCGGACCGTCACCCTGGTGCCCGACACCGGCGACCAGACGGTGCTGCAGACTTTGGGCCGCAGCAGCAGCAGCCGCAAGTCCCTCAACATGACGGGGCGGGTGCAGTGGCGGCTGGACGGTGGTGACACGCTGGCGCTGCAGCCCTTCGTGGTGGTCAACCGCGGCACCAATGCCAGCGTCTACGATCAGGTCCAGACGCCTGAAGTGACGTCCGGTCCGGACCATTACGACTTCAACCATGTGGAGTCGCAAGGCAGCAATCGCTCGGTCATGGCGCGGCTGAATGCGCAGTGGAACAAGCGCCTGAGCGATGTCAGCCGGCTGGAACTGCGGGGCGGCGTCGGCCGCATGTCGATGAACAGCCAGAGCGACCGGCGCGAATACGAGGACACCACCCTCACCCGCACCCAGGACGATCACACCCGCAGCCGCGACACCTCCTGGAGCTTCAACAGCAAATACAACCACCAGTTGCCCGACGAGCACAACTTCGTCGCCGGGCTGGAGGGCGAAGGCACCGGCCGCAATCAGACGCGGAACTGCCTGCAGAACGGCAGCAGCTGCAGCTATCTGCTGGACTTCGGGGATGACGTCGATGCGTCCACCCGCCGCCTGGCCGCCTATGCGCAAGACGAGTGGAGCGTCGGCAAGCAATGGGGCTTTTATGCCGGCCTGCGCTGGGAAGGCATCCAGACCGACAGCAAGGCCACCAACTACAACGTCAGCAACAGCTCCAGCGTGTGGACGCCGTTGCTGCATGCGGTCTACAAGCTCGACGAAAAAAGCCGCGAGCAGATCCGCGCCAGCCTGACCCGCAGCTACCGTTCGCCGCAGCTCAACGACCTGATTGCGCGACCCAGCGTCAACTCGCAGTACCCCTGCCTGAATGGAGTGCCCTGCGGCACCAATGCCATCAACTATCCGGACCGGATGGGCAATCCCGACCTGAAGCCGGAGATGGCCACCGGGGTGGAGCTGGGCTGGGAAAAGTACATGACCAAGGGGGGACTCATCAGTGCCAACCTCTTTTATCGGCACATCAACGACCTGATCCGCACCGTCACCGCGCTGGAGGATGTGAGCTGGTCTGACCAGCAACGCTGGGTGGCCAAGCCACGCAACATTGGCACGGCGCAGACTTACGGGGTGGAGCTGGAGGCCAAGTTCCGGCTGGATGAATATCTGACGGATGCGTGGCCGGTGAACATCCGCAGCAACCTGTCACTTTTTCATTCGAAGGTGGACGGCATCCAGGGTCCTGACAACAAGCTGGACCAGCAGCCGCGCTACACCGCCAACCTGGGCGCCGACTACCGGCTGCGCAGCCTGCCGCTGACGCTGGGGGGCTCGATCAACTACACGCCGGCCAATACGGTTCAGCAGACCACGCTGACGGCGGTGAGCAGCGACAAGAAGCGGGTGTTTGATCTGTTTGCCAGCTGGAATCTGTCGTCCAGCACCGCATTGCGGGTGTCCGCCACCAACCTGGCGCCGCTGGACTACGGCACCGGCAGCGTCTCGGTGGTGCCGGCGCGCTATGCCCCGAACGGCACCCTCATCAGCCCCGCCAAGCTGGTGACCGGCGAAAGCATCGGGCGCAGCTTCACGCTGTGGCAGGTGCGCCTCGAAATGAAGATTTGACCCCACGCACCCAGGCGCTGACTCCAGCCCAGCGCCGAGTCAGCGCCGGTCTGGTTGGCCGCACGGGGGGCGCCGCCGGGCCGCTCCCAAGGCGGCCCCCAGCCCCCTCGGGGGGCGGATGGATGCGCCCTAGGCGCAGACAGCCGGGGGCTCCATCAAGCGTCAGCGCCGGTCTGGTTGGCCGCACGGGGGGCGCCGCCGGGCCGCTCCCAAGGCGGCCCCCAGCCCCCTCGGGGGGCGGATGGATGCGCCCTAGGCGCAGACAGCCGGGGGCCCCATCAATCAAAAAAGGCCACCCGACGGGGTGGCCTGAAAGGTAGTCATCGAGGGCGATCACTACCTGGGCGACGGGACCGACCAGCGTCGGTCCCCCACGAGAATCATCACGGGCGCATCCGGAGCGGGGCAACCATCCCCGGCTGCATCCGCCTTATCGGCTGACTGCGGTCGCGCGTTGCTTGGCCATCGCCGAGCCCGACGGCGACCACAGGGTGGCGCTCAGCCCCAGCACCATCACTCCCATCACCATCCACATCAGCGGCGTGATGCGACGGCGGCGGCCGATCGGCCGCGGACGGGAAGATGTGCGAGCTGCGCGCAATTGAGGCGGCACTTTGTAGGGGGACAGGCGTTGCAGACGCACGGCCTGTTTGCTGCCGTCACTTCTGGAAACAACCTCGAAGCTCAGGCGCTCACCTTCCTGCGGTGCCTGCCCGTCCATCGGGAATGCGGACACGTGAACGAAGAGCGCTTCACCGCCCTGTTCCGGCTGCAGCAGCCCGTGCCCACGTTCCCCATACCAACTGTTCAAAGTGCCTTCGAATCGCATGGTGACCTTCCCCCTCGCTTGAACTAGAAAGACCCGGGTGTCTCATGTCCGGGATACGGAACGCATCCTGCCCACACTGGCCCCGGGTGGGGCAACAGCCTGTAAGCGCTGCAACGTGCCAGTCTTTCCCCCCGAAATGAAGGGTGCCCAAGGCCGCGATCCGAGGGATGAGGTCCGCGCAGGTCCTCAGGGTTTGGACGGAAGCTGACCGTCCACGCCCTGCACATAGAACTTGATGCCCTGCAGGAACTTGTCGTCAGCGACCTGATCCTTGGCCAGCACTTCCTTGCCATCCTGCCCCAGCATCGGGCCCTTCCAGATGACGAAGCTGCCGTCCTTCAGGCCGGCCTTGACCTTGTCCACGCGTGCCTTCACCTCCGCCGGCACGGCACTGTTCAGACCCACCAGATCGATCGCCCCTTCCTTCACGCCCCACCAGCTGTGCTTGCCCGCGCCGGCGGTCCAGGTGCCGTCCAGCGCCGCCTGGATGCTGGCGGTGTAGTAGGGAGTCCAGTTCACCACGGCGGAGGCCAGATGGGCCTTGGGACCGTAGCTGCTCATGTCCGAGTCCCAGCCGAAGGCGTAGATGCCGTTTTTCTCGGCGGTCTGCAGCACGGCGCTGGAGTCGGTGTTCTGCATCAACACGTCGGCACCCGCATTGATCAGCGTCTGCGCCGCATTGGTTTCCTGAGGCGGGTTGAACCATTCATTCACCCACACGACCTTCACCGTCGCCTTCGGATTGGACGAGCGGGCGCCCAGGGTGAAGCTGTTGATGTTGCGGATGACTTCCGGAATGGCGATGGAGCCGACAACGCCCAGGGTGTTGGACTTGGTCATGGCACCGGCCACCACACCGGCCAGGTAAGCGCCCTCGTAAGTGCGCGCATCGTAGGTGCGCATGTTGGCCGCCTGCTTGTAGCCGGTGGCATGTTCGAACTTCACCTGCGGGCTGTCCGCCGCCACCTTGAGCATCGGCTCCATGTAGCCGAAGGTGGTGCCGAAGACCAGCGTGTTGCCCTGCTGCACCAGGTCGCGGAACACCCGCTCGGCATCGGCGCCTTCGGGCACCTTCTCGACGAAAGTCGTCTTGATGCGGTCTCCGAAGGCCTGTTCCACCGCCTTGCGGGCGTTGTCATGAGCGAATGTCCAGCCGCCGTCGCCCACCGGGCCGACATAGGCAAACGCCACCTGCAGCGGAGCGCTCGCCGCAGCAGCGGGCGCGGCGCCGGATGCTGCAGGGCTCGTGCCGGCCTCCTCCTTCTTGCCGCAAGCCGCCAGCATCACCACCGCGGCGGCAGCCACCAGCAGGGGATGACGCAGAGGTCCCACGCGGCTACGCAGCCCATCAGGGCGCGCGGCGGCATGGGCGGCATCGGCGGCTGCGGGCCGTCGCGTCATGCCAGCGGCGTCCAACGGGCGAAGGAAAAAAGACAGGGCAGACATGAACACTCCTGAATGAACAATGGGGACCCGCATCACGCGCCGGGATGGAAGGCTTTGCCGAGCGAGGCCGGCATGTTGGCGCGGATGAAGCTCTCGTTGCGAGAGATCAGCACCAGCACCACGATGGTGGCCAGGTAGGGCAGCATGCTGAGGAACTGGCTGGCCACCTGCACGCCCTGCCCTTGCAGGTGGAACTGCAGCATGGTGACGCCGCCGAAGAGATACGCGCCCAGCAGCACACGGCCGGAGCGCCAGGTGGCGAAGCTGGTCAGGGCCAGCGCGATCCAGCCCTTGCCGGCGATCATGCCCTCGACCCACAGCGGCGTGTAGACCACCGAGCAATAGGCCCCGGCCAGACCGCACAGCGCGCCGCCCGCCACCACCGCCATCAGCCGGATACGCCGCACCGGATAACCCAGCGCATGGGCGGACTCCGGAGACTCACCCACCGCCCGCAGCACAAGGCCGCTGCGCGAGCGGGCCAGCCACCAGGCCAGCCCCGCGGCGAACAGCAGCGTCAGGTAGACCAGCGGATGCTGACGGAACAGCGCGGGACCGATCCACGGCAGGTCCGACAGCACCGGCACGGCGAAGCTCGGACGCGGCCCCAGCGCGGCACGGGTGTAGTCCTGCCCCACAAAGGCCGAGAAGCCCGCACCGAACAGGCTCAGCGCCAGACCCGTCGCGTACTGATTGGTGTTGAGCAGCACCACCAGCAGGCCGAAGGCCAGCGCCATCAGCGCCCCGGCGCCCATGCCGGCCAGAAAGCCCACCACGTCACTGCCGCTGTGCACCGTCGCGGCAAAACCGGCGATCGCGGCCATCAGCATCATGCCTTCCGCGCCGAGGTTGACCACCCCGGCCCGCTCATTGATCAAGAGTCCCAGGGCGGCGAGCGCCACCAGGGTGCCGGCGTTCAGCGTGGACGCCAGCAGCAACGGCCAGGCCTCCATCAGCGGGCCTCCTTCGGTGCAATCCGGCGCAGCCGGTAATGGATGAGGGTGTCCGCCGCCAGCAGGGTGAACAGCAGCAGGCCCTGGAAGACGCCGGTGATGGCCTTGGGCAAACCCAGTCGCGACTGCGCCAGTTCACCGCCAATGTAGAACATGCTCATCAGCAGTCCGGAGAAGACGATGCCCACCGGATGCAGCCGGCCGACAAAGGCCACGATGATGGCCGCAAAGCCATAACCGACCGGCACATACGGCGTGAGCTGACCCAGCGGCCCGGCGGTTTCCAGGCCGCCTGCGAGGCCGGCCAGTCCGCCCGACAGCGCCAGCGTGCCCCACAGCGCTCCGCGGGACGAGAAGCCCGCATACCGCGCCGCGGCGGGTGCCAGTCCACCGACCTGCCAGGCGAAGCCGGCCATCGAGCGGAACATCAGCCACCACACGCCCACCACCGAGGCCAGGGCGATCCACACGCCGATGTGCAGCCGCGTGCCCGGAAAGAGCTTGGGGATCTGGGTCACCGGCAGGAAGGTGATGCTTTGGGGGAAGTTGTAGCCGGCCGGGTCTTTCCAGGGGCCATAGACGAGGTACTGCAGCAGCAGCTCCGCCACATACACCAGCATCAGACTGACCAGGATCTCGTTGGCATGGAAGCGATCCCGCAGCAGCGCGGTCACGCCGGCCCAGGCCATGCCGCCGACCACGCCCGCCAGCAGGATGAGCGGCACGATCCACCGCCCCGTCTCCGGCCCGGCCTGCATGGCCACCCAACCGGCGGCCAGCGCACCGACGATGTACTGGCCCTCCGCCCCGATGTTCCAGACATTGGCCCGGAACGCGACGGCCAGACCAAGGGCGATCAGGATCAGCGGCGTTGCCTTCAGTCCCAGCTCGCCCCAGGCGTAGGCATTGCGCAGCGGCTCCCAGAAGAACATGCGCAGGCCCTGCACCGGGTCCTTGCCCAGGGCGGCGAACAGCAGCACACCGATGACCACGGTGCACAGCAGCGCCAGCACCGGCGACAGCAGCGACATCCAGCGCGACGGCTGCGGACGGGCTTCAAGCCGGAACATGCGCGGCTCCTGGCGGGGTTCCGTCCGGGCTGGCAGGCGGGGCCTCTGCTTCCGTCCACAGTCCGCTCATCCACAGGCCGATGCGTTCCACCGTGGCCTGCGCCCGTGGCAGCACCGGAGACAGTCGTCCCCCGGCCATCACCACGATCCGATCACTCAGCTCCAGCAATTCGTCCAGCTCCTCACTCACGACCAGCAGCGCGCAGCCCTGGTCTCGCAGGGCCACCAGTTCGGCCCGGATCTGCGCCGCGGCGCCCACATCGACGCCCCAGGTGGGCTGGGCCACGATCAGCAGCCGCGGCGCAGCGGAGATCTCACGGCCCATGATGAATTTCTGCAGATTGCCGCCGGACAGGCTGCGGGCCGCGGCCTGCGGTCCGGCGGCGCGCACCCCAAAGCGCTCGATGAGACCGGCGGCCAGCGCCGACGCCCGCGACGGGGACCACTGTCCGAGACGACCGACTGGATCGCGCCGGGTCAGCAGCGTGTTCTGCGCCAGGGACATCACCGGCACCGCGCCACGGCCCAGCCGTTCCTCCGGCACATGATGCAGCCCCAGCGCGCGACGCTGCCGGGGGCCCATCGGGCCGAGGTCATGCTGGGTGCCATCATCCGCCGTCCAGACGAGGGTGCCGCGCGGCGCGCGACGGTCCTCGCCGGAGAGCAGGCGCAGCAGTTCCTGCTGGCCGTTGCCGGATACCCCGGCCACACCGAGGATGTCGCCCGCCTTCAGGGACAGATGCAGATCCCGCAGCGCCACGCCATGCGGCGCGTCCGGCTCGGCATTCAGGCCCCGCAGACTCAGGCGCACCGGCGCCTCAGCGTGGGCAGCGCGCGGCGGCGGCCGCTGGGGCTCGGCCCCGATCATCAGGCGCGACAAGCCGGCCGTCGTCTCCTGCCGCGGATCGACCTCGCCGGTGACCCGCCCGCCCCGCATCACCGTGCATCGCTCGCACAGGCTCCGGATCTCGTCCAGCTTGTGGCTGATGTAGAGGATGGAACAGCCCTGCGCGGCCAACTGGCGCAGGGTGACGAACAGGGTCTGCACCGCCTGCGGCGTCAGCACCGAGGTGGGCTCGTCCAGGATCAGCAGCCGCGGCCGCGTCATCAGTGCCCGCAGGATCTCCACCCGCTGCCGCTCGCCGACCGACAGTGCATGCACCGGCCGCTCCGGATCCAGCGGAAGGCCATAGGCGGATGACAACTCCCGCACTCGGGCCCGCACCTCATCCAATGACAGGGATCGGTCCAGCCCCAGCCAGATGTTCTGGGCGGCAGTCAGGGAATCGAAGACCGAAAAATGCTGGTGCACCATGCTGATGCCCAGCGCGCGCGCCTGGGCGGGATGGCGCACCGCCTCCAGCTGACCGTCCCACAGCATCTCGCCCGCGTCGGCCTGGACCGCGCCGACGATGATCTTCATCAGCGTGGACTTGCCCGCGCCGTTTTCCCCCAGCACCGCATGGATTTCCCCCGGCTCGACGCGCAGGGAGATGTCGTCATTGGCCTTGACGCCTGGATAGGACTTGCTGATGTGGCGGAGTTCCAGGCGTGCGGTCATGACAGAAGGGCGTTACGGGCTGCGGCGGTAGCGGGCCTGGCCGGCCACATAACTGGCCACCAGGTTGCGTTCGTCGGAGAGGGTGATCCAGGCGAAGATCTTTTCATGGAGCTCGCGCGCCAGGGACAGACGGTGCTCGGCCACCGAGCCGTGCGCCCAGTCCCAGACGCACACATCGGCCAGTGTATCCATGCCGAAATGCCCGATTTCCTCCGACAAACCCAGGGCGTGCGCCGCCCCCCGTGTGGCGGCATGCAGACCGCACCACGCGGTCAGCCGTTGACCGTTCAGGGCCTGCACCTTGTAGCCGTCCGCCAGGGTGCGCTGGGTGGAGAGCGAAGTCCCGCCGCCGACGTCACTGGCCACGCTCAGGCGCACACCGGCCGCCTCGGCGCGAGGCCAGTCAAAGAGGCCGCTGCCCAGGAACAGGTTGGAGCTGGGGCAGTGGGCGATCTGCGCGCCGGTGCGCGCCAGCACCGCATGGTCTTCATCGTCCAGCCAGATGCCGTGGGCGAGCACCGAGCGGGGATGCAGCAGGCCGACGCGGTCGTAGACATCGAGGTAGCTGCGGGCGTCGGGGAAGAGCTTGGCCACCCAGTCCACTTCGCTGCGGTTCTCCGCCACATGGGTCTGCATGTAGAGCGACGGATCCTGCTGACAGAGCCGCCCGGCCATGGCCAATTGCTCCGGCGTGCTGGTGGGCGCGAAACGCACCGTCACCGCATAGGCCAGCCGCTCCCGGCGGTGGTGGCGCTCGATCAGCTCGCGGCACTCCCGCTCGGCCTGGGTCACGTCGTCGCGCAGGCCGTCCGGCGCGTGGCGGTCCATCAGCACCTTGCCGGTGATCAGCCGCATGCCGCGTCGGGCGGCGGCTTCGAACAGCGCGTCGGCCGAGACCTTGTGCACCGTGGGATAGACCACCGCCGCCGTGGTGCCGTGGGCCAGCAACGCATCCAGAAAGCGCTCCGCCCCGACCTGGGCGACGACCGGGTCGGCATACCGCCCTTCGGCGGGGAAGGTGTAGGTGTTGAGCCAGTCCAGCAGTTCGGTGCCGTAGGAGGCAATCACGTCCAGCTGGGGGCTGTGCACATGGGTGTCGATGAAGCCGGGCAGGATCAGGCGTCCGCGATGGTCTTCCCGCTGCCAGCCTTCGCCGGGGTCGTCCGCCGAGACGCCGACCACCCGGCCCCGCTCCACCAGCAGCCAGTGGTCCGGACGGAATCGCACGGCCGGGTCATCGACGCGGCCCCAGGCGGGGGTGCCGGTGAAATCGAGCAGGTCGCCGCGCAAGGCAAGGCGGTCGGCGGTGGCGGGGAGAGCGGTCATGGTGTCGGACGGGATCGGTAGACGGGGGGAACAGCAGGAAAACGGGGACGCGTACGGGCGCTCAGGCGGGTTTGACCAGTTCCTTCGCCACGTCCCTCACCTGCTCCCGGAGCCATCGCAGAGGCGCGCTCTGGTGACTCACGTCATGCCAGAGCTGGTAGTAGGTCATCGGCGGGAAGGCGACGGGGCAACGCAGGATGGTGACCGGCAAGTTGTCCACGAAGCGCCGGCAGAACAGTCGCCCGGTGGTGAGCACCAGCAAGCTGCGCGCCACCATCTCCGGCAACTGACCGAAGTGGGCGCCGCGCACCGCAATGCGACGCTCCAGGCCCAGCGACAGCAGATGCTGGTCGATGACGCCGGGCTGGCCGGGACTCAGCGGCATCGGCGCCAGATGCTGGCAGTCCAGGTAGCGCTGCTGGGTCCAGGACCGCGCGGCCATGCGGGCGGCCGGATGCTGCTGGCTGACGAGGCAGACCACCTCGTCGGTCAACAGCCGGCCCATGTGCAATTCGCCAGGCGGCTCCAGCCAGTTGCCGATGACCAGGTCCACCTCACCGCGGGCCAGCGCGGCCCGGTAGTCGTAGTCGGCGGTCAGGGGCTGCAGATCCAGCTGGATGCCAGGAGCCAGCCGCTGAAGGCGGGCCACCAGCTGGGGCAGGAACAGCGGGTCGAGGTAGTCGCTGGCGGCGATGCGATAACGCAGCTCGGCGGTCGCGGGGTCGAATCCGCTGCGGCGCAGACGGGTGCCGAAGAGTTCGTCCGCTTCCCGCAGCAGGCGTTCCGCGGGCGCGAGCAGGTCCAGGGCCACGGTGGTGGGCGTCATGCCGCCACCGCTGCGCACCAGCAGCGGGTCGCCGGTGAGCGCACGCAGGCGCCGCAGCTTCTCGCTCACAGCGGGCTGCGTGCTGCCAAGCCGCAAGGCGGCTTTGGAGACACTCCGTTCGACAATCAAGGTTTGCAGGACCCGCACCAGTTGGAGCTCGATCTTGTCGAAATCCAGCGCGCCCGTCATATGGGATTTCGCATACTGTCCATGCGGCAGATCCTATAACCATTTTCTGATCGGGGGAGTAACGTACGAGGATCATGACCGCTGCCCGCCCCATCCGTTTTGTCCACCGTGGCGCCATCCAGTCGGTGTCCGGGCTGCCGCCCACGACCACCGTGCTGCAGTACCTCCGCGACCATGCCCATCAATGCGGCACCAAGGAGGGCTGTGCGGAGGGGGATTGCGGCGCCTGCACCGTGATGGTCGGGGAGTTGTCGGCCGATGGCGAGGCGGTCCATCTGCGCAACGTCAATGCCTGCATCCGGTTCCTGCCGATGTTGGACGGCAAGGCGCTGCTGACGGTGGAAGACCTGGGCAGCAGTCAGGACCTGCATCTGGTGCAGGAGGCGCTGGTGAGCTGCCATGCCTCGCAATGCGGCTTCTGCACGCCGGGCTTCGCGATGACGTTGCAGGCCTTGTATGAGCGGCATCAGGGGGAAGGTACCCGGCCGAGCCGGCAGCAACTGGCGGACGATCTGTCCGGCAATCTGTGTCGCTGCACCGGCTACCGGCCGCTGCTGGATGCGGGGGAGCGGATGTTTGACCTGCCGGTCAGGCGACTGGACCGCGCGCCTCTGGTGGCGTCACTGAAGACGCTGGCGGGCGATGCCCCGCTGACCTTTGAGAGCCCGGCGCGGGACGGACAGATGCAGCGGGTGCATGCCCCGCAGACGATCGAGGCGCTCGCGGCGCTCCGGGAAGCCTTGCCGCAGGCACGGCTGGTGGCGGGCGCGACCGACGTGGGCTTGTGGGTGAACAAGCAGCATCGGGATCTGGGCGACATCATTCTGGTGGGCCGGGTGGCGGCGCTTCAGCAGATCACCCGTGAGAGCGGTGTGCTTCGCATCGGCGCCGGTGCGTTGCTGGAGGATGCCTGGCGGGCGCTGACGGCTGCCGTTCCGGAACTGCGGGAGGTGTGGCTGCGCTTTGCCTCGCCGCCCGTGCGGCATGCGGGCACGCTGGGGGGCAACATCGCCAACGGGTCACCAATTGGCGATGGCGCGCCGGTGCTGATCGCGCTCGATGCGGAAGTCGTGCTGCGCAAAGGCTCGCGGCAACGCAGGATGCCACTGGCTGCGTTCTATCTGGACTACATGAAGAACGCGATGGAGCCGGGAGAGTTCCTGGAGGCGATGGAGATTCCCCTGAGTTCGGGCGGTGCTCCATGTTCCGGGAGCGGAGCGGATGCTGCCTGTAGGTCGAGCGCTTCGGCTGCGGGGAGCGCAGGCGACATCGCGAATGCCAAAGCGACTGCGCGTCAAACGGTGAACGGCGCTGGCTTTGGTGCTGAAGCTAGCGCGAATGCGGCGAACGCAGCGAATGCGGCGGATGCAGCATCGTGGCACGCTCGGCGCCGCCTGCGCGCGTACAAGATTTCCAAGCGCTACGACAGCGACATCTCCGCGCTATGCGCCGTCATGGCGGTCACGGTCGAGAATGGACTGGTGCAGCAAGTGCGCCTGGCCTTCGGCGGCATGGCGGCGATCGTCAAGCGGGCCTCTGCGACGGAGTCGGCGTTGGTGGGACAGCCTTGGACCGAGGCTACCGTGAAAGCGGCTGCCCAAGCTCTATCCAAGGACTTCCAGCCGCTGACCGACCTGCGCGCCAGTGCTGATTACCGACTCCGTGTCGCCGGCAACCTGCTGCGCCGGTTCTGGCTGGAGACGCGGGACGATGCACCGCTCCCGCCGCAAGCGGTGAGCGTGTGGCGAATGACGTCCCACGGCCTCGCCCCTGCACCGATCAGCGCGGCTGTGTCTGCTCAACCTTCGGCCGCTGCCAGGGCCACGACCTCCACCTCTGGAGCACAGCCATGAACAAAGCGCTGGACCTCCCCGTGCCGGAGCTTGGCAGCAAGCCGCAGCCGCAGTCGCGCCCACAGCCCCAACCTCAAGTCGGCGTGAGCCGCGCGCATGAATCCGCCCATCTGCATGTGAGCGGTGAAGCGGTCTACACCGATGACATCGCCGAAGTGCGCGGCACCCTGCATGCCGCGCTGGGACTGTCGCCCGTGGCGCATGGCCGGTTGCTCTCGATCGACGTGGACCAATTGCGCGGTCAGCCCGGCGTGGTGGCGGTGATCACCGCTGCAGACCTCCCCGGCGAGAACAACTGCGGCCCCCTCTTGCATGACGACCCGCTGCTGGCCGACGGCGAGCTGCGGTATCTCGGTCAGCCGGTGTTTGCGGTAATCGCCACCGACCGGGAGCTGGCGCGCCGTGCCGCCGCCCTGGCGCGTACGGTCATCCAGGCGGAGGCCTTGCCGCCGGTGCTTACAGCGCGGGAAGCGCATGCGCTGGGCCAGTACGTCGTGCCGCCGATGCATCTGCAGCGCGGGGATGCCGCCGCTGCCCTGGCGACGGCGCCGCATCGGCTGGAAGGCGAATGGTCGGTCGGCGGTCAGGAGCAGTTCTACCTGGAAGGCCAGATCAGTTATGCCCTGCCCCAGGAAGATCAGGGCCTGCTGTTGTACTGCTCGACGCAGCATCCCTCCGAGATGCAGTTGCTCGTGGCCCATGCCCTGGGCGGGCTGGCCCATCAGGTGACGGTGCAGTGCCGGCGCATGGGCGGCGGCTTTGGCGGCAAGGAGTCGCAGTCCGCGCTGTTTGCGTGCATCGCCGCGGTGGCGGCCGTGCGGCTGCGTGTACCGGTGAAGCTGCGGGTGGACCGGGATGACGACTTCCTGGTCACTGGTCGCCGGCATGGCTTTGATTACCGCTGGACGGTAGGCTTCGATGATGAAGGCCATCTGCTCGCGGCGGACATCGACCTGATCTCCAACTGCGGCCACAGCGCCGACCTCTCCGCGCCGGTGATGACCCGGGCCCTGTGCCATTTCGACAATGCCTACTGGCTGCCGAATGTGAGCATGCACGGCTACTGCGCGCGGACGAATACCCAGAGCAACACGGCCTTTCGGGGTTTCGGGGGGCCGCAGGGTGCGCTGGCGATCGAGATGATTCTGGATGGTGTGGCGCGACGGCTCGGTCTGGACCCACTGGAGGTGCGGCAACGCAACTTCTATCGGGATGGGCAGTCGGTGACGCCTTACGGTCAGACGGTGGAAGACAACCTGCTGCAGCCACTGACGGACCGGCTGATCAGCACCAGCGACTATCACGCGCGCCGGCAGGAGATTGCGGCCTTCAATGCGGGCAGTCCGGTGCTCAAGCGCGGCATTGCAATGACGCCGCTGAAGTTCGGTATCTCCTTCAATGTGGTGCATCTCAACCAGGCCGGGGCACTGGTGCATGTCTACACCGACGGCTCGGTGCTGGTGAATCACGGCGGCACCGAGATGGGTCAGGGCCTCAACACCAAGGTGGCGCAGGTGGTGGCGCAGGCGCTGGGTGTCCCGCTTTCACGGGTGCGGACGAGTGCGACGGACACCAGCAAGGTGGCCAACACCTCTGCCACGGCCGCTTCGACTGGGGCCGACCTGAACGGCAAGGCCGCGCAGGATGCCGCGTTGCGCATCCGGCAGCGGCTGGAGCCGCTGGCTGCAGAGTTGCTCGGATGCGATCCGGCAGCGCTGGTCTTTGAAGCGGGATGGGTCCGCGTGAGGGCGTCGGAGGGTGGCAGCGCTGGTGTCGGTGTTGGTGCAGGCGCTGGTGCCGGTACGTGCACGAGTGCGAGTACGAGCACGGATACGCTTGCCGGCGCCGCGTCCGAGCCGCTCGGCGAGAGTCCCTGCATCGCCTTTACCGAGCTGGTCGCCAAGGCATATCTGGCACGAATCCAGCTGTGGAGCGAAGGCTTCTACGCCACACCCGGCCTGCATTGGGACCGCAGCACGCTGACCGGCAAGCCTTTCTACTACTTCGCGTATGGCGCAGCGGTGGCCGAGGTGGTGGTGGACACGCTCACAGGCGAATCGCGGGTCCTGCGGGCGGACGTGCTGCACGATGTGGGCCAATCGCTCAATCCCGCCCTGGACATCGGTCAGGTGGAGGGCGCGTTTGTCCAGGGCCAAGGCTGGCTGACGACGGAGGAACTGGTGTGGCATCCCAAGACCGGGCTGCTGCTGACCCACGCGCCGAGCACCTACAAGATCCCGACCGCCAACGACATGCCGGTGGACTTTCGGGTGGCCCTGTTCGACGCTCCAAACCGGGCGGACAGCATCCATCGCTCCAAGGCGGTGGGGGAACCGCCGCTACTGTTGCCGTTCTCAGTGCTGCTGGCCATCAAGGATGCGGTGGCCGCCGCAGGGCCGGCGCGTTGCGATCCGCCGCTGCGGGCGCCCGCCACGGCGGAAGCGGTACTGGCGGCGGTCGATGCTGTTCAGGGCGCGCGGTAGGCGCTCGCCTCAGTGCAGCATCAGATCCACATCCTGACCAGGATCGCCAGCCCCATCGAGCCGCAGGCGCAAGAAGTCCAAATCGAGATGCAGGTGTTCAACCAGGTCGGGCACAGCCAGTTGCACCGCCTTGACCGGATCGATCTGCTGATCCGCGGCATCGGCCAACACCTCCGCCAGATGCAGCACCGCCGCCAGCAGTGAGAACGGCCGGATCTCCAGCGGCGCATTGGCGTCCTTGAATGCTTCCACCAGACCCGCCGGGAAATGCCAGTGCTCGGCCAGCGCCGCCGTGACATCGGCATGGGTGCAGGCAAAGCGGTGCATTTCCAGGGAGAAGCGGCTGCCCGGCTCGGTGGCGTGAGCTTCGACCTCGGCCGTCTGCGCGGGCTCGCGCATGGCCATCAGCAGTTGTCCCGTGCGGAGCATCAGGCCGGCCAGGTAGGCGGTGTCGGCATCGCCTTGCAGGAGTTTGCACAAGAGGCGGGCATATCCCGCCGTGCGGACGCTATGGCGCCAGAACCGCTGGCGGTCCAGGCCCTGCACCTGCGGGAAGCTGCCACACAGGCTGGCCGCCATCGCGAGATTGCGCAGGGTTTCCAGGCCCAGGGCCATGGCGGCGTCCTGCAGCGTGGCAATGGTGTGGGAAGGGCTGTAGCGCGCCGAATTGGCCAGACGCAGCACCTTGGCGGACAAGGTGGAGTCCTTGCTGATCAGATCGGCAATCTGGTTGAGGGTGACGTTGTCGTCATCCAGACTCAGCAACAATCGTCGGCCGACTTCCGGCATGACGGGCAGATTGCCGTGCCCACTGAAGAACCGTTCCGCGCTCGAGTTCATCGCCATGACCGCCCCTGAAGGGTTGTTCGTGGCGACTGAGTCTATGCCGGTCTGGCGGCGGCGGCTAGAGCCGGTGAAGGGCTCGGCGGGGGTGTTGCGGCGGGCGGCATGATGTGCCGGGGGTTTGGCGGTCAGACGTCACGGGGAGCGGGATTCACTGCGGGCGGCGTTGTCACGCGCCTGTCATGCATCGCCGGCCAGGCGTATAAGCGCGACCCGGTCGAGCAGGGTGAGGTGGTAGCCGTCGATCTGCACAAGGCTGCGTTTTTCGAGCTGGCGCATCATGCGGGAGAAGGTCTCGGGGGAGATGGCCAGTTGGGCGGCCACATCGCGTTTGCGCTCCTGCATGCGGAACTGGGTGTGAGGACCGGCCCGACGCATAAGCCAGGCGGCGACGCGGCTGAGGGCGTCTTTGGAGAGCACCTCATGGAGGTCGCTGTTGCAAAGTTGGACCTGGCCGGCCATGGACTGGAGTAGGGCCAGGGCGGGGGCGCTGCGGGTCTGGAGAAACTCGCGGGCGAGGTGGAGCGGCCATTCCATGATCACGGTGGGGGTGGTCAGGGCGCAGGCGTCCAGGTCGTGTGCGGCACCGAGCCAGGCGGTGTGAAGATCCAGCCATTGGCCTTCGTGCACGCTGCGGCGAAGCTGGAAACTCTGCATGAGGGCATCGGTACGGCCGAGGCGATTGCGGCCGAGGCCGGCGGAGCCTTGGCAGACGGCATACAGGTGGGTGGCGATCTGGCCCTGGCGGAAGATGGCCGCTCCTTGTCGGAACGCGCGCAAGCTGACCAAACTGTTGAGCAATTGCCGACACTCTTCCGGGAGGGTCAGGCCGCTCAAGAGGGGCGGCCATTGGATCAATCGCTCCGCAAGGGCCGAGGACACGATGCTTTCACCGGCAGGCAGGGGCAGCAGAGGTGGATGCGGTACGGCGGGCAGCGGTACGGTCGGCAGCGACCCAGGCGGCTGTGGCGCCGGAAGCGGCCCCAACAACTGCGCACCGACACCAGCCTCATGGGCCGGCGGGACCGGATCATTGAACCAGGAGTCGAGTTGGGGCACGGTGCAGACAACAGCAGCAGTGGCGGAAGCTGCACTGTGGCCCGGAGCGGCGGGAGAGACTTTGCGGCAGGTCAACAACTGGTGAGGGTGTTCCTCGGTTGTCGTCCTTCGCTGGGGGATGAGACCGTTGGACTGCGCTGGAAGGGGCGGAACCGGGCACCTTTTGCTCCATGTCCCTTCTGTCCGGCTGCGCCGGCCATTCATTCCTTGACTTACGCAAAAGGCACCCGGCTCCGCCCCTTCCGACACCCTGCCCTCACACGACTCTGAGCGCTCGGCTCTGAGCTCACGATTCGGGAGCCGTCAGCGGATCAGCAGTGCCCGGAAATCATTGACGTTCGTCTGGGTGGGGCCGGTCACGAGCAGATCCCCCAACGCCTCGAAGAACGCATAACCATTGTTGGCCGCCAGCAATTCCGCAGGCTTGAGGCCCAGCGCCTGCGCGCGCGCCAGACTGTCCGGCGCGATGAAGCCACCGGCGTTGTCCTCGACGCCATCAATGCCGTCGGTGTCGGCAGCCAGGGCCCAGATGCCGGGCTCGGCCTGCAGGGCCAGGACGCAGCCCATCAGAAATTCGCCGGCACGGCCTCCACGACCCGGATTGGGCTTGAGGGTGACGGTCGTTTCGCCGCCGGACAAAATCACGCAAGGCCGTTGGAAGGGCTGATTGTGGCGGGCGACCTCGCGGGCCAGCGCCGCATGGACCCGTCCGACATCGCGGGATTCGCCTTCGATTTCGTCGGAGAGCACATAGGCCGGCAGGCCCATCTGACGCGCGGCTTGCGCAGCCGCTTCCAGGCTCTGGCGAGGCGCCGCGATGATGTGGTGTTCGTGTCCTTGGAATCGGGCATCGCCGGGCTTGGGGGTTTCCCAGTCCCCACGTGCCAGCGCCTGTCGGGCGACCTCGGGCAGCTCGATGCCGTAGCGGCGGCAGATGTCCAGCGCATCGGCACAGGTGGTCGCATCCGGCACGGTGGGACCGGATGCAATGATGGCCGGGTCGTCGCTCGGGACATCGGAAATCATGAGGGTCAGCACGCGCGCGGGCGCGCATGCCGCAGCCAGCCTTCCGCCCTTGATGGCAGAGAGGTGCTTGCGAACGCAGTTCATCTCCTGGATCGGCGCGCCGCTGGCCAGCAGCGCACGGTTGACCGCCTGCTTGTCGGCGAGCGTGAGGCCGGGCGCCGGGAGGCTGAGAAGCGCGGACCCGCCGCCGGAGATCAGGCAGATGACCAGATCATCCGCGGTGAGGCGGGCTTCCTGGACCATGGCCAGCATGCGGGCCGCAGCCCGCTCGCCCGCAGCGTCCGGGACCGGATGCGAAGCTTCGACCAGTTCAATACGCTCCGGACGGTAATCCGGCGGGATGTGCCCGTAGCGCGTGATGACGAGGCCAGACAACGGCGCTGCCGCAGGCCACGCCGCCTCCAGCGCCTGCGCCATCGAGCCGCCCGCCTTGCCCGCGCCCAGCACCAGGGTTCGGCCCTTGGGCGGCGGCGGCAGGTGACCCGCCAGGATCTTGCCCGGCAGGGCCCGCTCCACCGCCACCTGATAGAGGTGGCGCAGGAAGGCGCGAGGGTCTTGGAGAGCGGTGTCTGCTTGCATCGCGGTCGTCCGTCCGATCAGCCCAGTTCGTGGTTGCCCAGCAGTTCCACAGCGCGAACCAGGGCCGAGTGGTCCAGCTGGTCCCACCCTTGGGCCGCACACGCCTGCATCAGCTGCGCCGTGTTGGCGGTGTTGGGCAGCGAAAGGCTCAGCGCCTTGGCACTTTGCAGCGCCAGGTTCAGGTCCTTCTGATGCAGACCGATGCGGAAGCCGGGGTTGAAGGTGCGCTTGATCATGCGCTCGCCATGCACTTCCAGGATGCGGCTGGAGGCAAAACCACCCATCAGCGCCTCGCGCACCTTGGCCGGATCCGCGCCCGCCTTGGAGGCGAAGACCAGCGCTTCGCTGACCGCCGCGATGTTCAGCGCGACGATGATCTGGTTGGCCACCTTGGTGGTCTGGCCCGCACCGGCACCGCCCACCAGCGTGATGTTCTTGCCCATCAGCGCAAACAGCGGCTGCACCCGTTCGAAGGTCTCAGGCTTGCCGCCGACCATGATGCTCAGCGTGCCGGCCTTGGCGCCCACTTCGCCGCCGGAAACCGGAGCATCCAGCCATTCGGCGCCCAGCGCTTCGATGCGGGCGGCGAAGTCCTTCGTGGCCATCGGGGAGATGGAGCTCATGTCCACCACCGTCTTGCCCTTGGAGAGGCCCTCGGCCACGCCATTGGCACCGAAGAGCACCAGCTCGACGTCCGGCGTGTCCGGCACCATGGTGAAGATGATGTCGGCCTTGCGGGCCACTTCCGCGGCGCTCGGCAGCACGGTGGCGCCTGCGGCCACGAGGTCCGCCGGCACGTCGCTGCGGGTGTTGACGAACAGCGTGTGACCGCCTTGTGCCAGACGCAGGGCCATGGGCGCACCCATGATGCCCAGGCCGATGAAACCGATGTTGATGCTCATGACTTCTCCTTCAAAACTCGGGTTCGGAATCGATTTACAGATACTTGTCGCGCAGGGCCTGCGTGGCGCCGCGGAAGACGCCCAGGTCGCTGCCCACCGCCACCATCGTGGCGCCCATCTCGATGTAGCGCCGCGCATCGGCTTCCACCGGCGCCAGAATGCCCACCGCCTTGCCCAGGCCCTTGACGGCCTTGAAGACACTGGCCATGGCTGCCTGCACATCGGGATGGCCGGGGTTGCCCAGGTGGCCATACCCGGCCGCCAGGTCGGAGGGGCCGATGAAGATGGCGTCCACGCCTTCCACCGCGGCGATCTCCGCCACGGCGTTCACACCGGCCGGACTCTCGATCTGCAGGCTGACGCTGATCTGTTCGTTGACGCCCTGGAAGTAGCCCGGGATGGTGCCGTAGCGGTTGTTGCGCTGGGACACGGACACGCCGCGGATGCCCTGCGGCGGATAACGGGTGGCGGCCACCGCCATGCGGGCCTGATCGACGGTTTCGACGAAGGGCACGAGGAAGTTGGAGAAGCCGGCATCCAGCAGACGTTTGATCTCCACGACGTTGTTGCTGGACGGACGCACCACCGGCGCGCTGACGCTGTCCTTCAGCGCCATCAGCTGCGGCACGAAGCTGACGACGTCATTGGGCGAGTGCTCGCCATCCAGCAGGAGCCAGTCAAAGCCCGCCACGCCCAGCACTTCCGTCGTGATGGGATTGGCCAGCGAGCACCAGCACCCGATGAGTTGTTCACCCGCCGTCAGCCGCTGACGGAAGGTGTTGGGAAAGCTGCTGTAGGGGGTGGTGGGCGTGGGCATGAAAAGGCTCCAGGAAATCAGTCGAAAGGCCGGGCGGTGCGCCCGGCAGTCAGTGCAGCGGTCAATCCAGCTTGATGCCGCTCTTGGCGACGACGCCCGCCCAGTTCTGACGCTCCTTGGCGAAGAAGGCGTTGAACTCGGTGGGGTTCATCGTGTTGACCTCGGCCCCTTGGGCCGCGAGGCGGGCGCGCAGGTCCGGCGAGCGGATGATGCGGACGAGTTCTGCGGACAGCTTGTTCACCGCGTCGGCCGGCAGGCTCTGGGGCGCCAGAATGCCCTGCCAGGTGCCGGACTCGAAGCCCGGTGCGCCCTGCTCCGCAATCGTCGGCACATTGGGCAGCAGCGGCACGCGGGTGGCCTTGCTCACGCCCAGCACCTTCAGCTTGCCGTTCTGCACGAAGGGCAGCGTGGCCAGCATGCCGTTCATCAGCACCTGGGTCTGACCGGCGATGGTGTCGGTGACGGCCTGCGAGCCGCCCTTGTACGGGATGTATTCCCACTTGGCGCCGGTGGCTGCAGCCACGGCGAAGCCGGCCAAATGCGGGGCGCTGCCCATGGCGGTGACGGCGAAGTCGATCTTGGTGGTCTTGGACAGGGCCACCAATTCCTTGAGGTTGTTGGCCGGCACCGAGGGGTGGACCACCAGCATGTGCGGGCTGTAGGCCAGCATCGCCACGCCCTTCAGGTCCTTGGACGGATCGAAGGACAGCTTGGTGTAGAGCGAGGGGCTGATGGCCAGGGCGGTGACATCGCACATCAGCAGGGTGTGGTCGTCGGTGGCCTTGGCCACTGCATCCGCGCCCAGGTTGCCGCTGGCGCCGGGCTTGTTGTCGATGATGATGGTCTGCTTCAGCGCCTCGGCGAGCATCGGCTGGATGGCGCGGGCGATGATGTCCGACGAGCCGCCGGGGGTGTAGGGCACGATGATGCGCACCGGCCGGGTCGGCCAGGACTGCGCCCAGGCGCCGCTGGTGCCCAGGCTCAGGGCGGTGGTGGCGGCGGCGGTGGCCATCAGGGTCAGCGCGCGTCGGCGGGTGTTCAGGGCATTCATGGACATGTCTCTCTCCAAGGGGTGGAAGGCCATCACCGGGCGGCGGGATCTTGCGATCTCCTGAAGGACTCTCGAATGGAGCGCGCCGGAGGCGGTGACGATGGATGCTGTGAAGGGGACGCGCTGCGGGTCCGGGGACCGGCGGCGCGGGCGGGATCAACGCACCATGCAGGGCCGCTTCGGATCGAAGCGCCAGCCGGGGATGAGGAACTGCATCGCGACGGCGTCATCGCGGGCGCCCAGGCCGTGCTGCAGGTAGAGCTGATGAGCGGATTCGACGGCGTCCATGTTGAGGGGGACGCCGAGGCCGGGCGCTGTGGGCACGGCCACTTCACCGCCGACGATGCGAAGCGGATCGCGGGTGAGGTATTGGCCGTCCTGCCAGATCCAGTGGGTATCGATGGCGGTGAGGCGGCCGGGCGCGGCGGCGGCGGCGTGGGTGAACATGGCCAGCGACACGTCGAAGTGATTGTTGGAGTGGGAGCCCCAGGTCAGTCCGAAGTCGCGGCAGCTCTGCGCGACACGCACCGCACCGGACATCGTCCAGAAGTGCGGATCGGCCAATGGAATGTCGACCGACTGCAGGGCCAGCGAATGGGTCATCTGGCGCCAGTCGGTGGCGACCATGTTGGTTGCGGTGGGCAGGCCGGTGGCGCGGCGGAACTCGGCCATGACCTCGCGGCCGGAGAAGCCGTCTTCGGCGCCGCAGGGGTCTTCGGCGTAGGCGAGCACGGGGCCGAGGTCGCGCAGCAGGCGGATGGCGTCCTTGAGCAGCCAGCCGCCATTGGGATCGAGGGTGATGCGGGCGTCCGGGAAGCGGGCCTTGAGGGCGCGAATGGCTTCGACCTCGGCTTCACCGGCCAGCACGCCGCCTTTGAGCTTGAAGTCCTTGAAGCCATAGCGGGCCTGGGCGGCTTCGGCCTGAGCCACGATGCTGTCGGGCGTCATCGCGGTTTGATGGCGTTGTGACAGCCACGGATCGCTACCGGACTCGTCTTCCGGATTCAGGTAGGGAAGATTCGTGCGCGTGCGATCGCCCACGAAGAACAGATAGCCGAGCATCGGCACGCTGCTGCGTTGCTGGCCTTCGCCGAGCAGTTCGCAGACCGGCACGCCGAGGTGCTGGCCCAGCAGGTCGAGCAGTGCGCATTCGACGGCGGTGAGCACATGGATGGTGGTGCGTAGATCGAAGGTCTGCAGACCCCGGCCACCGGCATCCAGGTTCTGGAAGCGGGTGCGGATCTCTGCCAGCAGCGCATTCCATCGGGCGATCGGTTGTCCGATCAACAGTGCGCCGGCCTCTTCGAGGGTTTTACGGATCGATTCCCCGCCGGGAATTTCCGCGACGCCCACGTGACCTGCGTTGTCCTCCAGGATCAGCAGATTGCGGGTGAAAAAAGGCGCGTGGGCGCCGCTGAGGTTCATCAGCATCCCATCGCGCCCGGCGACCGGAATGGCCCGTGCCGATTTGACCAAAGGACTCGTCATACACACTCCAAAATCACAACGCTCACGCCCGCTCCCGACAGACCCCGCTGCCGTCGATCCCAAGCAAGCCTTGCCACAACGCTCTTTCTCGACAGAGGACGGCCGCTCGACCAGGACAAGCGCTCCAGTCGCGCTGCCGTCCGCCCCCAGCGAAGGCTGGAGATCCGGCTTTGCCGGGCTCCGCCTTGCCCCCTGGGGGGCGCGCGCAGCGCGTAGGGGGGGGCCCGATCTAGTCCGCGGAAATCTTTCGGGTCTCGATGAGCGTCTTCCAGCGGGAGAACTCGGTTTTCTGGAAGGCCTGCGCCTGATCGGGCTGGCTCGCCACCACCTCGAATCCCAGATCCTTGAACTGCTTCTGCAGCCCGGCGTCCTGCAGCACCGCGGTCATGTCCTTCACCAGCTGCGTGCGCAGCGCCGGTGCCATGCCGCGCGGCACCGCCACGCCCTGCCACGAATACACATCGGCGCCCTTCACACCCAGCTCACTGAGCGTCGCCACGTCCGGCAGCACGGGCGAACGCTTGTCCCCCGTCACCGCCAGCGCCCGCAGCTTGCCGGCCTGGATGTGCGTCAGCACCGAGTTGATGTTCTGGAACGACGCATCAATCTGCGCGCCCAGCAGGTCGCTGATCGCCGGACCGCCGCCCTTGTAAGGCACATGCAGCCCCGACGTACCGGTCTGCAGCCAGAACAGCTCCGCCGTCAGATGGTCCGACGACCCATTGCCCGACGAGCAGAAGCTCATCTGCCCGGGCCGCTTCTTCAGCTCGTCGATCACATCCTTCATCGACTTGAGCGGCGACGACGCCGGCACCACCAGCACATTGGGCGCCTGCACCGCCACTGTCAGCAGATCCAGATCCTTCACCGCGTCGTATTGCACCGCCTTCAGCAGATGCGGCGCGATCACGAACGGCCCGAGGGACGACACCAGAATGGTGTAGCCGTCCGGCGCAGCCCGCTTGACCTGCGCCGTGCCGAGCGTGCCCGTGGCCCCCGGCTTGTTGTCCACGATGACCGTCTGGCCCCACTTCGTCTGGAGCCTGGCGCCCATGGCGCGGGCCAGGAAGTCACTGGTGCCTCCCGGCGGGAAGGGCACGACCAGCGTGACGGGTTTGTCCGGGAAGCCGGCCGCCAGCGCGGGGCTCACGGCCATGACGGACAGGGAAGTGGTCAGCCCCACGGTGAAGAGGGCGGACGCCAGGCCCGAGCTCAGGCGGCGAATCAAGCGGTTCATCAATGTCTCCAGTTGACGGCCCTGCCCTGCCTCGGACGGGACCGATTCCGAACGGGCCGCTCTCTCAACCACGTGTGGCGACCTTGTTGTCAGTCATCATACAAGTGCAGTGGAGCGGCTGACAACTGGGAATCCGGGCTCCCGGATGGGGACTTATACGGAGGGACGCGAAGGGACCGTCAGGGCGGCACGTGACCCGCGCCAAGGCGTCGCGCGGCGGTGCCGCTTCAGGCGTTTGGCTGGGCTTGCAGCGCCAGAGCCGCACGCCGCCGGCGCTCGCGGCTGTTGGCCAGATGGGTGCGCATCGCCGCGCGGGCGGCTTCCCCATCCTGCGCTGCGATGGCATTCAGGATGCTCTCGTGTTCCGCGTTGACCCGGCGCAGATAGTCGCGCTGAGCCGCCGCGTCTGGCTGCTCGGTGGAGAGACGCGCGCGTGGGATGCTCGGTGCGCCCAGCGTCGACATCAACTGCTCGAAGTGCGGGTTGCCGGTCGCTCGCGCAATTTCCAGGTGGAACTGGAAATCCGCGCCCACGGCGTCCCGACCCGCTTCGGCAGCGGCCGCAAAAGCATCGAGCGCCTCCTGCATGGCCGCAAGCTGGGCCTCGGTGCGCCGCTGCGCCGCCAGCGCGGCCGATTCGGTCTCGACGCCGATCCGCAGTTCCAGCACCGCCACCACATCGTGCAGCGTGGCCATCTGGTCCGCGGTAATGCGGAAGGCGCCGCCCTCCCCCATGCCCAGCACGAAGGTGCCGATGCCGTGACGGGTCTCGACCAGCCCGGAGGCCTGAAGCTTGGAGATGGCCTCACGCACCACCGTCCGGCTGACCTGGAATTCCTCCATGATCGCGGCCTCGGTCGGCAGTTTGTCGCCGGAGGCCAGCACCCCGGTGCGGATGCGCTCCCCCAGGGACTCAACCAGGCCCAGGGCCAGGCTGCGGGGACGACGGACGGACGGACGGGCGTTCATGGCAGTGGAGTTGTACGACAACTGCGAGGATTAGACCACCGGGCTTTCACCAGCGCGGACAAAGCAAAGCCGGCCCGAAGGCCGGCCGTGGACGAGGGAGAGGTGGGATCAACCGGGTCACGTCAGGGGCGCCGGGGCACCCGATCAGACCAGCACCCGCTCGATGCCGCCATTGTTGGCTTGCGCCACATAGTCCGGCATCCACTGCTCGCCGAGGATCTGGCGTGCCATCTCCACCACGATGTAGTCCGCTTCCAGCAGCCCGTTCTGCAGGTCGCCGCCGTACCGGCTCAAGCCCTGCAGGCAGCTCGGGCAGCTGGTCAGGATCTTCAGGTTGTCCTGCTCGCCGACCTTGCCGGTGCCCCGCAGCTGGGCCTCGGCCTTGCGCAGTTCCTCTTCCTTGCGGAAGCGTACCTGCGTCGAGATGTCCGGCCGGGTGACGCCCAGCGTGCCGCTTTCGCCGCAGCAGCGCTCGCTCTTCATCACTTCGGGCCCGACCAGCGCCTTCACCGTCTTCATCGGATCCTGCAGCTTCATCGGCGAGTGGCAGGGGTCGTGATACAGATAGGCCTGCTTGCCCTGCAGCGTCACGCCCTTCTCCAGCAGGTATTCGTGGATGTCCACGATGCGGCAGCCGGGGAAGATGTCCTCGAACTTGTAGCCCTGGAGCTGGTCATAGCAGGTGCCGCAGGAGACCACCACCGTCTTGATGTCCAGGTAGTTCAGCGTGTTGGCCACGCGGTGGAACAGCACCCGGTTGTCGGTGATGA
>CBIHOT010000041.1:0-47277 GCA_966211495.1 uncultured Roseateles sp. | reverse complement strand
TTTTTGCGACACCTTACAAGATGCGGGGTGTCGCACTTCAACCTTGAGCCGGCCCAGTCGCCGAGAATTCACCCGCGGCATAGCGCTTGGTGAACTCCTTCAATGAGATTTCCTGGAAGCGTGGGTTGCTGTCTGCGTGATGCACCAGTAGCCATGTGAGATGCAGGCCGTATTCGCCGACCTGGGCGGCGGTGGGCAAACCATTCTTGGCAAAGGCGCGGATCATCCAGCGCAGGTTGTCCGCGTCGGTGTTTCGCACATCGGCTGCGGCGCTGGCGGAGTTGCGGTCGGCCAGCCAGGCGCGGCGCGCGGTCTGGTCCGCATCCACGCGAGATTCCAATTCAACCAATAGCTCCGGGTGGGTGAGGGTGCGGGATGCATCTCGCTGCTTCATGCCGGTTTCGGTCTGTTCCGGGTGAGCGTCGAGCCAGCGGGCGGCGCCTGGGCAGCGGCTGCGCCAGGCAGGGGGGTCATTAGTGCCAGCGCTGTTCGGTGCGCTCTGCTTGGTGTCCGGTGCTTCTTCGGTCGCGCTTGGGGCGCGGGCAGCGGTGCTCGGGTCAGTCCTTTGATCGGTGCTGGCGGCCGCTGCCGCAGTTGTCGACACCTTGGAGCCTTCCTCCGAGGAAGCGGAGAACGCCCATGCATGGAAAGCAATGCTCGCGGCGGCGGAGAGTGACTGCAGCAGGCCGATGCGGCGTTTGATTCGCACGACAGGAAATGCAATGGGCATAGGACGTTCGCGCCGGAGCGCCGTGATGGCATTAACTCGACGCGGCTAGTTTATCGCTCGACCTGCTGCGCGACGTTCCGAGAACTGTTGGCCTTGTTGGACGGTTTGTCGGTTTGGCTTCTTGAAACGCCACGCTGCTCAGTTTCATTATTGATGCGCAATGGTGGTCAATCTAAGTCAGCACGGGCGCTAATTCGTGTCTGTGTATTTTTCGCTAAGACTGCCAATATTTGCGATTTCGGGGAATCCAAACGCTCTTTAACGTCGAGTACTGCTTGACTTGAAGAGCAATCATGGCCTTCGTTAATCGATACATCACCCCGGAAGACCGGGCGAAGTTCAATCTTGATGTTAGTGATAGGTGGGTGCTGAACCCCAACCCGTCGCTCGGCTGGGCAATCGATGAGGAAACTCAAACATTTATCAGGCTATTGCGGCCGTATGCGCGTCGGAAGGAATTTGGAGATCCAGACGGCCTGCAGGAGAACGACTTTCACTTTCATTGGATGGGGCGCGACTTTGTTGTTTGCACCCGCGGGGGTGTCACGTTAGAGGAATATGAGGGGCGTCAGTTTGGGGAAGTTCCTTCGAACACGAATGGGGTGGCGATTTATACGTTCCTCATTCGGGAAATCGCGGAAGTGATTGAGCCTGCTTGGAACTGGCGCTTTGCCCAAAACTACGCGGATGAAGAGTTCTACGATCATTTGCGCAATGCTCTGGCCGAAGGGAACGCTGGTGCTTTTGTATCGGTCTTTGGCAATATCTATCAAGGGCCGCGAGAAGTTGTTCTGAAGGTTACTTCCGGTGCATGCTCATAACCGATTGCCGCACTTTGGAGGAGCTGATAACAGAGCTGGAGACGCAGCAACTGGCTGCGGAACATCCCGTATTCCTTGACTTGAAGAGCAATCATGGCTTTTGTTAACCGATTAATTTGTTCTGAAGATCGGGCGAAGTTCAATCTCGATGTAAGTGACCGGTGGGTGCCATTCCCGAGTCCATCGCCTGACTGGGCCATCGATGAGGAGACCCAGATCTTCCTTAGACTGCTTCGGCCTTTCGCCCGTAGAAGCGAATTTGGAGATCCGGATTCTCTGTTGGAGGACGATTTCCACTTCCATTGGATGGGGCGCGACTTCATTGTCTGCACTCGGGCTGGGATTTCACCGGACGATTACGAGGGTCGGCAGTTCGGACAAATGCCACCGAGCGTGGGTGAAAAGAAGATCTACACCTTTCTCGTTCGGAAAATTGTCGAGGTTTACAGCTCGAGTGGAATTTGAATTTCGCGCAAGAGTGCACCGACACGGGATTTTTTGAAGATCTCCGTTTTGCGTTTGCTCAGGCGAATGCGGGGGCGTTTACGTCGATCTACGGTAAGCCCTACCACGGGCCACGCGACGCGATTTTGAAAATTGCGCCTGGAGTACGTTCATGAGCGGACGGCGACAATGGTATGAAGTATTGGCATCGCAAGGATCTGGAATGTTGATTACTCCATAAATCGAAGAGCAGCTATGGCTTTTGTTAATCGATACATCACCCCCGAAAATCGGGATAAGTTCAATCTTGATGTTAGTGACAGGTGGGTATTCAACCCTAGCCCATCGCTTGGATGGGCCATTGATGAGGAGGCTCAAACCTTCATCAGAGTCTTGCGACCGTATGCGCGTCGCAACGAGTTTGGTGATCCGAATTCAATGGCAGAGTATGACTTCCACTTTCATTGGAAAGGGCGAGATTTCATAGTCTGCACACGTGCTGGTATTACGCCGGACGAATATGAAGGCCGACAGATGGGGGAAATGCCCTCCGAGCCGCTTGGGAAGCATGTCTACACTTTTCTAATTCGTGAAATAGCTGAAACAACTAGCCAGGATTGGAATTGGCGTTTTGCGCAGGATGGCGCAGACGATGTATTTTTTAAGGCTTTGCGAGAGGCTTTGGCGCAAGGAAATGGTGGCGTGTTTAAGTCGCTTTATGGTGAGGTATATCAAGGACCTCGGCAAGCCGTTTTAAAGATTGCTCCTGGGCGGAAGCGTGGATGAATCCCAGGCAGGGCTTCACTTTAACTCTTTTTGGAATCCTGGTGAACTTTCAAGTCGAGTACTGCTTAACTGAGAGAGTAATCATGGCCTTTGTTAATCGATACATCACTCCGGAAGACCGGGCGAGGTTTAATCTCGATGTCAGTGACAGGTGGGTATTTAATCCTAACCCCTCGCTTGGCTGGGCGATCGATGAGGAAAGTCAGACCTTCATCAGGCTCCTTCGGCTTTTTGCACGCCGGAAGGAATTTGGAGATCCAGACGGGCTGTACGAGAAGGACTTTCACTTCCACTGGATGGAGCGCGATTTTGTTGTTTGTGCGCGCACAGGCATTAGTCCAGAAGAATATGAGGGGCGCCAATTTGGAGAACTGCCGTCTAATAGAGAGGGCATGAAGATTTTCACGTTTCTCATTCGGGAGATCGCTGAGGTGGGCGACCCGAGGTGGAACTGGCACTTCGCCGAGGAATGTACGAGTGAAAAATTCTTCAATGACCTGCGTAATGCTCTGGCTGAAGGAAACGCAGGTGCCTTCACGTCGGCCTTTGGCAAGGTCTACGACGGGCCTCGAATGGCAATTTTGAAGGTCGCTCCAAGAGCGCGATCGTGAATCACCACCCCAGTTCTTGAGGGGGCGGTGACTGGCCCTGGCAGTATCTCAAGGGGCTACGTTCGTTTCTAATCGAGCCCAACAAGGCGAGTCGCTACCAATAAGCAGATTTCATGGCTTGCACCTGCTAGTTGTAGTCATCGGTGCGAAGGGATGACTAATTCGAGTTGACGGCGCCACAAATTTTGGTCTGCCCATTGTCGGGCAACGCTGCAACTGTTTGCTATTTCCGAGATCGCTAAGGCTCTTTAACGTCGAGTACTCCTTGACTTAAAGGGCAATCATGGCTTTTGTTAATCGATACATCACTCCGGAAGACCGGGCGAAGTTCAACCTTGATATTAGTGACAGGTGGGTGCTTAACCCCAATCCATCGCTTGACTGGGCAATCGATGAGGAAAATCAGACTTTCATCAGACTCCTTCGGCCCTTTGCGCGTCGGAGAGAATTTGGGGATCCGGAAGGGCTGCTGGAGAACGACTTTCACTTTCATTGGATGGGGCGCGATTTTGTAGTCTGCACTCGTTGCGGCATCGCATTGGACGACTATGAGGGTCGGCAGTTTGGAAGTTTGCCGGCGAAGAAGGGTGAGAAGACGATATACACGTTTCTCATCCGCGAAATCGCGGAGGCAGCCGACTCTGGGTGGAATTGGCGCTTTGCCCAAGAGTGCGCGGACGAAAATTTTTACGATGATTTGCGGAGAGCCCTGGCGGAAGGAAATGCAGGCGCCTTCGTGCTAATCAGAGGAAACGTTCACCAAGGGCCTCGAGACGTCATTCTGAAGGTTGCCTCGGGAGCACGCTCATGAGTAGCTACCTCACTTTGGAGGAAGCGCTCACGGAGCTCCGTCAAAATCCTCAACAATATTCGACTATAGAAGCGCTTATGGGGTTGGTGCGGCAGCTTGATGCCACGAACTCACCCGGGTCTGTAACTGTTTTATATAGCGGTCAGCCTATTTCAGGTGTCAGCTCGTCCGAAATTGTCTCCTCAATGGCGTCTCAAGGTGAGGCGATACGGATTGTAGATAATACGGACGCAGCGAAATTCTTGGGCAGCAAGTTATTCAGAGAAACTTGGGCAGCCGTCTATGGGTTGTCCGCTGCAGATCTGGCTACAAATGCTGCCGATCGAACTCCCGCTCAACAAGCCGCCATCAACGCGATGAACGCATCGCTCTACCATCCAACCGACGGTCCCTGGGCCGACGTCTCAGCGCGCTTCGTGGACGCCACAGAGGGTGAAATCAGAACGCTCACCGGCGGTGCAGTGCCAGATCGAGTTTTCGGTCAAACTGAAATTCCGCACGCAATCAACAATGAAAAGATCACCTTCATTGATGGCATCCCCCGTGAAGATTTGAAGAGCCGCGGCGCAGCCGACGCTTTCAAGGCCATCAGCCTCCAATCCGACATCTACGCCGCTGAGCTGAAGTTTGCGGTAGACAGTGACGGCAAACTGATCAAAGCGCCAACCTATGGCGCCGATGGCGCCAAGTTGGGCGACCTCCCGCGGCTCGACAGCTCCGACTTCTTCGCCGCCACCGGCATCCCAAGCAAAGACCCGCCCATCGTCTTTGAGCACTACCGCAATGGCGCCAACTTCCCGCCTCAGCTATCGCACAACCAACTGGAGTTCCACCGTGAAGGCGCCGAGATCATTCACGAGATCAAGACCCACTACATCGAACAATCCAGGCTGACCGGCATTGATCACGCCGCGTTGCGCGCTGCGGCCGTTCGGGTGCTCGACAAGTTGGGATGGGCCGGTGACCTCGTTGCATTGGGTCTGGTGGCAGGCGAAGCCAATGCCGCCATTGAGCAGGGCGACCACGAACGCGCGGCGACTTTGCTGGGTCGCTGGATGGCGGAGTTCGGTGGCGGGCTTGCGGGCGGACTTGCCGCAGCGCAATTGGTCGGTTCGGCGCTGGCGCCGCTCTATCTGATGGGACCGGCCGGCGCGATCGCCGCGGGTTCGCTGACACTGCTCGCCGGTCTGGCGGGCGGACTTCTCGGCGAGGCAGCGGCAGGAGCCGCCTTCGATGCGGTGAAGGCGGAAATGCAGAAGCTTTTCGGTCAGGCGACCGCGAGCACCGACCCATTGGTACTGGACTTGGACGGTGATGGGGTCACCACCCTCGCTTTGTCCGAGTCGACCGTCTATTTCGATCTGGACAACAACGGTTTTGCTGAACGCACCGGCTGGGTGTCTCCCAAGGATGGACTGTTGGTGCTGGACCGGAATGGGAACGGGAAAATCGATTCCGGCGCGGAGCTTTTCGGCAATCACACCTCGCTCGCCAATGGGAGAAAAGCTGCCGATGGCCTGCAGGCATTGGCTGCCTTTGATCTCAACGGCGACCGCGTCATCAATGCCTCCGATCAGGTCTTCCATCAACTGCGGATCTGGAAGGACATCAACTCCAATGGGATGACGGATGAAGGAGAACTGCTGTCGTTGAACGATGCCAACGTTGCATCGCTCGACCTTTCGGCCAGTTCACACCGCTACATTGATTCCGCAGGAAATGACCATCGGCTGATGTCGCAGTTCGAGACCACTGACGGCCGGTGGCTGGCCATGGATGATGTCTGGCTCAACACGGCCCCGCAGGACAGTCGAGCTTTACAGCAATACGCGACCACCGCCGCCATCGACCGTCTTCCCGATCTGCCCTCCATGGGCAACACCTTGTCGCTCCATCAGGCCATGGCGGCCGACACGACCGGTTTGTTGCAATCGCTGGTGGAGAGATGGATCGCAGTGCCTGCTGACCGTCAACAATTGATCCACGAGATCGTTCAGACCTGGGTCGGGGTGAGCGGCGTGGATCCGCATTCGAGAGGTCCGTTCATCGACGGCCGGCAACTTGCCACCGTAGAAGTTCTGATGGGGCAGGGCTTCATCCTGGCGGGTTGGGATGTACCGGATCCCACCTTCCTGCCCTCCAGACTGTTGATGAAGGCCTACGACGCGTTCGTGGACTATGTGCAAAGCCAGTTTTCACTGCAAACGGAATTCCCGGCGCTTTTGCAAAAGGTTGGAGTCAAGGTCGACCACGATCTTTCCGTACAGCTTGACGTCAGTGCGCTCAAGGCCCAATGGTGGGAGGAATGGCAAGCAGATCTGAGTTTTGACCATTCGGTGGCCAGAGATTTGCTGACCACCCGTTTACGAACCATGACGCAGGCGGGTGAAGCGGGGCAAATGCTGTTGCAGGCCTTGGCCCTAAGCCCCGGGGTGAGCGGGCAGTCCGAGGAATTCGCTGATGCGCTGCACTATCAGTGGCGTGAGGTCATTCGGGGAACCGATGGGAACGACATGCTCGACTCAAGGCCTCGGGACCACGCTGTGATCGTTGAGGGCGGCGCTGGCCATGATGCCATCTGGGGTTCTGGCTACGACGATCGGCTGTTGGGTGGGGATGGCGACGATGCCATCTACGGCAGCGGCGGCAACGATGTCTTCGTGGGCGGCAAGGGCAACGACTGGCTGATTTCCGAAGGCGTCAACGACACGTTCTTGATTCAGGAGGGTGATGGCAACGACACGATCTGCATGTTCGGACCCAAGCCGGAAGAAGGGGTCAATGTCCTTCGTTTCGGAAGCGGTATCAATCCGGACGATCTGGTCGTCCGCCGTGACTACCACAGCCTCGTTCTCAGCTGGGGCAAAGAAGACTCCGTCCGTCTCTTCGACATGTGGAATCGGCCCGACGTAGTGACCAAGGTGAAGTTCGCCAGTGGCGAGGTCGTCACCGCTGAGGAACTGTTTGAACGTGCGGAAGCCCATGGCAGCCAATGGGCGGACTTTATCGATGGTGCTGACAACCGCGTCAACCGCATGTGGGGTCATGGCGGCGATGATCGACTGTCCGGCGGGAGCCTCAATGACTCCTTCACGGGTGGTATCGGCAACGACTGGCTGCTTGGCGGCGAAGGCAGCGATGTCTACCATTTCGGTCGAGGTGACGGATGGGATTGGCTCTCTGAATGGGACGAATCGTCCGACGATGTCGACGTGCTGATGCTCGGCGAAGGGATTCTCGCCACTGATCTGAGGTTCGAAAGAGAGGGTCGGCACCTGCACATCCATTTCGCGGGTGGAGAAGAGCAGGTGACCGTGGGCAACTGGTTCGACACCTTCATCAAGGGCTCCAGGCTGGAGGAGATCCGCTTTTCCGAAGGAGACATCCAAGTGCTCCGCGATGAAGACATCGAAGCCATGCTGGAGGGAAAGAGTTTGCCACTGCCGCAGTCGCCATCGTCCGAGGCCTCTACGCTGAAGAGCCTGGTGCTGTCCGCTGCGCTGGTGAACGTCGCCACGCCGCTCACCCCGCTCGACGCTTCGATCCTTGGCGTTTGAGCTAAGAAGGAGTCCTCGCCACACAAGCGAAACCCCATGAAAAAAGCCGCCGCAGGAGCACTGCGGCGGCTTTTGTATCGAATGCAGCGGTCTCAGCCTTACTTCAGCTGATCCACCTTCGCCTTCAACGACACGGCCTTCTGGCGCTCCAGTTTGGCCACTTCGTTGTTGGGATCCAGTTCAAGCACGTTGTCCCAGGCCTTGATCGACCCGGCCAGATCCTGCTTGGCAAACGCGGTGCGGGCAGCGACGGTCGAGCGGTCGATCAGCTTCTTGCGGACGACCTCCACCTTGGCCTGCGCACCCGGCTGGTCCATGGACGCCGCGCGCTTGTATTCATCCAGCGCCCGGTCCAGGCGGTTGCTGCGTTCCCACGATTCGCCATTGCGCATCGCCTTCTCACCGGGGCTCAGTTCAGCCACTGGCGCAGGGGCAGGCGCGGGGGCCGGCGTGGCCGCAGCCGCGGGGGCGGGTGCAGGTGCGGCCGCCGGTTGGGGTGCGGGCGCAGGGGTGTTGCGTCCACGCGGCGGTTGCGGATCCAGCGACCCGGGTGGCGGCGCCTTGCCCGGAATGCGCAGCACCTGGCCGCCAGCCACGCGGGCGGGCACCTTGATGTCGTTGTAACGCGCCAGGATGTAGAACGAATAGATGTCGCCCATGAAGCGACCCGAGATGCGCGAGAGCGTGTCGTTCGGCCGCACGGTGTACGTCCACGACTCCTTGCCCAGCATCTGCACAGGGTCGCCAGTGATCTGGCGCATCAGGCTGTTGGCCAGCTTGTTGTCCCGGTCCACCGCCAGGGCACGTTGAATCTCCGCCCGGGCCTGGTCTTCCTGACCCGCTTCCAGCATGTCAACGGCAGACATCGCCATCTTCTGCGCCTGAGCCTGTTGCGCTGGCGTGGCGGGTGGGGGCGGGGGCGGCTCCGGCGGGGCGACAGGAACCACCGGTTCCGGCGCGGGCGCAGGCGCGGGCGCCGGGTTCTTGGGAGGCGTGACACAACCGGCCAGCAGGGCAGCCAGCACGCAGGGAGCAACAGCGCGAAGAGAATACTTTGGCATCGGCATCGCTAGGGAACCAGATCAAGCTGCGGCAGTATGAGGCCAGCCGCAGCAAACAGAAGGTGACTTTCGTTTATTGAAGCATGGGCCAGGACCGGCAAACATGCGAGGCCCGCCAACTATTTCGCAAAGACGCGTCTGGCGGACCTGGATCGATCAAAGGCAGCACCATGACCCTCACCCTGCGCGCAGTGTCGCTCAATGACCTGCCCCTGACGCAGCCCATTACCGCCGAGTTTGGACCGCAGGGGGGCACCATCGGCCGTGCCGACGGCAATACGCTGGCACTGCCGGACCCGGAACGCCACATTTCCCGGCAGCAAGCCGAGATTCGCGTCACCGGGACCGGCTATGTCATCTTCAACATCGGCAGCGCCAATCCGATCACCGTCGGCGGCCAGTCCCTGGCCCAGGGCCAGAGCCTGCCGGTGCGCCATCGCGACGAAATCCGCGTCGGCGGTTATCTGCTGGAGGTGGCGATCAGCGCGGCGGACGACACCCGCCAGAGCCTCGGCGGCCGCTCTGGCGACGGACCGGCTCCCTTCGCCAGCCCCGTCTCCGCACCGACCGCAGGCGCGGCGGCCCCGAGCGGCCCGGCGTTCGCCGCCCCGGCGCCGGTGGCCGCTCCGTATTCGGTTCCACATGCGGCCCCGCTTACGGCCCCGCATACGGCCCAGCATGCAGCGCCATTGCCCGCCAGTGACCCCTTCGCGGACCTGCTGGGCGTGGGCGGTGGCGCCAGCATGGGAAGCAGCAGCAGCAGCAGCGGCAACCCCTTCGCCGATCTGCTCGGCGCCCCACCGCCGCCCCCGCCACGCTCGGCATTCGGGCAGACCCACAAGACCGCGCCTGTGGCTGCACCTGCGCCCACCGTGGCCCTGCTGCCGGACGATTTCGACCCGTTCGCCCCGCCTCCGGCGCCATCCCGCGCGCCCACGCCCGCCGCATCGTCTGCGGGCGGATTCGACTTTGGCGGCCTCGGTGCGCCGATGGCACCCCCGCCGCCCATGCCCCGTCCTTCGTCCGACTTCGGTGGCGGCGGGGCGTTTGGCGATCTGATTCCGTCGTCTGGAAACAACGCCAGCTCGCTGGATGACCTGTTTGGTCTGCAAGCTGGGGGCACCCAGTCTGCCGATCCGCTGGCCGGTTTCATGGCAGGTGCCACCCGCGGACTCGGTGATGCCAGCCACAGCGACCTGCCCACCGATCCGATGGCGCTGTTTGGCGACGCGCCCGCCAAGCCGGCCCACAGCGAGCCTGCCACGCCGGCCTTGTCCGATCACACGTCGGCGTTGAGCAGCTCGTTCCGGCCGCCTGAGGTGCGAGCCGGACAGACACCCGCCCGCCAGGCCGTGTCCCCACAGGACGTGCCGGCGGCGTCGGGGCAGGGCGCTTCTTCGCTGTTCCCGACGACCGAAGCCGGCGACACCGCCACCCCGCTGTTCATGGATTCCGAAGCCGGCGGTCTGATCTCCCCGCCGCCTGCACCCCAGCGGCCTGCGCCACGGCCTCAGCCGACGGCGCCAGCGCAACCGGTGCACATGCAGGCAGCGGTGTCGCCGTCCATGGCGGCTGGTTTTGGGGCCGGCGCAAGCGCCCCGGCTGCCACCATGCCGGCTGCAACCGCGCCTGCCACAACCACAACCACAACCGCAGCCGCAACCACAAGCGCAGCCGCCTCCGCTGACACCGCCGCCCTATGGCAAGCCTTCAGCGAAGGCGCCGGCATCCGCTTCGACCCGGCCCAGGGCGTCACGCCGGACCTGATGCGCGTCATCGGCCAGTTGCTGCGCTCCTCCATCGACGGCACTCTGCAGATGATGGCCGTGCGCGCCGCCACCAAGCATGAGCTGCGGGCGCAGGTCACCGTCATCCGATCGCGGGACAACAATCCGCTGAAGTTTTCGCCGGACGCGCAGTCCGCGCTGGAACAATTGCTGCAGCCTCCGGTGCGCGGTTTCCTGCCCGGGCCGGCGGCCATGTCCGACGCGATGCACGACCTGGTGGGGCACACCATCGGCACCATGGCCGGCACCCGCGCTGCGCTGGAAGGCGTGCTGGGCCGCTTCAAGCCCGAGATGCTGGAGTCCAAGCTGACCAGCCGCTCGATGCTGGACAGCGTGCTCACGCTCAACCGCAAGGCCAAGCTCTGGGAACTTTATCTGCAGCATTTCGAGTCGATTCGTGAGGAGGCCCAGGAGGACTTCCATAATCTCTTCGGCAAAGCCTTCCTGGAGGCCTATGAAGAACAGCTCGAACGTCTGAATCAACGTAAAACCGCGGCCTGACGCGGATCCGGTCCACACACGACACCATGCTCAAGATCCGAGTCGCGGCCTGCAGCGAAATCGGCCAGCGCACCACCAACGAAGATGCGGTGGTGGCCCATGAAAACGGCCCTGGCTGGTATGCCGTCCTGTGCGACGGTGCCGGCGGCCACCGCAATGGCGCTGAAGCCGCACGCCGCGCCGTGGCGCGCATGCAATTGGCGCTGGGGGATGCCACCCTGCCGTGGCGGCCTGAACTTCTTACCGGCGCCGTCATGGCCGCCCACGACGATGTCCGCCGCGGCATCGAGGAAAGCGGACGCGCCCGCATGCACACCACGCTGGTGGCGCTGTGCGTCGACGCGCAGCGCAACTTCGCCATGTGGACGCATGTCGGCGATTCGCGGCTGTATCGGCTGCGCAATGGCCGCATCGACCGCGTCACCAATGACGACAGCGTCGTGCAGCGTCTGATCGACGCCGGCCTGATCACGCCGGCCCAGGCCGAGGACCATCCGCACAAGAATCATCTGGTGGCGGCCCTGGGCATTGATGACGAACTGGAGCCGCACACCACCGGCGCCGAGCCGCTGCAGGACGGGGACGTCTTCCTGCTGTGCAGCGACGGCTGGTGGGGCAGTGCGGGCGAGGCCGCCATTCCGGACACCCTGCGGCTGGCGCAGAATCCGCAGGACTGGCTGCTGGCGATGCGAGCCGAAATCGAGTCCCGCGAGCTGCCGAATCAGGACAACTTCAGTGCGATCGCGCTGTGGGTCGGTGACCGCCAGACCGCACCGGTGATGCAGCCGGATGACGAAGACACGGTGACGGCGCCCACGACGCCTGCCTCAAGGGCCGGCAGCAGCACCGCGGACAGTGTCGTGAGCAGCACGGGTTCCAGCGGCACCGAACCCGCAATACCGGCCATCGCGGCCACGGCGAGCCCGGTGTCCGATCAGGACGAGGACGACGAGACAACGCGGCGCATGCCGCTGTGATACACATCGTCAGGCGGGCACGGGCTTACGGTGCTGCCTGCACGATGAGCTGCCTGCTCAGTGCGTCGCCTGCTGTAGGTGTCTCTTGCTGAAGCTGTCGCCTGCTCAGCGCGCCGCTTGCGTCAGCAGGGCACCGAACACCTGCGCACCCGGCAACCCCGGCCCCCATTGAAATTGCGGCAGTGCTGGCGCTACGGGCCGGTCTGACCACAAGGTGCAGCCTGCCAGCCGCTCCATCAGTTCTCCAGCCGCCAGCATCGCCATGCCACTGGGCAGGGAGCCCGTCGGCGGGCTGAAGGTCTGCCACCGATTGGCGGCATCCGGCAGCGGAATCGAGGCCGCGGCACTGGCCGGAAACGCCGGCGCGCTGGCCAGACGCTGCTCGAAGGATTCGAGCGTCGCGCCATCTTCCAGCGTGTGCACCGCCGCCTGGGACAGCACCGAGAACCACCGCTCCAGATGGTCGATGCCGGAGCGGTCCACCGGCGGATCGGTGCGCTGCTGGGTGATGACCAGCGGGAAATAGCGGCCGACGTTGTCGCAGCTCGGCATCATCACGCCGAACCACCACTTCATGTCCACCACCCCCGGCGCCCAGGCAAAGCGGATCACCGGGGCAGTGAGGTACAGATCGAGCCAGTTGGCGCCCAGGGCGAGCGGAAGGTCCCGCATCAGGCTGGACAGCCACGGATCGCAATGCTTCACCCAATGCGGCGGCAGGCGCCGCTGGGCGAAGTCGCCCAAAGGTGCGATCTTGCCGTACCAGCCGGGCGTGAACTCGGCGCCCGGGGCCTCGGCGGCCGCTGTGGTCGAGGAGGAAACCATGCAGGACCTCAGAGGCTGTTGGGGCAGGAGAACTGGTTCAGCTCATTCAGACGGAACGGGTTGTTCACGCTGCTGGCCGTGACTTCAAACACCGCCTTGCGTCCGTCCACGTCGAAGGTGACGCGGAAGCGCTCCGGTGCATTGGTCTTCTCGATCTTGACCCGGTCGAACAGTCGGAACAGGGCCCAGGGACCGTCGTTCACCATGCCGGACGAGCCGTTGGCGCTGGCCGGGCTGACCTGCACCCGCACCTGCGAGCTGCCCCGCGGTCCGGGCCATTGCACCGAACTCGGGATCTGCGGGCCGTGGGCATAGCGAACGATCTGCCCGTCCACATCCAGGATGAACTGCTGGATCGTCGTGTCCATCTCCACCGGTTTGAAGTCCAGTCGCAGCGACGGCGCATTGGTTCCCGGGAAGAAGGTCTCCTTGATCACCGCTGCGCGCTGGAACTGGGGCAGGGTGCCCACGTCGCCGCCCAGCGGCGTGCCTTCCACCGGACGGAACTTCCACGGACGGGTGGTGGTGTCCACATACGGCGCGAGCTTTTGCTGGAACAGCTGGTCGATCTTGCCGCCGGGGCCGAACAGGGTGGCAAAGTCGGCCTGGGTGACGTCCCGCGTGGAATTGCGGTCCAGCGGATAACGGCCGGCCACTGCCTGCTGGCAGAACTCGCCCACCTGTGAGCGCACTTCCTGGCTCAGCGTCTGGCGCATGGCGCCTTGCGACACCCGCGAGGAACTGTTGGAGAGATCGTCCAGCATCGCACGCAGCGGCTCCGGCATGCGGGTGGCTTCCACCTTCAACCGGTTCGGCACGGGGGACGGCGGCGGCGCCGAGCCGCCCTTGAGCGCGGTCTCCGCGGCGCTCAGCACCACATTGGCCTCGCCGATCAGCGCCAGCGTCTCGTCCAGCGGCGACTTGCCGCCGCCCTGCGGCGCGGTGACCAGATTGCGCAGACCGGCAAAGCGGTCGTCGACGATGGTGGCTTCCAGACGCTGCTGGGCCGCTGCGTCGGCCGGCGTGCTCTTGCCGGCAATCGCGTTGACGATCTTGTCGCGGGATTTCTGGATCAGATCCCCGGCCTTCTGCTGGGCCTGCTCGATGGCATTGCCACCGGTGGCCAGCGTCGTTTCGCGGGAGATGGCCTTGAGCAGCGGCGGCAGCGGGCTGTCGGAGGCGGACAGCAGGCGCGAACGCTCCACCGACTGCGTCACCGTGCCCATGGGCTGGAGCTTGATGTCGGCCAGGAACGAATCCCAGGTGGCGGCATAGTCGGTCAGGTAGAGTTGGCGCACCTCGTTTTCCAGCGGTCCGTTGGCCTGCACCAGGGAGCTTGCGGTCTTCGGCGCATCCGCCACCCCCAGCACCCAGGACTGCTCGGACGCCAGTTGCGACGCCGCCTGGCCGACCAGCGGCTGGAAGCCGCGCAGGTAGCCCTCACGGGTGTAGAGACCGGGAACGCCGGAGGTCAGCGGCGCGCCGCTGGCCCGCACGAAGACCAGCGACGCATTGGCGCCGGCCGCCCGGGCCACGGTGAAGTCCGGGAAGTCGTTGCCCAGACGCTGCGCCTTGATGCGGTTGTAGATGCGCTGCGGCAGCGGAAGGGTGGAGAGCTGCAGGCGGGTGGCCTTGAGCAGCGTCTCGTCGTCCGGCAGCGGCGAGGCCACGCCGCCCTGCGCCAGCAGCGCTTCCAGATGCTGGCTCAGTTGCTCGCGCTGCTCGGGCGTGAGCTCGCGCCGGGTGGTCTCCCAGTCGGTCATCACATGCTGCTTGAGCGCGCCACCGTCGAAGTGATCGGTGTTGTGCAGCATCACATAGGCCTTCAGCGCTTCATACAGCGTCTCCGGCGTGTTGCTGCCCTGGCGCAGTTGTTCCTCAATGCGCAGCATGATCCGCGGCAGCAGGGCGTCGCCCAGCATCCGCTGATAGGCGTTGTGCGCGGCGCTGTCGAGCTTCTTGCCCTGGAACAGGCCCCAGCGCATCGACCAGGGCGTGGCGCCGTCCAGCTGGGCGAGGCCGCGGGTGGCGTCCAGGGCCGGCAGGATCGGCAGCAGGTCGGCCGTGGCGCGGTTGGGGGTGGACTGCAGCAGTTCCCGCACCTGCTCGGCATGGGCCGAGACATCCGAGATGTACTGACGGTTGTTGCTGTAGCTCACCGCCCAGGCGGTGATCATGCCGATGCCCAGCAGACCCACGGTGGCGTAGCCCGCCACCATCCAGGCGTTGCGCATCCGCTCCCAGCGGCGGTTGGTGCCGCCCAGGCCCGCCTCGGCGAAGACCACTTCACTCAGCAGCCGGTTCAGGAAGTAGCTGCGACCACTGGCCTGGTTGGGCGCGATAACGGCGTTTTCCAGACGGTAGTTGCGGGCCACCGACCCCAGCACCCGGTCGATCGGTGTGCCTTCCTGGGTGCCGCTGACGAAGTACACGCCGCGCAGCATCGGCTGGGCTTCGGAGGGGGAGGGCGCGAACACGCCGTCCAGGAACTCCAGCAGGGCCTGACGCAGCGTGCCGAACTGCGCCGGGAAGCCATAGATGCGGGCACGGCGCTGCGGATCGCGCTCGGCTTGCAGCCGGTCGATCAGGCCGTCCAGCAGGCGCTGGGCCAGGGCGTCGAATTCGGCACCGGCTTGCGCCAGCGGTGTGGCGGCCGCGCGCGGGAAGGTGAAGCCCCAGGGGGCGGCACGCTGGTCCTTGTCGATCGTCGCCATGTAATCCATGAAGCCGGACAGCAGGTCGGCCTTGGTCACCAGCAGGTAGATCGGGAAGCGGACGTCCAGGTCCTTGTGCAGCTCCTGCAGGCGGCCGCGGACGGTGGCGGCGTATTGGGCCCGCTCCGGGGCGGTCCGGGCCAGCAGGTCGGAGACGGACACCGTCACCAGGGCACCGTTGAGCGGCTGGCGCGGACGCGAGCGCCGCAGCATCTGCAGGAAGCCGCTCCAGGTCGCCTTGTCGTTGGTCGGATCGCTGTCCTGGGTGGTGAACCGGCCGGCGGTGTCGATCAGCACCGCCTGGTCAGTGAACCACCAGTCGCAATGGCGGGTGCCGCCGACGCCGCGGATGGCGTGGTCGCCCATCTGGTCCGCCAGCGGGAACTGCAGGCCGCTGTGACGCAGCGCGGTGGTCTTGCCGGAGCCCGGCGCACCGATGATCAGATACCAGGGAAGCTCATACAGATAGCGCCCGCCCAGCCGCGCCGCCCAGCCCTTGAGCTGGTTGCCGGCGCCAAAGCGCGCGCGCTGCAGTGTGGCCATGGCCTGCTGGAAGCGCTCGCGCACCGCCGCCATGTCGGCGCTTTCGCGTTCGGTCTCGGCGGGGCCGCCGGGCGACTGCATCAGATGCTGCACCACCGCCTGGTTGCTGCGGCTGGCACGCCAGCGCTGCCAGCCAACGATCGCCGCCACCACCAGCACCAGCACGGCGATGGTGATCCAGCGCGACCGCTCGGTCTCCAGCGGCCGATACTCGCCGATGGCCACCAGCGGGCCGATGATCCACAGCACCAGCGCGACCGCCAGCAACAGCACCGCCAGGAGCACCCAGCGATTGAAAATCCATCCCAGAACACGTTTCATCGTGCGGCTCCGCTGGCCGCCGGCGCAGCTTCCGCGCGGCCACCGATCATCAAACTGATTTCGACACGCCGGTTGAGGGCGCGATTGGCAGGGGTGTCATTCGGGGCGACCGGCTCGGCATCCGCGCGGCCTTCCGCACGCACCCGTTCAGCGCCCACCTGATGGGCCATCAGCAGCTCCGCCACCGTGTGCGCCCGTTCTTCCGACAGATGCCAGTTGGACGGGAAGCGCGCCGAGCGGATCGGCTGGTTATCGCTGTGGCCGGTGACCAGCACCTGGCCCTGCACCTTGCTCAGCGCATCGGCGATGCGCAGCATCAGCGGCTCGCGGTCAGGCGAAAGCGTGGCACTGCCGCCTGCAAAGAGACCGTCGCCGCGGATGGTGACCACGCTGCGGTCCACCTCGTCCCGCACCGCGACCATTCCCGCCTTGATGTCCGACTGCAGGAACTGCGCCAGACGCGGCTTGGCCGGCGGCGCCGGCGGAGCGACCACCGGCGGCGTCAGGCGCAGCGACTGGATCTGGCCGAAGACCGGATCCGAGCGCTCCGCCAGCGACAGGGTCAGCATCAGATAGGTCGCGGCGAGCACCAGCGCCACCACGGCGGTCAGGGCCGCCAGGGGCAGCCAGCCGAGATGGCGGCGCTTCTGCGTCGCTTCAACCTGCCAATGCTGGGCCAGCGCCGGGGCATAGTCACCGCGCTGCTGCTTGAGGATCTGGGCCAGACGGTCCCGCACCGCTTCCAGCTGCGCACGGCCGTTGTCGATGACGCGATAACGGCCCTCGAAACCCAGCGTCAGTGCGGCATAGACCACTTCGAGCAGATCGCGGTTCTCGTCCGGCTTCTCGGCCAGACGGGCCATCAGCTGGAAGACCTTCTCACCGCCCCAGGTCTCGTTGTGGAACATCGACAGCAGGCTGTGACGGGCCCACACCCCGGAGCCGCCCCAGGGCGTGTCCGCGGCGGCTTCATCCATCATCGTGCACAGCACATATCGCGTGGCCATGATGCGTTCCGGCGCAATGCCGGCGGCCTGCGCCTGGGCGGCGAAATCGCGGATGGCCTGGGCCAGTTGATTGCGCAGGGCCGCCGGGTCGTCGACCCGACGGGTGGCCCGCAGCGGCGGCACCAGCAGCAACAGCTTGTTGGCCAGCGACAGCAGCGGGTTCAGCCCCTTGGCCTCCGCATCCGGCAGAGGCTCGCCGCCGCCGTCCGGATTCACCGGACGTGCGGGCGCCGCGCCACCGGGGCGCGGTTTGATGAAGGTGCGCTGATCGTCGAAGCCCGAGAACGGGTCATTGAGCGCGGAGGGGTCCATGCCGGCTCCAGAAAGTTAGATCGTTCGTGCGGCCGCCGATTACTGGCGGATGGCCCAGAGCTCCAGCTCCAGCCCCGGGAAGTCGCCCGCCACATGCAAGGCCATGCTGCCGCTGCGTTCCAGCTGCTTCCACAGCTCGCCGCCGCGGTCCAGCTCGAAGTAGTGGAAGCCGGCGTGGAAAGGCAGCTGGCGCGGTGCCACCGGCAGCGCGCGCAGGGCGATGCCCGGCAGCTGCAGGTTCACCAGATCGCGGATCTTGTCCACCGGACCGAGCTTGGACTGAGCCGGGAAGCGCTGGCGCAACTGCTCGGCGCCCACCTGCGCATTGACCGCCAGCACGAAGCTGGCGCTGCGCAGCAGCTCCGGATCGCCGACCACGGCGGTGCGCACGCCATGGGTGCGGTCCACCAGGTCGATCTGCAGGGCATTGCGCTCCAGCACCACCGACAGCATCCGTCGCAGGTCTTCCAGCAGCGGCGCAAAACTGCCGCGCAGGTCGTCATGGCGATAAAGCGGGTAGTCGCTGGCGAGACGGTTCTCGCTGACGAAGGTGGCCAGGTCGCCAGCCAGTTGCAGGCAGTCGCGGTGCAGCGCTTCCGGATGTTGATGCGGCGAGCCGGCATGCTGACGGAACAGCGGGTCGGCACGGTTCAGCGCCTGCAGCATCAGGAAGTCCGCCAGTTCCGACACGCCGGTATTGAGCTGGCCCATGCGGGACGCCAGCAACTGGGCGCGCTGACGCACGAGACCGTGCAGCAGCGATGCCATCGCCGCCAGATGCTGGGTGGCATCCAGGCGGGTCTGGGGCGGAACATAACTGGTGTCCAGGATCACCTGCTGGTCGGCCCGGCGCTCGGCCACGCGGGCCACGCCGAGGGCGGCATAACCGTCATTGAGCTCACGCGCCGGCAGCAGGCGAAGGGCCAGCGAGCCGGTCTGCACCGCTTCCGGCTCGTCGCCGATGTTGGTGGCGTCGCGCACGTCCTGGTCCAGGACGCGGTAGCGCATCAGGTCGAGGGCGTCACTGCGTTCATGGCCACCAGGGCCATTGCCGCCATTCCCATTGCCGTTCTGGCCTTCGGTGCTGAAGGCGACCTGGTTGGTGCCCGGCCGGGCCATGGGCGCGGCCAGATAGATGATCTCGTCCTTCAGGGTGGACGGCACGTCCAGCGGTGGCGGGGCGGGATCGGTCTGGGTGATGTGGAACGGGGTGCCGTCCGGCAGCACGCCACGGGCGCGGATCAGCCCCAGGCGTCCGACGGCCAGCAGCGCCTCGTCCAGCTCCAGGCTGGTGAAGCCCCAGCCGTGGGTCGCCAGGCTTCGCACCCGGCTGTCCACCAGGTGTTCGAGGTAGCGGGTTTCCTGCTGGAAATGGTGGGGCAGCAGGAACATGCCCTGCGACCAGATGACTTTGCTGTGCCAGCTCACGGTTTCTCGACAGTCGCGCTGACCGACAGTTCGTCGGCCTGGATGGTGAGTTTCTGCTTCTGGCCGACCTGCACCGGCACCACGGCGCGCCAGCGCGCATGTTCCAGGTCGCGGTAGGCGGCGAAGACGGCGATGAAGCGGGTGTCCGCCGCCAGCGTCTTGCTGTAGGGGCGCTTTTCGCCCGGCTGCAGGGTCATTTCCTCGCGGGAGACCACGTCTGCGCCCAGCTCGGCCTGATCCCGCTGGTAGAGCGAGACGAAGTCCGCGGCATTGAAGGCATTGGCCGACTTCAGCTCGTACACCCGCACCAGCACCGGCGAGGGCCGTTTGCTGACGCTGGGATTGACCGACGCGCTGGCGACGATGGCGCCGCTGACCTGCGTCGGTTTGGGCGTGCTGGAGCAGGCGGTCAACGCCAGGGCAATGATGGCCGCTGCCGCCAGCGCTGCCATCATTGATCGATTGGACACCTTGAACCCGATTCCCATGACCGTCCAGTTGTGTGTTGGATGGTCCGAAGGATAGCCACCGGGAAGCCCTCGGGCGGGTGACTTAGGTAACGCGACTTTGGCCGAAGCCCGGCCCAGACTCAGCCGAAACGGTGCAAAGTGCTGGTGCGATAGGTCTCTCCAGGCCGCAAAACGGTGCTGGGCCAGTCGGGAGACGGCTCGTGGTGGGGCGAATCCGGGTTGTGCTGGGTTTCCAGGCACAAACCGTCGCCTTGGCGATACAACTGGCCTTCCGGACCGGCCAGGCTGCCGTTCAAGAAGTTCCCGGAATAGAACTGGACGGCCGGCTCGGTGGTGTGGACCTCCAGCTGCCGGCCCGAGACCGGGTCGCGCAGCCGGGCGGCGAGTCGCAGGTCGCCATCCAGCGGGGCGTCCAGCACAAAACTGTGGTCATACCCCTGGGCGCGCTGCAACTGGGGGTGGTTCTGCCGGATGCGGGCTTCGATCACCTGCGGCGTGCGGAAATCCAGCGGCGTGCCAGCCACGTCCGCCAGGCCAGTCGGGATCATGCCGGTGTCGACCGCACAGTAGCGGCTGGCCGGGATTTCCAGTTCATGGCCCAGGGCCGAGCCGCCGCCCGCCAGATTGAAATAGTCGTGGTGCGTCAGGTTGACCACGGTGGCGCGGTCGGTGGTCGCCTCGTAATCGACCTGCCAGTCCCGGTCGCCGATCAGGCGGTAGCGCACCGTCACCATCAGCCGGCCCGGAAAGCCCTGGTCGCCGTCCGGACTGGTCAGCCGCAAGGCGAGGCAGCGGTCGGACTCCGGCTCGATCTCCCAGACCTGCTGACCGAAGCCTTGCGCCCCGCCATGCAGGCAGTTGGCGCCGTCGTTCACATCCAGCGGATAGTGCTCGCCGTCCAGGCTGAAACTGCCCTGGCCGATGCGATTCCCATAACGCCCGACGATGACGCCGAAATGCGGGTTGCGCAGCCGGTAGTCCTCCAGCGTCGGCAGGGCCAGCACCACATTGGCAGAATCGCCGCGGCGGTCCGGCACTTCCAGCCGGGTGACGATGCCGCCCAGGTTGATCACCGACAGGCGCAGGCCGGCGCCGGTGTCCAGGGTGTATTCATGGATCTGCCGGCCGTCGGGCATGCGGCCGTAGTCACGGATCTGCAAAGGGCTCATGGGCGGGGGTCAGCGCAGGGCGAATCGGTGGGGCGGCAGGCCGCGGAAGCCCAGGGCATCCAGCTCGAACACGGCGCCGGCGTGCGGCTCATGTTCGCGTTGCTTGCGGGCGGTGGTGACAAACAGGCGATCCAGCGCATCGCCGCCGAAGACGGGGCAGGTCGGCTGGCTGGCGGGCAGGGGAATGCGGTGGGTCTCGCGCCCCTCGGTGTCGAACCGGGCCACGGCGCCCACACCCCAGAGGGCCGACCAGAGGCCGCCTTCGGTATCGACCGTGGCGCCGTCCGGTTCGCAGTCCTCATCGGTGATGCGGATGTGCACCCGGCGCTCGCCCAGCCGGCCGTCGGCGTGATAGTCCATCGCCCAGATGAGACGCTGCGGCGAATCGGTGTAGTACAGCGTTCCGCCGTCCGGGCTGAAGCTCAGCGAGTTGCCGATGGCCGCCGGTGGCAGGGGCAGCCGGTCGACCCGCAGCGCTTCGCGGGACAGGCCGTTGGCACGGTAATAGCCGCCCACCTGCGCGCCTTCCGGATTGAACATGCCAAAAACAAAACGGCCCTGCGGATCGCAGCGGCCGTCGTTGATGCGGGTGCGGGGCTCGTCCGCTTCCACCGGAATCAGCGGGCCCACGCGGCCGGTGGACAGGTCGAACAGGGCCACGCCGGATGCCAGCCCCAGCAGCAGCCAGCCCGGCGTGTCGCACAGGGCGAAGCTGGCCAGCGGCTCCGGCATGGGCCAGTCGGTCAGCGTGCCGTCGGACAGGCGCCACCGATACAGGCGCTCGCTGTCGATGTCGGTCCAGTAGAGCACCCGGTCGCGCTCGCACCAGAGGGCGCATTCGCCCAGCCGGTTCTTGCCGTCGACCAGCACCTTGGCGGGCGTACCCGCGGGATTTTCAGTCGTCATGCCCAGCCTCCATCCACGAGATAGTCCTGCGCCGTGCACATGGCGCTGTCGTCTGCGGCCAGGAACAGCGCCATGGCGGCGATGTGCTCGGGCATCAGGGGTTTCTTCAGGCACTGGTTCTGATCGATTTCCTTCTTGGTCTCGTCATTGACCCACAGTGCCAGCTGCTTCTCGGTCATCACCCAGCCCGGCACCAGCGTGTTGACGCGGATGTTGAAAGGGCCCAGGTCTCGCGCCAGCGAGCGGGTCAGGCCCTGCACCCCGGCTTTGGAGGTGGTGTAGGCGGCCATGCCGCCCTGCATCAGCATCCAGCTGAAGGAGCCGAAGTTGATGATGGAGCCGCCGCCCAGCGCCTTCATGTCCGGCGCCACAGCCTGCGCGGCAAAGAACTGGTGACGGATGTTGACGGCCATGGCGGCGTCCCAGAACTCGGGCGTCACCGTCTCCAGCGCATGGCGCTTGTCGTTGGCGGCATTGTTGAGCAAGGCGCTGAAGGGGCCGCCCAGCGTCTCGCGCAGTTGATCGATGGCGCTGCGCAGCGCGGCGATGTCGGTGAGGTCGGCGGCGACAAAGGCGCTCCCGGGCAGCCGGGCCGCCAACGCATCCCCCGCCTCCTTGGCGATGTCGATGAAGCCGACCCGCGCCCCCTGGGCGGCAAAGGCCTCCACCAGGGTGGCACCGATGCCGGTGGCACCGCCGGTGATCAGCACGCGGCGGTCTCGCAGGCTGGGGTAGCTTGCGCTGAGGGTCATGTCGTGTCTCCGTCCAGAAAAATGATTCTATTAGTCAGACTAATTGGCATCGATAGCTCGGTTGAATCCGGGTTTCCCCGGATATAAGCCTCAATAAAGTAATACTTTAATGGGAAATGGCGCGGCGGACTTCGGCCCACCGAAGCGTGCACGCGTCCTTTGCACCGGAGACTTCGCATGAGCAACCGCTTCCCAAGGCCCTTGAAGGGCGTGTTCCCCGTCGTTCCCACGACCTTCACCGCCGATGGCGGGCTGGACCTGGACAGCCAGAAGCGCTGCGTGGATTTCATGATCGATGCGGGCTCCAACGGGCTGTGCATCCTGGCCAACTTTTCCGAGCAGTTCGTGCTGGGCGACGATGAGCGGGAGACCCTGACCCGCAGCATCCTCGAGCATGTGGCAGGCCGGGTGCCGGTGATTGTGACCACCACCCACTTCAGCAGCCAGATCTGCATCGAGCGCAGCCGCCGTGCGCAGGAGCAGGGCGCCTCCATGGTGATGGTGATGCCACCCTATCACGGCGCGACGCTGCGTGTGAGTGAAGCTGGCATTTATGAGTTCTACGCTCGCCTGTCCGATGCCCTGGACATCCCGGTGATGATTCAGGACGCGCCGATGGCCGGCACGCCGCTGCCTGCCGCTTTCCTGGCCCGCATGGCCAAGGAACTCAAGCAGATCCGCTACTTCAAGATCGAAACAGCCGGCGCGGCCAGCAAGCTGCGCGACCTGATCGCCCTGGGCGGTGAGGCCATCGAAGGCCCGTGGGACGGCGAAGAAGCCATCACCCTGCTGGCCGACCTGGACGCCGGCGCCACCGGCGCGATGACCGGCGGCGGCTTCCCGGACGGCATCCGCCGCATCGTGGACGCGTACGCTGCCGGGGACCGCGAAACCGCCGTCGTGGAATACGGCCGCTGGCTGCCGCTGATCAATTACGAAAACCGCCAGGGCGGCATCCTGACCGCCAAGGCGCTGATGAAAGAAGGCGGCGTGATCGCCTGCGACGCGCCGCGTCATCCCTTCCCGCCGATGTCTGCACCGGTTCGTGCCGGCCTGCTGGATGCCGCGCGGCGTCTGGATCCCCTGGTGCTGCGCTGGGCGCGCTGAAAGGATTTCCCATGAGCAACGACTTCAAGAACTACATCAACGGTGAATGGGTGGCGGGCGCGGAAACGCGGCCCAACATCAACCCGTCCGACACCAGCGACATCATCGGCCACTATGCCCAGGCGGATGCCGCGCAGACCGAAGCCGCCATTGATGCGGCGCAGGCCGCCTTCGCCGGCTGGGCCTTCAGCACGCCGCAGCAGCGCTTTGACGTGCTGGACCAGGTCGGCAATGAACTGCTGGCCCGCCGCGAGGAGATCGGCCGTCTGCTGTCGCGGGAAGAGGGCAAGACCCTGCCCGAAGGCATGGGCGAAACCCACCGCGCCGCGATGATCTTCAAGTACTTCGCGGCGGAAGCCCTGCGGCTGGGCGGCGAGACCCTGGCCTCTGTGCGTCCCGGCGTGAGCGTGGATGTGATCCGCCAGCCGGTCGGCGTGGTGGGGCTGATCGCGCCCTGGAATTTCCCGATCGCCATCCCGGCCTGGAAGATCGCGCCGGCGCTGGCGTACGGCAACACCGTCGTCTTCAAGCCGGCCGAACTGGTGCCCGGCTGCGCCTGGACGATTGCCGAGATCCTCTCCCGCACCGCGCTGCCCAAGGGCGTGTTCAATCTGGTGATGGGGCCGGGCTCGCAGATCGGTGCCACGCTGGTGGATTCGCCCAAGGTCAAGGCCCTGAGCTTCACCGGCTCGGTGGCGACCGGCCGTCGCATCATTGCCGCCTGCGCCGCCCGCCAGGCCAAGGTGCAGGCGGAGATGGGCGGCAAGAATCCGGTCATCGTGCTGGACGACGCCGACCTGAATACGGCAGTCAACGCCGCGGTGCAGAGCGCGTATTTCTCGACGGGTCAGCGCTGCACGGCCAGCAGCCGCATCATCGTCACCGAAGGCATTCACGACCGGTTCGTGGAAGCGGTGGTGGCCAAGCTGGAAACGCTCAAGGTCGACCATGCACTCAAGGCCGGCACCGACATCGGCCCGGTGGTGGACCAGCGCCAGCTGGACCAGAACCTGCGCTATGTCGACATCGCCCAGAAGGAAGGCGGCCGACTGGCCTTCGGCGGCGACGTGGTGGAGCGCGAGACCCGCGGCTTCTACCAGCGACCGGCGCTGATCACCGAGACCCGCAACGACATGACCATCAGCCGCGAAGAGGTCTTCGGCCCGGTGGCCAACGTCATCCGGGTGCGGGACTATGACGAAGCGCTGGCGGTGGCCAACGACACCGAATTCGGTCTGTCGGCCGGCCTGTGCACCACCTCCCTGAAGCATGCGGCCCACTTCAAGCTGCATGCGCAGGCCGGCATGGTGATGATCAACCTGCCCACAGCCGGGGTCGACTATCACGTGCCGTTCGGCGGCTCCAAGGGGTCGAGCTACGGCCCGCGGGAGCAGGGCAGCTATGCGCGGGAGTTCTATACCACGGTGAAGACCGCCTACACCTTCCCGGGCTGAGGTTTTGGCCACGCCTTGGGCGGCACCGGATGGCGAGTGGCCTCAGCCGTGATAGCCTGCCGCCCGATGAAGACTCGCGCCGACCACTCCACCTACCGCCGCCAGCCCGAAGGCAAGAGCATGCATGGCCGCATCGTCAGCGACCTGGGGCTGGCGATCGTCTCGGGCTCCCTGCAGCCGGGGGACCGCCTGCCGGCGGAAGCCCAGCTGCTGGAACGCTACGAAATCAGCCGACCCGTACTGCGGGAGGCCATCCGGGTGCTGGTGGCCAAGGGGCTGGTGATTTCCCGGCAGCGGGCCGGCGCCCTGGTGCGCCCGCGCAATGAGTGGCACCTGCTGGATCCGGATGTGCTGTATTGGCTCATCCAGACCAAGCCGCAGGAAGAGTTTCTGAATACGCTGATGGAAGTGCGGCGAACCTTCGAGCCGGCCGCCGCTGCACTGGCCGCCCGCTCCGCCACTGATGAGCAGGTGCGGCAGATCGAGGAGGCGTTCGCCGGCATGGCGGCCGCCACCGATGTGGAGCAACTGCTGGAGCCGGACCTGGCCTTTCACCGCCGGATTGCAGAAGCCACCGGCAATGACCTGATGGCCTACATCGGCAACATGCTGTCGCTGGCGCTGCGCGAGTCGATCGTGCTGAGCAGCCAGTTGCCCAATACCCATGAGCTGTCGCTGCCCCGGCACGAGGCCATCCTGACCGCCATCCGCAATCGCGATCCGCTGGCGGCCCGTCAGGCCACCCTGGTGCAGTTGCAGGAAACCGACGACGACCTGAGCCATGTGCTCTCGGCCAAGGGCATCGTGGATCTGGCCTGAATTGTTTTTGATGGACGACGCTCCCAATCCCAACTGGTTCCTGCGCGCGCGCCTGAAGACGCGGCAACTGCTGCTGCTGATCGCGCTGGACGATCACCGCAACATCCACCGGGCCGCTGAAGCACTGTGCATGACGCAGCCGGCGGCCTCCAAGCAGCTCAAGGACCTGGAGGACATGCTGGAGGTGCGGCTGTTCGACCGGCTGCCCCGAGGCATGGAGCCGACACTGTTCGGCGAGACGATGATCCGCCATGCCCGCATGGCATTGACCAGCCTGGCCGCTGCCCATGACGACATCGTCGCGCTCAAGAAGGGCCTGACGGGGCAGGTGGAAGTGGGCGTCATCATGACGCCGGGGATGTCGCTGCTGCCCAAGGCGATTGCGAGGGTCAAGGCAAGCGCGCCGCTGATGCGCATCGGCGTGCAGATGGACACCAGCAAGGTGCTGCTGGACCTGCTGCAGCGCGGGGTGCTGGACTTCATGATCGGCCGCATCCTCGAAGAGGACGGGGCCGGCGGTCTGCACTACGAGGAATTGACCGGTGAGCCGGCCTGCGCGGTGGCGCGGCTGGGTCATCCGCTGCTGAGCCGGGAGGACCTGAGTCTGGCGGATCTGGCCACCCAGTCGTGGATCCTGCCGCCACCGGGCAGCGTGCTGCGGCATCGGTGGGAGCTGATGTTCCGACGGGCGGCGCTGGAGCCACCGGCCAATGCGGTGGACACCACCGCGCTGCTGGTCATCACTGCGCTGCTGCAGCAGACCGATTCACTGCATGTGATGCCGCTGGAGGTGGCGAAGTACTACGCCTCGCTGCAGGCGCTGGCCATCCTGCCGATCGAGCTGCCCTGCGCGATGGATGCATTCGGCATCATCACCCGGGAAGGACATCTGCTGTCGCCGGGCGCGCGGACGCTGCTCAGCGAGGTGAGGGCGGTGGCCGAGACCTTGTATTGAGATTCGGTGGGGCCGGCAGCGCCGTCCTTACGTCGGCTCCCCGAACTCCGCGTTCTTCAGCTCCGCAAACTTCGCCGCCATCGTCGGATTGCCACGAGTGAGCTTCTTCACCGTCAGGTCTTCCGCCTTGTCATTGGCCAGACGCAGGTTGTTGGCCGACTTGTAGAGCGCGTCCTTGGTCTTTTCAAGATCCTTGATCGCCTCGTCGATGCGTTTGACCGCTTCCTCGAAGCCGTCCGACGCCAGACGCCAGTTGCGGCCGAAGGAGGTCTTGAAGTCTTCGAGTTGCGTCTCGAAGCGGGTGATGTCCACGTTCTGTGCCTTCACCAGCGCCAGTTCCGATTTGTAGCGGAGTGAGTTCATCGCCGCATTGCGCAGCAGCGTGATCATCGGAATGAAGAACTGCGGGCGGACCACATACATCTTGGGGAAGCGGTGGGAGACGTCCACGATGCCGCTGTTGTAGAGCTCGTTGTCCGGCTCCAGCAGGGACACCAGCACCGCGTATTCACAGCCCTTTTCGTTGCGGTCCTTGTCCAGCTCCTTGAAGAAGTCTTCATTGCGCTTCTTGGTGGCCGTCTGATCGTTCTCGTTCTTCATCTCGAACATGATCGAGACGATCTCGGTCTGCGCGTCGTCGCTCTCGCGGAAGATGAAATCGCCCTTGCTGCCGCTGCTGGCGTCGTTGTCCTTCTCGAAGTAGGCACGGGGGAAGGCGCTGGCGCGGATGCGGTTGAATTCGATCTCGCAATGCTGCTCCAGCGTCTCACCGACCATCTTGGTGGAGAGCTTGGCTTTCATGTCGCGCAGCCGTTCAATGGCCTCGTCGCGGTCCTTGAGCTGGGTCTCGTATTTGTCCTTGAGAGACTTCTCGGCGAGCTCCTTTTCGAGCGACGCGCGGTCCAGGTGATTCTTCAGGCTGTCCCGTTCCTGCTGCACCTTGGTGACGGCCTCGGTCAGTGCGAGCTGATGGGTCACTGAGGTGGAGGCCAGCTGGGACTTCAGCGTCTGCAGCGCGAGTTCATTGCGGGCGGCGGCCTTTTGCAACTCGCTGTCCAGGCGCGCCTGGGCGAGTTCAGCCTGGGTCTTCTGTTCCAGTTGCGCCTCGCGCAATTGCTGCGCGAGTTGGTCGCGCTGTCGCTGGGTTTCGGTCACCGCGGTGTTGACGGCGAGTTGGCGGGCCACCGCCTCGCTCTCCAGTTGGGATTTGAGACGCTGGATTTCGGCGTCCTTGCTGGCGGCGCTGGTGGTCAGCTCACCCGCCATGCGGGCCTGCTCCAGCGCGAGGGCATTGCGTTTGTCCTGCTCGGCCAGCTCCAGGCGTTCATGCAGCTGCTTTTCCAGTTCCTCGCGCAGCTTGTCGAATTCACTGTCACGCACCTGCTTCTGGATGTCGGCGTAACCCGCTTCGTCGATCTTGAAGGCTTTTTGGCAGTGAGGGCAGATGATTTCGTGCATGGTGAGGACGTCTGGAGGGCGCGCAGCGGCGGGAGTATCGCCGAAGCGGCTCGTCCAGCCGGGCCCTCCAACGCGAACTTGGTGCCGCAGTAGTAGCTGATGCCGGGCATGGTGATCGTCCCGCCCATGGAGGTGATCTCCAGAATCCGGCCCCGACGTCGGGTGCGCATGAACGGGAGGAAGGCTTTGATCACCGCCACAGCGAACTGGCGGCGCACCAGGCGCGTCTGCTGATGCTGCGCCAGGGGATCACGGCGGCATCCGCCGCGCATGCGGTGGGGTATGAGAGCCCCTCTCAGTTCAGTCGCGAATTCAAGCGCCTGTTCGGCCTGTCGCCGATGGCGGAAGTGGAGCGATTGAAGAGCACCTTCACCTATCCGGAACGCCCAGCGTCCGGCTATGTGTCCTCACATTGAGGTTGACCAGCGGAACGAAAGCTTCTGCGTCACCATTCCCATGACCCAAAGTGCAGTGTTTCGCATGCCACCTATCCATGCTGTTGTGCTTCAGTCGGTATGGCTGCCATCATTTTGCAGCTATCGTAAATCCCTATGGATGAGAGAATTTAGGTTGGCCAAATGATGGTGTCTTAACGAATTTCGTAGATTTTCAAATGCTGGTCCGTTGTATAAGCCTCGATTCCTCAAGGCGGAGGACAACTGAGGTGGTTGATGGCGAAGTTGTATCGGAAGCGGAAGCCTGCACCATTAGTTTGTCCACCGTCTATCGTCCCTTGGCACTGGGGGTTCGGGCACGTAAGGACGGCGGTCTGGTGACCGACTACCTCGTTGCGTCAGACACTATGCAAGATGACGGAATCAGTCTTGCGTACTACGCTTCATCTCATTTTGAAGTCTTGGACCATGCTATTGACCCGGGTTGGGAGATCCTGCCTGGAACGGATCACCTGTTCTCGATGGGTGCGGATCTGGTCAAGGACTTGGAAGATCTCAACGATCGACTTCTCGTGCGCGACGCCTCAACGGAGATTCTCGTTCGGAAACTAATTTCCTTATGAAAAGACGTTTCGGCCATTTTTCGAATCTTTGCTTTGTTGGCTCAATAGGCTACAAAATGGAAAGCAGCGAATAATCATTTTTCGCTGAAATGGCGGGATGGCAGCGCGCCGAAAGATGCGTGCAATCTCAGACAACCGCTCGACTCGAATCGCCAAAGCCCCGCCACGCTATGGCAGCGCAAGGTGCGATCGTGAATTGATCTGAGGCGGCGAGCCGCGAGCTCTATGGGGGGCTTACCAGCGGAACGAGACGTTCACCATGCCGGACCACCCGGACGTGGAGCCGGAGATCTTCTGGTGGCCGGCTTCCACGTTCACCGCCAGCGCCTTGCGGTGGCCCACGCCGAGCGCCGCGCCCACGACGCCCTCATGGCCGGTGTGTTGCCCCATCACGGCCTGTGAGCCGATGACGTCGCCGTCCTTGCTGGCCTGGACGGCCGGGTTCTTGCCGAATCCCCGAATCGCCGCCGCACGCACATACACCTGATGCGTCAGCGTATCGTCCATGCCGCTGTGGCGGAGCGTCAGCCCGGCCTTGGCCTGGCCGAAGGTGGTGCGGCGTGTCTCGATCAGCACGCCGGAACTGGTGGCATGGCTGTCCTTGAGCATGACGGCACCCACGACCGAAGCGGAGGGCTCGAGCGTCAGGCCGCGCGACAGTTCAAAGGGTCGGCCGCCCTCCAGGCTGGCGGTGGCGGTGCTCATGCGGAACTTGCCGCTGCTCACCGTCTGGTCGAGGCTGGTGGCGTCATAGACCGCGCGCACCGAGCCTGCACCGACGCTGGCGGCGACATAGGCGCCGGATTGAGTCCGCACGCTGACATGACTGTTCACCGCCGTGAGGTTGGCAATGCCGTTGCCACGGGCGTAGGCGTCGTCCACATGCCCTTGGGTCAGGCTGACACCAGCGCGCACCGTTCCATTGCCGATCTGCCCGACCTGCCAGTCGCCGCCAATGTTGACGGCGGTGACGTTCTGCCGATACTGCCGGCCGTCCGTGGTGTTGGTGCGGTCGCGGCTGGCCATCGGGGTGGCCCAGACGTGCCGCGCGGAATCGTCGGCGCGGCTGGCTGAATTGGAGATGCTGCCGGCATTCCATGTCGATGTTCTGAGGACCAGATTGCGCATCGCATCCAGCGCTTCGCCGGCGGTCATGACCACCTCGGTGGGCGACACACTCGCGGCGGTGGGGGTGCCGGACAAACCCAGGGAAGCGGCCGACAGTCCTTCACCAGCGCCAAAGTCAGCCAGCGTCTGGGTGCTGCCGTCCATCGCCGCCCAGTGATTGGGCGCGGCGGGGCGCATTTCCTGGCCATTGAGACCCACGCGTCCTCCTTCGCTCTGCAGTGCGATGCGAGAGGGGGCCGCGATGGCGACAGCCTCGAGCGTGTCGTCAGCGCTTGGAGCAGACCCAAGACGATTGGCATTGCCGTTGTGGGCATTGACAGCATCGCTGGCTATTGCGTGGCTGGAGGTGCGGCTGGAGGTGGTTTTTGCACTCCTGGGGCTGTTGGCTGCGCCACTGGTGCCCATGCCGACGCCCGATTTACCGGCTTGAGCAACTTGACCAGCCTGACCAGCCTGACCAGCGTTAGCGCCATTGCCAGCGCCACGGTTCAAGCTCTCCCCACGCGAAGAGGCGGGCGCACCAGCCGTGGCTGCATTCAATGCTCCCGCGGGAGTGCCGGCCTGCTGGGGTTGCGACGCGGGAACCTGCAGAACCACCTGGGTGGTCGCGCCGTTCAACTTCACGCCGCCCACCGAAGACCAGAGGGCTGAAGAGCCCAGCAGGTTGTCGCCCCGCTGCAGCATGTAACCGGCCTCGGAGGTGCCGACGTGTGTGAGGGTGGTGGGGTAGGCGGCCGCGTTGGCGTACTGCGCCGGCCCCGTCGTTGCGATCGCCGCACAGACGGAGAGGGAAATGGCGGAGCGCTGCAGCTCCCGCGCCCGCAAGGAGCGGCGGTGGCGAGTCGCAGTGTTACGTGATGGCACCTGGCGCACTGCGGCGCGGCCGGCGGATGCACGGCGAGCGCTGAGGGGCAGGCCGTCACGCGTGGCGGCCACCGGCCGGCGGGCCATCTCCTGCACGACCCGCTGGCGCTGCTGATCCCGCTGGAAGTCGGCGCAGAGGTGGGCGGGGGCACGTCCATAAAAGACGGTGTCGTCGCTCAGTGCTTCAAACGGACTGCCTGCCGCACATCCGGGGCGCATCATGGCCCGGAAGCGGTCTGCCGGGATGGGCAGTGAGCGATACAGCGTGTGGCCGCTGCGAACGGACAGCGCCGTCACGGTCACCAGGCCACCCTTGGATCGGCGGATGACCCACTGCACGCGGCGGGTGAGGCTCGTGCTGACCTGTTTGACGGCCGAGCGCAGCGCAATGTCTTTGTCGTCGCCTTCCAGCGCGCCGGTCAGCACCAGGCAACGGGCCAGCGAGAACTTGAGCAGCACCCAGCCGGAGACGGACCGGTCGCCCTGGCCCCGGCCAGTGACTTCAATGACGAGCCGGCCTGCCAGCGCGGGCTGTTGGCCCGACGGCGCCAGACGCGCGCGGTGGGTGGCGGGAACGTCGGTCTTCCGGGACGAGCGCGTGCGTGCCGCTCGGCGGGAGCGGGTCGCAGGGTCGCTGAAAGGAAGGTCGTGGTCCATGTCGCCGCGGGCGGTCAGGAAAGGGGCGGGAGCTCCGCGACGTCAGTCGTTCCTGGGGATGTCCCAGATTCGGATGACGGGATCATGCCCGAATGCGGTGTACGACAGCGTTTCAAGGCGTGTCCCGCGGGGGCGCCCACAGCGGAACGGAGGATCGCCACAAATGGGTTTGGGGGCGGAGAGCCCGTGACGTATTTCTCAAATTTCCGGGGCCGGACGACGCCCGAGGCCGTTCAATCGATCAGCAAACCGCATTGGAGGCCAGCAGCCTCAGCTGTATCCGTTGCACAGGCTTACAAAGTGCGGTTCTGGCGCTGTTCCGAACGACGGGCGTCGTTTTCAGGCTCCGCGATGTCAATGCCGCCTGAGCGTGCCCGGACACGTTGCAGGACGCGCTCGTTGACCCGCTGAAAGAATCCCATGGACGGTGACTGTACCGTCCTTATCCACCCGCCAACGGCCTCGACAACAACCGCTGCACCACGCAGAACACAAACAGCAGCCCGCCAATGACGATCTTGGTCCACCAGGAACTGAGCGTTCCATCAAACGCGATCAGCGTCTGGATCGTGCCCAGCACCAGCACGCCGGAGAGCGCGCCCGCCACATAGCCATAGCCGCCGCTGAGCATCGTGCCGCCGATCACCACCGCCGCAATCGCATCCAGCTCCGCGCCCTGGGCATGCAGCCCATAGCCGGACAGCATGTAGAACCCGAAAAGCAAGCCAGCGAGCGAAGCACAGAACCCGCTGAATCCGTAGACCAGCAGCTTGGTGCGGCCGACCGGCAAGCCCATCATCAAGGCCGACGACTCATTGCCGCCCAGCGCATACACCGCCCGGCCATAGCCGCTGCGATGCGCCAGCCAGATGCCCACCGCCAGCAGCACCACCGCAATCACCGCCCCGGGCGACACAAAGCCGCCGGGAATGTGAATCTGCGTCTGCGAGATCATCACAAAGGTCTCGTCGCTGATGGTGATTGAATCGACGCTGATGAGATAACACAGGCCCCGTGCCAGAAACATCCCCGCCAGGGTCACGATGAAGGGCTGCAACCGGAAGACATGGATCAGCGCGCCCTGCATCACACCAAACAAGGTGCCGCCGATCAGCACCGCCGCCATCACCGCCGGTGCCGACCAATGGGCCTCCTGCAGCAGCCAGGCCGCCACGGTGGTGGACAGCGCCAGCACCGCGCCCACCGACAGGTCAATCCCACCCGAGAGAATCACCAGGCTCATGCCCACCGCCAGCACCAGCAGGTAGGCGTTGTCGATCAGCAGATTCAGCAGCACCTGCGGCGCGGCGAAGCCGTCATACATCACACCACCGGCCACCAGCAGCAGCACCAGCAGCACCACCGTCATCTGTGCGCTGAAGGCGGGGTGATGGAGCCAGCGTTGGATCACCCGCAGGCTCCCGGACTTGGCGCCAGCGGTCTGGGGGGAGGGACCTCCCACAGCGCCGGCCGACGCCTGTGCGGGGGGCAGAACCGATGTCGTCATGCGCGACCTCCGGGCTGTGAGCGGCGAGTCCAGCGCCGCAGCATGGCGCGCCATTCATTGGATTGCAAAATGCAGAGCAGGAACACGACCAGCGCCTTCACCACCATGTTCACTTCGGGCGGCACGCCCAGTGAATAGATGGTGGTCGTCAGCGTCTGAATGATCAATGCACCGACCAGGCTGCCGGCCAGATGGTATTTGCCGCCCGCCAGTGAGGCGCCGCCAAGGGTGACGGCCAGAATGGCGTCCAGCTCCAGCAGCAGGCCGGCGTTGTTGGCATCCGCGCTCTTGATGTTGGACGCAATCATCAGCCCCGCGGCCCCGGCACAGGCGGCCGCAAAGACATAACAGCCGAAGATCAAGGTGACGGTGCGAAGTCCGGCCAGCCGTGAGGCCACCGGATTCAGGCCGACCGCCTGAATGAACAGGCCGAGCGCCGTCTTTCTCAGGAGCGTGGTGGTGATCAGGGCGACGGCCACCACCACCCAGAGCGACACCGGCAGACCCAGCAGATAGCCACTGCCCAGTACAAAGAAGGAGGGTTCGTAGACGGTGATGATCTGACCGTCCGCCATCAGCTGCGCCAGGCCGCGGCCGGCCACCATCAGGATGAGCGTCGCAATGATGGGCTGCAGCTTCAGGCCCGCCACCAGCACCCCATTCCAGGCGCCGCAGAGCAGGGCAGTCCCCAACGCGGCGGCATAAGCCACCGGCAAGGGCTGCTTGGCATTGACCAGCAATGCGGCGACCGTGGCCGCAATGGCCACCACCGCGCCGATGGACACATCGATGCCCCGGGTGGCAATGACCAGGCTCATGCCCAGGGACGCCAACATCAGCGGCGCCGCACGGTTCAGGATGTCGATGAGCGGGCCATACAGATGGCCGTCCTTGATCTCCAGATGCAGGAAGCCGGGCAGAAAGATCACGTCCACCAGCAGCAGCAATGCAAGCGCCACGACCGGACGCAGCAGCGGATGCTCCCGCAACGTGGCCAGCCAGGACTGCCACAGCGTCGACTCAGCGCGCACCGGTGTTGGAGCGGCGCTCACCGACGCCGCCACGGCCGCCGCATCCTTGGGGGGCAAAGGCAGGGATTCAATCACGGGGGGTCTCTCCGCCATCGCCGGCAATGGCCTCCAGGACAGTGTCTTCATTCAGCTGGCCGCGTTCATACACACCACAGGCGCGGCGGTCGCGCAGCACCATCAGGCGGTCGCTGCAGCGCAGCACTTCAGGCAATTCGGACGAAATGAACAGCACGGCCATGCGACGGTCCGGCTCCGAACCTTCCGCGCAGAGGCGCCGCACCTCGGTCATGATCTCTTCTTTGGCCCGCACGTCAATGCCGCGCGTCGGCTCGTCCAGGATCAGCAGGCGCGGTTGCGTCAGCAGCCAGCGGGCCAGCAGGGCCTTCTGCTGATTGCCGCCGGAGAGTAGACCGATGGGCGTGTTGATGTCGGACGTCTTGATGCCGAGACGGCGCACATACTCTTCCGCAATGGCCCGCTGACGCTTCAGCGGAATGGCGCGCCACCAGCCTTGGCGGGCCTGCAGTGCCAGCACGATGTTCTCGCGCACCGACAGCGCCAGGATGGCGCCTTCCAGCTTGCGGTCCTCCGAACAGAAGGCAAGGCCGGCGGCAATCGCCTGCCGGGGTGCACTGAAGCGCTGCTGGCGGCCATTGATCTCGATCTGACCCGCATCGGCGGCGTCAGCGCCGAACAGAAGGCGCGCCGTCTCCGTCCGTCCCGAGCCCAGCAGGCCGCACAAGCCCATCACCTCGCCACTGCGAATGTCCAGGTCCATCGGTTGGAGGCTGCCCCGCCGGGCCAGACCGTGGGTGCGCAGCACCGGCTCGCCGTGACCCGCTTCGCAGGCGGCCGTCTCCTGCGTGTTGGCAGCGTGGGGCCCCACCATTTTCTGGACCAGCTCCAGTCGTCCCAGTTCCGCCGCCCAGTATTCACCTTCGGTGCGGCCATTGCGCATCACCGTGATGCGATCGCTGACGGCATACACCTGATCGAGGAAATGCGTGACAAACAGAATAGCCATGCCTTGGCTGCGCAGCCGCTGCATGACACGGAACAGATGCTGCACCGCCGCCTCGTCCAGGCTGGAAGTGGGCTCATCCAGAATCAGCACCTGGGCCGAGATGTTCAGCGCACGTGCGATGGCCACCATCTGCTGCACCGCCAGCGAATAACGGGCCAGCGGAGCGGACACGTCAATGTCCAATTCCAGTTCGGCGAGCAACTCCCTGGAGCGGGCACGCATACGCTTCCAGTCGATCTGACCGAAGCGCTTCGGGTAGCGGCCAATGAACAGGTTTTCCGCCACCGAGAGGTTGGGGCAGAGATTGACTTCCTGATAGACGGTGCTGATGCCCAGGTCCTGCGCTTCCGCGGTGGAGCGGGGGGCAATGGCGCCGCCATGCAGGCTCATGCTGCCGCTGTCCGGCGTATACAGGCCGGTCACGACCTTGATCAGCGTCGACTTGCCGGCGCCATTCTGGCCCATCAGCGCATGGATCTCCCCGGCGAAGAGTCGCAGCCCCGCGCCGGTGAGGGCCTGCACGCCAGGAAAGCCCTTGTTGATTCCTTCAAGCACCAGCACGGGCGCTGATCCGTTGTGCCGCACAGCCGGTTCTCCTGCAGTGACTGCCGGCCGGCAGGGCGCCAGGCACCCGAGCCGGTGGCAGCATTCAAGTCAGACGGTCAGTACTTGCGCTTGGGCAGTTCCTGGGCAGCCACGTCGGCGGTGAAGACACCTTCCTCGGTGGTGATGCGCTTGGGCAACTGCTTGCCGGCCTTCACATCCTTGGCCAGCTGCATCAGTTGCGGGCCAAGCAGCGGATTGCATTCGACGGTGACATTCAGCTTGCCCGCCACCATCGCTTCAAAGGCGCCGCGCACCCCATCGATGGAGACGATGGCAATGTCCTTCACCGGCTTCATGCCTGCTTCTTCAATGGCCTGAATGGCGCCGATCGCCATATCGTCATTGTGCGCAAACAGCAGCTGGATCTTCTTGTCCTTGGCCTTCAGGAAGGCTTCCATCACTTCCTTGCCCTTGGCGCGAGTGAAGTCGCCGGACTGGGAGCGCAGGATCTTCAGGCGAGGATCGGCCTGGATGGCCTCCTCAAACCCCTTCTTGCGGTCGATGGCCGGTGCAGAGCCGACGGTGCCCTGCAGTTCAACGATGTTCACGTCTCCGGTGGGTGCATTCTTCTTGGCCCATTCCACCGCCCACTTGCCCGCCTTGCGGCCTTCTTCAACGAAGTCGGAGCCGATGAAGGTCACATACAGGGACGGGTCGCTGACCTTGACGGCACGGTCGGTCAGGATGACGGGAATGTTGGCGGCCTTGGCTTCACGCAGCACCGTGTCCCAGCCGGTTTCCACGACCGGAGAGAAGGCGATCACATCCACCTTCTGGGCAATGAAGCTGCGAATGGCCTTGACCTGGTTCTCCTGCTTCTGCTGCGCGTCGGCAAACTTCAGGGTGATGCCGGCCTGCTTGGCGGCGTCCTTGATCGAGTTGGTGTTGGCGGTGCGCCATTCACTTTCGGCGCCGACCTGGGAGAATCCCAGCACCAGCGGCTTGTCTGCGGCCAGGGCCGGGGTGAGGGCGGTGGCGCCCAGTGTGAGGCCCAGGGCGGCCACGGCCAGCAGTTGCCGACGGAAAGTCTTCATGCGTTTGTCTCCTCGTTGCTATGGATATATGCGCGCCGGGACCGCCGGCAGCGGGTGAGGTCGGGCCATCGTAGAGAGTGAAAGCATGTGCAACCAATCACATTTCGGTCATCAATGATGTTGCATTCGATATCTGGGATAAACCCGCAGAGCGCTGTGGAGTCGCCAGCGCCGGGCGCAGAAGCTGCATGAGTGAGGCCGGCATGAATCTCCCCGGCCGCACCCGCATCCGAGACGTGGTCCTCAACGGCGAGCGGGTTCAGCGGGTGCTCAACATCGATGCGCAGGAGTCCAAAGCCTGCGCCGCGCTGTGGGCGACCGGGGACTTCAGCCAGTTGCATGTGGGCAGCTACGAGAACCCCGGCCTGGATCGCCTGGACTGCCTGGCTGATTTCACCGGCATCACGCGCCTGCATGTGATGCTGCTTGAGCATCGGGTGGATCTGTCGCCGCTGAAGCAGCACGCGTCGACCTTGCTCGAGTACTTCTGCAATGACGATCTGAATCCGCTGAATGATGCGAGGGAGTTCAAGGCCCTGCAATCGATCAGCCAACCCTGGAACTCCCGGCTGGATCTTGGAGCGGCCCGCTCGTCACTACGCGTCCTCTTCTTGGATCGATACGCTCCCGCAGAGAAGGACCTCAGCCGTTTGCCCGAGGCCCCGCATCTACAGGAACTGGGCCTGCTCCGGCCTTTGGTCACGCACCTGACCCACCTGGACAGATTCCCGCGGCTCGAGAAGCTCAGCCTCACCATGGCAAGGTCTCTCACATCCGTGGCGGCATTGACCGGGTGCACGGCGCTGAAATCGCTGGAGGTGGAGGGCGCTCGAAAGATCCAGGACTTGCGGGCGACCTTGTCAAACTGCCGCGGTCTGGAGCGGCTGGTGCTGACGAATGTGGCCGAACTTCAGGATGTCCGGTTTGTTGAGCAGATGCCGCAACTCCGGCGGCTGATACTCACCGGTACACCGATCATCGATGGCGACATGACCCCCTTGATCGACCACCCACACCTTGAGCATGTCGTGTTCACGCACGGCAAGCACTTCAGCCACAACGAGGGACAGGTCCGCGCGCTTCGTGCGGAGCGTTTGCCATGAGTCGCATCTATCCAAGCCCGATGGCGGCCGTCCGCCACCACATGACCGTCAATGGAGGGTTTCGCAGGGCGGCGCGCATTCTGAAGCCCTGGGTGCAGCGCGGTGATCCGGAAGCGCTGTTTCTGCGCTCCAGCTTCAGCTTGCGGGGGGAGGAAACCACGCAAGCCTTTGAGGCGCGAAGGATCCGGATGTTGTCGAAGGCCGCTGAACTCGGATTTCCGCAAGCCATGTACAACTGGGCGATCTGCCTGGAGAACGGCGATGGGATCGATCAGGATCTGGAGGCCGCTGCGACATGGTTCGAAGCGGCCTCCAGGGCCGGCTATGTCCCTCAGTGGGAATGACGCGGCACGGCCGATCCGCGGCAGCCGCGCAGGAAGTCGAAGTCGCAGCCTTCATCCGCCTGCAGCACGTGCTGCACATACAGCTTGCGATAGCCGCTGGCGTCGGCCGGGTCGGGCTGCTGACTGGCGGCCCATGCTTCCAGGCGTGATTGCAGTTCCGCTTCCGGAATGTCCAGGTGCAGTCGGTTGTTGGCGCAATCGAGCTCGATCCAGTCGCCTTCCCGCACCACGGCCAGCGGCCCGCCGGCCTTGGCTTCCGGCGCCACATGCAGCACCACCGTGCCGTAAGCGGTACCGCTCATCCGCGCATCGCTGATCCGCACCATGTCCTTGATGCCCTGGGCCAGCAGCTTGGGCGGCAGGCCCATGTTGCCCACTTCCGCCATGCCCGGATAACCGCGCGGACCGCAGTTCTTCATCACCAGCACCGAGTCCTTGTCGACCTCCAGGGCCGGGTCCATGATCCGGGCCTTGTAGTCGTCGAAGTCCTCGAACACGACGGCGCGGCCGCGATGCTGCATCAGCGCAGGCGTCGCCGCGGAAGGCTTGAGCACCGCGCCACGCGGCGCCAGGTTGCCACGCAACACACAGATGCCGCCATCGGCAATCAGCGGTTTGGCAATCGGCCGCACGACTTCATCGTCGTAAATCGGCGCGTCATGGCAGTTCTGCCACAGCGTCTTGCCGTTCACCGTCAGCGCGTCCTTGTGCGGCAGCAGGTCGGCTTCACCCAGGCGGCGCAGCACGGCTGGCAGGCCGCCGGCGTAATAGAACTCTTCCATCAGGAAGCGGCCGCTGGGCAGCAGGTCCACCAGGGTGGGGGTGCCCTTGCCAACGCGTGTCCAGTCTTCCAGCTCCAGCGGCACGCCCACGCGGCCGGCGATCGCCTTCAGGTGGATCACCGCATTGGTCGAACCGCCAATTGCCGCATTCGTGCGGATGGCATTTTCAAAGGCTTCGCGGGTCAGAATCTTGGACAGCTTCAGGTCTTCCCACACCATCTCGACAATGCGCATGCCGGACAGATGCGCCAGCACATAGCGACGCGCATCCACCGCCGGAATCGCGGCATTGTGGGGCAGGGACGTGCCCAGCGATTCGGCCATGCAGGCCATGGTGCTGGCCGTGCCCATGGTGTTGCAGGTGCCGGCGGAGCGGGAATGTCCGGCCTCGGCGGCAATGAAATCGTGCATCGAGATTTCACCGGCCTTCACCTGCTCATGCAGTTGCCACACCGCCGTGCCGGAGCCGATATTCTTGCCGCCCAGCTTGCCATTGAGCATCGGGCCGCCGGTGACGACGATCGTGGGCAGGTCCACGCTCGCTGCGCCCATCAGCAGGGCCGGGGTGGTCTTGTCGCAGCCCACCAGCAGCACGACCGCATCCATCGGATTGCCGCGGATCGATTCCTCCACGTCCATGCTCGCCAGATTGCGGGTGAGCATCGCGGTGGGGCGCAGGTTGGACTCGCCATTGCTGAACACCGGGAATTCCACCGGGAAGCCGCCGGCCTCCAGGATCCCCCGCTTCACATGTTCAGCGAGCTTACGGAAATGGGCATTGCAAGGCGTGAGTTCCGACCAGGTGTTGCAGATGCCGATGATGGGCTTGCCTTCAAATTCGTGGTCCGGAATGCCTTGATTCTTCATCCAGCTCCGGTACATGAAGCCGTTCTTGTCCTGGGTGCCGAACCATTCGGCGGAACGGAGCTTCCGGGTTTTCTTAGCCTCTGTCATGGGTCCTTCTGAAGGTCGCTGGGGTCCAGCCCCGTTGAGGGCATGCTAGGGCCGACGGCAATGCTGCTCAAATCACTTCTTTCCGGAGTGTGATATTCAAATCGGTATGGGACCCGGGCGGTGCTGGGGGGCCGGAGAGCGTCTGCGGGTTGTCCCCGAATGTTGGAGAGCAAGGCTTGCTCTATCCTCGCGCCCATTCCAACAGGCCCGTAGTCGTTCCGTCTTTCACTTCGCTCACCGTGATTTAGCGGTAAACAATTGAAGACGAACGATACAGAAGCCGGGCACACGATCAGGAGACGCATGAAGTTCACCGACGGGCAGTGGTTGCTGCAACCAGGCGTGGTAGCCCACTACGCCACCGAAACCTATGCCGTGGATGTGACACCGGACCAGGTGGTCCTGCTGGTCACCACCCGGCCGATCAAGCATCGCGGCGACACGCTGACGGGGCCCACGATCACCGTGACCTTGCAATCACCAGCGCCGGGGGTCATCCGGGTCAGTGCGGTTCATTACGTGGCGGGGCAGGAGAAGCGGCTGCATGTGCCCATGCCAGGGGCGACCGTCCAGTCATTGCAGGTGACCGAGACCGATCGGCAACTCAGCATCACCTCCGGCACGTTGACGGTCGACGTGAAGAAGGGCGAGGGCTACGGCCTCACGTTCCGCGAAGGAGACCGGGTGCTGACGCGCAGTGACTGGCGTGCCCTCGGTTATCTGCAGACGGCTGCCAAGACAAGCTACATGCATGAGCAGCTGTCTTTGGGCGTGGGTGAATACGTCTATGGCCTGGGCGAACGATTCACCCCGTGGGTGAAAAACGGCCAGGTGGTGGAAAACACCAACAAGGACGGCGGCACCGCCTGCGAGCAGGCCTACAAGAGCGTGCCTTTCTATCTGAGCAGTCGCGGCTACGGCGTGCTGGTCAATGAAGCGGGGCCGGTGTCGTTTGAGGTGGCGTCCGAAAAGACGTCCCGGGTGCAGTTCAGTCGTGAGGGCGAAAGCCTGGATTACTGCGTGGTCGCCGGGCCCACACCCAAGGACGTCGTCAAGCGCCTGACCGCGCTGACCGGCCGCGCACCTTTGCCGCCCGCCTGGAGCTTCGGTCTGTGGATGACGACCTCATTCACCACCCAATACGACGAAGCCACCGCCACGCATTTCATTGACGAGATGGCGCGGCGCGAGCTGCCGCTGTCGGTCTTCCATTTCGACTGCTTCTGGATGCGGGAGTTCCAGTGGTGCGACTTCGAATGGGACCGGCGAGGATTCCCGGACCCGGAAGGCATGCTCGCCCGGCTGAAGGCCAAGGGTCTGCGGATCAGCCTCTGGATCAATCCCTACGTGGCGCAGCGTTCGTCGCTGTTCGAGATCGGCCAGCGCGAGGGTTATTTCCTGAAGCGGCCCGATGGGCGGGTCTGGCAGACCGACCTCTGGCAGCCGGGCATGGCGATTGTCGACTTCACCAATCCGGCGGCCGTGGCCTGGTATCAGGGCCATCTGCGCCGGCTGCTGGCCATGGGGGTGGACTGCTTCAAGACCGACTTCGGTGAACGCATTCCAGATCAGGACGTCTACTATTACGACGGCTCCGATCCGGTGGAGATGCACAACCTCTATGCGCTGCACTACAACGAGGTGGTCTTCAAGCTGCTGCAGGAGGTGAAGCAGGACGAGGCGGTGGTGTTCGCCCGCTCCACCTACGCCAGCGGGCAGCGCTTCCCGGTGCATTGGGGGGGAGACTGCTGGTCCAACTTCGAATCGATGGCGGAGAGCCTGCGGGGCGGCCTGTCCCTGAGCAGTTGCGGCTTTGCCTACTGGAGTCACGACATTGGTGGCTTTGAAGGCCAGCCGCCGCCGGCCGTCTACAAGCGCTGGATCCAGTTCGGGCTGCTGTCGTCCCACAGCCGTCTGCACGGCAGCAGCTCCTATCGGGTGCCATGGCTGGTGGACGAGGAAAGCTGTGACGTGCTGCGTCACTTCACCCGGTTGAAGCACCAGCTAATGCCTTATCTGTACGCAAGCGCGGCCGAGTCCAGCGCCACGGGCGTGCCGATGATGCGCAGTGCGGTCATGCAGCATCCGGAAGATCCGGCCTGTGCCACGCTGGACCGGCAATACCATCTGGGCGACAGCCTGCTGGTGGCGCCCGTGTTCACCGACAGCGGTGAGGTGGATGTCTATCTGCCCGCCGGGCGGTGGACGCATCTGCTGAATGGCGAAGTGGTGGAGGGTGGTCGTTGGCGCCGGGAGCAGCATGACTTCATGAGTCTGCCGCTGTATGTGGCGCCCAACACGGTGCTGCCCTGGGGTGCGGAAACCGAAAAGCCGGACTACGACTATGCCCAGGGCGTCGTGCTGCGGGTCTTTGCGCTGGACGAAGGGCACAGTGCCGCCTTTGTGGTGCCGACGCTCGACGGCGGTGTGGCCGCACGCGGTCACATCGAGCGCGAGGGCGGCAGCTACCGCACGGTGATCACCGAAGGTGCCCTGACGCAGTGGCAGGTGGAAGTGAATGGCAAGCGCAGTGGGGTGCAGACGTCGGCCGACCGGCTCGACTGGACCCCTTGAGTGCCACCGGCCGGCCGTGTTCTTCGGAGCGCGCCGGCCACCCCGGGGCCGGTAACGGTCCTGGCATGGATGACAAGAATGCCCCGAAGGGCATCGTCACAGGAGACAACACGATGTGGGCAGGTTCCCTCGATCGTTCTGATGGGCCGACGGTGACCGATCACCGCCGCTGGGTGCGCATGGGCCGCGGGTGGCTGATCGCGACCTGGACCGCTGCTGCAGCCGCCGTGACTGTCGGCATTGCCGGCACTGCATGGGCGGCCGATGCGCCGGCACCGGGCGCAAGGCCGGCACGGATCGACATCAACAGCGTCGGTTTCCCCACCGGCGCAGCCAAATGGGCGGTGGTGCCGGACGGCCCGGCGCGGCTGTTCACCGTTGTCGATGCCCAGGGCCGTGTGGCCTTGAAGGGGCGTCTGGGTCCGGCGGCGACCTGGCCGTTGTCCGGCGATTCCGTGAAGCTGGCGGACCTGTCCGGACTGCGCCGCCCCGGCACCTATCGACTGCGTGTGGAGGCGTCGCCCCTGCTGGAATCCGCGCCGTTCACCATTGCGGACGGCGTCTACCAGCCCCTCACTGCAGCGGCGATTCGCGCGTTCTACTTCAATCGCGCCAGCTCCGCCATCACGCCGGCGCTGGGCGGGGCGTATGCCCGCGCGGAGGGGCATCCCGACACCCGGGTGTTGATCCATGCCTCCGCGGCCGGCCCGAAGCGCCAGACCGGCGACGTCATCAGCAGTCCCAAGGGCTGGTACGACGCGGGCGACTACAACAAGTACATCGTCAATTCCGGCATCACCACCTTCACGCTGCTGGCCGCCTACGAGCATTTCCCCGGCTTCTATCAGTCACTGAAGGTCGGCCTGCCGGAAAGCGGCAATGGTCTGCCCGATGTGCTGAATGAAGCGCTGTGGAATCTCGACTGGATGCTGACGATGCAGGATCCCGACGATGGCGGGGTCTATCACAAGCTGACCAATCTGCGTTTCGATGGCATGGTGATGCCGGACCAGGCGAAGGCCGACCGGTATGTCGTGCAGAAGACCACGGCGGCGACGTTGGACTTCGCAGCGGTCATGGCTGCGGCGAGTCGCGTCCTCGCGCCGTTTGACGCCCAGTCACCCGGGCGTTCGGCCCGCCTGCGCGCCGCCGCCCTGGCGGCCTGGGACTGGGCTCAGCAGCACCGGGACGTGATCTATCAGCAGCCGGCCGATGTGGTCACAGGCGCGTATGACGACACCCGGTTGAACGATGAATTCGCCTGGGCCGCCGCAGAGCTGTGGGCGACGACCGGCGAGGCGCGCTTCCTGCAGACGCTGCACCTGGGGGGCGCCAATGAAGCGGGCATCAGCGTGCCGGCATGGAGCGATGTGGATGGGCTGGCCTGGGTGACCCTGGCGCAGCATCACAGCCGGCTGTCGGCGCAGGACCAGGTCATCGTGCAGCAACGGGTCCGCACCCTGGCCGCCGGGCTGATCCAGCGCTGGAGACCATCGGCCTGGCGGGTGCCGCTGCAGACCTCCGATTTCAAATGGGGCAGCAATTCCGAAGTTCTTAACCAGGCTTTGATGCTGATCCAGGCGGCGCGTCTGGTGGACAGCACGGCGCGTTCCACGCAGGAGGCCGCGCGCGATCCTTTCCGCCGCGATGCGCTTGCAGCGGCCCAGTCCGACCTGGACTACGTGCTGGGTCGCAATCCGCTGGGCCGCTCGCAGGTCACCGGCTTCGGCCTGGAGCCGCCGATGCATCCGCACCATCGCCCATCGGAGGCCGACGGCATCGTCGATCCGGTGCCCGGTTTCCTGGTGGGGGGCGCCAATCCCGGCCAGCAGGACAAGGCCGATTGCCCGGTGCCATACCCGTCGCCCGTCACCGCGCTGTCCTGGCTGGACCATGTGTGCAGTTACGCCAGCAATGAAATCGCCATCAATTGGAATGCGCCGCTGGTGTATGTGGCGGGCGCCCTGGATGTGCTGGGCAGGACAAACCCCCTCCCGACCCCCGCGACCGCGGCGGTCTCTTCGAAAGGCACGCCATGAGCGCCGACCTCTCCACCCCCGGCACGGCCCATTCGGCGCCGTCCCTCTCCAGCGCCCAGCCGTCCTCGGACGGCCCGGCAGTCTCTGCCGGCGACCGCCGCCGCAACGGCCTGCATCCGCTCACCTGGGTGCCGTCGCTTTATCTGGCGATGGGGCTGCCCAATGTGCTGGTCGGAGCCGTCGCCGCCATCCTCTACAAGAACCTGGGCATCTCGAATGAGGACATTGCGCTCTACACCTCGCAGATGTATTTGCCGTGGGTGCTGAAGCCGCTCTGGTCGCCATTGCTGGAGCCCTACCGCACCAAACGCTGGTGGGTGATCAGCATGCAGTTCCTGATGATGGCGTCCCTGGGACTGGTCGCTTTCAGCCTGCCGCTGGACGGCTTCTTCCGCGCCTCGCTGGCATTTTTCTGGATCACCGGATTTGCTTCGGCCACGCAGGACATCGTCGCGGACGGTGTCTTCATGACCACCATGCCGCTGCGCGACCAGGCGCGGTATTCCGGGGTTCAGGGCATGTGCTGGAACCTGGGGGCCGTGGTTGCCTCCGGGTTGCTGGTGTCTCTAACCGGCTGGCTGCACAAGGACCTGGGCTGGTCCTGGGTGCATTGCTGGATGGCGGTGATGCTGGGGGCGGCCGGGATGATGGGCGGCTTTGGCCTGTGGCATTTGCGGGTGCTGCCCACCGGGGCGCCGTCATCCATCCAGGGCCAGGACTTGCGCAGTGCCATGGTGTCTCTGCGTGAATCGTGGGTCACCTTCTTCCAGAAGCCGTCGATCTGGATGATGCTGGCCGTGGTCTTCTTCTACCGATTCGGGGAAGGCTTCATTGAGAAGTTCGGCCCGCTGTTCCTGCTGGACCCGCGGGATGTCGGGGGGCTCGGTCTGGACAATGCCGCGCTGGGCCACATTTATGGCACCGTGGGCACGGTGGCCTTCATTGCCGGCGCCTTCCTGAGTGGCTTCATCGTCGCCCGCATGACGCTCAAGCGCACCTTCCTGCTGCTGGCCATCTGTCTCAACCTGCCGCACCTCACGTATTACTACCTGAGTCACGCGATGCCCGACAACGTGATGTTGATCGGCGCGGTGGTGGCGCTGGAGAAATTCGGCTTTGGCATGGGCTCGGTCGGCCACATGCTGTACATGATGCAGCAGATTGCGCCAGGGCCCTTCAAGATGACTCATTACGCCATGGCGACCGGCGTCATGGCATTGACCAAATGGGCGACCGGCAGCGTGAGCGGCTGGGTCTATGCAGCGGTCGGCCAGCATTACGCTTCCTTCTTCGGACTGGTCCTGCTGTTCTCCATTCCCCCGATCATTCTGGCCTGGTGGGCCCCATTCCCGGTGAAAGTGCAGGACGACTCCGCGTCTGGCACCGGAGGCGGTGGCGGTCATTAGGGAGAACACCAATACGGCGGGCGCATCCACGTCGGGATGACGACATAGCGCCCAAACAGGCCAAAACACGGCAGGTGATGCTCAAACAGATATCACCTGCCGCTGAAACTTTATCGAGGGGTCTCCAGCATCGGCGGATGATGCAAAAACACGGCAGAACCTCGATGAATACGGATGGAACGCTGCTTGCCATGCCCCGCACACGGCTGAAGTATTCATGGGTTGTTCATGATGCATTCAGTTTTCATTCATGCGATGCTGTGCCACCTTCGGCGGTCCTGAGTTGTTGAGAGAGAGGACAGGTCCGACGGGCATCGATTCTTAAAAGCACACAACGGAGACCACATGACAAAAGCAATGCTGCCGCGCCGCGGCGCCCTGGGCCTGCTCACCTCGCTGGTGGCGGCCATCGGACTGGCCGGGACGGCCACCCAGGTGCTGGCCCAGGACAAAGGTCTGATCGGTATCGCGATGCCGACCAAGAGCTCCGCCCGCTGGATTGCGGACGGCGACAACATGGTCAAGGCGTTCAAGGACAAGGGCTACAAGGCCGACCTGCAATACGCCGAAGACGACATTCCGAATCAGCTGGCGCAGATCGAGAACCTGATCACCAAGAAGGTCAAGGTGCTGGTGATTGCGTCCATCGACGGCTCGGCGCTGTCCAGCGTGCTGCAAAAGGCAGCCGCTGCCAACATCAAGGTGGTGGGTTACGACCGCCTGATCAAGGGCACCAAGAACATCGACTACTACGTCACCTTCGACAACTTCCAGGTCGGCGTGATGCAGGGTCAGTCGCTGATCGACAAGCTGGGCCTGGCGCAAGGCAAGGGCCCGTTCAACATCGAGCTGTTCGGCGGCTCGCCGGACGACAACAACG
>CBIHOT010000040.1:0-48191 GCA_966211495.1 uncultured Roseateles sp. | reverse complement strand
CGGCCGGTGTCGTCACCCATGCAGTTTTCCTTGCCGCCGCAGCCGGTGGCGTCGATGGGTTCATCCACTGCCACGATGATGTCGGCCACGGTGATCTCGTCGGAGCGACGACCCAGGGAATAGCCGCCGCCAGGACCACGGGTGCTTTCAACCAGTTGATGACGGCGCAGCTTGCCGAACAGCTGTTCCAGATAGGACAGCGAAATCTGCTGGCGCTGGCTGATGGCCGCCAACGCGACCGGGCCGCTGTTTTCGCGCAGCGCCAAGTCAATCATCGCGGTAACAGCAAAACGACCTTTGGTGGTGAGACGCATCGAACTTCTCCTTGGCCGATGAAGGCATCAGGACCTGAGGCAACAGCCCGGGACGTCCGGACTGACTCACGCAGCAGGGTTAACCCCTTGCTATGTCCGAGCATTCTACTAGGTTAAGGAGATTCTTGCCGGGGCGACCCCTGGGCGCCGGCAGGGTGGCCGGAGCGGTCCATGCACCGGATGCGTTTTTGGGTTAGATCTGTGACGAAATGCGGGCGTCGCAGGCCACGAAGAGTGTCAATCGGGGGGCAATCAGCCAGCCATGGACCTGGCTGGATCCTGACGCCAAGGATGGCGCCAGGATCAGCCATACCCACTGTGGGGTTTTAAGGTCAGGATCGACGGCGGCTGGGAAGCGGGACGGTGCGCTCAAGGCGCAAAATCCGTGCGCTCCTCAGAGGCGTCGGCGACAGTAACCCAGGTCATCGCGTCCGAGCCTTCGGGCGCTTGTTGAGACAGTGTCATCCCGCCTGGCGGTAGCCCGCGCTTGCTCATGACGACGGTCGCGCCGCCGCCGAGGACGATGGCGGTCGTCACCGCGATAGAGAACAGCCAGCGGTAGATGATCGTCATCAGCCAGCGCTGGAAGTCGTCGAACCTGTGTCGCATGTCGTCTCGAAGGCGGCCTTCAAGCGCGAGCAGGTCTTCACGGGTGGCCAAAGTGGGGATGACCGTGTCCCACTTGGTTTCGAGGGTGGTAAGGCGTGTTTGCATGGACGAAATGCTCGCGCGCCGCCCGCCGAGGGTCAATTACTCGAACTTCCCACTGAACTGACTTGAATCGCGGGGGCATCACCCTTTGGCACTGGTGATGGGCACCACATTGTCGTGCACGGCCGCGCCAAACGCCTGCTCCTTGAGCTGGGAGAGTTGATCCCGCAGCCGCGCCGCCTTCTCGAACTCGAGATTGCGGGCATGCTCCAGCATCTGCTTCTCCAGCTGGGTGATGCGCTTGCTGAGATCGCGCTCGCTCATCGCCTCCACCTCGGCCGTCTGCTCGATCAGCTTGACGTCGTCGCGTCCCGGCTTGTCGCTGTAGACGCCTTCGATCAATTCCTTGATGCGCTTGATCACCCCTCGTGGGGTGATGCCGTTGGCGGCATTGAACTCGATCTGCTTGGCCCGGCGACGTTCCGTTTCGCCGATCGCCTTGCGCATCGATTCGGTGATGCGGTCGGCATAGAGGATGGCCTTGCCGTTGACGTTCCGCGCCGCGCGGCCGATGGTCTGGATCAGGCTGCGTTCGGCCCGCAGGAAACCTTCCTTGTCGGCATCCAGGATGGCCACCAGCGAGACTTCTGGAATGTCCAGGCCCTCGCGCAGCAGGTTGATGCCCACCAGCACGTCAAAGGTCCCCAGCCGCAGGTCGCGCAGAATCTCCACCCGCTCGACCGTGTCCACATCCGAGTGCAGATAACGCACCTTCACGCCGTTGTCGCTGAGGTATTCGGTCAACTGCTCGGCCATGCGCTTGGTCAGCGTCGTGATGAGCACCCGTTCGTTGATCTCGACGCGATCACGGATCTCCTGCAGCACATCATCGACCTGATGCACGGCCGGACGCACCTCGACAATCGGATCCACCAGACCCGTCGGGCGCACCACCTGTTCGACCACCTGACCGGCCTGGCGCTTTTCATAGTCGCCCGGCGTGGCCGAGACAAAAATCGCCTGCCGCATCTTGCGTTCGTACTCCTCGAACTTGAGCGGGCGGTTGTCCATGGCCGAGGGCAGACGGAAACCGTATTCCACCAGCGTCGTCTTGCGGGCCCGGTCGCCGTTGTACATGGCGCCGAACTGGCCGATCAGCACGTGGCTTTCGTCCAGGAACATCAAGGCGTCGGGCGGTAGATAGTCCACCAGGGTCGGCGGCGGCTCGCCGGGCGCGGCACCGGACAGATGCCGGGTGTAGTTTTCGATGCCCTTGCAGTGCCCCACTTCCTGCAGCATCTCCAGGTCGAACCGGGTGCGCTGCTCCAGCCGCTGGGCTTCGACCAGCTTGCCTTCCTTGACGAAGTGGGCCACCCGCTCACGCAGTTCTTCCTTGATCGTCTCCATGGCCGCCACGACGCGATCCCGCGGCGTCACGTAATGGCTGGACGGATAGACGGTGAAACGGGGGATCTTCTGGCGGATGTGGCCGGTCAGCGGGTCGAAGAGCTGCAGACCGTCCACTTCATCATCAAAGAGCTCGATGCGCAGCGCGAGTTCCGAATGCTCCGCCGGGAACACGTCGATGGTGTCCCCACGCACGCGGAAATGGCCCCGGGTGAATTCGGTCTCGTTGCGGGTGTATTGCATCCGCGCCAGCTGGGCGATGACGTCGCGCTGGCCCATCTTGTCGCCGACCCGCAGGGTCATGACCATCTGGTGGTAGTCGCTCGGGTTACCAATACCGTAAATGGCCGACACCGAGGCGACGATGATCACATCACGCCGCTCCAGCAGGCTCTTGGTGCACGACAGACGCAACTGCTCGATCTGCTCGTTGATCGCGCTGTCCTTTTCGATGAACAGGTCGCGCTGCGGCACATAGGCTTCGGGCTGGTAGTAGTCGTAATAGCTGACGAAATACTCCACCGCATTCTTCGGGAAGAACTCCCGGAATTCACTGTAGAGCTGCGCAGCCAGGGTCTTGTTGGGCGCAAACACGATGGCCGGTCGACCCAGGCGGGCGATGGTGTTGGCCATGGTGAAGGTTTTGCCCGAACCGGTCACGCCCAGCAGCGTCTGGAAACTCAGGCCGTCCTGCGCCCCTTCCACCAGCTGCTGGATGGCCGTGGGCTGATCCCCCGCCGGCGGATAGGGCTGGAACAGCTGGAAGGGAGAGCCTTCGAAAGCAACGAATTCGCCCTTCGGCGGCTCCGCCCCGGCGCCGGCCGCCTCCGGGCCGGGCCCGAGGGCATCGGCTTCAGACGCGGACATGGCGCCACCACGGGCGGCGGCAAGGGTCTTGGCAACAGTGGTACGACTCATCGGGTAATCCCTGGGCAACAAGCATTCCCTGCCTACAATCGGCAGGCTGCGTTGGGCAAGCAACGGTACAGCGTAGCAAACCCGTCAAGCTCTTATTTGCTTCTCTGCTTCTCTGCCTGGTTGGCTGGGTTGCGGCGCATATTCTCGCCGCCGCTCATGCCAGCGTAGTGTCAGCACACCTGTCAGGAAACCTCATGTCCCTGTTCGCCGCCGTCGCCATGGCCCCCCGCGACCCCATCCTGGGGCTCAACGAGCAATTCAATGCCGACCCCAATCCCAACAAGGTGAATCTGGGCGTGGGCGTCTATTACGACGACAACGGCAAGCTGCCGCTGCTGGCCTGCGTGGCCGCCGCGGAAGCACAGATGCTGGCGGCGCCCAAGGCCCGCGGCTACTTGCCCATCGATGGCATCGCCGCCTATGACCAGGCGGTGCAACACCTGGTGTTCGGTGCCGATTCCGATGTGGTGAAGAACAAGCGCGTCGCCACGGTGCAGGCGCTGGGCGGCACCGGTGGCCTGAAGGTCGGCGCGGACTTCCTGAAGAAACTCAACCCGTCGGCCAAGGTGCTGATTTCCGACCCGTCCTGGGAAAACCACCGCGCGCTGTTCACCAACGCCGGTTTCACGGTCGAGACCTACCCTTACTACGACGCCGCGAACCGGGGCATCCATTTCGACGGCATGCTGGCTGCGCTGAAGGCCGCTCCCGCTGGCACCATCGTCGTGCTGCATGCCTGCTGCCACAACCCGACCGGCTACGACCTGACCAGCGCCCAGTGGGAACAAGTGGTGAATGCCGTCAAGACGGCTGGCCTGGTGCCCTTCCTGGACATGGCTTACCAGGGCTTTGGCGAAGGCATCGCCGAAGACGGCGCGGTGGTCCGGCAGTTCCTGGCCGCCGGCCTGGACTTCTTCGTGTCCACCAGCTTCTCCAAGAGCTTCTCGCTGTACGGCGAGCGGGTGGGCGCCCTGAGCGTGGTGTGCAGCACCGCGGAAGAGACCACCAAAGTCTTGAGCCAACTCAAGATCGTCATCCGCACCAACTATTCCAACCCGCCGACGCACGGCGCCCAGGTGGTGGCCACGGTGCTGTCCACCCCGGCCCTGCGCGCCCAGTGGGAAGAGGAACTGGGCGGCATGCGGGTGCGCATCCGCCAGATGCGCGAGGCGCTGGTGCAGGAACTCAAGGCCGCTGGCATTACCGACGACCTGAGCTTCATCACCCGCCAGAAGGGCATGTTCAGCTACTCCGGCCTGAGCGTGGAACAGATGCAGCGCCTGCGCAGCGAGTTCGGCATCTATGGTGTGGATTCGGGCCGCATCTGCGTGGCCGCGCTGAACAGCAAGAACATCAAGGCGGTGGCGGCTGCGATTGCAGCTGTGAAGAAGGGTTAAAAGCCACCTCCGACCGATGCAAGGGCCGGTCCGCCACCGCGGGCCGGCCCTTTTTTTTGATCCAATGTGTGACGGAAAGCCGCGGCAAGCGACCTTCCCCCCCCTGCTCCGCGCACGGATGTCGCATTCGCGGCGGACACTGAACCCGCTTGCGTCCTAGAATTGCTGCATTGCACAATGACCAGGGCGTTCGTCCGGGTCGACGTCAAGATCCACGCCCAGGTCCACCGCTTTTCCGTAGGGGTCGCCAGATGCTTTACCAGCTCTATGAAACCCAGCGCGCGCTGATGAGCCCGTTCGCCGAATTCGCGAGCGCTGCTGCCAAGCTCTACAGCCATCCGCTGTCGCCCTTCTCCCATATGCCGGCCTCCCAACGCCTGTCTGCAGGCCTGGACCTGATGCACCGGCTGGCGAAGGAATACGAAAAACCGGAATTCAACATTCCGTCAGTGCAGGTGGACGGCGTTGACGTGGCCGTGCAGGAACTCGTGGCGCTGGAGAAACCCTTCTGCCGCCTGCTGCGCTTCAAGCGCTACAGCGACGACGAAACCGTCCTGGCCAAGATGAAATCCCAGCCCACCGTGCTGGTGGTGGCCCCGCTCTCCGGCCACCATGCCACCCTGCTGCGGGACACGGTGCGCCAGCTGCTGAAGGATCACAAGGTCTACATCACCGACTGGACCGATGCCCGCATGGTGCCGCTCGACCAGGGCGCCTTCCACCTGGACGACTACATCTACTACGTGCAGGACTTCATCCGCCACGTGGGCCCGGACTGCCACGTCATCTCCGTCTGCCAACCGACGGTGCCGGTGCTGGCGGCGATTTCGCTGATGGCCAGCAACGGCGAGACCACGCCGCGCTCGATGACGATGATGGGCGGCCCGATCGATGCTCGCCGCAGTCCCACCGCCGTGAACAACCTGGCGATGAACAAGAGCTACAGCTGGTTCGAAAACAACGTGATCCACCGGGTGCCGACCAACTACCCGGGCGAAGGCCGCCGTGTTTATCCCGGCTTCCTGCAGCACACCGGTTTTGTGGCGATGAATCCGGACCGCCACCTCACCTCGCACTACGACTACTTCCTGGACCTTGTGCGCGGCGACGACGACAGCGCCGAGTCCCACCGCCGCTTCTACGACGAATACAACGCGGTGCTGGACATGCCGGCGGAGTATTACCTGGACACCATCCGCACCGTCTTCCAGGACTTTGCCCTGGTCAACGGCACCTGGGAGGTGGGCGGTCAGCGGGTGCGCCCGCAGGACATCCACGAGACCGCCCTGCTGACGGTGGAAGGTGAGCTCGACGACATCTCCGGTGCCGGCCAGACCCGGGCGGCACACGAGCTGTGCAGCGGCATCGCACCGGAGCATCAGCGGCATTACGATGCCGTCGGCGCCGGTCACTACGGCATCTTCTCCGGACGCCGCTGGCGCGAGAAGGTGTATCCCACCGTGCGGGACTTCATTGCCAAGTACGATGCAGCCCCGTTGCATCAGACAGCCGCGCCCCGGCGCCCGTCCTCCCGGACCGGCCGCCAGCGCCAGACGACCGAGTGAATTCCCAAGCCCTGGAGGCTCTGGTCCATCAACTGGACCAGGCCTTGCCGCAGACGCAGTGCACCCGCTGCGGTTATCCCGACTGCCATTCCTACGCCCATGCCATCGCCCACGGCGAGGCACCGATCAACCAGTGCCCGCCCGGCGGCGCGGAAGGCATCCGCCGGCTGGCAGCCGTCACCGGTCAGCCGGTCGTGCCCCTGAATCCGGAGCATGGCGCGGAGGGCCCGCTGCGTCTGGCGGTGATTGATGAAGATTGGTGCATCGGCTGCACGCTGTGCATCAAGGCCTGCCCGGTGGATGCGATTTTGGGCAGCAACAAGCAGATGCATGTGGTGCTGGAAGAAGACTGCACCGGCTGTGAGCTGTGCATTCCGGTCTGCCCGGTCGACTGCATCTCCCTCAAGGATGTCACCCCGGGGCGCACCGGCTGGGATGCCTGGAGCCCGGCGCAGGCGGACGTGGCCCGCAGCCGCTATCGCGCCCATGAACTGCGTGTGGTGCGGCAGCAGCGCGAGCATGACGAGGCGCTGGAAGCCAAGGCGCAGCACAAGCTGGAGCATCTGGAAGAGGTGTCCAAGCTGACCGATCCGGTGCAGCTCGACCGCAAACGCGCCGTGATCGAAGCCGCCCTGGCGCGCGCAAGGGCCAAGCGTGGTGCTTGAGCTGATCCAGAACCGTGCCCGGACCGAAAAGCCCTGAACGATGAACCGTCAGCAGATCCAGACCTTTTTCGAGACCTTGCGCCGGGCCAATCCCTCTCCACAGACGGAACTGGAATACGCCAGCGTCTTCGAGTTGCTGGCTGCCGTGCTGTTGTCGGCCCAGGCCACCGATGTGGGCGTCAACAAGGCCACGCGCCGGCTGTTTGTGGTGGCCAATACGCCGCAGAAGATCCTCGACCTCGGCGAGGAACGGCTGGCGGACTTCATCAAGACCATCGGTCTGTACAAGACCAAGGCGCGCAACCTCTACACCACCTGCCGCATCCTCGTTGACCAGCATGGCGGCCGGGTGCCCCGCAGCCGCGAAGCGCTCGAAGCCCTGCCCGGCGTCGGTCGCAAAACCGCCAATGTCGTGCTGAACGTCGCCTTCGGAGAAGCCACCATGGCGGTGGACACCCACATCTTCCGGGTCAGCAATCGCACCGGTCTCGCACCTGGCAAGAACGTGCTGGAGGTCGAGCAGCAATTGCTGAAGCGGGTGCCCGATGAATTCATGGTCGATGCCCACCATTGGCTGATCCTGCATGGGCGCTATGTGTGTCAGGCGCGCCGCCCCTGGTGCGAGCGCTGCGCAGTCGTTTCCGAATGTGACAGCGCCCCCCTGGCTGGGGCCCGTTGAGCCCGCCGAACGGGTCGCGCCGCCTACAATTGCCATGGCCGCGAAGCCACATCGATTTATCTGACGGACTCCTGCCACCATGCCCAGCTTGAACGACCTTGTCGATCGTGTGGAGCGCCTGCTCGTACGCCATGAAGAGCTCACGCGGACCAACAGCCTGCTCCAGGAACAGGTCCAGGCCCTGACGGTGGAGCGCGACAGTCTCCGCTCCCGACTCGCTGCGGCGCGCGCCCGTGTGGATGCCCTGCTTGACCGCCTGCCCCTCGAATCCACTGACTCGCAGAAGAGCGACACATGAAGCAAATGGAAGTCACCATCATGGGTCAGAGCTACCTGCTGGGCTGCCCCGAAGGCGGCGAGGCCGCGCTGAGCAAGGCGGTGTCGCGGGTGGACAAGGAAATGTGCGCCATCCGTGACTCGGGCAAGATCAAGGCGCGCGAGCGCATTGCGGTGCTGGCGGCGCTGAATCTGGCGTTCTCGCTGAGTGACGCGGCGGCGCAGGCCACTCCATCGGCGCACTCCTCGCAGGTCTCGTCTGGCTCGCCCGCCGACCTCGCCGGGACGAATGCGACCGCTACAGAATCCCTACCCGAAATCGATGTCTTGATGAAGCGCATCGATGAAGCCCTTGCGCAAGATGGGCAACTGCTCTGAGTGGTCCGCACCGGCGTAGAATCACTCCTGTCCACCGCGTTCGCGTGAGTTTTATATTTCCTTGAACCGATGCTTTCGCGAGCAAGGGCTTGGAACATTGCAAGGCTGGTGTGAGCGTCTCGCGTCAGATGAACCCGAAGCTTTGCTGACCTCGCCCACCTGTACCCCTAGGGTTCAGGAATGCGACTCACGGTTCGCTGTGGACACCTCTTACTCTTCATGACCCTCCCCCAGACGAGTCCTCAGTATTGGCTGATGAAGTCCGAGCCGGACGAAGCCTCCATCGACCATCTGGAAGCCGCAGGCACCCTGCCCTGGACTGGCGTTCGCAACTATCAGGCGCGCAACTTCATGCGCGACGCCATGCGGCTGGGTGACGGGGTCTTGTTCTATCACTCCTCCTGCCCGCAACCCGGCATCGCCGGCTTCGCTGAAGTGAGCCGACTGGCCTACACCGACGCGACGCAGTTCGATCCGGCGAGCCCCTACTTCGACGCGAAGTCGATCAAGCAGTCCCCACGCTGGGTGCATGTGGATGTGCGCTTCGTGCGCAAGACACGGCTGCTGCCGCTGGCGGAGATGAAGGCGGACCCGCTGCTGGCAGGCATGCGCACCCTGCAGCCGGGCAATCGCTTGTCGATCACCCCGGTCACGCCGGAAGAGTGGGCGCGGATTCAGCAGCTACTGGCTTAGCCACCCAATCCAAACGGAATCGACGCCAGCACCACCTGATTGCCACCGCGGCGCTGCGCTTCCTTCACCGCCATTTCGGCGGCATGCAGCAGCTCTTCCTGACGGGAGGCGGTGTGCGGGAAACTGGCCACACCCATCGAGAGGGACAGGCCCAGGTCCTGGCCATGCAGCACCACGATCTGCGCATGGCATTGCCGACGCAGTTGCTCCATGCGTGCATGGGCGGTGGCCAGACCCACGCCCGACAGCAGCACTGCAAACAGGTCCTCGCCCACGCGGCAGGCGGCATCCATGGCACGCGTGTTGGCGCGCAGCATCCGGCCCAGCCCTTCGAGCAACCGGGTGCGGGCTTCGGCTCCCAACGGCTCGCCATCCCCGGCTGCCTGCGCATCGAGTGCAATCAGGACCAGCGTGAATTCACGATGCTCACGAGTCGAGAGATCGATCTCGCGAAGCAGTTGATCGTCGAACTGCGCACGCATGTACAAACCGGAGACTTCATCCCGGCCACTGCCTTGCTGCAGTTCGCGGCGCATCTGCTCCAGCGACTTCTGCTGCTGCTCCAGCTGCTGCAGCGCGCGCTGCAGGTGCGATTCGCGATGGCGCTCTTCGGTCTTGTCGCTCCACAGGGCCATCAGGTGTTCGGTGCCCAGCGGGATGCGGGTCACCGTCACTTCCCGGCGCCGACCGCCCAGCTCCAGCCGGTGTTCGGAACTCACCACGCTGCGCTGCGCCAAGGTGGCCTGCTCGGCCCGGCGCATGGCTTGCACTTCATCCACCCGCATCAGCTCGTTGTCGGTATTGCCGACGACGCCATCCTCACTGCGGCCGAACAGCTCCGCCATGCCGGGGCTGGCAAACACATAACGTCCGGTGGCCATGGACTTGACGGTGACACAGGCACCGGTCGGCTCCATCAGACTGAGCAGCGCCGTGGCCACCGGCGCCTGAGGCGCCCCAAGGGTGGCGAGCCAGGCATCGAAGCTGGCAGGCGCAGAGGACGCGGCGGCAGGAAATTCCATGGGACGGGCCGGGCCAGGATGGGCCTGGCGGTCGAATGGTGGATGGGTTGAATGTAGAGGGACTGACCGAGCCGGGGAAGACCTGGCGGCGAAGATCCGGCCTGGCTCCCCCTAAGCTTGGGGCTCCGCATCCTAGCGCGGGCCCCGGGTGCGGACAGACGCGGGAGAGGGAAGCGCCCTCACGCCGTGAATGCCATGCGAACTTTTGGTTCTGCGCGCGCCCCGGGATGTCACCAGGAGGAATCGGGCACGATACCATCTCTCCCGGAGCCATCCACCACCGCCAGCGCGGGGGCTAGCGCTCTCAAATGTGCGCTTGTTCCGGCATCCACCTCCTTCCCACGGTGGTGCGACAGACCGATTTATGCAGTTTGGTGGTCAGCCCCAAAATTTAAGGCTAGAATCCGCGTCTTTGCTGGCAAACCCTGCGCGTCGATTCGGAAGCGGAATCCGGATACTCCGCTTCGAGAGCCCGGCTGACAGAGGCAAGAACAGGCTTTCGAGCAGGTTCATGGTTTCGGTTGGCAGCGATCCTTGCGAACACCGAGCGCTATTTGAAGGAATTCTTTTTTCATGACCACCATTCGCGTCAAAGAAAACGAGCCGTTCGACGTGGCCCTGCGCCGCTTCAAGCGCACCATCGAAAAGCTGGGCCTGCTGACCGAGCTGCGCGCCCGCGAGTTCTACGAAAAGCCGACCGCCGAGCGCAAGCGCAAGAAGGCCGCCGCGGTGAAGCGTCATTACAAGCGCGTGCGCAGCATGCAGCTGCCCAAGAAGCTGTACTGATTCCGCGCTGCTGACCAGCGGCCCGAACAGCAAAAAAAGCCCGCGCAGGACGCTGCCGCGGGCTTTTTTGCTTTATCGGGCCGAACTTATTCATGATTCCCACGGAGAGATGCCCATGAGCCTCAAAGAACAAATCACCGAAGACATGAAGACCGCCATGCGTGCCAAGGACAGCGAGCGTCTGGGCACCATCCGCATGCTGCTGGCCGCCGTCAAGCAAAAGGAAGTGGACGAGCGCATCGAGGTGGATGACACCACCCTGGTGAGCATCGTGGACAAGCTGATCAAGCAGCGCAAGGATGCCATCAGCCAGTTCAGCGCCGCCGGTCGCCAGGATCTGGCCGACAAGGAAACCGCCGAAGTGAAGGTGCTGGAGGCCTACCTGCCGCAGCGCCTGAGCCAGGAAGAGATCCAGGCCGCCGTCAACGCCATCGTGGCTGAGCTCGGTGCCAAGGGCCCCGGCGACATGGGCAAGGTGATGGGCGCGGTCAAGACCCAGCTGGCGGGCAAAGCCGACATGGGCCTGGTCTCCGCCGCCGTCAAAGCTGCGCTGGCCGGCTGATCGCTCCCCAGCCTCACGCCCCCCCTTCAGGAGTCCTCATGGAACTGACCGTGCAACAACTGACGCAGGACTTCTGCGTTGCTCCGCAGATCACCCCGGACGTCATGTCCGCGCTGGCGCAGGCCGGTTTCAAAAGCGTGATCAACAATCGCCCGGACTTCGAAGGCGGGCCGGACCAGCCGACCAGCGCCCAGATGCAGGCCGCCGCCGAGGCGGCCGGTCTGGCCTACCGGTTCCTGCCGGTCCAGGGGGGCTACCAGTCGCCGGAAGAGATTCAGGCGATGCGCCAGCTGATCGACGAACTGCCGACCCCGGTGCTGGCCTTCTGCCGCTCCGGCGCCCGCGCGGCCAAACTCTTCGCCGCCGCCACGCAGCTCTGAGGGTGTCCGGCGTACCGAGGTTCACTCCGGCGTATACCGGCGTATACCGGCGTATACCGGCGTGTCCCTCGTACGCGCCCCAGGACAGGGGAGGACTTTCCCGCACCCGCGCGGGATTTGCTTCGCGGCCTCCCCATCCCTGGCTACAGTCTCCGCAGGACCGATCCACGGCCCTGAAGGACCCCACCTGTCGAGGGTCCGACTGGAGACTGACCTGCCTTGAATGCCCTGCTTGCACTCGCCAGGGGCATCGACAACCTGAACGACCGCTTCGGCACCCTCGCCGCCTGGGCCGTTTTGCTGTCCTGCCTCATCAGCGCCACCAATGCGGTGGTCCGTTACGGCCTGGACTTCAGCTCCAACGCCTTCCTCGAAATCCAGTGGTACCTGTTCGCCGCCTGCGTGATGCTGGGCGCGGCGCAAGCCTTGCGCCTGAATGAGCATGTGCGGGTGGACCTGATCTATAGCCGGCTGCCTGGCCGGGGCAAGGTGTTCATCGACACCTTCGGCCTGGTGGTCTTCCTGCTGCCGGTGGTGCTCTGGGCCGCATGGCTGTCCTGGCAGTTCTTTCTGGTCAAGCTGACCACCGGCATGCGGCCGGAAGACAGCGTGCAGACGCTGGGCCTGACCGGCTACCTGTGGAAGCTGTTCACCAGCGGTGAAGTCTCCGGCAATGCTGGCGGACTGATCCGCTGGCCGGCCGCCGCGCTGCTGCCGCTCGGCTTTGCGATGCTGGCACTGCAAGGCATCTCGGAACTGATCAAGCGCTTTGCCTGGCTGGGGCACCGTCTCGAGATGGACACCCATTACGAGAGGCCCCTGCAATGATCTCGATGGAGCTGTTTCCCCCGCTGATGTTCGCGGGGTTGATCCTCATCATGCTGATCGGATTTCCGGTCGCCTTTTCGCTGGCCGCGCTAGGCCTGGCCTGCGGGTTGTATGCGGTCAGCCAGGGCTGGTTTCCGCCGGAATTCCTGTCCGCCCTGCCGCAGAACGTCTTTGGCATCCTGTCCAACGACCTGCTGCTGGCCATTCCCTTTTTCACCCTCATGGGCGCGGTGCTCGAGAAATGCGGGCTGGCCGAGGACATGCTCGATTCCATGGGCCAACTCTTCGGCCCGGTGCGGGGCGGGCTCGGTTATTCGGTGATCATCGTCGGCTTCATCCTGGGCGCCATCACCGGCACCGTGGCCGGTCAGGTCATCGCGATGGCGATGATCTCGCTGCCGGTGATGATGCGCTACGGCTATCACATGCGCTATGCCACTGGCGTGCTGGCGGCCTCGGGCACCATCACGCAGTTGGTGCCGCCCTCACTGGTGCTGGTGGTGCTGGCCGATCAACTCGGGCGTCCGGTGGGAGACATGTACAAGGGCGCCTGGGGCCCGTCGCTGCTGCAGGTGCTGATCTTCGCGCTCTACACCTTCCTGCTGGCGCGCTTCAAGCCGCACCATGTGCCGGGTGTGCCGAAAGAAGCGCGCACCCTGCAGGGCTGGGCCTTGTGGCGCAAATGCCTGCGGGGCATCGTGCCGTCCGCCGTGCTGATCTTTGCGGTGTTGGGCTCGATGGGCGGCCTGCCGGGTCTCAACACCGCCATCTGCACGCCGACCGAGGCGGGTGCCATGGGCGCGGTGGGCGCCTTCCTGCTCGCCGCCCTGCACAAACGACTGAACTGGCCGCTGCTGCGCGGGGCGATGCAGGGGACCATGCGCATCACCGCGATGGTGGTGTTCATCCTGATCGGTTCGCGCACCTTCTCGCTGGTCTTCCAGGGCGTGGAAGGCGGGGCGTGGATCGAGCATCAGCTGTCCCATCTGCCCGGCGGTCAGGTCGGCTTCCTGATCGCGGTGAACGTCTTCATTTTCTTCCTGGCGTTCTTCCTCGACTTCTTCGAGATCGCCTTCATCATCCTGCCGCTGCTGGCGCCGGTCGCTCACAAGATGGGCATCGACCTGGTGTGGTTTGGCGTGATGCTCTGCGTGAACATGCAGACCAGCTTCATGCATCCGCCCTTCGGCTTTGCGCTGTTCTACCTGCGCGGGATTGCCGATTCGCTGTTCAAGAGTGGCGCCCTGCCCCGAAAGGTGTCGTCCAGCGACATCTATCTGGGGTCGATACCGTGGGTGCTGATGCAGTTGCTGCTGGTGGCGGTGGTGATCTTCTTCCCGGTGACGGTGACCGCTTTCCTCGACAAGGAAGAAGCGCGCGACCTCGACAAGGCCACCGAGATGCTGCAAAACCTGGACACGACCGGTACGGACGGCCCGACGCGGGAGTCGGATCAGGACCCGGCGCAGCTGTTTGATGCGGCCCCGGCTGCGTCAGCGCCCGCTTCGAGCGCTTCGTGAACGTTGCGGTGCTGAGGCGCTGACATCAGGCGCTTCATGTCGGGCGTTTCATGAATGCATGCGCCGGCCGTCCCTGAGGGAGCGGCCGGCGCCTTCTGACACATCGGCATCTGAACGACGCCGCGCGTCAGGGTTGACGTCGGGGCGGCACATGGAGGTCACCCCACGGACGTCAGTCGATGACATCGACAAGTGAGGTCCGGTTCACATCAACGAGTGGACGGGGGCATGCCCGAGTTTTCCTTCACCCGCTGCCACGCATCGCGTGCGGCCGGACGGGCGCGATCCCACTCCAGCGAAGAGCCGCGGCGCTGGCCGCCCCAGTCGCGGTGCAGTTCGCTTTCGAAGTCCTCGAATTCGCGGTCCGGATAACGGCTGAAGGCGTCCACGCCATAGGCGTAGGCGGGGCCGTAGTCGTCGTAGGTGGTGCCCTGCTCCACATATGGACGTTGGGCGTAGTTGTCCTTCCAGTAGACCTGTTCGGCGGTCGGGTCGATCGCCTCGGCCACGCCCTTGCCGGCCAGCCCGCCGACCACAGCGCCGACGGCAGCACCCACCACCGTGCCCACCGGGCCCACGACCGTGCCGGCCGCAGCGCCGGCGGCCATGCCGCCCACGGCAGCACCGACGCCGGTCCCCACCGGATGGGCGCCCGGCGCCTTGGTGATCGGATCCAGATTGGCATCACGCGGCTTGGAATCGTTCATTGCAGTCTCCTGAAAAAGGTGAAGGCCTGACCATTCGGCGGGTCGCCGGATGATCCCGATGCCAGGAACTTGGCAAGCGCCATGCCGCCCGCCACCCGCCCAGCGAACGGGAGGGGGGTGGCATACTCGCCGGCGGATCCCGTCCATGCCGTTGCAACTTCTTCTCCCTGCCCTGCGCGCTCCTGCCGATCTGATCGACGCGTCCGAAGTGCCCGACGCGTCCAGCGCCGGGCCGCGCCCACTGCGACCTGTCAGGGGGTCGGCGCGACAGCCCTTGCGGCCGCTCCCGGCGCTTCATGCGCTGCTGCTGATGGTGGCGGGCGCGCTGGCAGGCGTTGGAGCGCTGGCGGCACCGGAATCGGCGCCTGCGCAATCCGCGCCGCACTCCAGGCCGCAGGCGTCACCAAACTCGGCACGGAGCATCCTCCATCCTCCGCCACGCGACGTGCCCCCCCTGCCCGCCACCGGCATCCAGGACTACGCCTTCACTCCGCTGGCCGTGAACGACGGCGCGCCGGCCGACATCTGGACGCTCGAACAAGGCGCCAATGGGTTGCTGTGGCTGGGCACCGGCATGGGTCTGTTCCGCTTCGACGGCCTGCGGTTCTCGCCCTACCCCTTGCGCGAAGGGCAGCGCCTGCCCTCCACCAACATCAACGCGCTCAAGCTGATGCCCGACGGCGACATCTGGCTGGGCTTCTACGGCGGCGGCGCAGCTCGTCTGCACGACGGCCATGTGGAGGCCTTCAGCGTGCGCGACGGTCTGCCGAACGGCCGTATCCTGCATTTCGCGCAGACGGGGGACGGCGCGCTCTGGGCCGCTGCCGGCACCGGTCTGGCCCGTTACCTGGACGGCCAGTGGCGCATCATCGGAGCCGACTGGAACTTCCACGACAGCGCGGTCGATTACGTCCATGTGGACCGCCGCGGCGTGTTGTGGGTGTGCACCTCCCGCCGGTTGCTGTATCTGCTGCCCGGCGAGCGGCAGTTCCGCGATCCGGGTCTGCCGGTGTCGCGCTCGGCGGTGGTGGCGGAAGACCTGGATGGGCGGCTGTGGATCAGCGAGGGCTTGCAGGGGACGCGGCCCTTGCCGGACCTGACCGCGTCCGCAACCCGTGACGCGGTGGCGGCTGATGAGGCGCCTGGGGCTGCATCGGCAACATCGCCGGCATCTTCCCCGTCCGCCAGCCCTGCCGCCTCCACCCTCCTCGCGCCGCCCACGCCCCGCGACGCCCGCCTCCCACCCGCCTTCGCCACCGCCAAGCAACTGCTGTTTGCCCGCGACGGTTCGGTATGGCTGACCGTCGCAGGGTCCGGCGTCTGGCGCCTGCCCTCGGCCTCAGCGATTCCCACCGGCCGCTCCGTCGGCCCGCAGGACCAGCCTCAACGCTTCGAGCGCGAGCAGGGGCTGAGTTCACCGGTCGTGGTGCCGGTGATCGAAGACCGCGAAGGCACCGTCTGGGTCGGCAGCAACAACGGTCTGGCCAGCTTCCAGCGCACGCGGCTGCATGATCTGGCCGATCTCTCCGGCGCGCCCCTGCGCGGATTCGTGCTGGTGCCCCACGGCGACGGCATGCTCGCGGCCAACGCCCAGACGGCCCTGGAGGCCGACCCGCCCGGCCCGCTGCGCGAATGGCGCGGCCCACTGCCGGCGCGGGACACCCTGCGCGCCGCCGACGGCGCCCTCTGGTGGATGAGCAACGGCCGGCTGATCCGCCGGGATGCCGTCGCCACCCGCGAGATTCCCATGCCCCCCGCCCTGCGCGACGGCAACACGCTGGCGGCCCTGCCCGACGGCGGCAGCGGCATCTGGATCTCGGTGGAGGACCAGGGCCTCTACCTGGCCACGCCGGACGGGGTGAAGCTCGACCCGCGACTGCGGGAACTGCACGCCCCGCAGACGATGACGCTGGGCCCCGACGGCGCCTTGTGGATGGCCCAGGAAGACGAGGTGCTGCGCTGGAGCGACGACGCCCTGACCCGCTGGACCCATCGGGACGGCCTGGCCATCGGCCGGGCCACGGCCATCAGCGTGACCGAACGACGCGTGGTGGTGGCCGGCGAAAACGGCGTCGCCTTCTTCGACGGCCGCCGCTTCACCACCCTGACGCAAAGCGTGGATGCGGTCTATGGCCACGTCACCGGCATCGTTGAATCCCTGACCGGCGATGTCTGGCTCAACGGAGGACGCGGCGTGGTGCAGGTGCGCGGCGAAGACCTGCGGGAGTTCTCCGCCCGCCCCGGCACTCCGCTCAGTTACCGTCTGTTTGACCGTCGCGATGGCCTCCCTGGTATCGCGCTGCAGGCCGTGATGGTGCCGACAGCGCTGCGAGATCGACGCGGCCGGCTGTGGTTTGCCACCAACCGCGGGGTCGCCTGGCTGGATCCCGCCACCGTGCCGCGCAACAACCAGCCGCCGCTGACCGAGATTCACGCACTGCGCAGCGGCGAGCAGCTGTTCCGCGCCGACGCGGGGCTCACGCTGCCGGCCGGCACCCGCCACGTGACCCTGAGTTACACCGCCATCACGCTGGCGGCTGCGGACCGCGCCCGCTTCCGGTATCGGCTGGAAGGGGTGGATCCGGACTGGCATGAAGCCGGCAATGCCCGCGAGGCCACCTACGCCAACCTGTCGCCGGGGTCCTACCGCTTTCAGGTGATCGCCGCCAACGGTGACGGCGTCTGGGACACCCGCGGCGCGGTGCTGGAGTTCCAGATTGCGCCGACCTGGACGCAGACCCGCGGTTTCGCGGTGGGTGTGGTCGTGCTGACGCTGCTGCTGGGCTGGGGCGCGTATCGCATGCGCACCCGCGCCATTGCGCAGCAGGTGCGCTGGCGCATGGAGGAACGGCTGCGGGAACGGGAGCGCATCGCCCGGGAATTGCACGACACCCTGCTGCAGGGCGTGCAAGGCCTGGTGCTGCAGTTCAATGGCGTGGCGCGTCGGGTCAAGGAGCCGGAACTGAACGACCGGCTGGAGCGCGCCCTGGGCAATGCGGAGCGTCTGCTGCTGGCCGCGCGGGATCGGGTCTCCGACCTGCGCCACCATTTCGGTCCGTTGAGCGAAGACCTGACCACGGCCGCGTCCGCCCATGGCGACGGACGGATCACCATCCAGGTGGATGTGCAGGGGGTGGAGCGCGCCCTGCGGCCGACGGTGCAGGACGAACTGCTGATGATCGGACGTGAAGCCCTGAGCAATGCGGTGCGGCATGCGGGCGCGACGCAACTGGGCGTCTGGCTGCACTTCGAGCCGCGGCGGATGACCCTGCGCATCGTGGATGACGGCACCGGGGTACCGACCGAATTCACGAGCGCCGACGGACGGCCCGGGCACCACGGCATCAAAGGCATGTTCGAGCGGGCGCGTCGGCTGCATGGCAGCCTGCGGATCCGCAATCGGCCGGAGGGCGGCACCGAAGTCGAAGTGCGGGTGCTGGCGAGCGAAGCGTATGCGCCAGCGGCCCGGGCGCGACGGCGTCGTCAATGGCGAGGCTTCCTGGTGCGGCTGGCGCGGCCGCTGCGGACGTTGTTGCGATCGCGGAAGGTCGCGCCCTGAGCGCGGCGGCCTGAGGACGAAGGCCCCGGCTTCTCAGCGGTACCGTGCCGGGTCCGGGGAATCGGTCGGCTGCCCGATCACCCGCCGCAGCGCCGGGCTCATCGGCAACTGCAGATTGACGCCCGAATTGGGCAGCGGCGATTCGAACCAGCGGCGGTAGATGCTGAAGATCTCGCCGGTGCGATACAGGCCTGCGATCGTCTCGTCCACCATCACCTTGAACGCCGGATCGTCCCGGTTCAGCCCGATGGCATAAGGCTCCACCGTGAGTCCCCGGTCCGACACCACATAGTCGCGCGCCGACACCGCCGCACCCTGCTGCGCCAGAAGACTGCGCAGCAGCACGTCGTCCATCAGAAACGCTTCGGCACGACCGCTGCGCAGCAACTGGAAGGCATCCGGATCATCCAGGCCGGCGACGATGCGAATGCCCAGCTGCTGCTGTTCATTCACCGCCGCCAGGTGCTGGATGCTGGTGGTGCCGATGGTGCTCACCACCGGACGTCCGCGCAGTTCGGACAGGCTTTGCACCCGCTCGCCATTGCGGGTCATGAGGCGGGTCTCGGCGACGAAGATGGTCAGGGAGAACGCCTGGCTGCGGGCCCGCTCGGCCGTGTTGGTGGTGATGCCGCATTCCAGATCCAGCGTGCCGTTGGTGACCATCGGCAGCCGGGTGGCGGAGCCGACGGCGACACGCCGCACTTCCAGATCGGGCAGGTTCAGGCGGACCTTCAGGGCCTGGATGATCCGGTCACAGAGCTCCACGGTGTAGCCGATGGGCTTGAGCTGCGCATCCAGATAGGAGAACGGCAGCGACGCAGGGCGATAGCCCATGACCAGCACGCCGGTGTCGCGGATGCGGGTCAGGGTGGGACCCTCCGGCGGCAGCACCTGCGGGCGGGCGGCGGCGGACGGTGACGCCTTGATCGGTGTGGCGGGAGCTGCCAGCGAGGCTGCCGGGATGGGCGGCGAGGGGGTGGACGATGACGGGATGGACGCGGAAGGGGTGACTCGCGCCGCGCTCATGGTGGCGGGCGCAGCCGCGACAGCGACGAACGCGGTGAGCATGTATGCCAGCACGCGCATCATGACTCGGCCCTGCCCCTCAGGCCTCGGTGGCGTCATCCTGCTCACCGCGGGCCACCGCATCCTGACGACGCAGCTCCTTCAGACGCTCGCCGATCTTGAGCTCCAGTCCGCGAGGGACCGGCTGGTAAAAGCGCTGGTCTTCCAGTCCATCCGGCAGGTACTGCTCGCCCGCCACATAGGCGCCGGGAAAATCATGGGCGTACCGGTAGGCCTTCCCATACCCCAGCTCCTTCATCAGCCGGGTCGGCGCATTGCGCAGATGCACCGGCACCGGACGGGAACTGTCCTGCTTGATCAGCGCCTTGACCTGGTTGTAGGCGTTATAGACCGCATTGGACTTTGGCGCGATGGCAAGGTAGACGGCTGCCTGCGCCAGCGTGAGTTCCCCTTCGGGCGAACCCAGCCGCTCATAGGTTTCTGCCGCATCCAGGCAGATGCGCAGTGCCCGCGGATCGGCCAGGCCGATGTCCTCGCTGGCCATGCGGACCAGGCGCCGGCTGATGTAGCGGGCATCCACGCCGCCGTCCAGCATGCGGACCATCCAATACAGCGCCGCATCCGGATTGGAGCCTCGCACCGACTTGTGCAGCGCCGAGATCACGTCGTAGAACTGATCCCCGCCCTTGTCGTACCGCCGCAATTGCTCCCCGAGGGTGCGCTCCAGCAGCGTCTCGTCGATCTCCGAGGTGCCGGGCGGCGTCAATTGCGCGGCGGTTTCCAGCGTGTTGAGCAGGCGGCGGGCATCGCCATCCGCATAACCGATCAGCCGCTGGATGGCGGTCTCGGTCAGTGGCGGGCTGCCGAGAAGCTCGCCCCCGCGGCGCAGCAGCTCGCGCATGTCCTGCTCATCCAGGGCCTTCAGCACATGGACGGTCGCGCGCGAGAGCAGCGCCGAGTTGACCTCGAAGGACGGGTTCTCCGTCGTCGCGCCGATGAAACTGAACAGGCCCGATTCGACATGCGGCAGGAAGGCATCCTGCTGCGCCTTGTTGAAGCGGTGCACCTCGTCCACGAACACGATGGTGCGGCGCCCCTGCCCGGCAGCCGCCAGGGCGCGGTCCACCGCCTCGCGGATGTCCTTCACCCCGCCGAGCACGGCGGAGATGGCAATGAACTGGGCGTCGAAGAACTGGGCCATCAGCCGCGCCAGCGTGGTCTTGCCGACGCCGGGCGGACCCCAGAGGATCATGCTGTGCGGTCGGCCGCTTTCCAGCGCCACCCGCAGCGGCATGCCTTCGCCCAGCAGATGCCGCTGGCCCACCACATCCTCCAGCTTGCGGGGGCGCAGCCGCTCAGGCAGCGGCGCATGCGCACTCACGGGTGCCGGTGTGGCGGCACCGCTGGGGACCGGATCGAACTCGTCCGGGAACAGGGAAGCGTTGCTCATGCCGCTCGGTCGCCGATCTCGGTGGCCACTCAGCGCTGTTCCATCACATCGGTGCCGGCCGGCGGATCAAAGCGGAAACGCTCCGGCGCCACCTTGGCATTCACCTGCACCGAGTTGAACTGCATCACCGACCGCTGGCCGAAGGCATCCACAATCTCCAGCGCCACCAGCTCACGACCGCGAAAGCCCAGCCGCAGGCTCTGCAGGCCGCTGTCGCTGCGCTTGGGCGTGGCCAAGGCCCACTCCACGCCCTGTTCGGCGGGCTGGGACTTGAGGGTGAAATCCTTGGACAGGTCGCCACCGGCCAGCAGCGCCACTGGGGTCGCGCCCAGGGCCTGGTCCATGTTGCGCACGCTGGCCTGGGACAAGTCGGGGTCGTAGACCCAGACCTTCTTGCCGTCGCCGATGATCAGTTGCTCCGCCGGTTTGTCGTAGCTGAACCGGAACTGGTTGGGGCGCTGGAATTCAAAGGTGCCGGTGGTGCTCTTCTTGCGCTTGCCGTCCGGCGCGGTGACCGCCTGGTTGAAGGTCGCGCGGCCGCTCTTCACTTCGGTGACGAACTGCTGCAGGGAGGCAACGCCATCGGCCTGGGCCAGACCGGCAGCGGCCAGCAGCGCGGCGCCGGCCAGGGCACGGCCCATCATGCGGGTGGCGGTGGCGGTGGCGATGGCGGGGGCGGGAGAGGCGGCAGCAGCGGCGGCGCGCGGCGATGAGCCCGCCAGGGAAGAGACGAGCGGCAGGAGCAGAGAGCGCAGGAAGGACATGAAGGATCTGGGTCAGTGAAGCGACATCATTCGTCCCGCTTGGGGACCACGATGTCGCGGTTGCCATTGGTGGCCATCGCCGAGACGAGGCCGGATTTCTCCATCTGCTCCAGCAAACGGGCCGCCCGGTTGTAGCCGATGCGCAGATGGCGCTGCACAAGCGAGATCGACGCCCGCTTGTGCTGCAGCACGATGGCCACCGCCTGGTCGTACATCGGATCGGATTCTCCATCGCCACCGGCCACGAGGCCGGGCAGGCCGTCGCCGCCACCCGCATCGTCCAGCACGCCGCCTTCGAGGATGCCTTCGATGTAGTTGGGTTCTCCGCCCTGCTCTTTCAAGTACTCGACCACGCGGTGCACTTCATCGTCGCTGACAAAGGCGCCGTGCACCCGCACCGGCAGACCGGTACCGGAGGCCATGTAGAGCATGTCACCCATGCCCAGCAGCGCTTCGGCGCCCATCTGGTCGAGGATGGTGCGGCTGTCGATCTTGCTGCTGACCTGAAAGGACAGCCGGGTCGGGATGTTGGCCTTGATCAGACCGGTGATCACATCCACCGACGGACGCTGCGTAGCCAGGATCAGGTGGATGCCGGCCGCCCGCGCCTTCTGCGCCAGACGGGCGATCAGCTCTTCGATCTTCTTGCCGACCACCATCATCAGGTCGGCCAGCTCGTCGATCACCACCACGATGTGAGGCAGGCGGTCCAGCGGTTCCGGCTCTTCCGGCGTCAGGCTGAAGGGATTGGGGATCTTCTCTTCCCGCTCATTCGCATCGGCAATCTTCTTGTTGTAGCCGGCCAGGTTGCGCACGCCCATCTTGGACATGAGCTTGTAGCGCCGCTCCATCTCGCCCACACACCAGTTCAGCGCATTGCCGGCCTGCTTCATGTCGGTCACGACCGGCGCCAGCAGATGGGGAATGCCTTCGTAGACGCTCATTTCCAGCATTTTCGGGTCGATGAGGATCAGCCGGACGTCACGTGCTTCCGCCTTGTAGAGCAGGCTCAGGATCATCGCGTTGATGCCCACCGACTTGCCCGAACCGGTCGTACCGGCCACGAGGCAGTGCGGCATCTTGGCGAGGTCGGCCACCACCGGCAGGCCGATGATGTCCTTGCCCAGGCCCATGGTCAGCGGCGACGAGGCATCCGCATACACCTGCGAGCCGAGGATTTCCGAGAGGCGGATGGTCTGGCGCCGCGCATTGGGCAGCTCCAGCGCCATGAAGTTCTTGCCGGGGATGGTTTCCACCACGCGGATGGAGGTCAGGCTGAGCGAGCGGGCCAGATCCTTGGCCAGGTTGACGATCTGCGAGCCCTTGACCCCGGTGGCCGGCTCGATCTCATAGCGGGTGATGACCGGACCCGGCGAGGCCGCCACCACACGGACTTCCACGCCGAAGTCCTTGAGCTTCTTCTCGATCATGCGGCTGGTCATTTCCAGCGACTCGGGCGTGACCGTCTCGACCCGCGGCGGCGGCGCGTCCAACAGATCGACCTGCGGCAGCTTGGTGTCGGCCGGATCGATGAACAGCGTCTGCTGCCGTTCCTTGGCCACGCGGGTGGACTTGGGCACTTCCACCACCGCCGGCTCGATCAAGATGGGCACATGTTCTTCCACCAGCACCTGACGTTCCACCTCCACCACGGCTTCACGTTCCTGCTTGGCGACCTTGCCGACCCGCTTGTCTTCGGCGATCTCGCGTTTGACGACCCGCTTCTCACGCAGCCGCTCCAGCCAGGCGCCGATGTCTTCCGCCACCCGCAGCCAGGAGAACTTCAGCGCCAGCGAGAAACCGACCACCAGGGCCGCGATCCACACCACGGCCGAGCCGTCGAAGCCCAGCAGCTTCATGCTCAGCGGGCCGAGCCAATAGCCCAGCACGCCGCCGGCATGGCCAGGGAGATGCGGCTCCCAGCCGTACAGACGGGTCCATTCCAGGGCGCAGCTCGCGGACATCAGCAGCAGCACACCGGCCGCCGTGGGGAGACGTTCGCGCAGGGTCGGCGCGGTGGAACCGTCCGCCCGGAGCAGACGCGCCAGGCATCCCAGCCAGCTGCGCAGGCTCACCAGCAGCAGCCACCAGCAGGAGTAGCCGAAGCCGAACAGCATCAGGTCGGAAATCCAGGCGCCGAGGGTGCCCATGCGGTTTTGCGTCACGGCCTGACCGGCGGCGACGCTGAAGGCGTTGTCCGCCTTGTCGTGACTGAGCATGGCCAGCAGCACCAGACCCCACACCATCGCACTGGCCAGCAGCCAGATGGGGGTGCGCAGCGGGCTGGTGGGCACGGGCGCCACAGGGGCCGCCTTGCGCGGCTTGCGGGCAGGACGATCCGATGACCGTTCGGAGGAACGTTCAGACAGACGATCGGCCGAACGCTCGGAGGACCGTTCCGAGCGTTCGCTCGGACGGTCGTTCGGGGAATCGGACAGCTCAGCGGCGGCGTCATCGCCGCCCAGCAGGGAACCGGGGAAGCTCATGGTGCGATTGTGACGCAGCTATCCCCCGGATCTGCCGGGCAGCCCGCCCTGAACATGTTCAATCGTGTTGCAGGCGTTCCTTGATCACCACGGAGCCGTTCTCCAGGGTCTCGATGACGCCCTTGTCCTCCAGGTCCTTCATGACCCGGCTGACCATCTCGCGGGACGCGCCGACCACCTTGGCCATGTCCTGACGGGACACCTTGCCGCGGATGATCTTCACGCCCTTCTCTTCTTCGGCCATGTCCAGCAGCGTGCGAGCCACGCGACCGTAGACGTCCAGCAGCGCCAGCGATTCGATCTGGCGGTCCGCATTGCGCAGACGCGCCACCAGCCCGCGCAGGATGCCGTAGGCCAGGCTGCTTGGTTCGGGCAGGCCGCGGGCGAAGTCCGACCGGCCGAGCACCAGCATGTCGGTCTGCACCTCGGCACGCACGGTGGCCGAATGCGGTTCGTTGTCGATCAGGCTCATCTCGCCCACATAGTCGCCGGGCTGCAACACCGCCAGGATGACCTCGCGGCCGCGGTTGTCCGCGGTCAGGACGCGTGCGCGTCCGTTGAGCAGAATGAACAGGGCATTGGACTTCGTCCCTTGTTCGACGATCAGTTCCCCACGCTTGAAGCGCCGCTTGACGACACTGTCCGCAATGGACTGGGCCTGGTCAGCAGTCAACAGGGAGAACAAAGGGACCCTGCGGATCAGATCCAGGTTGGACAACATGGCCATAAAGAGGCACCTCCTGTCGGGGTCTAGGGTCAATTCTGAGATTCCGGCTGCACCCCCAAGGTGCAACCTAGAATGGATGCATTGTGCCAACTTGTTCACGGGTGTTGATAGGGTGAAGGCCGTAGGCTGTCACCCCTTGTGCGCCCGACGTGCGTCCCCATCTTTTTCCCATGAGCCAAACCACCCGCCACACCCAGCTCCTGATCCTCGGATCAGGCCCTGCCGGTTATACCGCCGCTATCTACGCGGCTCGCGCCAATTTGAAGCCTTTGCTGGTGACGGGCATGGCCCAAGGGGGTCAGCTCATGACCACCACCGAGGTCGACAACTGGCCCGCGGACGTGATGGGGGTGCAAGGGCCAGAGCTGATGCAGCGCTTCCAGGAGCATGCCGAGCGCTTCCAGACCGAGATCGTGTTCGATCATGTCAATTCGGTGGACTTCAGCAAGCGCCCGTTCACCCTGGTGGGCGACAGCAACACCTACACCGCAGACGCCGTCATCATCGCCACCGGCGCGTCGGCGCAATACCTGGGCCTGCCGTCGGAAGAGTCGTTCATGGGCCGCGGCGTCAGCGCCTGCGCCACCTGTGACGGTTTCTTCTATCGCGAGCAGGAAGTCTGCGTGGTGGGCGGTGGCAACACCGCGGTGGAAGAGGCGCTGTATCTGTCCAACATCGCCAGCAAGGTGCATGTGATCCACCGCCGCGACAAGTTCCGCGCCGAGCCGATCCTGGTCGACAAACTGATGGACAAGGTTCGTGCCGGCAAGATCGAGCTGCATCTGTTCAGCACCCTGGATGAAGTGCTGGGCGACGCCAGCGGCGTCACCGGCATCCGGGTGAAGAGCACCAAGGATGACAGCACCGAAGAGGTCAAGCTGCAGGGCGTGTTCATCGCCATCGGCCATCGTCCCAACACCGAGATCTTCCAGAACCAGATCGAGATGAAGGACGGCTACATCCGCACCCGCAGCGGTCTGGACGGCTTTGCCACCATGACCAGCGTGCCCGGCGTGTTTGCTGCCGGCGACGTGCAGGACCATGTCTACCGCCAGGCCATCACCAGCGCCGGCACCGGCTGCATGGCCGCCCTGGATGCGCAGCGTTTCCTGGAGCAGGAAGCCGGCTGACGCGGCGCCCTTGTCGGGGCAGTCCAACCGGCATTTGTGCCGGACCCAGGGGCCTGCAGGCGCTTTGCGCTTCGCAGGCCCTTCGCTTTGTGCTACAGTCCGCGTTTTCCCGCGACGACCTCCTGTGAAGGGCTTCGGCGCGGGGGGTTACCGCCACCCTTTCTGGCGAGGTGAGGCCGCTGTGCGTCCTTGCAGATTCACCTTCACCGGGTGAGTTCGCGGGTTGACGAACAGTCGCTGTACGACAAGTATCGGAGTGTCCTCATGGCACGCGTCTGCGAAGTCACGGGCAAGAAGCCCATGGTCGGGAACAACGTTTCCCACGCCAACAACAAAACCAAGCGCCGGTTCCTTCCGAACCTGCAATACCGTCGTTTCTGGGTCGAAAGCGAAAACCGCTGGGTCCGTCTGCGCATCAGCAATGCTGGCCTGCGTCTGATCGACAAGAACGGCATCGACGCCGTGCTGGCCGACCTGCGTGCTCGCGGTCAAGCCTAATCACTGAAGGAGCGACACCATGGCATCCAAAGGCGGACGCGAAAAGATCAAGCTGGAATCCACTGCCGGCACCGGTCATTTCTACACCACGAACAAGAACAAGAAGACCACGCCCGAAAAGCTGGAATTCATGAAGTTCGACCCCAAGGCACGCAAGCACGTGCTGTACAAGGAAATCAAGCTGAAGTAATTCAGTTGATCCTCAATAAAAAACCCGCCATCGGCGGGTTTTTTATTTGGGGCTTATGGGCCAGTGCGCGCGAGCCGGTCCTTGTGCAGCAGCTCCTTGGCCATCCAATCGTCCAGCATCTTCTTCTCGTAGCGGAAGGGCTCGCTGTCGAAATAGCGGTTGGCGGAGCTTTGGTAGTTCATGTCATTGATGGTGGCCTTGCCCTGCTCCACCACCTGACCGTTCTCGGTCAGGCTGTAGGTGAATTCCATGCGGGGGATGGTCACCGTGCGCAGCACCCGCACGCGGTTGGCAGCCACGCGCGGCTCCAGCTCGCCCGCCAGATCGATGTCGGTGAATTCGATCTTCAGCTGCTTGCCGGGCAGTTCCCGCTCGGCCTGGCGTTTGATGTGCGCCTCGATCTGCTTCATGGCGTTGTCCCGGTCCCAGCCGGTCTCGCCAAGGTCCGAGAACTTGTCCGGCTCCTTGAAGCTGACCTCGGCCTGCGCATATGCGGACGCGGACACGGACAGGGCCAGCAGCGACACAGACACCCCTCCCAGCAGCCTCAGGGAAGACAGGACGGTCGAGAATCGGCTCATGGGGCGCTCCATCAGTGAAGATTGCCCGTGAATTATGGCCACGTCCGCATCCGAACCGCCAGCCGGCAGAGCCTTCACCCTGCCGACAGGCGGTTCATCAATCGCACGGCATTCACCAGGTCAATACGCCTGACCCAGCTGCTCCAGGATCGCCGGGTTCTCCAGCGTGGACGTGTCCTGCGTCACCGACTCGCCCTTGGCGACCGAGCGGAGCAGCCGGCGCATGATCTTGCCGCTGCGGGTCTTGGGCAGGTTGTCGCCGAAGCGGATGTCCTTGGGCTTGGCGATCGGGCCGATCTCCTTGGCCACCCAGTCGCGCAGTTGCTTGGCGATCGCCTTGGCCTCGTCACCACTGGGGCGGGGGCGCTTGAGAACCACGAAGGCGCAGATGGCCTCGCCGGTGGTGTCGTCCGGACGGCCCACCACCGCGGCTTCCGCCACCAGTTCGGTGCAGCTCACCAGCGCCGACTCGATCTCCATCGTGCCCATGCGGTGCCCCGACACGTTCAGCACGTCATCGATGCGTCCGGTGATGGTGAAGTAGCCGGTCTTCTCGTCACGGATCGCGCCGTCACCCGCCAGGTAGTAGCCCTTGAGCTCCGGCGGGTAGTAGCTCTTCTTGAAGCGCTCGGCATCACCGTAGATGGTGCGGATCATCGACGGCCACGGCTTCTTCACCACCAGGATGCCGCCCTGCCCGTTCGGCACGTCATGGCCGGTTTCGTCCACGATGGCTGCAGCGATGCCGGGGAACGGCAGCGTGCAGGAGCCTGGCACCAGCGGCGTGGCGCCTGGCAGCGGCGTGATCATGTGGCCGCCGGTTTCGGTCTGCCAGAAGGTGTCCACGATCGGGCAGCGGCCACCGCCCACATGCTGGTGATACCACTCCCACGCCGCCGGGTTGATCGGCTCACCGACCGAGCCGAGGATGCGCAGCGAGCTCAGGTCGTAATTCTTCGGATGCACCGCCTCATTGGTCTCCGCCGCCTTGATCAGCGAGCGGATCGCCGTCGGCGCGGTGTAGAAGATGGTGACCTTGTGCTTCTGGATCATCTGCCAGAAGCGGCCGGCGTCCGGATAGGTGGGAATGCCTTCGAACACCACCTCGGTGCCACCCAGGGCCAGCGGGCCGTAGGTGATGTAGGTGTGGCCGGTCACCCAGCCAATGTCGGCGGTACACCAGAAGATGTCGCTGTCCTTCAGGTCGAAGGTCCACTTGGTGGTGAGCGCGGCATGCAACAGGTAACCGCCGGTGCTGTGTTGCACCCCCTTGGGCTTGCCGGTCGAGCCAGAGGTGTAGAGCAGGAACAGCGGATGTTCCGCCTCCACCCATTCGGGTTCGCTGGTGGTCGGCTGGTCGGCCAACACGTCATGCAGCCATTGGTCGCGGCCGTCCACCCAGCCGATCTGTCCGCCGGTGCGGCGATAGACGATCACCTGGCGGATGGTGGGGCAGCTGTTGTCGGCCAGCGCTTCGTCCACGATGCTCTTGAGCGGCAGCGACTTGCCGCCACGTGCCTGCTCGTCGGCCGTCAGCACCATGACCGCACCGGCGTCCTGCACACGGTCGCGCAGGGACTGGGCGGAGAAGCCGCCGAACACCACCGAATGCGTCGCGCCGATGCGAGCGCAGGCCTGCATGGCCACGACACCCTCCACCGACATCGGCATGTAGATGACCACCCGGTCGCCCTTGTTCACGCCGCGCGCCTTGAGCGCATTGGCGAGCTGGCAGGTTTTGGCCAGAAGCTCGGCGTAGGTGACGCGGGTGACGGTGCCGTCGTCCGCTTCGAAGATCAGGGCGACGCGGTCGCCGCGGCCGGCCTCGACATGGCGGTCCAGGCAGTTGTAGCTCGCGTTGAGGCGGCCATCTTCGAACCACTTGAAGAACGGCGCCTCACTGTCGTTGAGCACCTGGGTAAAGGGCTGCTTCCAGCTCAGCAACTCGCGGGCGAGACGCGCCCAGTAGCCGGTGTAGTCCGACTCGGCTTCCTTGCACAGGGCCTCATAGGCGGCCATGCCGGAAACGTGGGCCCCCTGGACGGCGGATGCTGGGGGGGTATAGATCTTGTCGCTCATGCCTTGTCTCCGTGCGGGTCTTTGTGCAGTCTTTGTGCGGTTGCGCTGGTCCGGGCCTATCGCCGCGACTTTGCGGTTTCACACTGACGATCGCCTTACTCTACCGAAGGCTGCGGCTCACTAAAATCGCTCACCCGCTGTCGCACTGACGCCCCCCCCAACCCATCGCCGAGCCGAAACACCGCCCATGTCAGACCTTCACCCCGATCAAGACACCGACCGAGCGCGTCACGCCACGCCGCGTCCCGCCCCGCACTTGGGGTTTTTCCCAGCGGTGATGTTCCACAGCCGCTGGCTGCAGCTGCCGCTGTATCTGGGCCTGATCCTGGCTCAGGGCGTGTATGTGGTGCAGTTCTGGAGCGAACTGATCCATCTGGTGGAAGCGGCGTTCGGCAACGATGAAGCGCTGCGCCTGCTGGTCAAGAGCGTGGGCTACAAGGCCGAGATCCTCAATGAGGGCGGCCAGCTCAAGCTCAACGAAACCATCGTGATGCTGGCGGTGCTGGGTCTGATTGACGTGGTGATGATCTCCAACCTGCTGATCATGGTGATCGTGGGCGGTTACGAGACCTTCGTCTCCCGCCTGAAGCTGGAAGGCCATCCGGACCAGCCGGAGTGGCTGGACCATGTGAATGCGTCGGTGCTGAAGGTGAAGCTGGCCACGGCCATCATCGGCATCTCCTCCATCCACCTGCTCAAGACCTTCATCAATGCCAACAACATTGAAGAGAAGGTGCTGATCTGGCAGACCATCATCCACGTGGCCTTCCTGTTCTCCGCGCTGGCGATTGCGGCGACGGACCGGCTGCTCTCGGGGAACAGCTCGCACAAGCATTGAGCAAGGGCGGGGGCCTCGACGCTCGGCCTTCGGCTTTACCCCCGGTTCACCCCACAGCGGCCGGTCGGCGCAGCAGGATGAGGGTCCCCACCACCCCGGAGAGCAGCGAGCCGCCGATCACCCCCAGCTTCACCCGCGTCTCGAAGTCGGCGGCCAGCCCCGCAAAGGCCAGGCCGCCGATGAACAGACTCATGGTGAAGCCGATGCCGCAGAGGATGCAGACGCCGAAGAACTGCATCCAGTCCGCGCCACCGGGTTTGCTGGCCCAGCCCGCCCGGATCATCAGCCAGGCGGTGCCGAACACGCCGATGGCCTTGCCCAGTAAGAGGCCCAGCGCGATGCCCAGCGACACCGGGTGCAGCAGGTCCGCCACCGAGATTCCCCGCAGTGACACGCCGGCATTGGCGAAGGCGAACATCGGCAACACCAGGAAGGCCACCCATGGGTGCAGCCCATGCTCCAGCTGCTCCGCCGGGGAATGGCCCGCTTCGCCATGCGCCCCACCCGCCCCTTGCGACGGGATGAACAGCGCCGTGGCCACACCGGCCAGCGTGGCGTGCACACCGGACTTCAGCACGCACAGCCACATCACCAGACCCACCACGATGTACACGTCCGCACGCTTCACCCCGGTGCGGTTCAACAGCCACAGCACCAACATGCAGACTGCGGCCGCGGCGAGCATCGTCACCGACAGCTGACTGGTGTAGAACAGCGCGATGACGACGATGGCGCCCAGGTCGTCCATGATGGCCACAGCCGTGAGGAAGACCTTGAGCGATGTCGGCACCCGCGGACCCAGCAGCATGACGATGCCGATGGCAAAGGCGATGTCGGTGGCGGCGGGAATGGCCCAGCCGTTCAGCGCCACCGGGTCGCGCCAGTTCAGGCCCGCATAGATCAGCGCCGGCACAACCATGCCGCCCAGGGCCGCCACGGCCGGCAGCACCGCCTGGGAACGCTGCGCCAGCTCGCCGCTGACGAACTCGCGCTTGATCTCCAGGCCGACGAGGAAGAAGAACACCGCCATCCAGAGGTCATTGACCCAGACGATGAGGGGTTTGGCCAGCACCAGCGCGCCGTCGCCGATGTTGACCTCCCCCGGGATCTGGGTGAAGGCGGTGTAGAGCGGCGCCCAGGCCGAGTTGCTCAGGAGCAAGGCGGCCAGCGCAGCCACCGCGAGCACGATGCCCCCGGAGGATTCGCTGGCGAAAAATCGCTGAAGACCGGAGGTGAGGCGCGGCAGGGTCTGCATGGGTGGGAGCATCCTGGAGTCAACTCCCTGAAGGCTAACACTGCGCTCCGACGCTGCGCAGAGCCAACATGGGTGGGAATGGGGGGGACCACGTCCTGGGGGATGGACGGTCTGCATGCAACTGCTAGCATGCCGCCCACAAATTAATCACCACAGGGAGTTTGGATGCGAGTTATTGCTCTGATCGTTGTGCCGATGCTGGCAGCGGTGCTGTCCGCCTGCGCCAGTCAGCCCGGGGACAAGCCGGACGCTGATCCCAAGGTCGCGCAGGCACGCGGCTGCGAGCGCGGCGAGGCCCAGACCGGGTCGATGCTGGCCAAGCGGGTCTGCGCACCCCCGTTGAGCGATGAGGAACGTCGCCGTCTTGCGGACGAGGCCGCTCGCATTGCACGCCCCGTGCGCAGCGCCACCGGCTCGAGCAACTGAGCCCCCGGCCCTCGCCGTCGGCCGCCACGATCACTGATCGAGAGATCAAGGTGTCGTGGTGACCCTTCGGTGATCAGTTCCCAGCGCTCAGGCTCGGCGCCCGGTCCCGCCGACGCGCGCTCCAGGCGATCAGCCCGAGCCCGGCGATTGCCAGCAGCCACGAAGACGGCTCCGGCACGGGCGATGCCAGCTCCCGCACGGACACCAGCGTGGCTGAGCCCATGCCATACCGGTAGTGCCCCTCGTCGGCACTCCGCCAGAAACTCAATCCGGTGATGTTCAGGCAGTTCACGCAGCCCACGTCCCGGTACAACTGAGCCACAAAGGCACCGGCGTTGAACGGCGCATCCAAAGTGCTGAGGGCGTCCGTCAACGTCCCGCTCACGATGATCTGTCGGCCCCATCGGTCGTCTCCCGACATCGTGGCCCACTCTTCGGTCCGTGAGGCCGTCCAGGAACGCCCCAACGACCCCGGCGGCGGCGGAGTCTGACCGCCCATCTGGGTACGGTATTCATCGACGCTGCGGATGTCACTGTATTGCGTGGTGGGCATCGACACGTCGTGCGGCTCGACCAACGCTGCAGGCAGCGCTTCGGTCAAGCTGCCGGACTGCAGGACCGCAATATCCGGAATCCTGTAAGACTTGTAGCCCGGGCTGGTTTCATCCAGCACCCCACCGGTCACCGGCCCGCTGCCGAAGTTGAGCAATAGCGTGGTGGAGAACGCCACCGAGATCGGTTGATCCAGCCACTCATTGGCGCAACCGTTGCATTGGGTTGAGGTCAGCTGGGTGGTGAAACTTCCAGTGAGCTTGAGTTCGTAGGTTTGCGCGCTGGCCGATGCGCCGCAGGTCATTGAAACCAGAGCGGCAACGGCCGCCATCCATGTCATCTTCATTGGTTCTCTCCCTCGGTGCCGGAGTATCCCCTGCCGGCAGACGGGCCATTGAACCGCCCCCCTGGGATGGGGGAAACAGTGAATCGGCCACTGAAGCCCCCCGTGAAATGAAGGGTCGCGCGCCCTGCAAACCCACCCCGGCTGCAGCGCGCCGGCCGGGCGGAGATAATGCGCAGGTTGCCCTTGTGAGACAAGCACGACCATGACCACCACGATCCGCTACGCCGACCTCGTCGACAGCGTCGCCGCCGCGCTGCAGTACATCAGCTACTACCACCCGGCCGACTACATCCAGCATCTGGCCCGCGCCTATGAACGCGAGCAAAGCGCCGCGGCCAAGGACGCCATCGCCCAGATCCTGACCAATTCCAAGATGTGCGCGGAAGGCCGCCGCCCCATCTGCCAGGACACCGGCATCGTCAACGTCTTCCTGAAGATCGGCATGGACGTGCGGTTCGCCGACTTCCCCGGCTCAATCGACGACGCGGTGAATGAAGGCGTGCGTCGCGCCTACAACCACGCCGACAACAAGCTGCGCGCCTCGGTGCTGTCCGACCCGATCTTCGATCGCAAGAACACCAAGGACAACACGCCGGCCGTCATTTCCATGCACGTGGTTCCGGGCAACACCGTCGATGTGATGGTGGCGGCCAAGGGCGGCGGCTCGGAGAACAAGAGCAAGTTCGTCATGATGAACCCCAGCGACAACCTGGTCGACTGGGTGCTCAAGACGGTGCCGACCATGGGCGCCGGCTGGTGCCCGCCGGGCATGCTGGGCATCGGCGTGGGCGGCACGGCCGAGAAGGCGGTGCTGCTGGCCAAGGAAGCGCTGATGGACGACATCGACATGTACGAGCTGCTGCAGCGCGGACCGTCGAACAAGCTGGAGGAGCTGCGCATCGAGCTGTACGAGAAGGTCAACGCGCTGGGCATCGGCGCGCAGGGCCTGGGCGGCCTCACCACCGTGCTGGACGTGAAGATCAAGACCTTCCCGACCCACGCCGCGAGCAAGCCCATCGCAATGATTCCTAACTGCGCAGCGACGCGTCATGCGCACTTCGTGCTCGACGGTTCCGGCCCCGCCTACATCGACCCGCCGAGCCTCGACCTGTGGCCCGACGTGCAGTGGGCGCCCGACTACAACAAGAGCAAGCGCGTGGACCTGAACACGCTGACGCGCGAGGAAGTGGCCAGCTGGAAGCCGGGCGACACGCTGCTGCTGAACGGCAAGATGCTGACCGGCCGCGATGCGGCACACAAGCGCATCCAGGACATGCTGGCCAAGGGCGAGTCCCTGCCGGTGGACTTCACCAACCGCGTCATCTATTACGTCGGCCCGGTGGATCCGGTGCGGGACGAAGTGGTCGGACCGGCAGGCCCCACCACCGCCACCCGCATGGACAAGTTCACTGACATGATGCTGGAGAAGACCGGCCTGATCGCGATGGTCGGCAAGGCCGAGCGCGGCCCGGTGGCCATCGAGTCCATCCGCAACCACAAGAGCGCGTACCTGATGGCAGTGGGCGGCTCCGCCTACCTGGTGTCCAAGGCGATCAAGGCGGCCAAGGTGGTCGGCTTTGAAGACCTGGGCATGGAAGCCATCTACGAATTTGATGTGGTGGACATGCCGGTGACCGTGGCCGTTGATGCCGGCGGCACCAGCGCACACATCACCGGCCCGGCCGAGTGGAAGGAACGCATTGCATCGGGCAAGGCGGTGAGCATTCCGGTGACGGCGGGCTGATCGCCCAGCGCCGCCTGGCGGCTGTCCGCGTCATGCAGGGCGCCGCCCGGCATGACGCCCCACGCTCACGGCTGCCTTCGGGTGGCCGTTGTTCCTTTGGTTCTACGGATTCCCGCGCGCAGGTCGCGCGCGTTCACGACCTTTCCAAGTCATTTTCAGCGGTTACGGAGCCTGTCAGCATCGCGGGCTACCAACGAGGACGATGAGGAGTAAGCGCCGTGATCTACACCAGCCTCAACCCTAAAAAAGCGCTTATCTGGCGAATCGTCCATCGGAACAATCTTGCGTGGATGCTGGAGCATGGCCTGCACTGCGGCAATGCGGACCGGCGGTCGGCCGACTGGATCTCGATAGGCAACCAGGAGCTGATCGACAAGCGAGCGAACCATCAGGTGCCACTGCCCCCGGGCGGCAGTCTGAACGACTACGTTCCGTTCTACTTCACCCCGTTCTCGCCCATGCTCCGCAACATCAATACCGGATGGGGTGGCATTCAGAAGCGCCGGAATGAGGAGATCGTGATCCTGGTATCCAGCCTTCATCACATCGCCAGCCTTGATATCCCCTTCCTCTTCACTGACAGTCATGCGTACTATCAGTGGTCGAACTACTATTCAGACCTCGCGGATCTGGACAAGATCGATTGGCACATCCTCCAAAGCAAGGACTTCAGGAGAGATCCGGATGACCCTGCAAAATTTGAACGCTACCAAGCCGAGGCGCTCGTCTTCAAACATTTGCCGGTGGCGGGTCTGCTGGGCATCGTGTGCTACACGGATTCGCTGAAGCAGCAGATCCAATCGGAGGTCACGCAGCGGAATTTGCAGCTCCCGATCCATGTCAGACAGGACTGGTATTTTTCATGATCAGGTTCACCCAGGGAAATTTGCTGGAAGCCCGTACGGAGGCGCTGGTGAACACCGTCAATACGGTCGGCGTGATGGGCAAAGGCATTGCGCTCATGTTCAAGGAGCGATTCCCGGACAACTATCGCCGCTACGTCGCCGCATGCCGTGAGAACGAACTGCAGACGGGGAAGATGTTCATCACCCAAGTGGCAGAACTGGACGGCCCGCACTGGATCGTCAACTTCCCGACCAAACAGCACTGGCGCTCCAAGTCGCGAATGGAGTGGATCGTGCAGGGGCTGCAGGATCTTCGGACCTTCCTGCTGCAGAACAGCGTCAAGTCGATTGCAATCCCTCCACTAGGCGCGGGCAACGGCGGCCTTCCCTGGCCCGAAGTCCGAAAGCACATTGAGGCCGCACTTGGCGACCTTGACCTTGACATCCTGATCTTCGAGCCGACCGATCAATATCAAAACGTCGCGAAGAGAGCAGGCGTCGAGACGTTGACGCCTGCCCGCGCGCTGATCGCGGAACTGGTGCGACGGTACTGGGTGGTGGGCATGGAGTGCAGTCTGCTGGAGATCCAGAAACTGGCCTGGTTTCTCGAGCGCGCCATTGACCGATTCAACCCCGGAGACAATCCGCTCAACCTGCAGTTCATTGCCCATCGATATGGTCCATACGCCAACCGGCTTGACCATTTGCTGAACAACCTGGACGGCAGTTATCTCCACGCTGAAAAGCGGATCAGCGACGCGGACCCCTTGGCAGTCGTCTGGTTCGACGACGGACGTAAAGACGTCGTCCAGACCTACCTGCGGACGGAAGCAAAGGCGTATAGCCAAGCGCTTGAGGCAACCTCAGCCCTCATCGACGGATTCGAATCCCCGTTCGGTATGGAACTGCTCTCTACCGTCGACTGGTTGCTGGCTCGAGAAGGGGTTGAGCCTCATCTCGCAGCGGTTCGAGACGGGTTGCGCCTTTGGCGCGGGGGGCCAGATGCAGCCAGCCGAAAGATGCGGCTGTTCAATGACCGCTCACTGGCAATCGCTCTCGATCGCCTCACACAGAACGGCATGACCTCGCACTGATTCCGGCAAGCGGAAGCGTCAGGCTACGCTCCCCTGCCCCACCCCCACCGTCCGCACCACCCGCTGCGGATACGGAATCTCGATGTCCAGCTGATTCAGCAAGCGCAGGATCGCCAGGTTCACCTCGGACTTCACCCCACCCTGTCCGTTGTGCGGGTCCGAGATCCAGAACGAGCAGGTCAGCTCCAGACCGTCCGGCGCGAAGTTGCTCAGGTTCACGCTGGGCCCGGGGTCGCTCAACACCCGTCGCACCTGCTTGATCGCCTCAATCAGTTGGGGGAACAGCGCATCCAGGTCGGTGCCATACGCCACCTGCACCACCGTGCTCACCAACACCTGCGGGTCGGCCAGCGACAGGTTCTCCACCCGGTTGGTGATCAGCGTTTCATTCGGCACGATGGCCTCGCGCCCACCCAGCGCGCGAATCACGGTGTAGCGGGTCTTGATGTCGCTGATGCGGCCCTCGAAGTTGTCGATCTTCACCATGTCCCCGATGCGCAGCGACCGCTCCGCCAGAATCATGAAGCCCGACACATAGTTGGCCGCGATCTTCTGCAGCCCGAAACCCAGCCCCACGCCCACCGCGCCGCCCAGCCAGGACAAGGCGCTGAGGTCCAGCCCGAAGGTCTTGAGTCCCACCAGCGCGCCGGTGACCAGCAGCACCGTGCGGGTGATGTTGACCGCGATCTTGCGCATCGACAGATCGACCACCTTGCCGCGCAGAAACCGCGATTCCACGGTGGACGACAACCACAGCACAAAGATCATCACCAGGCCGACCGACAGCACGTCGCCCAGCACGTCGGCCAGCGTCGGAATACGGTTGCCCTGTTTCATGAAACGCACCGGGATGTGGTCCAGCTCGTCCACCAGCACCGGCAGCGCGCCCACGATCCACAGCACCGACGCCATCCACGCCACCCACGAGACGCTGCGCTCCAGCACCCGCGTGCCCGCGGAATTCGGGAAGGCCGCCCGCAGCACCCGCGCCACGAGGCGAATCAGCACCAGCGACATCAGCACCGGAATCACCAGCCGCAGCAGCGCCACCGGCTGCCCCAGCACCGGCATCAGCGCGCGCGCCCCAAACGCCAGCAGCAGGGCCAAGACCGGAAACAGGAGTCCATCGAACACCCGTCGGCCCAGCAGTACCGACTGCGGCCCCTTTGCCGCCGGGAATCGCCGGCTCAGAAGATGCACCACCAGCCAGGACGCCGCCAGACAGGCCAGCAGCAGCCCCAGTTCCACCAGGGCGGTGGGCTGGGCGAGCTGGGCCATCAAGGCCTTCAGCTCCGACAGGTTGAGGGAATGACTCAGAGAAGAAAACGTCAGATCGGGATTCATCAAGCAATCAAAGTCCGGCCAGCGTGCGCAGGTGCGCGCCGACACTCCGTCCCAGGGCACTCAAGTGGTAGCCCCCCTCCAGGCAGGACACGATGCGGCCCTTGGCGTGGCGTTTGGCCACATCCATGATGCGCAGCGTGATCCATTCATAGTCCGCTTCGACCAGCCCCAGTTGCGCCAGGTCGTCTTCCCGGTGCGCATCAAAACCGGCGGAGATGAACACCATCTGCGGCTTGAAGCGCTCCAGCGCCGGCATCCACAAGGCTTCGATCATCTCCCGCACTTCCGGACCGCGGGTGTAGGGCGGCACCGGCACATTCAGCATGTTGGGGCCCAGCGGGTCGCCGCCACTGTAGGGATACAGCGGATCCTGGAAGATGCTGACCATCAGCACCCGGTCGTCATTGGCCAGGATGTCTTCGGTGCCGTTGCCGTGGTGCACGTCGAAGTCCACCACCGCCACGCGGTCCAGCCCGCGCACGTCCAGGGCATGGCGGGCGGCCACCGCCACATTGTTGAAGAAACAAAAGCCCATGGCCTGTTCCCGCGTGGCATGGTGACCCGGTGGGCGCACCGCGCAGAAAGCGTTCTCCGCCTGCCCGTCCAGCACCAGGTCGGTGGCCTTGACCGCCGCACCAGCGGCTCGCAGCGCAGCCGCCCAAGTGTGACCATTGGCAAAAGTATCGGGGTCCAGCGCCCGTGGCGGGACCGGCGTGCCGCCGGCGGATTCGCGCTCCAGCCCCTCCAGCAGCGCCTGCATTTCCGCCACATAGCGGGCGGTGTGGGCGCGGGTGAGACAGGCCAGGTCGACCTTGGGCGCATCGTGGCGGTCGAGGGCAGCGTCCATGCCGTGGGCGATCAGCCAGTCTTCAATGGCATCGAGCCGCTGCGGGCATTCCGGGTGGCCGCCGCCCATCTCATGACGGTGGCAGTCCTGATGGCTGAGGTAGGCGGTAGTCATCTGTGTGAAACACTCCCAAGAACACGCCGGACCTGCTCTGAAATGCGATGCGATTTTGCGCTATGGTGCGCCGATGGACTCCGAAGCCACCATGACGCTCACGTCTCAACCACTGACCGACCTGCGTCGTCAGATTAGCACGATCATCAAGGGGAAACAGGCCCAGACCGAGGACTGTCTGGCCTGTCTGCTGGCCGGTGGCCATTTGCTGATCGAAGACCTGCCCGGCGTCGGCAAGACCACGCTGGCGCATGTGCTGTCGATCTCTCTTGGGTTGCATTTCTCCCGCGTCCAGTTCACCACCGACCTGATGCCGGCCGACCTGCTGGGCGTCAGCGTCTACAACCCGGCCGCGGCGGCCGCCGGTGCTCCCGCTTTCCAGTTCCACCCCGGCCCGGTGTTCAGCCAGGTGCTGCTCGCTGACGAAATCAACCGCGCCGGCCCCAAGACGCAAAGCGCGCTGCTGGAGGCGATGGAGGAATATCAGGTCAGCGTGGACGGGGTGACCCATCCGCTGCCCCGCCCGTTTTTCGTCATCGCCACCCAGAACCCCAGCGAGCAGCTCGGCACCCATCCGCTGCCGGAGTCGCAGCTGGACCGTTTCCTGATGTGCATCAGCCTGGGCTATCCGGACCGGCAGTCCGAGCGCGAGATGCTGACCGGGCAGGACAGCCGGGAGCAACTGCGTCAGCTGCGGCCGGTGATGACACCCGAGCAATTGCAGGCGCTGCAGCGCCAGGTGCTGCAGGTGCATGTGGCGCCGTCGCTGCTGGACTACCTGCAGGCGCTGCTGGAAGCGACCCGCTCCGGTGAATGGTTCCAGGAGGGCCTGAGCCCGCGCGCCGGCCTCGCCCTGTTGCGGGCGGCCCGGGCCAAGGCGCTGCTGAGCGGCCGGGATTACGTCTCGCCAGACGATCTGCAGGCGATCCTGCCCCAGACCATCGCCCACCGCCTGCGTCCGCGCGGCGGCAGTGCCCGAGGCGCGCGGGAACAGGTCCGGGCGATGATGGCGGCGGTGCCGCTGCCCTGATGAAGCTCGCCTTCGCGAAAGTCAGCCGCTGGCGCTGGCCGTGGCAAGACCGCTGGGACCGCTGGTGGCAAGCCCGCCATCCCCGCAGCGACACCACCTCCCTCACCCAGCGCAACCTCTACATCCTGCCCAGTCGGCCGGGCATGGCCTTCTGCGCCACCGTGCTGCTGCTGCTGCTGGCGTCCATCAACGATCAGTTGAGCCTGGGCTACATGCTCACCTTCCTGCTCACCGGCGCCGGACTGGCTTCGATGCACAGCACCCACAACAACCTGCGGGGGCTGAAGCTCGATCTCAAACAGCCCGCTGCGGCCTATGCCGGTCAACCGCTGCAATTGGATGTGCGGCTGCACAACCCGGGCAAGGCGCGTTACGGCGTCGGCATGCGTCTGCCCGATGGTCGCTATACCGACACCGCCTTCACCGATGTGCCGGCCGAGGGCCATGCGCAGTTGCATCTGCAGGTGAGTTTTCCGACCCGTGGACGGCATCTGCTGCCGGTGCTGCGGGTCGAGTCCCGGTTTCCACTGGGCCTGTTCGGCGCCTGGAGCCTGTGGCGGCCTGCCGCGGTGGCCTGGGTGTATCCCGCCCCGGAGATCGACGCCCCGCCCGCCGGCGCCAGCGAAGAAGCGCTGCCGCAAGGTCAGGGCCAGCCCGGTCTGGGGGAAGACCCCGGTCTACGACCCTATCGCCACGGCGATTCGCCGCGGCAGATCCTTTGGAAGAAGTCCGCCATGGCCCTGGCCCAGCCGCAGCCGCCCTCGGGCGGCATCAACAGTGGCGCCGCACCCTTGCTGGTGCGCGAGAGGCTGGGCAGCCGCGCCAGTGAGCAATGGCTGGATCTGGACCAGACCCGCGGCCTGCCGTTTGAAGCCCGGCTGTCCCGCCTGGCCGCCTGGATCCAGCGCGCCGAGGAGGCCGGACTTCCGTATGGGCTGCGGCTGGGCGCGCAGACCATCGACCCGGACCTCGGACCCGATCATTTCCGTGTCTGCATGGAAGCCCTGACCCTGCAGCAGGAGCACGCATGAGCGCCGTGCTGTCCCCCTCCGGCGATCCCCACCGCGACCCGACCCGGGGCCGGACCCTGGGCCGCCGCGGTAGCCCGTTGCCGCGAGACGCGCGGGACACGCTGTTCCTGCTGGCCGTCATTGCGGCCACATTGGTGCCCCATGCCGGCCACCTGCCCTGGTGGTGCAGCGCCGTGACCGCCATCGTGCTGGCCTGGCGCGCCCGGCTGGCCTGGCGCAGCGGCGCCCTGCCCGGTCGCTGGACGCTGGTGGCGGCGCTCGCGCTGATGATGGCGCTGACCTGGACCACCCACCGTACCCTGCTCGGCCGCGAAGCCGGCATCACCCTGCTGGCCATGCTGATGGCCCTGAAAACGCTGGAGCTGCGAGCGCGGCGCGACGCGTTTGTGGTGTTCTTCCTTGGCTTCTTCCTGGTGCTGACGCAGTTCCTCTATTCCCAGTCCCTGCTGACGGCGGTGTGGACGCTGCTGTGCGTCTGGGGCCTGCTGTCGGCGCTGGTGCTGGCGCAGATGCCGCAAGGGGTGCCCAGCCTGAAACTGGCGGCTCGTATCGCTGCTCGCAACACCGCCTTCGGCCTGCCGGTGATGTTGCTGCTGTTCACCCTCTTCCCTCGCCTGCCGCCCTTGTGGGGGCTGCCGAAAGATGCGGGGGCCCGCACCGGTCTGTCCGACACCATGGAGTTCGGCACCTTCGCAGAAGTGTCCCAGGACGACAGCATCGCGATGCGGCTGCGGTTTGCGGGCGCCGTGCCACCGCAGAACCAGATGTACTACCGCGCCCAGGTGCTGTCCCGTTTCGACGGCCGCACCTGGACGGCCGGCCGCGGCTACTGGGTGCAGCGCAAGGACGACGTCCAGCTCAACGGCCCGGTCTACCGCTTCCAGGTGACGATGGAGCCGCTGCGGATCACCGTGCTGCCGATGCTGGAGTTCAGCCCGCCGCCGCCCCAGGACCGCCTGCAGGCGCAGGACATGACCCTGGTGCGGGGCTCGCAGGGCCAGTGGGTCACCCCGCGCCCGGTGACCGAGCGGCTGCGGATCAGTTACGAAGCCTGGCCCAAGGCGGCCTGGGGCGCCCGCCAGCCCTGGCCGGAAGTGGCGCAGGATCTGCAGCTGCCGGACGGATTGAACCCGCGCACCGTCAGCCAGGGCGCCCAGCTGAAGAAGCGGTATGAGGCGCTGAATGAATCGGACCGTGCGGCGGCAGTGAGCAACGACCTGCTGCAGCAGATCCGCGTCAATGGCTACAGCTACACCCTGACGCCGGGCGTCTATGGTGAATTCACGCCCCATGCGATTGACGAATTCTGGTTCGACCGCAAGCTGGGCTTCTGCGAGCATTTCGCGGCGGCCTATGTGGTGCTGATGCGCGCGGCCGGCGTGCCGACGCGGGTGGTCACCGGCTTCCAGGGGGCGGATCTGGAACTGCAGGACGGGGACGTGGTGGTGCGCATGGCCCAGGCCCACGCCTGGGCCGAGTACTGGACGCCCCGCAACGGATGGGTCCGCGTGGACCCGACGGCGGCGGTGGCGCCGGAGCGGGTGCAGGGCCGCCGGCTGGTGAGGCCGCCGGGGGCCATTGCTGGCGCCTTTGACACGGTGAGCCCTGGCACCTTGCAGCGCATGCGTCGCGCCTGGGAATCGCTGAATTACGAATGGCAGCAGCGGGTCCTGAACTTCTCCACCGGCGAACAGATGGATCTGCTCAAGCAACTGGGCTTTGACGATCCGAACTGGACGCTGCTCGTCCAGCTCGCCGGGATGGCCTTTGCCGGCGTGGCGGTGAGTGGCGCCGCGTGGGCGGCCTGGCAGCGACGTCCGCATGATCCGTGGTCGCGGCAGCGACTCCGGATCCGGCGTGCCCTCGACGGGCTCGGCCTGACCACCACCGACCAGGACACCCCCCGCCAGTGGGCCCAGGCCCTGCGCAGCCGCCATGGCGACCGGGCCCAGCCCCTGGCGGAGGCGCTGCTGGAACTGGACGCGCAGCGCTACCGACAGGATCAGACCGTGGGCACGTCACAATGGCAGCAGCGGTTCCTGGCGGCCTGTGAGTCGCTGAAGCGGCAACTCGGGCCGAAGGATGAGACATCCCGCGGTTCCGCGGCCTCGTGAGCGTTGGCCCATCCGGAGCCGGGGGGCCGTCCCTCCATGGTCCCGACCGTCGACGCTTGCCGCCGCCGCCCTTTTTGACCGGGTCTGGCCTGTGCCAGGTCCACAACGACCGACTTTCTGGCAGTTCGCATGACCCTTCGCCGTCGTACCCTTCTCCGCGCTTCCTGGGCGGTTGCCCTTCCCGCCCTGGCCGCGATGCCGCTGGCCGCCGACGCCGCCACGGCGGGCAAGAAGAAACCTCTCAAGCTGCGCCCGTCGCCCCAGGCCCCCGCCTTCGGCGAGCGTGCCGACCTGATGCAGTTTGCCGACCAGCAGGCCGCGGCCTTGGGCTATGACGCCCAGGCGCTGCGGAGTCTCCTGGCGCAGGCGCGTGTGCAGGCCTCGGTGCAGCGTCTGATCCTGCCCGGTGCGCCCGGACAGGCCAAGGATTGGGGCGCCTATCGGCAACGGTTCATCGAGCCGCAGCGCCTCCAGGCGGGTCTGGCCTTCTGGTCGACGAATGAGGCGGAGCTGGCCCGTGCGCAGGCGACCTACGGCGTGCCGGCCCAGATCATTGCGGCCATCATCGGCGTGGAGACCTTCTACGGCCGCATCATGGGCGGCTACCGGGTGCTGGACGCTCTGACCACACTGGCGTTCGATTACCCGTCGCCCCTGCCCCCGGGGGCGCGGGACCGCAGCGCCTATTTCCGGGAGGAACTGCGTCAATTCCTGATGCTCGCCCGTGAAAACGGCCTGGACCCGCTGGCCATGAAGGGCTCGTACGCGGGCGCGATGGGCTGGGGCCAGTTCATGCCGGGCAGCTGGCGCAAGTACGCCGTCGACTTTGATCGCGACGGCCACATCGACCTGATCAACAGCCCGGTGGATGCCATCGGCTCGGTGGCCCACTTCCTGCGGGAGCATGGCTGGCAGCCGGGCATGCCGACGCACTACAACGTCAAACCGCCGGTGGACACGGCGGCGCGGGCGCAGTTGCTGGTGAGCGACGTGTTGCCGCAGCTGGATGTGAACCAGTTCCTGGCGGCCGGCGCCGACCTCAGCAACGAAGGTCTGGGGCATGTGGGCCCGCTGGCGCTGATCGAGCTGCAGATGGGCGGCGCGGCGCCGGTGTATGTGGCGGGCACCCAGAATTTCTACACGGTGACGCGCTACAACCAGAGCAGCTATTACGCGATGGCGGTGATCGAGTTTGCGGCGACGCTGGCCAGTTGGCGGCAGGCGGGGCAGTCGAGCGCGGTTGGGGCGGCCCCTGCAGTTTCACCTGCGCCTGCACCTGCAGCGCCGGCGTCGGGGCCTGCCTCGGACATGCGCCCTTGAGGGGGCGTCAGGATCGGGCGCTCCGGTAGCGGCGCCCCGACCCACCGGGGGCGATGGACCCCGCCGCGCCTCAGCTCGCCAGATACATCATGAGCCCGCGCTTGAGCAGCACGGGCTCCACCCGCACGAAGCCGGCGCGTTGCAAGGCATCGCGCTGCTCGTCGATGGTCATGTAGAGCTGATCGTTCTTCATGCCGCCAGGACCGGCAAAATGGTCGCAGACCAGATACCGTCCACCGGGTGCCAGCAGCGCGCGCACCTGCTCATGCAGCATCGGTGTGTAGCGCTTGTGCCGCAGTTCGTGCACCGCCTGGTGGGTGACGATGTGGTCAAAGGTGCCGAGTCCGTCCACCCAGGACAGTTCCCGGAAGTTGCGCTCGACAAACCGGACGCGTGACTGCAAGTCACCCAGGCGCTCGGCCGCCAGCGCATGCATGGCCGCGGAGACGTCGAGCGCGGTGTAGCGGATCTGCGGCAGCGCCGTCAGCAGATGGTGGGCCAGGAAGCCGGGGCCGGAGCCCAGCTCCAGCACCTGCAGCGCTTCCCCTTCGTCCAGCACACGGGCAAATTCCGCAAAGAATTCGGTGCGCCAGGGGCGTTTCAGCATGGCCTGTTCCGCCCATTCACGGGCGTCTTCCATGCGAGTCAGATCAATCGGGCTGGGCACATCCTGGGGCAGCATGTGAGTGCGGGATCGAGTGGGTGACGTGCCCACTCTAACCCGACTCGCGCGCCCCAAAACCGAAACTCGTGGCGTCCGTGCGTCATTGTCGCCGGCACCCCTGGACCGGCACCCAGGCGGCGCCGTCCGGACGGGACAGCCAGTGGTCATACGACACCAATGCGGCGACGAGGGTCGCATCCAGCGGCAGCGAAGGGTCCTTGTAGGAGGTGATATCGCCGGTGGGTGCATCCTTGAACTGGTGATTCATGCCAGCAATCACGCACAGGGAGGCATCCGGTTTGGCTTTCGCGAGGGCGATTGCGTCACTCACCAGGACTTGAAAGTCGGTATCGCCCTGCACCAGCAACGTGGGGACCTTCACCTTGGCGAATTCGGTTTTGGGATCCACGGCAAACGATGAGATAAGAAACTGCTGGATCTCCGGCGGATAAATCGGCGCCAGGGCCTTGTGCACATCGTCCACCGGGACACCACGCTCCAGCGACTTCAGCACGCGGTCATGCTCCGCCACCAGTGGCGGCGGCAGTTTCGGATTGATCTGACGGCGCAGCACATCCGAGAGACGGTCCGCCGCGCCGGCGATGGACACCAGCGCCGCGGCCTTGGAACGCTGCACGGCCTGGGCACCGATCAGGGCGCCTTCGCTGTGGCCGACCACAACCACCCGGCTGAACCGCGGGTCCTTGGCGAATCGATCCACCCAGGCGACCACGTCATCGACCTGCATGTTGAAACGGATCTCGCTGTTGGTGGCCGGCGGCTGTGCCGTCGGCAGCACCCGCTTGTCGAATCGCGCGCTGGAAATGCCGGCGGCCTCCATGGCGTCAGCCAGCAGACGCAGATTGTTGCTGCCTGACGAAGCGCCAAACGCATTGCCATCCCGGTCGGTTCCACCAGAGCCGGCAACGATCACCATCAGTGTCGTCGGATGGTCGGTCGAGGCCACCCGCAGGGAGCCGCTCAAGATGGTGCCGGTGCTGGGCTGGGTGACGGCGACGTCGCGCGGATCGGGCGGGCTGACCGCAGCAAATGCCGGCGACAGGAACGCCTGGCCGGCCATGAGGCCCATGGCAAGTCCGAGCACAAGGCCTGCACGGCGACTCGCCGTCCGCAGTGTGTGGTGACGCATAAGCAAACTCCCTGATTTGTTGTGCCGATCTTGTAGCGGATGGGCAGCGGGGGATCTATCAGGGTTGTGCGCCGCCGTGCGATTGATGTGAGCGCCTTTGGGGGATGGGCGTGGAAGCCTTCGGCACGGCGCCGTGTCAGCGCGCGCTCGCTGAAATCACATCCTGCTCTATCGGCGTTCATCTCCGTGCCAGTACCGCTGGCGCCGCGTGCGTTCACACGCTTGCAGCGCTGGATTGACTGGCAGGTCGCTTCGCCAGTTCCAGGCGCCGCAGGTGGCGGTATTCACCAGCACTGCGCCCGCCTGTCGATACCGTGCCACGACGTCTTCCCGTGGATGTCCGAAGCGATTGAGATAGCCTGACTGCACCGCAGCCACCGCCGGACTGGTGGCGGTGACAAACGCCGCTGTCGACGACGTGCGGCTGCCGTGGTGGGGGACCACCAGCACCTCCGACGCCAGCCCTTCCGGGCCGTCCCACGCCACCAGCCGGGCCTCCTGCGCCGCTTCGATATCGCCGGTCAACAGCAGGCGCCGCCCACCCGCGGCCACCCGCAACACGCAGGAACTGGCATTGCGCTTCAGATCGCCTGCCAGGCCCGCAGGTGGCCAGAGGACGTCAAACTCCACGCCGTCCCAGGTCCATTGCTGACCCCGCTCGCAGGGCCGTCCTTCTGGCACCGCGCCAAAGCGGTGGGTCACTGGAATCCCTTTAAGCAGGCGCTCGGTACCGCCGGCATGATCCTGATCCGCATGGCTCACCATGAGCAGATCGATGCGGCGCTCCCCCAGACCGCGCAGCAGCGGCAGCAGCACCCGATCGCCAGCGTCCGCGTCCAGGCCCCAGGCCGGGCCGCTGTCAAACATCAAGGTGTATCGATGGGTGCGCACCAGGGCCGCACTGCCCTGCCCCACATCCGGCAGCCGCAGCTCAAAGGTCCCGTCGGGCGGCCGATGGACCACCGGCCACATCAGCGGCACGCACAGACCGAGCCCGGCCAGTCTGAGGGTCCAGGTCCACGGCAGCGCCAGCATCAGTCCGCCGACCAGACCGAGCCCCTGGGCCCAGAGCGGCGCCCAGGGAAGGAACCACACGGCCCATTGGGCGCGATCCAGCCATTCGAGCCACAGGTTCAGTCCGCTGACGCACCAGCTTCCCAGCGCCCACAGCGGAGACCAGCCGACGCCCAGCAAGGCCAGCGGTGTGATGAGGTAGGACACCAGCGGAATGGCCACCGCATTGGCCACCAGTCCCACGATCGAGAGTTGCTGAAAGAGCAGCAAGGTCAGCGGCGCCAGGCCCACGGTGATGACCCATTGGGATCGGGCCTGCGCGAGCAAGGCGGATCGCCATCCCTTCGTTGCGGGCGCGAGGGATGTGAGACCGCCGGAAGACATCAGCAGCGCCACAGCGCCGAACGACAGCCAATAGCCGGGCTGCGTCAGGGCCCACGGATCGGCGACGGTCACGCCGAGGGCGGCAACTGCCAGACTCAAGGACCACGGCCAGGCCACGCGGCACTGCTGCAGGACGGCGAGGATCAGCAGGAGACCGAAGGTGCGCTGCGCAGGCACGCCCCAGCCGGAGAACAGCGCATAGCCGAAGGCCGCGAGGGTGCCGATCCAGAGGGCCGCCCGGGGGGCCGGCCACGCCAGACACATCCGCGCGCTGCGTCGCCAGCACCAGCCGGCCACACCGCCGGCGAGCCACGCGAACATGGTGACATGCATGCCGCTGACGGAGAGCAGATGGGCGACGCCGGTATCGCGGTACAGCGCCCAATCGGCGGACGACACGGCGCCCTGGTCGCCAAGGCTGAGCGCAGCGAGCACGCCGGCGCCGCGCGGGTCGGCCACCTGCTGGAGCATCCTGTCGCGGAACTGCTGGCGCCAGGCGTCGATGGACGTGGCCGTGCCGCTGGATTCTCGTTGCTGGCCTTTGCTCGAGCAGGTGCCGACGGCGGGGATGTTCTGGGAGAGCAGCCAGAGAGCGGAGTCGCCGCCATGCGGATTCATCAGGCCGCGAGGCCGGCGCCATTTGATCTGAAAGGACCATAACTCCCCCACCTGCGGCGGGGATGGCATGGCGTAGCAGGAGAGCAGGACGCGAGGCGGTAGGCGCGGTGACTGTGACTTTGGCGGTGACGGTGTTGGCGCAGACGTAGACGTAGACGTAGACGTAGACGTTGGCGTTGGCGTTGGCGTTGGCGTTGGCGTTGGCGTTGGCGTTGGCGTTGGC
>CBIHOT010000039.1:0-48552 GCA_966211495.1 uncultured Roseateles sp. | reverse complement strand
GCGGATCAGCGGGATGTCCATGCCGCCGATGAAGCCGACCTTGCCGGTCTTGCTGGTCAGCGAGGCCAGCGCGCCCACCAGGAAGCTGCCTTCCTGTTCCTTGAACAGCACCGACTGCACATTGGGCTGGTTGACCTTCTCGTCAATGATGACGAACTTGGTCTTGGGGAAGTCCTTGGCGACCTGGTTCAGGGCCGAGGCCTGCGCAAAACCCACCGAGATGATGGGGCTGGCGCCCCGCTCGGCCATGCGGCGGATGGCCTGCACGCGCTGGGTTTCATTGCTGATCTCGAATTCGAAGTACTTGCCGCCGGTGTCGGCTTTCCACTTCTCGACGCCGCGGTAGGCCGCCTCGTTGAAGGATTTGTCGAACTTGCCGCCCATGTCGAAGATGACCGCCGGCGTGGTGGCTTGCGCCAGCGCCGTGCCGGACATCAGTGCCAGCGCCAGGCCGGACATGAGCGAGGAAAGCGACATGGAAGGCTTCATTGCAGTCCCGATTCAACGAGGGAAGAGTCCAAACACAAGTCCGTCAGCATGCACGATCCGGGCCACCCCGTTGCCAAAGACCTTGCAGCGCGGGCAGGTGCCACGGGCTTCACTAAGGCAGGCATGCAGGCAGGGAGGCGTCGGAGACGGCGCAGGCAGGACGGAGCGGGGCGGATTTTAAGGATCGCGGAGTGTAGACGAGTCTAAGGAAAACGCTAAACGTTTGCGGCCCCTCAGGGACTGGGGCGTCGGCTCTAAACGACCGGCAGGCGGGCCTGCTGCCCGGCCGGTGCAGCGCATGAGCGGCACGAATGTGGGCGATTGGCGCCGCAAGTCGGAGGCCGACGTGCGAGGCCCGCATCCCGACGCGCGCAGGTCGCCGCGCGGTGCGCAGGGGCGAGCGCCAATCGCCCAAGACTGTCCATCCCGCTTCCCAACATCCTGCACAGAGTTGAGAATTACTTTCATTTAGAATTGCAACTTCGCCAGCTCTTTCGGCTCGCCTGGATTCCCCACACATGAGCGCTGTCCCGATCCCTACCCTCGCCCACGCCACCATTGGCGAGGCGCACCGCGTCAAGGCGCTGCAGGCTCCCGCCTACGCGCCGGAATGGAAGCAATGGCTGGAAGAACTCGGCTTCGTGGCCGGTGAACATGTAGCCGTGCTGGCACGCGCCCTGCCCGGGCACGATCCGCTGGTGGTCCGCATCGGACAGTCCACCTTCGCGCTGCGTCGGGCGGAAGCGGACTGTGTCCAGTTGCTGGGGCTGGATGAGGACGCGTCGTGCATCGTGCCGACGTCGGCTGTGAACGGAATGAATGGAGCATCTCATGCGTGAGGCGATCGTCCACGTTCATCCGGCCGGACCGCTGCTGGCGCTGGTGGGCAATCCCAACTGCGGCAAGACCGCCCTCTTCAACCGTCTCACCGGCAGCCGTCAGAAGGTGGCGAACTACGCCGGCGTGACGGTCGAGCGCAAGGAAGGCCGGCTGCGCACCGCTGCCGGCAAGCTGCTGCGGGTGCTGGATCTGCCGGGCACCTACAGCCTCTATCCCCGCTCCCCGGACGAGCGCGTCACCGTCGACGTGCTCGCCGGTCGCGCGCAGGGCGAGAAGCGCCCCGATCTGGTGGTGTGTGTCCTGGACGCCACCAATCTGCGTCGCAACCTGCGACTGTTCTTCGCGGTGCAGCGTCAGGGCGTGCCCTGCGTGGTGGCGCTGAACATGTCCGATCTGGCCGCTCGTCGCGGCATCCAGGTGGACACCCAGCGCTTCAGCCAGTTGCTGGGTGTGCCGGTGGTGCGGACCGTGGCCACCGACGGCCATGGCCTCGATGAACTGCGCGCAGTGCTGGACCAGCCGGAGACCTGGCAGGCCGCCGGAGCCGTGGCTGCAGCAGATGCTGGGGCGGGTGCTGCTTCGGGCGCTTCGAGCCTTTCGCCGGCGGAGCCGCCGCTCGCACCCGCTGAAGGCGACGACCAGCAGCGCATCAGCACCATCCTGCGCGAGCTGAAGCTGGATAGCCATCAGGCCGAGCTGCCCAGCGACAAGGTCGATCGCGTCGTGCTGCATCCGGTGCTGGGCCCGATCATTCTGGCCGTGCTACTCTTCTTCCTGTTCCAGGCGGTCTTCTCCTGGGCCGAGCCGCCCAAGGAACTGATCGAAGGCAGCATCGCCTGGCTCGGTGAGCAGGTCGGTGGCCTGCTGCCGGAGGGCTACTTCCGCAGCCTGATCGTGGACGGGCTGATTGCAGGCGTGGGCTCGGTGCTGGTCTTCCTGCCGCAGATCCTGATCCTGTTCTTCTTCATTTTGATCCTGGAAGAGTCCGGTTATCTGCCCCGCGCGGCCTTCCTGCTGGATCGAATCATGGGCTCGGTGGGCCTGTCCGGCCGCAGCTTCATTCCGCTGCTCTCCAGCTTCGCCTGCGCCATTCCCGGCATCATGGCGACCCGCTCGATTGCCAATCCGCGGGACCGCCTCGTCACCATCCTGATCGCGCCGCTGATGACCTGCTCCGCGCGGCTGCCGGTGTATGCGCTGCTGATCGGTGCCTTCATTCCGGAGCGCACCGTCTGGGGCGGCATCGGTCTCCAGGGCCTGGTGCTGTTTGCGCTTTACATGGCCGGCATCGTGGCGGCGATGGGCGTGGCCTGGGTGCTCAAGCGCTTCACCAGCAGCGGCCGTCAGGTGCGTCCGCTGATGATGGAGCTGCCCAGCTACCACTGGCCGCATGGCCGCAGCATCGCCATCGGGCTGTGGCAGCGGACCGAAATCTTCATCAAGCGCGTGGGCACGATCATCCTGGCGCTGACGCTGCTGCTGTGGCTGCTGTCCAGCTTCCCGGCGCCGCCGCCGGGGGCCACCGGCGCACCGATCGAATACAGCATTGCCGGCATGCTCGGCCGGGCACTGGCGGTGGTCTTCGAGCCGATCGGTTTCAACTGGCAGATCAGTCTGGCCCTGGTGCCGGGTCTTGCCGCGCGGGAGATTGCGGTGAGTGCGCTGGGCACGGTGTATTCGCTGTCGGCCACCGCCGAAGATGCCGCGCAGGCGCTGACGCCGCTGATCGTGCAGACCTGGAGCCTGCCGACCGCCTTCTCGCTGCTGGCCTGGTATGTGTTTGCGCCGCAATGCCTGTCCACCATCGCCGCCGTGAAGCGCGAGACCAACGGCTACAAGATCCCCGCGATCATGCTGGCGTATCTGTTTGGTCTGGCGTATCTGGCGTCGTGGCTGACCTTCCACATCAGCAGCTGGTTGCTCCGGTGACCTGGTGTCATCGCCTCGCCGCACGCACGGCGGGGCGATGATCGCCGCCAGTGCAACGCAGCGAAGAGCCCGACGACCGGGCGATGATCGCCACAACGGCCTCGGAGGTGGGGTGGCGCGATTGGCAGCGACGACGCGGTTGTTATGCTCGCTCCCCATGACTGCTCCCCGCACTTCCTTCCTGCGCGCCCGCCCGGGTTTGTCCCTGTCGTCGCCCCTGCAAACCCTCCGGCTCGCGTGCACGCGTGATGAGACCGGGGTGGCTGAGCCGCTCGGACGCCAACGCTCTCTGGCCAATCGCGCGGTGCCAGCGCGTGCGGCCCACACACGACTCGCGACGGCCATGCTGACGGCCATCACCGCGCTCGCCACCGTCACCGCTTTCAGCGGCGCAGCCTTTGCCGCCGGACCGGCGACCGCGCAGCACGCTGGCAGCCCAGGATCCGCAACGCCCGCACCGACCTCAGGCGCAGGCGCGGCCCCATCGGCCGCAGTGGCAGCCTCCGCACCCACTCGCGCCGCTCTCCCCTCCACCACAGCCTCGCCTGCAGACCAGCGCTTCCAGCGACTGGCCCACGATTTCATCGAAGCCCTGTGGCGCCTCGATCCCGACGCCGCTGTGGCCGCCGGTCGTTATGAATTCGCCGCCCGGCTAAATGTGCCGGACGACAAGAGCCGCGCCGCCCAGCTGCGCTTTGTGCGGCAATGGCTCCAGCGCTTCGAAGCGGTGCAGCCGGAGCGCCTGAGCGCGGCGTCGCGCACCGACCTGGGCCAATTGCTGAACAAGCTGCGCAGCGACCAGTTCGCACTGACCGAACTCCGGGAGTTCGAATGGAACCCGGCCAATGTCAATGTGGCCAGCTTGCTGGATCTGGTGCTCAACACCGATTACGCGCCGCTGCCGCAGCGACTGCGCGCGCTCTCTGGCCGTCTGGCGCAGGTCCCGGCCTACTACCGCGCGGGCGCTGCCAGCCTGCGCCAGCCGACGCTGGAGCACACCCAACTGGCCATCGATCAGGCGCCCGGCGTGCTGAGCGTGCTGGACGACATCCAGAAAGCACTGGACACCGATGCCGCCCAGGCGCTGAGCAAGGCCGACCGCACCCAGCTCCAGCAGCGCCTGACCGCCGCCCGTGCCGCCGTGCAGGGCTGGCGCGACCAGCTGACCCAGCGTCTGGCCACGCTGAAGGCGGACGGCTCGGCCCGCAGCTTCCGCCTCGGACAGGCGCTCTACGACAAGAAGTTCGGCTACGACATCCAGTCCGCCCACAGCGCCGAGCAGATGTACCGAAAGGCCCTCGCCGCACGGGAAGAGCTGCTGACCCGCATGGACGGCCTGGCCGACCAGCTCTGGGCGCAGACCCAGGGCGACGCTCCCAAGCCCGCGGACCGCTTCGCCAAGATCGGCGCGGTCATCAATACGCTGTCAGCGAAGCACGTCAAGCGGGAGGATTTCGTCTCGGAGATCCGCGCGCAGATTCCGCAACTGGAGCGCTGGATCGTCGATCACGACCTGCTCACCATGGACCCGGGCAAGCCGCTGATGGTGCGTGAGACGCCGGTCTACCAGCGCGGTGTGGCCGGTGCCGGCATCGAGGCGCCCGGTCCGTATCGGCCGCAGGACCGCACCTACTACAACGTCACGCCGCTGGACGACCTGACCGAGGCCCAGGCGGAGAGCACCCTGCGCGAATACAACCACTGGATCCTGCAGATCCTCAACATCCACGAAGCGGTGCCGGGGCACTACACGCAGCTGGTGCATGCCAACAAGTCGCCTTCCTTGGTGAAGGCGCTGTTCGGCAACGGCGCGATGGTGGAAGGCTGGGCGGTCTACGGCGAGCGGATGATGCTGGAGTCCGGCTACGGCAATCAGGCGCCGGAGATGTGGCTGATGTACAGCAAGTGGAACCTGCGCAGCGTCACCAACACCATCCTGGACTACAGCGTGCATGTGCTGGGCATGAGCCAGGAGAAAGCGCTGGACCTGCTGATGCGGCAGGCCTTCCAGACCGAGCGGGAGGCCCGCGAAAAGTGGCGGCGTGTCCAGCTGACGTCGGTGCAACTGACCAGCTACTTCAGCGGCTACGCCGACATCATGGAGCTGCGCGAGCAACGGCGTCAGGCGCTGGGCGACCGCTTCAAGCTCAAGGACTTCCACGAGGAGTTCCTGAGCTATGGCAGCGCGCCGGTGCCTGTGATTGCGGAACTGATGAACCAGCGCTGATCTCAGCGAGGGGGCCCTCAGTGCTCGGCGTCGAATGCGGCCGAACAATGCGGGCAGGACAATGCGGGCTTCAATGATGTTCCAATCCTGGCCATGAGTCAGGAATTCGCATCGCCATCGCCCTCGGTATCGGTATCGGCAGCGTCAGCGGGGTCGCAGGCGCAGTCCGCGTCCCCCTCGTCCGCTGACACCGCGGCCGAACTGGAGCAGCGCATCACCGAGCTGGAGATCAAGGCCAGCTTCACCGAGGATCTGCTGGACACGCTCAATGCCCAGGTCGCCCTGCAACAGCAGCAGATCGAAGCATTGGTGCGTGAGATCACCCAGCTGCGCCGGCAGATGCCCGACGGCCGGGGCGACGGCCCGCGCAGTCTGCGGGACGAATTGCCGCCGCATTACTGAGCGTTGAGAGCGCCGGGCCTTCAGCTCCGAGCCGGTGAATTCATCCCGCGCTGCACCGCGTCCCGCGCGAGGAACGCTTCCAGCACGCGGCGCACCTCCTTGAAGTCCGACAGACCCACCAGGTCCCCCGCCTCGTAGAAGTTGGCCAGGGTGTTCACCCATGGCCACAGGGCGATGTCGGCGATGGTGTATTCATTGCCCATGATCCAGCCGCGGCCGGTCAGGCGCTGGTCCAGCACGCCCAGCAGCCGCCGGGACTCCGCCACATAACGATCGCGGGGACGCTTGTCTTCAAACTCCTTGCCGGCGAATTTGTGGAAGAAGCCGAGCTGGCCGAACATCGGACCGACGCCGCCCATCTGGAACATCACCCACTGCAGCGTCTCATAACGACGCGCCGGATCGCTGGGCAGCAATTGCCCCGTCTTCTCCGCCAGATAAATGAGGATGGCGCCGGACTCGAACAGCGCCAGCGGCTCCCCGCCCGGGCCTTGCGGATCCAGGATCGCCGGAATCTTGTTGTTGGGATTCAACGACAGGAACTCGGGCGACATCTGGTCATTCGTCTGGAAGCTCACCAGATGCGCCTCATAAGGCAGCCCGACCTCTTCCAGGAAGATCGAGACCTTCACCCCATTGGGCGTGGGCAGCGAATACAACTGCAGACGGTCAGGATGCTGGGCGGGCCATTTCTGGGTGATGGGGAAGCGGGACAGATCGGTCATGGTGGGACACGCGAGCGGCGTGAATGAATCGTCGGATGAGGCCATTGTGACCATCGTTGAGAAGTTCTGCAGAGCGTCCGGTCAAGACCGTATCAGGGGGCACGCGGGGGTCGATCGGTCAGCGTTTTGAGAAAAGCCACCACGTCGGCAATGTCCTGCTCGCTCATGGCCGGTCGCCCGCCGGGCTCGCCGCCAAACGGAGGCTCCTGATTGACATTGCGGTGATAGGCCGCTGGCAGGTCGTCAAACTTGCGCACATGGCCCCGGCCGTCCTTTGCATACCAGCGCTCCGGATGCACGTCGCGCTCGGCGTAGAAGCGCACCGCCCGGTCCAGTCGCGTCACCACACCGTTGTGGAAGAACACGTGACGGGTGGCCACGTTGCGCAGCGACGGTGTCTTGAAACGGCCGCAATAGTCGGTGTGCTGCCGCAGGTCCTGCCGAAGCGGTCCGCACAGGCCAAGGTCATACCAGTCCGCCACGCGGTTGGCCGGAATGGCCGGATTGCGGGGCAGTCCGAGCGCGAGATGACCCATGTCGGTGAAGAGCGGAAACGCGCCTCGCTTGACTTCACTCAGGTGGCAGGAGGCGCAATTCCCCTTGCGCGCATCGTTGAACACCTGCAGCCCCCGCGCCTCTGCGGGCGACAGCGCAGCCTTGCCGCGCAGATAGTCGTCGTAACGGCTGCTGAAGGGCGCGAAGTCCTGCGGGCTTTGCTGGAACACTTCCAGCGCCAGGACCAGGCCCTTCCAGGCGATGACCGGATCGTCGAGCACCTGCGGGCCGAAGGTCGCCCGCATCGCCGCTGCGGAGGGCGATGCGGCCAGCCGCTTCACTACCTCAGCGCGATCGCGATTGGCCATCTCGAAGGGCGACAGCAGCGGCGCCTCCGCCTGTTCATGGGCTGATGAAGCGCGACCATCCCATGCATAACCGCCGGTGGGGCCCTGGTCCTCGGCGTCATTGCCGTCGTTGTCGAAGAAGTGCTCGCTGAATGGCGGGGTGGTCTGCCGATACATCAGCGAGGGCACGGCTCGCAGGCCGGGGGCGCCATGCAGCCGGTCGCCGCCCCACTGCACGGCCCGACCATTGGGCGGTCCGTAAGCATGGGCCGGATCGTGGCAGGACGCACAGGACATCCGCCCACTGCCGGACAGCGCCTTCTCCGCAAACAGCTGCCGGCCCAGCGCGGTCAGTTGTGCCGCGTCCGGCTGATGCGCAAAGCTGGGGGCATAGAACGGCGCTGCACGCGTGGCCTCGGCCCCCGCGCCCGCCCCCGCCTGCACCCCCGTCATCAGCGCCAGCACCGGCATCAGCAGCACGCCCGCCACCGGAGCGCGCAAAGACCGATGCCAAACCCGCAGGGACCTCACCACATTCAGAAGACAGCCCAATGACACATTCACAGCGAAACCTCGTAGACACATTGCGCTCATGTCGAGCAACAGAACGACCCGCAAACACAACAGGCCACAAAGGCCGGTGCGTGCTGGGCTGTGTACCCATGCGGTGTGACACGTACATGTCATGTGACAGCCGCAATCTCCGCCCGGTTCGTTTTTTCCGAATGGCTTGTCTCAGGAGACCGATATGAAATTGCCTTTCCCCATCCGCTCGTTCACTCCGACGCGGCTCACGCCAGTGGCGCTGGGCGCGCTCCTCAGCCTGAGCGGCTGTTTTGGCGGCGACTCCTCCGCCCCCATGGATACCACCGCGGCGCTGCAGGACAAGGTCCAGAACATCGTCGTGATCTATGCGGAGAACCGTGCGTTTGACAACCTGTACGGCCGTTTCCCCAATGCCAATGGCCTGAACACGGTGCTGAATGCCGATGGCACGGTGACCGCCGCTTATGTGCCGCAGAAGGACCGCGACGGCACCACGACCCTGGCCACATTGCCGCCGGTGTGGGGCGGTGTCACCGCGCCCGGCAGTGCGGTGACCGTGACGCAGGCCCAGAGCGCCGGTCTGCCCAATGCCCCCTTCAACATCGGCACCGCCTTTCGCGCCAGCGCCAATGCAACGATCGACGGCACCGTGGTCACCCGCGACCTCTATCACCGCTTCTTTGAAAACCAGATGCAGATCCACGGCGGCACGAATGACCAGTTCGCCGCCTGGGGGGATTCGGGCGGTCTGCTGATGGGCTACTTCGACTACAGCGCCTCGCCGCTGTACAAACTGGCGCAGCAATACACGCTGGCGGACAACTTCTTCCAGGGCGCTTTCGGTGGCTCTTTCCTGAATCACCAGTACCTGATCTGTGCCTGCGCGCCGGAATATCCGAATGCCGATACCGCCGCGGCCAAGCCCACCATCGCGGTGCTCGATAAAAACGCGGACGGCAGCTACACCCATCAGCTGTCGGTGGCGGCCACCTCGAAGGCATCCGCGCTGGACGCCGCGCCTGTTTTTCAGCTCTCCGGCAACATCACGCCCGCCAATTACTTCGGAGACGGCAAGTTCTATGCGGTCAATACGATGCAGGCGCCGTTCCAGCCCAGCGGCAATGCGCCGGTAGATGTGAATGGCAATGACGCCCTGTATGCCGATCCGTCCAAAGCCACCACGCTGCCCGCGCAGACGCAGGTCAACATCGGCGACCAGCTGTCGGCCCGCAACATCAGCTGGGCCTGGTATGGCGGGGCGTGGAATGCGGCATTGAAGGACGGTGCGCAGGCGCCCACCGTCAAGCGCAGCGTGATCTATGCGGCCAACAGCAGCGGCGTGGCCAGCACCGATGCAGTGGACTTCCAGCCCCATCACCAGCCCTTCAACTACTACGCCAACATGGATCCGGTGACCCACGCCACCGACCGCGCCGCCCACTTGAAGGACTACGACAACCTGGTCGCCGATGCGGCGGCCGGCACGCTGCCCTCGGTCACGTTTTACAAACCGGAAGGTCTCTACAACCAGCATCCGGGCTATGCCAACATCGCCAATGCCGATCAGAAGATTGCCGATCTGGTGGCGAAGCTGCAGGCCAGTCCGCAGTGGAAGCACATGGTGATCGTCATCACCTATGACGAGAACGGCGGTCAGTGGGACCACGTCGCTCCGCCCAAGGGCGACAAGCTCGGCCCGGGCACACGGGTGCCGGCGCTGGTGATCTCGCCGTATTCCAGGATGGGCACGGTGGATCACACCCAGTACGACACCGCCTCGGTGCTGCGGTTGATCACACGCCGGTACGGTCTCACTCCGCTGCCGGGACTCGCCGCGCGCGATCAGGCGCTGACGGCCAATGGCGCCAAGCCGATGGGTGATCTGACGCAGGCGTTGAATCTTTGACCCATTGCGTTTTGCTCCCGCGTGAATGGCGTGCCTTTCGCGTGGGAGCGGCGGCGCCCATGGCTTGCGGCGCGCTTCGCGGTCGCCGGGGCGCCGCGGCCCTCTCTGGCGGCATCGGCAGCATCGGCAGGAACGGCAGGAACGGCAGCACCGGCGTCACAATAGGCGGCAATGACCTCCGCCCCATCCCAATCCGGCCTGTTCGACGACCTGCCGATTCCAGCCGACCAACTGCCGGAAGGTCTGCGTCTGCAGGAGTGCTTTCTGTCCCGCGACGAAGAGGCCCATCTGTTGGACGTGGTCACGGCACTGCCGCTGGCCGCCGCGCGCTACAAGCAGTACACCGCACGCCGACAGGTCATCAGCTATGGCGGCAGTTTCGATTACGACACCAACCGCCTTGAACCCGCCCAGCCGCTGATCGAGGCCCTGCATCCGCTGCGGGATCGGGTGGCGGCCTGGGCCGGCGTGCCGGCCGATGCCCTGGTGCACACGCTGGTGGCGGCCTATAGCCCCGGCACGCCGCTGGGCTGGCATCGGGACGTACCGGAATTCGAGCAGATCTTTGGTGTCTCCCTCGGCGGCCCGGCGACGCTGCGCTTCCGCCCTTACCCGCCCGTATCGCCGCGCAAGGAGGAGATCGTGCGGCTGCAGGTGGAACCCCGCGCCATCTACGCCATCACCGGCGTGGCGCGTTGGGGCTGGCAGCACAGTGTGGCGCCGGTGGATGCGCTGCGATGGTCCATCACCTTCCGGACGCCGCGCGCAGGCCACCGGCCCCGTTGATCACGGCCAGGAATTCCGTGCTGATCGAAGATCTGGCTTCCTGCCGTCCTACACGACAACGGATCGCTGCCTGATACGAGCAGCCCGGCCCGCGCCCTACCCTGGATGCGATACGTACCGCCTGCACGACGCCGGACGTTCCAGGAGTTCGCCATGGCCACATCCGCCCGATCGATTGCCTCGCTCACCCTCAGCTTCGGCCTCGTCAACGTGCCGGTGCGGCTGTACTCTGCCACCGAGTCCGGCTCCGACGTGCGCTTTCACCTGCTGGACAAGGACGGCTCCCGCCTGAAGCAGCAGTATGTGAATGAACGCACCCGCAAGGTGGTCGAGCGCAAGGACATGATGAAGGGCTACGAAGTGGAGAAAGATCACTTCGTGCTGTTCGCGCCGGAGGAGCTGAAGAATCTGGAAGAAGGCAGCAGCCACGTGATCGACATCGTCAGCTTCGTGCCGCTGAGTTCGATCGACCCGCTGTTCTATGACAAGAGCTATCTGCTGGCGCCCGACAAACGCGGCGCCAAGCCTTATGCGTTGCTCGCCGAAGCGATGCGGCAATCCGACCGCTGCGCGCTGGCCAAATGGGCCTTCAAGGCGAAGCAGTACATCGTGCAGGTCCGCGCCAATGAAGACGGACTGATCCTTCAGCAGCTGCGCTATGCCGAAGAGGTCCGGTCGCTGGCGGACCTGGACATCGAAACCGCCAAGGTCTCCAGCACCGAACTCCAGCTCGCCTTGCAACTGGTGGATCAGATCGCGGCCGACACCTTCGATCCGGACCAGTTCCACGATGAGGAGAAGGCCCGCGTGCTTGCGGCCATCGACGAGAAGGTGCAGGGCAAGGAGATCGTGGCTTCCGCGCATGGCGAGGATGAACCGGCCAGCGGGCAAGTGATCGACCTCATGGATGCGCTGCGGTCCAGCCTGCAAAAGAAGAAGACCAACGTCACCAAGCTCAAGCCCGCCAACGCCCCGACCCCGACCGCCACCGCCAGCGCCACCCGGAAGCCGGCCAAGCGCGCCGTGACCGCTCCGGAGCCGGTGGCCGCGCCGGCCCCGCGCAGTCGCGCCCGCAAATGATGGCCACTTCGGACAGCGGCTACAGCCTGCGTCAGGTGGAGAAACTCGTGGGGCTGAGCCGGCGCTTCATTGAGACGCTGGTGCGGGAGGACATCCTGCATCCGGGCTCCGCCGCTGCCAACGAGTGGCGATTCAGCCTGCGCGACATGGTGGTGCTGCGCACCGCCAAAGGCTTGCGCGAAGCACGCATTCCTCATCGCAAAGTGGTGCAGGCGCTGCGCACGGTCCAGGCCTCCTTGGCCGACGATGCGCATCTGGCCAGCGTGCGGCTGCGCGCCAGCGGGCGTGCCATCGAGGCCAGCGACGCGGGCATGCGGCGGGATGCGCTGTCGGGCCAACTGCTGCTGCCGCTGGAGGATGGCGCCGACCCGCAGCCGCTGGACGACGTCGCGAGCCTGCAGCCGCTGGATGACGGCGCAGACCTGCAACCGCTGAATGACGGCACGGACCTGCAACCGCCGTCCCAACGCGACCCGCCCGCTGACGATGCCCACACCTTGGCGTGGCGCCACTTCCAGCAGGCCTTGCAACTGGAAGCGACCGATGCCGCCTCGGCAGAAGCCGCCTACCGCGACGCCATCGCCCACAACCCGTGCCTGGACGTGGCCTACGTCAACCTGGGTGCGATGCTGTGTGAAACCCATCGCTGCCGTGAAGCGGTGGCCTTGTACGAGCGCGCCCTGGATCACTGCGGCGATACCCCGTTGATCCATTTCAACCGTGCGACCGCACTGGAAGACACCGGCGACCTGACGGCCGCCGTGCAGGCGTATGAACGCGCCCTGGTGCTCGATCCGGGTCTGGCCGACGCCCACTTCAATCTCGGCGTCCTGATGGAGCGGCTCGGACAGACGCAGGCCTCCTTGCGACATCTGAACGCCTATCGGCGGCTGCATCCGGCGGAGGATTCATGAACATTTGCACATCTTCCGAGCCTGTGCGCCCAGCGATACGTTTGGTTCCAGACGTATCGGATGTCACTTTCTATGATTCCGGGATGGACACGTTTCTGACACACGGCCGCGCCGCCGGCTCCGCGCGCACCTCCCAGGTCTCCACCGCTGCAACACGCCGCGCCGGCTGGCCCGCCTTGCTGCTGACCCTGACGCTGGCCGCCTGCGGCGGTGGCGGCAACGACAGCAACAGTGGTTCCGGCTCCGACACCACCCCCGCAGGCCAGCCCACCTGCAATCTGGCCGCCGACGTCGACTTCCAGAAGCAGTTGCTGGACGCCATCAATGCCGCACGTGCGGCGGGTGCCAACTGCGGCACCTCGGGCAACTTTGCCGCCACCACAGCGCTGAGCTGGAATGCGCTGCTGGCGCAGGCGGCAGACAACCAGTCGGTCGACATGTCCACCAACAACTTCTTCAGCCACACCGGCTCCAACGGCAGCACGCTCGGCCAGCGGGTCACCGCGGTCGGCTACCCGTGGTCCACCGTGGGCGAGAACATCGCCGCCGGTCAGGGATCGGTGGACTCGGTGATGAAAGGCTGGCTGGCCAGCCCGGGCCACTGCGCCAACATCATGAATCCCAGCTTCCAGGAAGTCGGTGTGTCCTGCCGCCTCGCGGCCTCCACCAAGAACGACTACGGCACCTACTGGACGATGGACCTCGGCGCCCGCCGCTGAGTCCATGACGTGTGCAACGGGCGCCGATCAGTTCGGCGCCCGGACCGACCAATTCAAGTTGTCTTCGTGTTCAAAGTGACACGATCCAGCCAACCTTCGCAACTGTGAGTCCCCCGGTCGCGGCATAGACTGCCGCCACTGCGGCCGTTGGCCGTTTCAGGTGAGGAACACATGTCATTGTTGCGTCGAACATTGCTGCCGCTGGCCCTTCTGGCCGGGGCAGGTCTGCTGGGGGCTGCGGTTTCCGGCGAGCAGAACAAGGTCGTGGCCCGCAAGGTGCCGGCCGTGGACGCGAGCAGCGTCTCTGCGCGAGTCATCGTCAAATACCGCAACAATGCTTCGGTCCTGAACACCGGCCGCGCCACCGCCCTAAGCGCGGACACCAGCGGCCACGCCAGCGCCCTGGCCGGTGCGCAACTGGCCTCCGCCATGGGCGCGCGGCTGGGCGTCGTGCTGAAGGACGGTCGCTCCATCAGCCCGAACAGCCAGGTGCTGACGGCTTCCGGCATGAGCTCGCAGGTGCTCGCCGACAAGCTCGCCGCTGACAGCGATGTGGAATGGGCGGTGGTCGACCAGCGTCGCTTCACCCTGGGCGTCAACACCCCCAACGACCCGCTGTATGCGGACAACCAGACGACCACCACCCCGGTCGCCGGTCAGTGGTACTTGCGCGCTCCGACGAGCAGCATCAAGTCCGCCATTGATGTGGAGACGGCCTGGTCAGTCACCCAGGGCAACAGCAATCTGGTGGTGGCCGTGCTGGACACCGGCATCGACAAGACCCATCCGGACCTGGCCTCCAAGCTGGTCGCCGGCTACGACTTCATCACCGACACCACCATCGCCAATGACGGCGACGGCCGCGACAGCGATCCGTCCGACCCCGGCGACTGGGTGACCTCGACCGAGGCCGCTTCCGGCACGCTGAAGGACTGCACCGTCCAGGACAGCAGCTGGCACGGCACGCAGACCGCCAGCCTGATCGGCGCGGCCACCAACAACGGCATCGGCATGGCGGGCGTCGCGCCGAATGTGAAGCTGATGCCGGTGCGTGTGCTGGGCAAGTGCGGCGGTTATGACTCCGACATCCAGGCCGGCATGCGCTGGGCCGCAGGCCTGAGCGGCACCGGCATTCCCGCGCCGGCAACGCCGGCCAAGGTGCTGAACATGAGCCTGGGCGGCACCGGCAGCTGCAATGTCGGCTACCTGTCTGCCGTGAGCGACGTGACCGCGGCAGGAGTGGTGGTGGTGGCCGCTGCCGGCAACGACGGCCTGGCCATCGGCACCCCGGCGAACTGCCCCGGTGTGATCAGCGTGGTGGGTCTGCGGCACAGCGGCACCAAGGTCGGCTTCTCCGATCTGGGAACGGCCGCGACCATCGCCGCACCGGGCGGCAATTGCGTCAACAACACCGGCACCTGCGTCTATCCGATCATCACCGCCACCAACAGCGGCACCACCGTGCCCGGCGCCCACAGCTACACCACCGGCGGGGCCGACTATGCGGCGGGCACCAGCTTCTCCGCCCCACTGGTGGCGGGCACGGCCGCCCTGATGGTGTCGGCCAATCCCGCGCTGACTCCCTCGCAGGTCACGTCGCTGATCAGGAGCTCCGCGTCCCCCTTCCCGGGTGCGGAAACCGGTGTGAGCGCCTGCCGGACCCCGGACTCGACGCCGCAAACGGGCGAGTGCTATTGCACCGTCTTCACCTGCGGCGCCGGCATGCTGAACGCGGGCGCCGCCGTGAATGCGGCTCAGGCGATGCCCCCGACGCCGGTGGTGACCGCCTCGGCCACCACCGTGCTGGCTGGTGAGACCATCACGCTGGATGGCAGCACGTCCACCGTGACCGCCGGTCGCAGCGTGGCCAGCTACCTCTGGCAGATTACCAGCGGCAGCGGCCTGGCGTCCTTCAGCGCCAGCACCACCAGTGCAACGACGACGCTGCTGACCAGCGGCGCCGGCACGGTCACCGTGCAGCTGACGGTGACCGACAGCAGCGGCCGCAGCGCCACGACAACGAAGTCCTTCACCGTGGCGGCCGCCAAGCCGACGGTCAGCTTCACCGCCTCGACGACGACGCCGACGATTGGCACCGCCGTGACCCTGGATGGCAGTGCCTCCAAGGCCGGCACTGGCGCCAGCCTCACCGGCTATCTGTGGGAGATCACCAGCGGCACCAGCCTGGCCAGCTTCACCGGGTCGGCGACGAGCGCGACGGCCACGCTGAACGCCACAGCAGCAGGCACCGTGGTCGTGCGACTGACGGTGACGGACAGCAACGGCTACACCAGCAGCACGTCTCAGACGCTGACGGTCAGTGCGTCGGGGAGCGGGTCGGGCACCAGTGGCTCCGGCGGCAGCTCCAGCACCGGCTCCAGCAGCAGCTCTGGCGGCGGCGGTGGCGGCGCGTTCTCCATCGCCTGGGGCGTCGGCCTGCTGATGCTCACCGCGCTGCTGGGTCTGCAGCGACGTTCGCGTCGTTGATCCTCGGCGGATCAGCCAAGCAAAACCGCCCCGAGGGGCGGTTTTTTTTCGATCGTCAGCGATGGGATGTCGCGCGGTGCGGCGCTTATCGGTCGCGGAGCAGGTCGTGCGGTCGTGCGGTCGTGCGCGGTCGTGCGGTCGTGCGGTCGTGCGGTCGTGCGGTCGTGCGGTCCTGCCGTTGTGCCGTTGTGCCGTGGTGCGGTCACGCAGTCACGCAGTCACGCAGTCACGCGATCATCCCGTCATGCCTCGTCGCGATCCTGATTCCGATCCGGCGCCAGCGACGCCACGCACACCATCGCGGCACCGCCGTAAGCCAGCAGGTCTTCCGTCGCGGCCACCGCCCAATCGTTGCCCAATGCGCGCGAGACCCGCGTACGGATGGCATGCCCGATGTACGTCGCCACAATCGAACCCGCGGCGCCCGCCAGGGCCGCCGACGCGGAGCGACCGCCAGCCAGCGCCGCACCGGACACCGCGCCGCTGGCCACTCGCGCCACCACACCGACCGGCTGGGTGCGGTCCGGCGTGGACGGCAGCTTGTCCACCACCAGCTCGCCCAGCGCCATCGGTGTGGTCATGGCCACCGCCTTGTTGCTGGCCAGGCCGGACAGCGGCGAATCCTTCACCGAGATCAGCCCCAACCGCGCCGCCCAGGTGACGGCGGTGATCGGCGCACTGGTGCGCGGACCCGCCGTCGCACCGAGCAGGAACGCCATCAACAGCGTCTGACGCGACGCCGAGGGCCGACGACCCTCGCTCCGATGCGCCCGCGTGCCGTCCAGAGCCGCCAGCGCATCCGATGCGGATGCCGCGCTGCCGTCCACCGCACGCGCATCCCGTGCACGCGCCAGTTCCTCGGTCTGCTTCATCGAAGCGCCCTGGCGCAGGGCCTCGCGCAGCGTCCAGCCGGAGCGGCGGATCTGATCCGCCCCGTCCTTCACCTTGCCGAAGAATCGGCGGAAGAGTTTGCGGGCGCCTTCGGTGGCGGTTCCATACACCACATGTGACGCATACGAATAAGGATGGGACACGGCCGGCGCGCGCCAGACCGGATCTCCGAGGCGGAATGCGGGCACCAGGGTCTCATCGACCACCGTTGCGGCCACCACGCCAAACGCGGCGCCCTGCCCGGCCGTGACCACTGGCTGCACTTCGGCCGCAGCCCCGTACAGCCCGCCCACCAGCGAGCCGGTGGCGTAGTGCACCGCCTCGCCCGCAGCCTCGCGGCGACGGCGGGGCACCGGCCGCCCGGTGACCAGCCGTGAGGCGCGGTCGGCGGCCTTCTCGGTGGAGGGTGACCCCTTCACACCGGAAGTGACCCCGCCGCGCGCCAGCGCCGACTGAAAGCCTGTCATCACCAGCGCGCCGACCAGGCCAGCCGCCAGCCCCGATGCAACGCCCAGAAGGACGTCGCTGTCTTCGTTGTGATCGATGTTCATGGGTGCGAACTTGGCAATCCGCATGCCACGGGACATCGGGGGCCCATTGACATCATCGTCATTTCTGACGATGATTCAGCCCATGAAGTATCCAGGCGGCAAGGGCAAGACCTATCAGCACATCATCAACCTGATGCCGCCGCATCGCGTCTATATCGAGACGCATCTGGGCGGCGGTGCCGTCCTGCGCAACAAGCGGCCCGCCGAGCATTCCATCGGCATTGATGCCGATGAACGTGTGATCGCCCAATGGCGCGCACGGACGGCCGATCCGCCCACGGACTCTGCGTATCCAGACCTTGAACTGATATGCGGGCGGGCGGAGGAATTCCTCGCCCGCTATTCGTTTCTGGGGGACGAACTGGTCTACGTGGACCCGCCCTATCACCCGGAGACCCGACGACAGCCCCGCGTGTATCGATGCGACTACCAGGTCGATGACCATGTGGAGCTGCTCTCCTTGCTGGCCAGGCTGCCCTGTCCGGTGATCGTGTCGGGATATGCCCATCCGCTGTACGACGAGCTGCTCGGCGGATGGAATCAGAGAACCTTTCGAGCCAAGACCCATACCGACGTCAGGACAGAGACCTTGTGGTTCAACTTTGAGCCACCCGACCAGCTACACGACAGCCGCCACCGCGGAGACAACTTCCGCGAACGGCAGACATTGAAACGGCGCATGGAGCGCCTGCAAGACCGAGTGAGAGCCATGGACCCGGCTGAACGCCATGCGTTCACCCAATGGCTGCACGACACCTATCCCGTTGCTCCCCGGAGCATTTCCGTATGACCCAGATTCTTGCCATCCTGACCCGACACGGTTCCCTGCAGCGCGAAATCCCTGCCCCCGACCAGCAAGTGATGCCCGGCGTGCGCTGGGGCCATGCCGATGAATTCCCCGCCGCCGCCTACTGGCTGCAGCGCGCGCTGACCTGGCGTCTGGAGCAGGACACACCGGTCTATCGTTCGAGCCGCACGCTGGCGGAAGAAGTGGGCGCCTGGCTGCTGGGCGGTCAGGGCGTGACCGCTGCGGTGGCTCAGGCCGCCTTTGAGCGGCTGCGCGGGCTTGGTGCATTTGCACAGGCCGGCGTGACGGAAGCGCAGGTGCTGGACTGGCTGAGTGAGCCGCTGACGGTGGGCGACCAGCAGGTGACCTATCGCCTCGCGGCACAACGGGCCAAGTACCTGGCGGTCACCCTGCCCGCCATCTTCGACGTGCCGGCCACGCTGCAGGGCCGGGAACTGCGCGACTGGCTGATGGCCCTGCCGGGCCTGGGTCCGAAGTCGGCCTCGGGCATCGTGCGGCAGTGGTCGGGCGCGACCGATGTGGCGCTGCTGGACAACTACGTGCTGCGCGTCGGTCAGGTCATGGGCCTGTTCGGCCGCAAGCTGACGGTGGAGCGCCACTATCTCGAGATGGAGGCGCGCTTCCTGCAACTGTGCAAGGCCATGAATGTAGCCGCGCCGGATGTGGAAGCGGTGATGGCGCTGGAACTGATCCGGTCCCCCGAAACGGCCCGGTTCCTGGCCGACTACCTGAAGGCCACCGAGCCGCAGCCCAAGGCGCCCGCGCGTCGGGCCCAGCCGCCGGAGCAGCTGTCGCTGGTCTTCACCGGCTAACTTGCTGAAAAACCACACCGAATTTCTCCATTCGCACGCGGCTCACTTGTAGGTTAAGAATTATTCGCATTTAGATCTAGACTCCGCGGCTGGGTGACGGTGGTGTCACCTCTACATGGAGAACTCGATGACGCACCCCTTCCTCATGACCGCCTGCGCCTTTGCTGCCTGCCTGGCATTGGGAGACGCTCGCGCCCAGGAAGCGGCGGCCTCTGCCCAGCCCGCACCCTCCGCTGTGAACGCTGCCGCCCCTGCCACGGACGGCAGCGGCACGGCCGCCGCCCGCACCGCGGACGGCTCGCTCGACCGCATCTACGTGCAGGTCAAACGCGAAACGCGACTGTCCAAGGGGGCGGTGGGTCTGCCGATCGCCATCAAGGACACGCCGCAGTCCATCAGCACGCTGGACAAGGAAGACATGGCCAACTTCGGCCTGACCGGCGCCAATGACGCGCTGAAGCTGGCCACCGGCGTCAATGTCGATCAGTACGAAACCAACCGCGCCACCTTCAATTCGCGGGGCTTCGAGGTGCAGCTCACGCAGATGGACGGCGTCGGCATGAGCAACGACTGGAGCACCGTCGTCGGGCAGCAGGACACCTACCTGTTCGAACGGATCGAGCTGATCCGCGGCGCCAACGGCATGCTGACCGGCGTGGGCAATTCATCCGGCACCATCAACTACATCCGCAAGCGTCCGACCAATGTGGACGGCGGCGAAGTGAATCTCACCTACGGCCAGTGGGGCCAGCTTCGCGGCGCGCTGGACTACAACAAGGTCCTGACCCAGGACGGCCGCTGGGCTGGCCGACTGGTGGTCGTGCATGAAGACAAGGACTCCTACCTGCGCGCGCTGAACGACAAGCGCGCAACGATCTACGGCGTGGTGGACGGCCAGATCGGCGATGCCGGCACGCTGACCTTCGGCGTCTCGCTGAACGACTCGAAGCAGCACTCGCCGATGTGGGGCTCGCTGATCCTTCGCCGTGCCGACGGCAGCCAGGCCACGCTCGATCGGTCCTCGTCGACCGCGGTCGACTGGGCGCAATGGAACAGCCGCTCCCAAAACGCCTTCATCGAATACACCCACCAACTGGCCCAGGGGTGGGAGGCGAAAGCCACCTACAACTTCAACCACTACGAGGATTCCTCGAAGCTGCTGTATGCCAGTGGCACGCTGCAGCCGGACAACACCGGCCTCTCCGGCTGGCCCTACTATGCGGAACTGACGAAAAACGTCCGGCTGTTCGACGTCAACGTCTCCGGAGAATTCCAGGCGCTGGGCCGCACCCACCAACTGTTGGCCGGCATCAGCCGCGCCAGCCAGAACAACCGGCGCGACACCTATTCGGCGCCCGCGGATCAATTCTTCCTGCCCTTGCCTGCATTGCCCTACGGTGGCGATGCCTACCCGGAGCCGACCTGGGGTGACAAGGTGGTGGGCGGTGGCGGCAGCGGCAGCCAGGTGCTCACCCGCGCTTATGTCTCTTCGCGCCTCTCTTTGACCGATCAACTGCATGCGATCCTCGGTCTGAATGCCATCAAGCTGGAGCGTGCAGGCACGCCGGTCTACGGCAGCGCGGTGCCTGCCGATGCCAAGGACCTGAAGAAGACGACGCCCTATGCCGGCCTGACGTTCGACTTCACCCCGGATGTGATGGGCTACGTGTCGTACTCGTCCATCTTCCAGAATCAGGATCAGACCGATCAGAACCGCCGCGTGCTGCCGCCCACCGAAGGCAAGAACGTCGAGGCGGGCGTCAAGGCGGACTGGCTGAACAAGCGGCTGCTGAGCACCTTCGCCGTGTTCAAGGGCGAGCAGCGCGGCCTGGCCACCTATGCGGGCGCCCTGCCGGACTCCACCAGCTGGTATGAGCCCAAGGATGTGAATTCGAAGGGCTTCGAAGTGGAAGTCACCGGCCGACTGACCCAGGACAGCAAGATCACGCTGGGCTATACCCGTCTCATCCTGACCGGCCAGGACGGCAACAGCATCTACGACTGGGTGCCGCGCAGCACCGTCAATGCCGTCTACGACACCCGCCTCTCTGCGGTGCCGGGCCTGCAACTGGGCGTCGCCGGACGCTGGCAATCGGAAGTGGTCGGTCCGAATGCATCACAAGGTGCCTATCTGACGGTCGATGCATTTGCCAGCTATGAGCTCAGCAGCAAGACCTCGGTGCGTCTGAACATCAACAACCTGCTGGACAAGACCTACCTGCGCGGCATCGCCTACGGCGCCATCTATGGTGCCCCGCGCAATGCCGCTGTGACCTTGAACTACAAGCTCTGAGTGGGTGGATGGCGGAAACGCCGTCGCCACTGCGTCGGAGTGGTCCGGAACGCCCGCCTGAAATGAAGCCGCAGGGATTCGGCAGAGCCGAATCCCGCCAGCGTGCCGACTTCCTCGATGGACTGGTCACTGCGCTCGAGCAGTTGCTGCGCAAACTGCAGCCGTTCCGTGAGCAGCCATTTCAGCACCGTCGTGCCGGTCAGCGCCTTGAACTGACGCGTGAAGCTTCGGCGGCTCATGAAGGCCTCGGCGGCGAGGCTGTCCACATCGTGGGCTTCGTGCAGGCGTGATCGCACCGAGTCGAACAGACCCGTCAATCGGCTTCCGCTCTGGGTGGCTGGCACGGGCTGCTCGATGAACTGCGCCTGCCCGCCTTCCCGGTGCGGCGGAATCACCAGCCGGCGCGCCGCCTGATTTGCACGGTCACTCCCCAGACGCTGGCGGACGATCTGCAGGCAGGCGTCCAGTCCGGCTGCGGTGCCGGCGGAGGTCATGACCCGATCGCTCTCGATGTACAGCACATCGGCATTCACCGTGACGGCGGGGAAACGCGCCGCCATGTCCTGCGCATATTGCCAATGGGTCGTGGCCGTGCGGCCCTCCAGCAGGCCCGCCTCGGCCAGCACATGGGCGCCGAGACACAAACCCACCACATAGGCGCCGTCGTCATGCGCTTTGCGCAAGGCCCGAAGCAGGCGCTCGGGTGGTCGCTCATCGACATCGCGCCAGCTCGGCACCACCACGATGTCAACGTCCTTGAGCGCATGCAGCGACTTCAGGCCGGAGATGCTGTAGCCCGCGCGAGTGCGCAAGGGTTCCGGGTCGGCCCGCAGCAGTCGCACCTCAAACGGATTGGCGTCCGTGAGTGATTCCCCGAACACCACGCCAGGGATCGCGAGATGAAAGGGACTGATGCCATCGAAGGCGATGACGGCAACGCGGATGCGCGCCTGCACTGGAGGGGATGAACTCATGCGCGACAGTCCTTGGCAGGATCGGTCCCGCCCACGTTGGCCTGATCTTACCGATGAATGGAATTCGGGCCACTGGCTGTGAAGGCTCCGGTTGCGAAGAATGCGGTCATGTTTCCACCAGGAGTTCTTCCATGAGTGCCACCGCCCAGACTACCGCCCGAGCCACCGCTCAAACCACAGCTTTACCCACCGGCCCGTCCACCGCCCCCGCCACAAGTTCAGTCCCCTCCACAGCAAGCCCAACGTCAAGCCGACCGGCCTTGATCGTGATCGACCTGCAGAACGACTATTTCCCTGATGGGGCCTTCCCGCTGGCGGATACCGACGCCGCGCTGGCCGCCGCGCTGCGCGCCATCGAGCAGGCACACCAGCTGGGGATGCCGGTGATCCTGGTGCAGCACCTCGCCGACCTCTCGCGCGGCACCGCGCCCTTCTTCAACGAAGGAACCGAGGGCGCCGCGCTGCATCCCGCCGTGCGTGCCGCGGCGCCGGATGCGCCGGTCATCGTGAAGCGATTCGCCGACAGCTTCGAACGCACAACGCTTCATGAGACCTTGCAGCGGCTCGGCGTCGACGCGTTGGTGCTGTGCGGGATGATGACCCACAACTGCGTCACCCACACGGCGCTGTCCCGTCAGGCAGATCATTACCGGTCGGTCACGGTGCTGAAGGATGCTTGCAGTACGGTGAACCCGCTGATGAACGCGATTGCCTTCAATGCGTTGTCGACGCGTGTCACGCTGGCCGAGGTGGATCAACTCAGCCAGCGGCAGGCGTAACCCGGCGGCCGCTGACCTCGCCGTACAAGGTCGCGGCGAGCGGTTCCGGGCGCCCGTCTCATCGCTTCCTCTCCCTCGGCGCGACCGCGGCATTGAGGGCGACGCTGACAGCGGAAACGGGGCGACCAGTGGGCGCATTGCCGCCAAGGCGCCACCGTACATCGTGCAACAACGTGCACAAACGCGAATCCTCTGGCATCATGGAGCGCTAAATCACTCCCGATGCCATGACGACTCCCGACCTTCCCCGCGCCCGGCGCGATCTCATTGCGGACCGACTCGTCGCCGGCCAGCCGGTGGTCGCCGCCGAACTGGCCGCGGAATTCGCACTCTCGGAAGACGCCATCCGACGTGACCTGCGCGCCCTGGCGGCGCAGGGGCTGTGCCGCCGGGTCTATGGCGGCGCGATTCCCATCCCCAGCCACGACCGCCCGATCACGGCGCGTCTGAACGAACATCCCGAGCGCAAGACCGCCCTCGCCCGCGCTGGCGCGGCCCTCGTCCAGCCGGGGGAATTGGTCTTCCTGGACAGCGGCAGCACCCACGTCACGATGATCGAGCACCTCCCCGAGGACGCCGACATCACCATCGCCACCAATGGCGTGGACGTGGCCGCTGCCGCGCTGCGGCGTCAGGACCTGCGGCTGCTGCTCATCGGCGGTCAGGTCGATCCGCACCTGGGCGGCAGCGTCGATGCCGCAGCGGTAAACAGCCTGCAGCAACTGCGCATCGACCGCTGCTTTGTCGGCGTCTGCGGCCTCACCGTCGAAGACGGCGCCATGGCCACTCACTTCAACGAAGTCGTCTTCAAGCGCACCCTGGTGGCCCGCAGCCGCCAGCGCACGGCCCTGCTGTCCAGCGACAAGCTGGGCGCACCGGTGCACTACCCCTTCGCAGCCCTCTCCGAGCTGCACACCGTGGTGATCGAGCATGACGCCGATGACCGACTGATCCGCCCGCTGCGCGACGGCGGTCTTCACATCCTTCAGGCGGAGTCTCTCTGATGAGCGTCACTTCCCAAGCCGGCCCAACGGGCGCCGATGGCAGGTCCGAGAGCGACCGCAACGATGCCGCCCACAACGACCGTCCCGAGAACCGACTCGCGGTGCGGCTGGCCTTTCTGGTGGCTGGCTTCGGCGTGGCCTGTTGGGCGCCGCTGGTGCCCTTTGCCCGAGCCCGCCTGGGCATCGATGAAGGCGCACTCGGCGCGCTGCTGCTGTGCCTCGGCCTGGGCTCCGTCTCGGCCATGGTGATGGCCGGCATGATCAGCGCCCGCTACGGCACCAAGGCCCTGATCATCGCCAGCGGCCTGGGCATGGCGCTGGTGCTGCCGCTGCTGTCCATCCTGTCCACACCGCTCACGCTGGGCGTGGCCCTGGCCGTGTTCGGCGCCTGCCTGGGCTCGCTGGACGTGGCGATGAACGTCAATGCGGTCGAGGTGGAAAAGCAGAGCCGCCGGCCGCTGATGTCCGGCTTTCATGCGCTCTACAGCGTGGGCGGATTTGCCGGCGCAGGGTTCATGACGCTGCTGCTGTCGCTGGACTTCGAGCCGCTGCACGCCACCTTGCTGGGCGGGGTGCTGATGGCGGCGGCGGTGCTGATGGCCTGGCCGTATCTACTCATCACCGCGAGCGCCAGCCAGGGGCCGCTGTTTGTCGCACCGCGCGGCATCGTGCTGCTGCTGGCGGCACTGGCCGGGGTCACCTTCCTGGTCGAAGGCGCGATTCTCGACTGGAGTGCCCTGCTGATGACCAGTACGAATCTCGTCTCCACCGCTCACGGCGGAATCGGCTTCATGCTGTTCTCCGTCGCGATGACGGTGGGCCGCTTCACCGGCGATGCACTGGTCTCGCGTCTGGGTGACCGCACGACGCTGATCGCCGGCGGAGTGCTGGGCGCGCTGGGCGTGGCGGTGGTGATCCTCGCGCCGGTGGCGGCGCTGGCGGCCGTCGGCTTTGTGATGGTGGGCCTGGGCGCTTCGAATCTGGTGCCGGTGCTGTTCCGCCGCGCCGGCCAGCAGACGGCGATGCCCCCGGCCTTTGCCGTGGCTGCGGTGACCACCACCGGTTATGCCGGCGTGCTGCTCGGCCCGGCCCTGATCGGTTTTGTGGCCCATGGGGTGGGCCTGTCCACCGCGTTCTGGCTGCTGGCAGCGCTGCTGTGCCTCGTGCCAATCAGCGCAGGTCGGGTGGCACGTGCCCCCTAACCGCGTTCCAGCACGCTGAGCAGCGAAGCGAGGTCGTAAGGCTTGCGGACCACCGGATAGCCCTCTTCGCTCGCGCTCTGCGCCACATCGCTGTAGCCGGTCACTAGCACCACACGGACATCCGGCCGTCGCGCCTTGATCCGCCGCGCCAGCTCCACGCCGTTGATGCCGCCCGGCATCACGATGTCGGAGATCAGGACGTCCGGCACCAGTCCTTCGTCCATCAGTCGCAGCGCCTCATGCGCATCCTGTGCGGCGCGCACCGCAAAGCCGCCGGCGGCCAGCAACTGCTGGGAGGCCTCGCGAACGTCCTCGTTGTCGTCGACCAGCAGGATGACTTCGCCGGCCTGGATCGGTGATGAAGTCGCGGCGCCCACAACCGCCGCCGGCCCCTGCCCCTGCCCCGGTAGGCTGGACCTGCTCCCGCGTCCATCGGTGGCGCCGCTGGAATCCTGCCCATCGCCGGGAAACGCCGCGCCGGGCGCCGCAACCGTCAGCGGGAACACCAGCGTCATCCGCGTCCCCTGCCCGGGTCGACTGTCGACCTCCACCTGCCCGCCACTGGCCTTCGCAAAACCGTAGACCTGTGCCAGCCCCAGCCCGGTGCCTTTGCCGGGCTCCTTGGTGGTGAAGAAAGGTTCGAAGATGCGCTCCATCACCTCCGGCCGGATGCCGGCGCCTCGGTCCTTCACCGACAGCATCACGGCCGACAGGCCGTCTGCATTGGTCTGCACATTCGCATTCAGCTCGATCACACCGCCGTCCGGCATGGCGTCGCGGGCATTCGTCATCAGATTGGTCAGCGCGATTTCCAGCTCGAGTGGATCGAGCGCCAGGTCAGGCAGATCCGGCGCCAGCCCCAGCTTCACCGAATAGCGTCCATCCAGCAGCGGCCGCACCGAATCGACGATGTCGGTCACGGCTGTGGTCAGATGCAGCGGCTGCGCATTCATCCGGCGACGGCCGGACAGCAGCGTCAACTGACGTGTCATGGCCTCGGCCTTGCGCACATTGCGGCGAATGACTTCCACATCGGCATCCGCCAGCGCGCCCGCGCGGCGATGCAGGATGGACAGGCGCCCGGTGATGACCTGCAGGATGTTGTTCAGGTCGTGCGACAGCCCGGCGCCCAGTTGCCCCACCGCTTCCATCTTCTTGGCCTGGGCGAGTTTGGCCTCGGCACTTTCGCGGCGGTGGATTTCCGCCTGCAGATCATCGGTGCGGGCCTTGAGCACACCCACCGTGTCCGCCAGATGCCGCTGCAAACGACGGAAGTGGTGGGCGAGCAGCAAGAGCAACACCGCGCTGGCGATCAGGCCCTCCACCCGGGTCGTGTACCAGGCCAGCGTGTAGCGGCCCCCGCTGTAGGTGCTGAGCCAGACGCCGGCCGCCTCGGCGGTCAGCACAAACATCAGCCAGACGAAGATCGAGCGGTGATGAAGCTCGCGGAGCCAGATGAGACCGATGGCCACCACCGCGGCAATCGCCGCGACATACGACCCATAGACGGTGAAGGTGCTGAATCGCTGCTGGGGGCCGACGGTGTTCATGGCGGCCACGTCCGTCCATTGCGCCACCACAAACACCGCTGCGACGGCGAGCACGGCCACCAGTGCAGGCATCCGGCTCGCTGCGGCGCTCTGGGTGCGCTCCGGTAGACCTTCCACCAGCACCGCCCAGAGAATGAAGAGCGGAAAGCCGGCGCGCCAAGTGATGAACACAAGGCTGGCGGCGTGAGACGAACCGATGACGGCGCCTTCGACGAACACCGCACCGGGGAAGCACAGCACATGCAGTACCGCCATCAGGCCGCCATACAAGTACGCGGCCGCAATGACGGCGTGGGAGCGGGGTTGATGGGAAGCGGAAATCAGCAACCAGAAGGTTGCCAGATCGATCATCGCGATCGCGGCGCCATACATGCCGCTGATGTGCGGCAGCACGACCAGCGGCTCAGATGCATGGGGGAAGACAATCGCGATGAATGCCAGCAACAGGAGCGACAGCCCGATGGCCAGTCGAAGTTGCGATCGGCTCGCAACCTCCTCGACAACCTCCGGGTAGGGCATGGATCCTGACTCCTCGTTGCATTGAATGCGGCCGGCGATTGTCGCAGTGTCGTCTGCTGTCGCGGGTCACACCCTGCCGACATTCGGCAACAGTGTGCGAGGAGGACCCCATTGTGAATCGGAGGGTCAACCGGAGAGGGTCAATGCGGCTTCGCGCTGCCCTTGAACCGCAGGCTGTCCTGATAGGCCGCCGGGACGAGCGACTTCCGGACATTGGCCAGTGCCGCAATGATGCGGTCGCTCGACACACCCTGATCCTGCAAACGGCGGGCTGCATGCAGCAACACGAGATCCTGGAAGGTGAAGCGGTTGCCAGCGCTGGAATCAAGCAGGTCTGTATCCAGCAGTGAATCAATCACCTGCTCTGGAATGCCGGCCATGTTCACGGCTTGCGACTTGCTGAAGGGGGCGAGGGCTTTGTCCATGTCGGTGCTCCTGTGCTGTTGGATTCAACGATATCCAGCCATCGCCAGCCCGCGTGACGGTGCTGAGCGGGGTTTGCTGTAGGACAGCGCGCCAGCCGGGCGTCTTCAGCACTCACGTCTCTGCTCGGCCGGTGTGCCGTCTGACGGCATGGCCTCGGTGTCTTCCCACCACCGCCCTTGGCCACGTCTTGTCACCACGTTTTGTCACCACGTCTCAGGGTTTCCACTCGGGACCTTTCGCGCTCAATTGACCAAAGTGGTACGCAAGCGGTGGCATTCATTCGATCATTTGTAATACCAATTTGATTCCACCGACGACGATGTCGCTGCCTGCGCCCGCATTCGGCGACTTCCCAGGGGCTGCGGCCCCACGCTGGAATTCAACTTGGAACTGCTCATGACCGCTCACCGACGCCCCCTCCCACGCGCCACGCGAGGCCTGGCTCATCCGCTGCGGACACTGGTCGCCGTCAGCGCCGCCGCCTTCAGTCTGCAGGTGGCTGCACAGACCGCCGCCTGGAAGCCCGACACCTACTACACCGCCGGCACGGTGGTCAGCTACAACGGCCAGCTCTATCGAGCCAACGTCAACCAGACCGACTACAGCAGCACCGGCTGGAATCCGACGAATGCGTCGTTGTGGACGCTGGTCGGGCCGGCGACGGGGAGTCCGTCGCCCTCCCCCTCCCCCTCCCCCTCTCCGTCTCCGTCTCCGTCACCGGCGCCTGCGCCAGTGCCGGTGCCAAGCCCCTCACCGTCTCCCGCACCCGCCCCCAATGGCGCCTGGAGCGCCACCACCGCCTATCCCGGCGGCGCCATCGTGAGCGAGGGCGGTGTGCTGTATCGCGCCAACTGGTGGACCCAGGGCGACCGGCCGTCCACCCACAACGGCCCGAGCGGTTCCGGCCAGCCCTGGACGGTCTACAGCGGTGTGCCGGCACCAGGTCCGTCGCCGACGCCGTCCCCATCCCCGTCGCCATCCCCCACGCCGGCTCCGTCCCCCGCGCCGACACCGGCTCCGACACCCGCCCCGTCTCCCGGCCCAGCTCCGGCCCCGGGCGCCCATCAGCTGATCGGCTACTGGCACAACTTCACCAATCCCTCAGGCCCGACCTTCCCCATCAGCGAGGTGTCGGCCGACTATGACGTCATCGTCGTGGCTTTCGCCGACGACGCGGGCAATGGCAACATCGCCTTCAACCTGGACAGCGGTGCGGGCGGCGAGGCCCGTTTCATCGCGGATGTGGCGGCTGCACGAGCCAAGGGCAAGAAGGTGGTGCTGTCGTTCGGTGGCCAGAACGGCACGGTAACGCTGAACAACAGCACCCAGGTCAGCAATTTCGTGACCAGCGTGGAAGCCATCATGCGGCGCTACGGGTTCGACGGCATCGACATCGACCTGGAAAGCGGTGCCGGCGTCACCTCCGGGGCTGCGGTTCAGACCAACCTCGTGACCGCGGTGAAGCAGCTCAAGGCCCGCATCGGCAGCGGTTTCTATCTGTCGATGGCGCCCGAGCATCCGTATGTGCAGGGCGGCTTTGTTGCCTATGGCGGCATCTGGGGCGCCTATCTGCCCATCATCGACGGCCTGCGCAACGAACTGAACGTGCTGCACGTCCAGTACTACAACAACGGCGCGGTCTACACGCCCTATGCCACCAATGGATTGGCGGAAGGCAGCGCCGACATGCTGGTGGCCACCAGCCGCATGCTGATCGAGGGCTTCACCACCAACAATGGCACCGGGCCATATGTGTTCCGGGGCTTGCGGCCGGATCAGGTGGCCTTTGGTCTGCCGTCAGGGCCGTCCTCCGCCAACAGCGGGCAGGCGAGCCTGGCGACGATCAACGCAGCATTGAACTGCCTGACCCGATTGACGCAGTGTGGCGCGATCAAACCGCCGGTGGCGTATCCGACGCTGCGCGGGGTGATGACCTGGTCCATCAACTGGGACCGGCATGACGGCTCGACCTTCTCCAAGGGCGTGCGGTCGTCGTTGAACTCGCTGCCCTGATGAAGCGGGCGAGGGCTGCAAGGCCCTCGTGCCGTAGTGCCGTCCTTGCTCACCCCGGGCTGCAGCTTGTCTGCGGCCAGCGTGTAGCCACCGCGGCCACTGCATCGCTCAATGACGCCACCAGACGCTGCTGCGCCTGCACCACTGCGCCGATATCGGCCCCCACCGGCTGACTGAGCTCGGTGTGGCAGCTGATGCGGCGCTCCTGTTGGGTGGACTGCACGATGGTCCAGTCCGCCGTCAGATGCACCTGCTCGCCGGGCCAGGCTTCAAACCGGCGCATCTGCACCTTGATGCGCAACACGTCCCGGCCCGCCGGTGCGCTCAGTCCATTCACGTCCTGCGTGCCGAGCCGGCGGGACAACTGCGCGGACAAAGCCCCGCGCAACTCCTGACTTAGCGGCGCGGACCAGCGCGCCTGCTCCAGCACCACCACCGCGCTGTCGCTCTTGCGGATGACGAGCTGCGGCTGGTCCAGCGACTCGGGGAGGCCCACCGGCATCACGTCGATCCACCAAGCAGGTCCAGCGGGGCCCACAGGGCCGGCAGGACCAACAGGACGGGCAGGTGCGGCAGAAGCTGAGCCTGTTGCGTCGGCGGGCGCCACGCGAGCGGTGCTTGCTGCGCCTGCAGTGGCAGAAAGCGTGGCGGGGCTCGCCGTCGTCGTGCCGCCCGCACTGGCGCCTGCAATCCCCGGCCCATGGAGCGACATCGGCGGTGGCGTCAGCGTGTAATAGGACATCACCGGCGGTGAGCCGCACGCCGTCAGCAGCGATGCGCCGCCAACTGCTCCAACTGCGCCCATCGCGCCCATCAACATCGCGCGCCTCACGCGTCGTCCCCAAGCATTGAACAAAGCGGTCATGGCTGCCGGGCCTCCTGAGCTGTGGCGGGACGCTGCGGTGCGGGGACGGCCGCACTGGCAGCAGACATCGAGGGTGTCGGCAACGGCCCATCCGCCGGACGACCGCGGATCAACGATTCCGGATGACGCGACAGCATGTCCGTCAAACTGCGCAGCGACCGCGCCGAGCGCTCGACCTCCCGCAGCGTCGCGGAAAGATCCTGCTGCAGATGGGAGTCTTCGCCCACCGCGCCGCCGACTGCACTGAGTGTGCGCTGCGCCTGCTGGAAGGTGGCCGTTGCTTCGGGCAGCACCTGGCCGTTCACCTGGTTGAGCGTCTGATGGAAGGTGACCAAGGTGCCGTTGAGCTCCAGCAGGCTGTTGTTCAGATTGTTGGCGACCTGCTCCATCGGCAGCTTCTCGATCTTGTCGAGGATGTGCACCACCTGCTCCGGGATCTGGTCGACCTTCTTGTCGATGGTGGGAATCTGCAGCGGGCTTTGCAGCGCCATCGTCATCTTCGGCTGACCGGGATAGAACTCCAGCGAGATGTAGCGCTGGCCCGTCAGCAGGTTGCTGGTGCGGGCCTCGGCGCGCAGGCCGTTCTCGACGAGGTTCTTCACGAACTGCATCGTCACCGATTCCGGATCGCCCTCCTTCACCGGCACATGCTGCATGGCTGCGTCCAGCCGGTGCGGGAAGATCTCGGCGCTCACGACCGCCGGGAAGCGCTTGCGCACCGGGTCGAAGTCCAGCGTCACCGCCGTCACGCGGCCGATGTTCAGCCCAAGGAATTCCACCGGCGCGCCGACCGTCAGCCCGCGCAGCGACTGATCGAAACGGAAACGCGCATATTGAGGCGGACCATCGGCCCGCGCCATCGCGGTCTGCTCGTCATTGGCCAGCATGTAGGTGGTGCGTGCCGCCGTCAGCGGGGTCGGATCGTCCATCGGCGTGGCGAAGGCAATGCCGCCGGCGACGATGGTGGCGACCGACTGCGTGTTGAGCTTCAGGCCTTCCGCGCCCAGCGAAATGTCCAGCCCGCTGGCGTTCCAGAACCGGGTGTTGCTGTTGACGAAGCGGTCGTAAGGCGCGTCCACGAAGATCTGCAGATCCACCCCGGTGCCGCGCTCATTCAGCTTGTAGGTGGCCACACGGCCGACCTGCACCCGGCGGAAGTAGACGGGCGAGCCGATGTCCAGCGACCCCAGGTCGGTCGCACGCAGCATGAAGGTCTTGCCGGGCATGCCGTTGATGACGGCCGGCGGCTCCTCCAGGCCCTTGAAGTCATGCTGAGGTTCCTCGGACTTGCCGGTGTCCACGCCGATGTAGGCGCCGGACAGCAAGGTGTCCACGCCGGACACTCCTCCCGCGCCGATCCGGGGGCGCACCACCCAGAAGCGCGAATCGGTGCGTGCAAGGCTGGCGGCACTGTGCGTCAGCTTGACGGTGGCCAGCACGTGGGTGCGGTCAGGGCTGAGCGTGATGTCGCGCACGCTGCCGACCGTCACGTCCTTGTATTTGACGGGGGTCTTGCCGGCTTCCAGTCCCGCGGCGGTCTCGAAGCTGATGACAATCTCCGGGCCTTCATTGCTCCAGCTTCGCGCAAAGATGGACAGGGCCACGATGGCGGCCACCGCCGGGACGATCCACACCAGCGAGACGCCGCGACGTCGCCGCACCGCGGGGGTGGTCACCCGGGGCTCCTTCAGCGGATCAGGCCCGTCCGAGACCGGGGCGTCCGGCGACGTGCCTGCCCTCGCCTCCGCAGACAGCTGGGAGGGTGGCTCGGCGGGCACGCGCGATGGAGGCACGGGCGGCACAGGCGGCACAGGCCCGGGGGGCGGCGGTGTGGGGTCGTCAGTGGGAGGATTCATTCGTTGTCTCGGCGTCCCAGATCAGGCGAGGATCGAAGCTCATGGCGGAGAGCATGGTCAGGATCACGACCATGCCGAAAAACAGAATGCCGATGCGGGGCTCAATGTCGCTGAGCTGGCGGAATTTGACCAGCGCGGCCACCAGCGCCACGACGACGACGTCCAGCATCGACCAATAACCGATCACTTCCACAAAGCGGTAGAGCCGGCTTCGCTCGGCCTGGGCCCAGGTGCTGCGACGCTGCGTCGTGACCAGCAGCACCGCCATCGCGACGAACTTGGTGCACGGCACGGCGACGCTGGCGATGAAGATGATGAGCGCGATGTCCCAGGCGCCCGCGCGCCAGAATTCGATCACGCCGTTCATGATGGTGCTCTCCGAGCGCTGGCCCAGCATCTGGGTGAACATCACCGGATAGAGGTTGGCCGGCACGTAGAGGATCAGCGCGGCGATCAGCAACGCCCAGGCGCGGATGATGCTGTTGGGCTTGCGGTGATGCATCGGCGCGCCGCAGCGCGGACAGGCCTGCGAATCGAACATGCCGCGGCGCTCGCTCACCTGCCCGCAGCTGTGACAGCCGATGAGGCCGAGCTCATGGGCGCGGGGGCGATGGAGATCGCTGCTCGGCTGGTCAACCAAGGCGGCCTCCGGCGGCTGCTCCGTCGTCGGCCAGACCTTCTTCCCGCGCGAGGGCGGGTTCGTCCACCAGGTCCCACAGCCAGTGCATGTCGCGGCTGGCGATCACGGCGAGCAGGATGGTGAGCACCGCCATGGCCCAGGTGCCGGCACCCAGCGTGACGGAGACGACGTCGGAGAGTTTGATCATCGAGACGAGGATGCCCAGCAGGCAGACCTCCACCATGCTCCAGGGGCGCAGGCCCACCAGCAGACGCATCATTAATTCAAAGGCAGGCGGCCGCTGACCGGCCCGCGCGTGGCCAAGCACCCAGAGCAAGGCGCTGATCTGCAGCAGCGGCACGATGATGAGGGTGAGCGCCATCGGCACGGCGATGGGGGCGGTGGGTCGCTGCGCCAGCGCGATGATCGCGCCCCAGACGGTGGCCTCGTTGTGCGCGCCCTGGAAGTTGATCAGGACGACGGGACGCAGGTTGGCGATGAGAAAGGTGATGGCAGCGGCCACCGTGAGAGCCAGCCATTGATCGAGCGTCAGGCGGTTGGCGCGGAGCAGAACCGCACCGCAGACCTCGCACCGCGCCACTTCATGGCCGGACAGATGCGGCCGGCGATACAGCGTGTCGCAGTGTTCGCAGGCGAAATAGTGGCGATAAGGGCGGGGATGGGAACCCATGGGGGCACGATAGGCAAGAGGCGTGCCGATGATAGGGCGATGGTGGACCAGGTGCAGGAGGGGAGACGGTTGGAGGGTCCGAAGGGCCTTATCAATATGCGCTGTTTACATACCAACCACGCACCACAGCGACATGACCGCCCCGCAAACCCATCTCAACGACTATTCAGTAGTCATAAATCAGCGATAGAGCGGGCTTGTGGTCATATCTGGCGACAAGCACCGTGCTTTCGAAATCGACACAATCGGCCCAAGGCTTCTTCAACTCAGCAGAACGTGGTGCTCCTCATAGTCAGCACGTTCGTCCGGACGGATCGTCTCGCTCCGCATCAGACGTTCGTGATACAGCGCTGCATCTCGAACCGCCTGAAGGAGCATTGGCGCATAGCCGTTTGGAATCGTGATCATCCTACAAAGAACGAAAAATCAACTTCCCCGTGACTCTATCCACCTTGTTATTCACGAAAACAACGATCACTCGGATCTCATCGTAAAACCCAACATTCAGGAGACTCTTTTCCGCATAGATAGCCACAAGCGTCTGCGATCCATCTGACGCAACCGCTTGGTTGTTCAACGCGAATTTCTGAGTCCTCAAATAATCTTCGACGGTATTTCTATCCGCAGATGAAGATATGTACTGCTTAACAATGTCAGAAATATTTATATTTTCCTCTTTGTTGGCTTGACGGACTTGCTTGACGTCACCAACGATGCCTCCAGCGATGGCATATCCCTGAAAGATCATCAGGCCAGTGATCATTAGAAAAATAAATCTCTTCGCCATCGGATACCCTCCAAATGTTTGTCGTTGCCGACGTTGAGCGAAGTGGGCTCTACTGCGGCGGATCATCGCTCAACATTGTTGCCTACAAGCTTCCTGCCGCCCGCAGGCTGCTCATGGTCCGTCTTTGATCTTGATTGAGCAAATCCCGCTGTCAACCCGCCGAGCGGGTCAACCGCGCTGCTCAAGCGCGGTGGATTCGTAAGCTCCCCTGTCAAGCAGACAGTTGATTTCCAGAGTCCGCGGCAGTTGTGGTGATCAATCGGGGCATGAACTGCTTGGGCGGCACCCCACCCAGCGCGTCATGCGGTCGGTACTCGTTGTATTGGGTCAGCCAGTCGTCGGCGATGACGGTTTGTAGCCCACAGAGTAACGGCAAGGCCGAGAGCTTCGTCAACACCTTCCGGCGGGGTTACCTCAGCCGCATGGACCTGGCGGACGCTCAAACGGTGATGGCGCAGTTGCCCGCAGCATTCGAGCACTTCAACGAGGTGCACCCGCACTCGAGTCTGCGAATGAGGTCGCCTCGAGAGTTCAGACGTGAATTGAAAGACCTACAGCGCCCGGGAGTTCAGGCGCTCAATTGCGAATAGCCCGTGTCCGGTTGTGAGGGGGCAAGATCAGTTCCTGACTGCCTGACTTAAGTCACTTTCACCAGCCTGCGATCTCCGTGAGAGTCAAATTTCATTCAGGAGATCGCCATGTCCATGCCCAAAGAGATGCTCGAGGATCTGAAGAAATACCAGGATGAAAAGCCGATCATCGAGGCGATTTTGGCTGGCTATGGCCACATGATTGAGCCTGCCCCTCCAACCCGAGCCGCGACTTTGAAGAGCTGGAGTAAGGGCGACAAGTACGACCTGGCAACCAGTGCGCTTCTGACCAGCATCAAATGCCGCAAGAATTTGGCGGGGTCCTATTCGGACGGCGAGGGTGGCCATGCCTTTAGGGTTCAGCTCGAGGAGCGTCTGTTGGCCGATCTTGAGGCGACGAAGGTGGCGGGTCTTGCCTTGATCAAGCAACAAAAGAAGTTAAACGCCATGGACACCACGACCGACGTTGCCGGGTTTCCTGGGACACCAGCGCCTCCTCCCAAGTTGCAAGGGGTGTGGGCAGCCAAGAAGTGAAAGTGCCATCAGCATTCTGGGCAAACACGCTCGAATCCCGGATGCCCAAAACTTGAACCGCCCCGGCAATCGCGGAGGCCTGTTGGTTTAAGTCAGACCATGTCTCTGACCCGAGCATCTTCTCCGGGGCGGCCAGACCAGACCGCTCCACAATTCCGCAGACCTCGCACAAACGCGCGCACATCCGCGCAAATTCGCGCAATCCGCGCGAACAGATAAGAAAAAACCCCAACCGAGATCGGTTGGGGTTTCATGATTGGTGGAGGCGGGGGGAATTGAACCCCCGTCCGCAAGCCGTCCACGTACAGTTCTACATGCGTAGCTGTCTGTTTTGAATCTCGCCAGTCAGGTCGCGCAGCAGCACGCTACCTCACCAGCCAGCACCCTAAATCTCGCTCATACCCAAGGTGCCCGGGCACAAGCCAGCCTATGAAATTAACCTCTCAATCTTCGCCTTGCGGCTCAGACCCGGCCCATAGGCCAACCGTTGAGAGGGCCGCTGCAATTAAGCTGCGGCTGCGAACTGTGAGTCGTTTGCAGTTACTTTGTTTCCAGGTGGATTTACGAGGATACTGGCCCTCGGCATGCCCTGCGACGCATCAGAACCCACGTCGAAACCAGGTCGCCCCCTATGAAAGCGTGACACCAGTATACACGCAGCCCCTGGCCCCTGCAGACCAGCGGATTGCCGCGATGCCGTGCACTCAGCGCCGGCTCATCCTCAGCCAGTCCAGCAACTCGGCCGGATGGTCGAAGATCACGTCTGCGCCCCAGGCCTCGATCGGCTCGCCCTGCCCCAGATAGCCCCAGCGCACCGCCACCGTCGGCATGCCTGCGGCCTTGCCGGCCTGGATGTCGCGCACATCGTCACCCACGTAGATGCAATGCTGCGGCTCCACGCCGCTGCGCCTGGCAGCCTCCAGCAGCGGCGCCGGATGCGGCTTGCTGTGCGCGGTTGTATCGCCACCGACCACAGCCGATGCGACACCTTCCCAGCCCATGCCGCGCGCCAGTGGCAATGCAAAACGCTCCATCTTGTTGGTGACGATTCCCCAGCGAAGGCCCGCCACCGACAGCCCGTTCAGCAGTTCAGCGACCCCTTCGAACGGATGAGTCGCCTGGAGCAGCCGCGCCTCGTAACGATCGAAGAATTCAGTCCGCAGCGCCGGGAAGGCCTCGTCCTGAGGCGTGACGCCAAAGGCCACGCCCATCATGCCGCGCGCGCCAGCACCCACCATCGGACGCAGCCGCTCCAGAGGCACCGCGGGCAGCCCGCGCGCCACCAGCATGTCGTTGGTGGCGCCCGCCAGGTCCGGTGCGCTGTCCACCAGCGTGCCGTCCAGATCAAACAGCACCGCATGAACCGTGTGCACCGACCTCACCGCATCCATCCCGTTCACCACTTCCATTCCAGCACACCGCCCCCTTCACAGGGGACAGGCGAATAACCCTTCAAATCGTGGGCCGGCACGACCTGGCCCCATCTGCAGCAACGCGGTGCGACCCTCAACCCGGCCGGCGGCACGCCAGCAGGTAGTTCACATCGGTGTCGCTGCCCAGCTTGTAGCGCTGCGTCAGCGGATTGAAGGTCAGCCCCTTGGCGCCTTGCGGTTCCAGACCCGCGTCGCGGCACATCTGACCCAGCTCCGAAGGCTTGATGAAGCGCCCATATTCGTGGGTGCCGGCCGGCAGCAGGCGCAGCACATATTCCGCGCCAACGATCCCCATCAAAAAGGACTTCGCATTGCGATTCAGGGTGGAGAGAAAGACCCAGCCGCCCGGCTTCACCAGACGCCCCAGCGCGGTCACCACCGACGCGGGATCCGGCACGTGCTCCAGCATTTCCATGCAGGTGACCACATCGAATTCACCGGGTCGCTGTGCCGCCAGGTCTTCCACCGCGATCTCCTGATATGCGATGTTCTCTGTGCCCGCTTCCATCGCGTGCAGCTCGGCCACGCGCAGCGACTTCACCGCCAGGTCGATGCCCAGCACATTCGCGCCTTTGCGGGCCATCGCATCCGCCAGGATGCCGCCTCCGCAGCCCACATCCAGCACCCGCTTGCCGGCCAATGGGCTGTAGCCATCGATCCAGTTCAAGCGCAGCGGATTGATGCGGTGCAGAGGTTTGAATTCACTTTCGGTATCCCACCAGCGGTGGGCCAGCTCGCTGAATTTTGCGAGTTCGTTTGCATCGACGTTGGCCATGGAGCGCAATGGTAGACGAAGAAAAAACCCCGCAAGCCTTTCGGCGTGCGGGGTTCTGATCGTTTCAGCAACGGGCTGTTGTCAGCCCGATGCGTGAGGCACGATTACTTGACGGCGCGGGTACCGACCACTTCGATTTCGACGCGGCGGTTCTTGGCGCGGCCTTCGGCGGTGGCGTTGTCAGCCACAGGCTGCTTCTCGCCCTTGCCTTCGGTGTACACGCGGTTCTTTTCCAGACCCTTGCTCACCAGATAGGCCTTGACGGCTTCAGCGCGGCGAACCGACAGCTTCTGGTTGTACTCGTCGGAACCAACGCTGTCGGTGTGGCCGACGGCGATGATCACTTCGAGGTTGATGTCGCCGGTCTTGCCGACCAGGTCGTCCAGAGCGGTCTTGGCATCAGGCTTCAGCACCGACTTGTCGAAGTCGAAGAAGGCGTCAGCAGCGTAGGTGACCTTTTCGCTGGTGGGCTTCGGCGGCACCACGATCGGGGCCGGAGCCGGGGTCGGAGCAGCAGCCGGAGCCGGAGCGGGAGCCGGTGCCACAGCAGGTGCCACGGCAGGCTTCAGCGCGCCGTCGCATTCCTTGGCGGCAGTCGCCGGGGTCCAAAAGGCATCGCGCCAGCACAGCTCGTTCGTGCCGTTCTTCCAAACGGTGCCGTCCGTTGCACGCCAGTTGTCCACGGTCTGGGCCATTGCACCGGAGGTGGCCAAAGCAGCGACAGCGAAGAGCGACGCCACGCGGTTCAGTTTCTTCATGATTCTCCTCTCAAGGAAAGCCGCAGTTGCCCTGCGAAATGTCCAATGTCGGAACTAAAAACCTCAAGAGCTACCAGGGACCGCGCGTACTACTGCACAAGACCGAGGGTTTCTCCTAGGGACCGACCGATTGTGCCATAGGGCAACAGGTCGACTTCATTCTCGCCGGGTGCACCGCCATCGAGCGCAAAGCTGTTGCGCAGGCACGACAAGCGCGGGCATTTAGAATGTCGCTCTTCTGCTCAATCCAGAGGCCGGCGCTCGCACGCGCGCGGCCTGCCGCGCATGACCCAGTTCGCCAAGGAAACCCTGCCGATCAGCCTCGAAGAGGAGATGCGCCGCTCCTACCTCGATTACGCCATGAGCGTGATTGTGGGACGCGCCCTCCCCGACGCGCGTGACGGCCTCAAGCCAGTGCATCGGCGCGTGCTTTTCGCGATGCACGAGCTCAACAACGACTGGAACCGTCCCTACAAGAAGTCAGCCCGTATCGTGGGCGACGTGATTGGTAAATATCACCCGCACGGCGACAGCGCGGTGTATGACACGATCGTCCGCCTGGCCCAGGATTTTTCCCTGCGCCACATGCTGGTGGACGGCCAAGGCAATTTCGGCTCGGTGGACGGCGACAACGCCGCCGCCATGCGTTACACCGAAATCCGCCTGTCCAAAATCGCCCACGAAATGCTGGCCGATATCGACAAGGAAACTGTCGATTACGGTCCCAACTACGACGGCAGCGAAAAAGAACCGCTGGTTTTGCCCAACCGACTGCCCAATCTGCTGGTCAACGGCTCGTCGGGTATTGCGGTGGGCATGGCCACCAATATTCCGCCGCACAACCTCAATGAGGTGGTGGACGCCTGCCTGCATGCACTGAAGAACCCGGAATGCTCCATCGACGAATTGATGGAGATCATCCCCGCGCCCGACTTCCCCACCGCCGGCATCATCTACGGCCTGAGCGGCGTGCGCGAAGGCTACCGTACCGGCCGCGGCAAGGTGGTGATGCGGGCGAAGGTCCACTTCGAGGACATCGACCGCGGTCAGCGCCAGGCGATCATCGTTGACGAGATCCCGTATCAAGTTAACAAGAAGACGCTGCTGGAGCGCATCGCCGAGCTGGTCCAGGAAAAGAAGATCGAGGGCATCAGCCACATCCAGGACGAGTCGGACAAATCCGGCATGCGGGTGGTGATCGAGCTCAAGCGCGGTGAAGTGCCCGAAGTGGTGCTGAACAACCTGTACAAGCAGACGCAGCTGCAGGACAGTTTCGGCATCAACATGGTGGCGCTGGTCGATGGCCAGCCCAAGCTGTGCAACCTGAAGGACCTGATCACGGTCTTCCTGGAGCACCGCCGCGAGGTCGTCACCCGTCGCACCATCTTCGAACTGCGCAAGGCCCGCGAACGGGGTCACGTGCTGGAAGGCCTGGCGGTCGCGCTGGCCAACATCGACGAGTTCATCCGCATCATCCGTGAGTCCCCCACCCCGCCGGTGGCCAAGACCGAGCTGATGGCCCGCTCGTGGGATTCGTCGCTGGTGCGCGAGATGCTCACCCGCGCCGCAGGCGACACCGCCGGCGGCTCCAACGCCTACCGGCCGGAAGGCCTGCCGCTGCAATACGGCATGCAGTCCGACGGCCTCTACCGCCTCTCCGACGATCAGGCAGGCGAAATCCTGCAGATGCGTCTGCAGCGCCTGACCGGCCTGGAGCAGGACAAGATCGTCGGCGAGTACCGCGACGTGATGGCCCAGATCGCCGACCTGCTGGACATCCTGGCCACGCCGGCCCGGGTGACCACCATCATCAGCGACGAGCTGGTGGCCGTGCGTCAGGAATTCGGTCAGACCAAGCTGGGCGCCCGCCGCAGCGTGATCGAGCACAACGCCCAGGAACTGGGCACCGAAGACCTGATCACCCCCACCGACATGGTGGTGACGCTCTCGCACACCGGCTACATCAAGAGCCAGGCGCTGAGTGAATACCGCGCGCAGCGCCGCGGCGGCCGCGGCAAGCAGGCCACCGCCACGAAGGAAGACGACTGGATCGACCAGCTCTTCATCGCCAACACCCACGACTGGATGCTGTGCTTCAGCAACCGGGGTCGGGTGTACTGGCTGAAGGTCTGGGAAGTGCCGCAGGGCTCGCGCAATTCGCGCGGCAAGCCCATCGTCAACATGTTCCCGCTGCAGCCGGAAGAGAAGATCAACGTCATCCTGCCGCTGACCGGTGAATTCCGCACCTTCCCCGAAGACCACTTCATCTTCTTCGCCACCGCCCTGGGCACGGTGAAGAAGACGTCGCTGAAGGACTTCAGCAACCCGCGCAAGGCCGGCATCATCGCCGTGGACCTGGACGACGGGGACTACCTCATCGGCGCCGCCCTCACCGACGGCCAGCATGACGTGATGCTGTTCTCCGACGGCGGCAAGGCGGTGCGCTTCGACGAAGACGATGTGCGCCCGATGGGCCGTCAGGCCCGCGGCGTGCGCGGCATGATGCTGGAACCCGACCAGCGCCTGATCGCCATGCTGGTGGCTGAAGACGAAAGCCAGAGCGTGCTGACCGCCACCGAAAACGGCTACGGCAAGCGCACCAACATCGCCGAATACACGCGTCACGGCCGTGGCACCAAGGGCATGATCGCGATCCAGCAGAGCGAGCGCAATGGCCGCGTGGTGGCCGCGACGCTGGTCCGCCCTGAAGATGAGATCATGCTGATCACCGACACCGGCGTGCTGGTGCGCACCCGGGTGGCGGAAATCCGCGAACTCGGCCGTGCCACGCAGGGGGTGACCCTGATCGCGCTGGACGAAGGCGCCAAGCTCTCCGGCCTGCAGCGCATCGTCGAAAACGACGCGGTTGAAAACGCCGGCGACGGTGTTGAAGGCACTGACCCGACCTCTCCCTCGACCGATGGCAATGTCGCCACCGGCCCCACTTCCGAACCTGACGCGAAGGAATGACCTTGTTGCTCAAGCATGTCCAAGTGGGTGCCCTCGCGGCCGCCCTGCTGATCTCCCCCCTGGCTTTCGCTCAGAAGGCCGACAGCTCCCCGGCCAAGAAGGAGCTGATCGGCCGGGTGCTCAAGCTGCAGCAGCCTGCCATCGAGCAGCTGACGGTGAGCGTGCTGAATCGTCCGGTCAATGACCTGGCCCAGAAGCTGATCCCCGCCATCCGCAATCTGCCGGAAGCCAAGCGCGACGCGACCGCCAAGTCGATCGACCAGACCCTGCGCAAGTTCATGGACGACAACGCTCCGGCGCTGGTCGAGAAGGGCAAGGCCATCCAGGCCTCGACCATCGGCCTGACGCTGGACGAGAAGTTCACCGAAGACGAACTGAAGCAACTGGTGGCCTGGCTGGAATCGCCGGTCAGCAAGAAGTTCGCTGACGTGGCACCGGAACTGCAAGCCGCTTACACCAAGCGCCTGATCGACGACAACGGCAAGGCCCTGGACGAGAAGTTCAATGCCCTGCAGACCAACATCGCCAAGCAGCTGGGTCTGGATGCTCCGACCGGCGCATCGGGCGCTTCCGGCACTGGTGCCAAGGCGCCGGCTGGCAAGACGGCCGCTCCGGCTTCGTCGCCCAAGAAGTAAGGCACGCCTCCATGACCGCGACCCGACGCCCTTTCAATTTTTCCGCCGGCCCTGCTGCAGTCCCTGAAGAGGTGCTGACCCAGGTGGCCGCGGAGATGCTGGACTGGCAGGGAAGCGGCATGTCAGTGATGGAGATGAGTCACCGCGGCAAGGAATTCGGCGCGATCCATGAGGCGGCGCAGCGCGACCTGCGCGAGCTGCTGCAGATCCCGTCGAATTTCCACATCCTGTTCATGCAGGGCGGCGGGCTGGGCGCCAATGCCATCGTGCCGATGAACCTCTCCCGGGGCGGCGCGGTGGACGTGGTGCAGACGGGTGTCTGGTCCCGCAAGAGCGCTGCCGAGGCGCGGCGTTATGCGGACGTCCGGGTCGCTGCGGACAGCGCCACCCCGGAAGGCCGCTATGAATCGCTGCCCCCTGCCTCCACCTGGCAGCTCCGCCCGGATGCGTCCTACGTGCATGTCTGCAGCAACGAAACCATCGACGGCCTGGAATTCCAGCAACTGCCCGACCTGAAGGCCCTGGGCAGCGACGCGCCGCTGGTGGTCGATTGCTCCTCCCACATCCTGTCGCGTCCGATGGACTGGTCCCGGGTGGGCCTGGCCTTCGGCGGCGCGCAAAAGAACATCGGCCCCGCCGGTCTGACCCTGGTCGTCATCCGCGACGACCTGCTCGGCCGCGCGCTGCCGATCTGCCCGTCGGCCTTCAACTACCAGACGGTGGCCGACAACAATTCCATGTTCAACACCCCGCCGACCTTTGCGATCTATGTCGCCGGCCTGGTGTTCCAGTGGATCCGCCGCTTCGAGTACGCCGGCAAGACCGGACTGGCGGCGATTGAACAACGCAACATCGACAAGGCCGCCCTGCTCTACCAGGCGCTGGACGGCTCGTCGATGTTCAGCAACCGCGTGGCGCCCGAAGCGCGCTCGCGGATGAACATTCCATTCTTCCTGCGCGACGAACGTCTGAACGACGACTTCCTGGCGGGTGCCAAGGCGCGCGGGCTGCTGCAACTCAAAGGCCACAAGTCGGTGGGCGGCATGCGGGCATCGATCTACAACGCGATGCCGCTGGAGGGTGTCCAGGCTCTGGTGAGCTACCTCAAGGACTTCGAGACCCAACATGGCTGATGCCGCCGACCCTTCTTCCCTGCCGACGCCTGTCGCCAGCCCCGAACTGCTGGTCCTGCGTGACCAGATCGATGCGCTGGACAGCCAGCTGCTGACCCTGCTGAACCAGCGGGCCCATGTGGCCGAGCAGGTCGGTGAAATCAAGCGCCGCGACGGCACGCCCTTCTTCCGTCCGGACCGCGTTGCGCAGGTCATCGCCAAGATCAAGGCGGCCAATCCGGGACCGCTCAAGAGCGAGCATGTCGCCGCCATCTGGCGCGAGATCATGTCGGCCTGTCTGGCACTGGAGTCCCCGCAGCGGGTGGCCGTGCTCGGGCCCTTCGGTACCTTCTGCGAGCAGGCCGCCATCGAATACTTCGGCGGAGCCGCCGACCTCATCTACTGCAACAGCTTTGACGAGGTCTTCCACGCCACCGCCTCCGGCAGCGCCCAGTACGGCGTGGTCGGCGTCGAGAACATGACCGAGGGCGTCGTCACCCGCTCGCTCGACCTGTTCCTGCACACCCCCACCCATCAGGTCGGCGAGGTCAGCCTGCTGATCCGCCACAACCTGCTGCGCAAAGAGAACTCGCTCGAAGGCGTGGAAGCCGTGCTGGCTCATCCGCAAGCGCTGGCCCAGTGCCAGAACTGGCTGTCCAAGCACCTGCCCAATGCCGAGCGCCGCGCCGTCTCCAGCAACGCCGAAGGTGCCCGACTGGCGGCCACCAACCCGGCCTGGGCGGCGATCGCCAGCGAACGCGCCGCGCCGCTGTTCGGCCTGCACATCGTGGCCCATGCGGTGCAGGATGAGGCTTACAACCGCACGCGCTTTGCCATCATCACCCTGCCGCAGACCATGGACATGCCGCCGGCCAGCGGCCGCGACTGCACCAGTCTCGTCGTGTCGGTGCACAACCGCCCCGGCGCGATGCATGACCTGCTGGTGCCGCTGAAGCGGCATGGCGTGTCCATGACCCGGCTCGAATCCCGGCCGGCCCGCACCGGCCAGTGGGAGTATTACTTTTACATCGACCTGGACGGTCATCCGTCCCAGCCGCATGTGGCAGCAGCCCTGGCGGAGTTGCGGGAACTCTGCGCATTCTTCAAGATCATCGGTGCTTATCCGCTCAAGGCCTGACCGCCCGGCCCGGGACCTTTGCACGGGCAACCCGCAAGCAGGGGCAGGCGCAGCGGCTTTCAGGCCTCACAATCATGGGGTGACAAGACGGCTACTCGAACAGGCAATGCACATGGGAGCTCAGACACTGGCACATCGGATGCAGGCATGAGCAGATCGGCCAATCAAAACGGCGGCCCGGGGACCCACAAGGCCCCCAGCAAAACAGGTAGTCAATCGGCTAGCAAGGCGGGTAAAAGAGCGGTGTCTGCGACCTTCAATCAACTCGGGGTGATCGGCTGCGGCCTCATGGGAGGCTCTTTTGCGCTGGCCATGAAGAAGGCCGGCCTGGTCCGCCGTGTGGTGGGCTACAGCAAATCCCCGTCCACCACCGAAACCGCCCGGCGCATGGGCGTGATCGACCTCGCGGCGGAATCCGCGCTGCTGGCGGTATCCGGTTCGGACATCGTGCTGGTGGCCGTGCCGGTGGCCGCCACCGAATCCACCCTGAAGGCGATCCGCCACCTGATCCACAGCGACGTGCTGTTGATGGATGTCGGCTCCACCAAGGGCGACGTGGTCGATGCCGCCCGCCGCGCCCTGGGCAAGCAGCTGCCGACCTTTGTGCCAGCCCACCCGATCGCCGGCAAGGAATCCGCCGGCGTGCAGCATGCCGACGCCAATCTCTACCAGGGTCGCCAGGTCATCCTGACGCCGCTGGAACAGACCCGCCCGGAGCTGGTGCAAAAGGCCACCGACGTCTGGTCCGCGCTGGGTTGCCAAGTGCTGAAGATGGCGCCGCACAACCATGACGCCGCCTTTGCCGCCGTCAGCCATCTGCCGCATCTGCTGGCTTACGCCTACTTCAATGCGGTGGCAAAGCAGCCGTCCGGCCGCGATTTCCTCAGCCTGGCCGGCCCGGGCTTCCGGGACTTCACCCGGATTGCCGCCAGCGACCCGACCATCTGGCGCGACATCCTCATCGCCAACAAGCAGGAACTGCTGACCCAGACCCAGAAGTTCCGTGAATCGCTGGACGCGATGGAGCAGGCCATCCAGAAGGGTGACACCTCCGGCCTTGAAGCCATGATCCGTCAGGCCTCCGAAGGCCGGGGCCAGTGGCAGCTGAGCACACCGCCGGCGCCGTCGAAGTCAAAGTAGCGTTCTGGGGAAGGCCGGGCGGGCCGATCTGGACCGACAATCGGCCCCATGTACAAGACCGCTTACCTCGATCTGCCGCCGCTGCGCAGCGCCGCCGGCACTGTCACCCTGCCCGGCTCCAAGAGCATTTCCAACCGCGTGTTGCTGCTGGCGGGCCTCTCCGCCGGCGAAACGCTGGTGCACGACCTGCTGGATTCGGATGACACCAAGGTGATGATCGCCGCGCTGCGGGAGCTGGGCTGCGAATTGCATCACCGGGACGATGGCGTGCTGTCGGTCACCGGCCTCGGCGGGCGGCTGCGGCAGAAGGAAGCAAAGCTGTTCCTGGGCAATGCCGGCACCGCCATGCGGCCGCTGACCGCCGCTCTGGCGGTGCTCGCCGCCACCCAGGGCGGACGTTTCGAGCTCTCCGGCGTGCCCCGCATGCATGAACGCCCCATCGGCGACCTGGTGGACGCCCTGCGCGCGCTGGGCTGCCCGATCGACTGCCTGGGCCAGGAAGGCTATCCGCCGCTGCGCCTCCAGGGTCCGGCAACCCTCAGCCTGGATGCCCCGGTGCAGGTGCGCGGTGATGTCTCCAGCCAGTTCCTGACCGCCCTGCTGCTGGCCCTGCCCCTGGTGGCAGCGGGCGGACCGGACGGCCAGGGCGCCCGCGACATCGTCATCGAAGTCACCGGCGAGCTGATTTCCAAGCCTTACGTCCAGATCACCCTCGACCTGCTGGCCCGTTTCGGGGTGCAGGTGCAGCGGGATGACAACTGGCAACGCTTTGTCATTCCGGCCGGCAGCCGCTACGCGTCCCCCGGGGTGGTGCATGTGGAGGGCGATGCGTCCTCCGCCTCCTACTTCGTGGCGCTGGGGGCCATTGCGGCTGAATCGGCGCCGATCCGTATCGAAGGCGTCGGCGCCAGTTCGGTGCAGGGCGATGTCCGCTTCGTCGAGGCGGCCGAGGCGATGGGCGCGCAAGTGACGATGGGCCCCAACTGGCTGGAAGTACGCCGCGGCGCCTGGCCGCTGCGCGGCATCAAGCTGGACTGCAACCACATTCCCGACGCCGCCATGACCCTGGCCGTCATGGCGCTGTATGCCGAGGGGCCGACCACGCTGCTCAACATCGGTTCCTGGCGGGTCAAGGAAACGGACCGCATTGCGGCGATGGTCACCGAACTGACCAAGCTGGGCGCCTATGTGGTGGACGGCATGGACTGGCTGCAGGTGAATCCGCCGAAGCGCTTGAAGCCGGCCGCCATCCACACCTACGACGATCACCGGGTGGCGATGTGCTTCTCGCTGGCCGCCTTCAACGGCCTGTTGCCCGGCCGCTCGGAAGAGGCGGTGCCGGTGCGCATCCTGGACCCGCAATGCGTCGCCAAGACCTTCCCCGATTATTTCGAGACGCTGTTCAGCGTCGTCCAGGCCCGTCCGGAGGACATTCCGGTCATCACCATCGACGGGCCGACGGCCTCCGGCAAAGGAACGCTGACCGATGAAGTGGCCCGTGCGCTGGGGTACGGCGTACTGGATTCCGGTTCGCTCTACCGGGTGACCGGCCTCGCCGCGCATCGCGCAGGCGTGAACCTGGCCGATGGCGCGGCGGTCGCCGCCCTGGTGCCGACGCTGGATCTGCGCTTCGAGCAGGGCCGGGTGCTGCTGGACGACGAGGATGTGAGCAACGAACTCCGCCAGGAAGCCACGGGGCTGATGGCCTCCCAGGTCGGCGCCCATCCGGCGGTCCGCCAGGCGCTGCACCAGCTGCAGCTCGATTTCCGCCGCCTGCCGGGCCTGGTGGCCGACGGTCGGGACATGGGCACCGCCATCTTCCCGGACGCCGAGCTCAAGGTCTTTCTGACCGCCAGCGCGGCCACCCGGGCCGAGCGCCGCTACCATCAATTGATTTCCAAGGGCATCCCGGCTAAACTCGAAGACTTGCGCGCAGATCTGGAAGCGCGTGATGCGCGGGACAAGTCCCGCAGCGCATCACCCCTTCAGGCAGCTGCGGACGCGATCGAGCTGGACAACTCCGCACACTCCGTTGAGGCATCAAAGGACCTCGTGCTGGGCTGGTGGCAGACAAAGCGCCCGTTCCCTCACTGATCCGCCAGCCCTCTGGGCGTTTTTCGCTGTTCGCAAGCCAGGAGCGTCACCCCTCCCTCCGAACGTCAGTTCATCGGGGGTGACGTGTTCAACAACCTAACCCGCAAGTCTCACTTGCACAACACGCCCGCGCACCTCTCGGATCAGGCTGCTTGCATCCCAAGCGCCGGACGCTCTGTGCCTGGCAAGGAAATCTCACATGTCTGAATCTTTTGCCGCCCTTTTCGAGGAATCGCTGCAACGCGCCAACATGCGCACCGGCGAGGTCATCTCGGCTGAAGTGGTCCGTATCGAGCACAACTTCGTGGTGGTTAACGCCGGCCTGAAGTCTGAAGCCTACGTGCCTGTCGAAGAGTTCAAGAACGACCAGGGCGAAGTTGAAGTCCAGGTGGGCGACTTCATCTCGGTGGCCATCGACGCCATCGAAAACGGCTACGGCGACACCATCCTGTCGCGCGACAAGGCCAAGCGTCTGGCTTCGTGGCTGTCGCTGGAAAACGCGCTGGAATCCGGCGAGTTCGTCACCGGCACCGTCTCCGGCAAGGTCAAGGGCGGCCTGACCGTCCTGGTCAACGGCATCCGCGCCTTCCTGCCCGGCTCGCTGCTGGACACCCGCCCGGTGAAGGACATGAGCCCGTTCGAGGGCAAGACCATGGAATTCAAGGTCATCAAGCTGGACCGCAAGCGCAACAACGTTGTGCTGTCGCGTCGCGCTGTGGTGGAAGCCTCCATGGGTGAAGAGCGCGCCAAGCTGCTCGAAACGCTGACCGAAGGCGCCATCGTCAACGGCGTGGTCAAGAACATCACCGAATACGGTGCGTTCGTGGACCTGGGCGGCATC
>CBIHOT010000038.1:0-49002 GCA_966211495.1 uncultured Roseateles sp. | reverse complement strand
AGGAGCAGGAGCAGGAGCAGGAGCCACTGGCGCCTCCGCCGCCAGTGCCGTCAATCCCGGCTCTGCCAGCTCTGTCGGCTCTGCTTCCGCCGCTGGTGCAGCCAGTGCCGCAGCCACTGCTGCCGCAGCCACTGCTGCCGCAGCCACTGCTGCCGCAGCCGCAGCCGCTGAAAAAATTGTGCCGCCTCTGCCTGCCCGTCACGACCGCGAAAAGCCCCGCGCCCTGTCCCTTGCCAGCCCCTTCTGGCGCGAACTGGGTGTGACCCATGAGGTCAAGGGCCGTGTGGACCTCGTCCCGGCGATGGCGCGCAAGTGGAAGCAGATCAACAAGTTCATTGAGATCTTCGGTTCAGCGGTCCGCCACGCCGGCCTGTCCGAACCCGGCACCCGCGTGCGGCTGGCCGACTTCGGCTCCGGCAAGGGTTACCTGACCTTCGCCATGCACGACTACCTGCACAGCCAGGGCCTCGCCCCCGATGTGCAGGGCGTGGAGCTGCGGCCGGACATGGTCCGGGTCGGCAACGACGCGGTCGCGCGCCACGGCCTGCAGGGCCTGCGCTTCGAGCAGGGCGATGTGCGCGAGCGCGAGGACATGCGGCTGGAAGTGATGGTGGCCCTGCATGCCTGCGACATCGCCACCGACTACGCGATGCATGTGGGCCTGCGCAGCGGCGCGCGGATCATCATGTGCGCGCCGTGCTGCCACAAGGAAGTCCGGCCCCAGATGCGCACGCCCGCTGCCCTGCGTCCGCTGCTGCAGCACGGCATCCATTTGGGCCAGGAAGCGGAGATGGTCACCGACTCCGTCCGCGCGCTGCTGCTGGAGCTGATGGGTTACGACACCCAGGTCATCGAGTTCATCGCGCTCGAACACACCAGCAAGAACAAGATGGTGCTGGCGGTGAAACGGCCGCAAGGCCTGTCCCCGGCACGCCGGGCTGAACTCGTCGAGCAACTGCAGGCCATCAAGCAGTTCTACGGTCTGCGCCAGCAAATGCTGGAGACCCTGCTGATCCAGGACGGCCACCTGCAGGCAGCCTGAACTCGCCCGCTGCCTCATTGTTGAGCAGCGGAAGGTTTCGCTTTTGAAATCAATGGCTTGGCACATCCGGCCTCAGCTTCTCCCACGACTTGTCCACAGTTGGCGGGGGTAAGGTGGAGCAGGGGGAGCGCGGCGCCAGCGGGCTGTCCACAACCCCTCCACCGTCCGCACACGCGCTTTGCAAAGCTGTGCAAAGCCCGCCGAAAGCTGGGGACAGCGCGGCCCGGAAGCGGTCACAGGGGCATGAATATTGCCGTTGGGCGGCATTGCGTTTTCTGGAAGCCACATCATGGCCGCCGTCCTGTCGCGTGTGTCTGCACCGGTCCCCTTCCTGGCCCGCCTCTTTGGCGGTGTGCTGCTGCTGCTGGGCTTCGTGCTCCTGGCTGCCGGCGGTTGGCTCGCTTCCGTGGGGGGCAGCTGGTATTACGCGCTGGCCGGTCTGAGCTTCGCCGTGATCGGCGGCCTGATGTGGGGGCGTCTGCGGGAAGCCTATCTGCTCTACGCCCTGTTCTTCCTGGCGAGCCTCGTGTGGAGCCTGTGGGAAGTGGGCATCGACTGGTGGCCGCTGGCGGCTCGCCTGGACGTGCCGTGGGTCATCGGCGCGCTGATGCTGGTGCTGCTGCCGCGCCTGCATCCCGCCGTGCCGGACACCGACCCGCGCCGCCTGCGCTGGAGCAGCCGTCCCAGCCAGGCCCTGATGCTGGTGCTGCTGGCGTTTGTGGTGGTGGCCGTCATTTCGTGGACCCGTGACCTGCATGCGCACGAGGGCGAGATTCCCGAGACCGCCGGCACACCCGATGCGGCCGCTCCGGCCGTCGCCACCGGCTCAGACAGCGTGCCGGCCGGTGAATGGCATGCCTACGGCCGGACCGGCTTTGGCCAGCGTTATTCGCCGCTGACGCAGATCACCACGCAGAACGTCTCCAACCTCAGCGTGGCCTGGGAGTTCCGCACTGGCGACATGCGCGGCCAGCCGGGCGACCCGAAGGAAACCACCTTTGAAGTGACGCCGCTGAAGATTGGCCAGCGTCTCTTCCTGTGCACGCCGCACCAGTCGGTGCTGGCACTGGATGCGACGACTGGCAAGGAGCTGTGGCGTTACGACCCGAAGGTGCAGGGCCAGCTGGCGCTGCAGCATCTGACCTGCCGCGGGCTGTCCTATCAGGCGCCGCCATCCGAGACAGCGACATCCGGGACGGCGACAGCCGGCACCACCGCTGAGGCAGCTGCTGCTGCATCGGCCGCCGCTCCGGTGACCGCCAGCGCCTCGACTGCCGCACCGGCAACCGCCAGCGCTTCGACCGCCTCCGCCGTCACGGCCGCAGCCAACACGCCAGCGCCCAGTGCCACGACCGGTACGCCATCTTCCGCTGTCGAGTCCAACGCTTCGGCGGAATGCCCGGCCAAGCTCTTCATGCCGACGGCAGACGCCCGCCTGATTGCGCTGAATCCGGAGACCGGCAAGGTCTGTCAGAGTTTCGGCAAGGGCGGCGCGATCGACCTGTGGGCCGGCATGCCCAACGCGCAGCCCGGCGCCTACTACTCCACCTCGCCGGTGGTCGTGACGAAACGGCTGCTGATCGTTGGCGGCACGGTGCTGGACAACGCGTCCACCAAGGAACAGTCGGGCGTCATCCGCGCCTACGACATCGAGACCGGCGCCCTGGTGTGGAACTGGGACTCGGGCAATCCGGACGTGACCACGCCGCTGCCGGCCGGTCAGAAGTACACACCCAATTCGCCGAACAGCTGGTCGGTCGCGAGTGCCGATGAGCAACTGGGTCTGGTCTATCTGCCGATGGGCAATCAGCCGCCCGACCAGTGGGGCGGCAACCGCTCGGCGGCGGTGGAGCGTTATTCATCGTCCGTCGTGGCGCTGGACATCAACACCGGTCAGGTCCGCTGGGTCTTCCAGACGGTCCATCACGACCTGTGGGACTACGACGTGCCGTCCCAGCCGGTCCTGGTGGACCTGACGGTCAACGGCCAACGCGTGCCGGCCCTGGTGCAGCCGACCAAGCAGGGCGAGCTGTTTGTGCTGGACCGCCGCACCGGCGCGCCGATCCATCCGGTGCGTGAAGTGGCCGCCCCTCAGGGCGCCGCCACGGGCGACCACACCGCGCCGACGCAGCCCGTCTCCGCCATCTCCTTCGAGCCGCCGAAGTTGGCAGAGAAGGACATGTGGGGCGCCACGATGTTCGACCAGCTCTGGTGCCGCATCGCTTTCCACTCGCTGCGATATGAAGGCCGCTTCACGCCGCCGAGCACCGAGGGCTCGATCATCAACCCGGGGAACTTCGGTGTCTTCAACTGGGGCAGCATTGCGGTGGATCCGGTGCGCGGCATTGCCTTCACCACACCGGCCGTGCTGGCCTTCACCTCGCAACTGGTGCCCCGCAAGGACGACACCACGATGCTGGTGCAGGACGAAGGCAAGCCCACCGGCAGCCTGCCCGCGCTGAATGAAAACTACGGCGCGCCGTTTGCGTCCCGCATGAAGCCGTTCACCTCGCCGCTGGGCGTGCCCTGCCAGGCGCCGCCGTGGGGCACGGTGGCCGGTGTGGATCTGAACACCGGCACGGTGGCCTGGCGCCATCGCAACGGCACGGTGCGGGACCTCTCGCCGGTGCCAGTGCCGATCCGCATGGGCGTGCCAAGCCTGGGCGGTCCGCTGATGACCGCGGGTGGCGTCGCCTTCCTTTCCGGCAGCATGGACAACTACGTGCGGGCCTATGACGTGCGCAATGGCCGTCAGCTGTGGGAAGACCGCCTGCCGGCGGGGGGCCAGGCCACGCCGATGAGCTATCAGGATGCACAAGGACGGCAGATGCTGCTGGTGATTGCCGGCGGGCATGGCTCCACCGGCACCAAGCCGGGCGACTATGTGCGTGCCTATGTGCTGAAGCAGCCTTGATGGCCTGGGCCGGGGGCATCACGGCGCTTCGGCGGCCGGCGCTGCCTCCGGCTCTTGCGCAGGCGGCTCTGGCGCCTGTTCTGGCTCCGGCTTCGGCAACTCCTGCCAGGCCTTCGCCAGCGCCATCCCGAGCGGGCCATTCAGCAGGCCGCTGTCTCGAGCGCGGCTCAATGCCTGGTCGAGCATTCGCCGCAGGACGGGCGCGCGGCACTGCGCGATCTCCTGCCAGACGGTATCCGCCTGCGCCGGGCGCAGCAGACGGCACCACTGCTCCGCGCTGATCAGGCCGCGCTCCGCGGCGGTGAGCGATGTTTCCAGCAGGCTCTCCGCGATGTCGGACAGTTGAAGCGTGACCGCCAGACTCAGCGGCGTGTGGTCCACTCTTGCGCCGCCTTCCAGCAATCGCAGCAGGGTGTCGGCGGTCAAGTGTCCCTTGTCCGCCAGAGGCAGCAAGGCCTGCAGATATTCCGCCACCTGCGGATGTTGAAGCTCCTGGATCGCGGTCATCAGCGCGCTCGCAGGCGGATTCGCGCGGCTGGGGGACTGCAGCAGATGATTGAGCTCTTCACGGGTGATGAGCTTCCGCTCCAGGGCCTTCCCGTAAAGATCCACGGCGGCGCTGATCGCGCCCGCCGCCCAGCCCTCGGTCATCGCTCGGAACAAGGCGCCGTCCAGCGGCGCCTGGCTGCGCAGAATGCGCGCGTCGAGCAGGTTGTAGGCGGCATTGAGCCCGTGGGCATCCTCCAGGGTCGCGAGCACCCCCAGCCAGGCCTGGAGTCGCGAGGCGGCATCCGGCCGGATCAGCAGGTGATGCAGCAGCGGTGTGGCGTGCTCATCCGACGAACGGATCAGCTCAGTCTCATCCGGCAGGGAGATGAGATTGCGGTATCTCGCCTGGCACACGGCCGTGGTCCAGACCGGCAGGCAGGGGTGCTCGGGATCGTCCAGCAGCATCCGCTGCAGCCCCGACTGTTGGCCCACTCCGCGGCAGGCGAGCAGTTCCGGTAGCCGGTCGCCTGGAATGATCCCTTCGTTCACCGCTTCCATCAGCTGGTTCAGATGCTCGGCCAGCGCCTCGGGATGCCGATTGGCGATCGCCCGCATGGCCCCTGAGTTGACATGATCCGGCGCGGCACTGAGCAGCCCCGCCGCGGTGGCGTCGACCAGGCAACCCTCCTGACGCAGGCTTCTGACCAGGCGATGAAACCAGGTCACCATCGCCGTATGGCCGCCGTCCAGTGCGCCACTGCAGCCCCGTTGCCAATATTTGCCCGCCAGCCCGCTGAGCAGCAGATGAAGCGGCACTTGCCCTTTCTTGAACATGCTGCATAGGTGATCGGCGTAGGTCTGCAGGATCTTCAGCCGGCCTGCCTTCATGACCTCCTGCGGCTTGACCTCGAGCGCGGCGGTCAGCATCGTGGGGGACAACTTTCCCGCCTGGATGGCCACCGGCAGTATCACCATGAGACTGGCGACATCGTGGTCCCGCCCTTTCCTCATCGCCTCCCCGATCAGGGACGGATGGCCCGCGCTGAAAAGGGCGCCGACATCGTCTGCGGGAAGCTCGTGGATGGCCTTGATGAAGACGCTGGACCACGCCACCTTCACGTAGGAATTCGGCTGCGCAATGGCCTTCAGCAGGATGTCGCTGCCCCCGGCCGCGGCCAGCAGGGCGGCCGCGGACAGCTTCGGTGGGCGGTTCATCACCGCTTGGAGCGCTTCGGCCATGCCCAGTTCGGTGAGCACCGGCATCAGCAGCTTGCGCAGACGCTCGGACAGCGAGGGTTGGGCGTTGAGCCACCGGACCATGCCCGCATCCCCCAGCCCGCGGCAGTGCGCATGGCACTGGTCCGCGTCGCTCAGCCAGGCGGCTGGCATGTCCATCAAGTCGTCCGGCCGCTGCCTGGCCAGCAGCGCATTGGTCAGCGACGGAATCGGCGACAGATTCGGATTCTGCCGCGCCCATTCCAGCGCATGGCGGGCCCGAACGGGCACAAGGTTCTCCGGGTCTTTCAGCTCGCGGCGTTCGTTCACCAGGAACAGGCGCATGTCCACATGCATCAAGTTCCAGTGATAGCCCCCGGAATAGTCGTATAGCAATGAGGCCGGACGGCTGGCCACGATCAACTTCTGGCGGGCCAGCGCGGCCAGCAGGTCGTTGGCGACCAGCCCCTCGTCGTTGAGCCAGCGGGTCTGGTCGGTGTCCGGGTCACATTCCAGCAGATGGTTCAGCGGCACTTCGCCGAAGGTCGCACTCAGCCGTTCATGGACTGGATAAAGCTCGTCCATGTGGTCGCTCAGATCGGCCTTGGGCGACTGCAAGGCCAGCGGCAGTTCACTGCGCAGCTGGATCATGTAGCGCTGCGCCAGTTCCTGGGCCAGCAGCACCGGGCGCAACTGGTCTCGCAGCAGGCTGCGGCATTGTTCGACCTGACCGGGCTGGATCAGTCCGGTGGCGCCGACAAACAGATCACTGGCGTCCGCCCCTGGCAGGCCCAGCTCCAGCTTCAGGCGGTTGACCATGTGCACTTCCATCCTGCGCACCCGCTCGGCATGGGCGCGAGCCTCCGCCGTGTGGGGCAGCACGCCGGTCGGGAGCTGATTCACCACCTCACGGAGCAGGGCGTCGGTGCGTTGCACCAGCAATTGATGGAACTCGCCCTGCAGACCTCCGGGTGAGGCGTCCAGCCCGAGGGCTGCCTGCAGGAAGGCCGAGCCGCTGGAGCGGCAGTTGTGCAGGTCGCGTGCCAGCTCCAACAGCTTGGCTTTGCGGCGATGCAGGTCCAGGTCGTCCTGGCGCAGCCGCAGGCAGAAGCGGTCGAAATTCAGCTTGCCCAGGCTGTAGAGCTTCGGCAGGCCGTCGGTGAAGAAGATCGCCCCGTTGTCTCTCAGCAGGTTCTGGCGAAAGGCGGCGAACCCGGACCGGATGATCTGGGCATCTGCGGGCGAGAAGTGCTGGTCGGCGAAGGCTTCGCACTCGGCGCAGCGGTCGAGAAACTGCTGCTGCGTGGTGGCAAACAACGGGGAGGCCTTGAAGTCCTCGAAGGTGCCCTGGTGGTTGGGATCCAGGCAGTGGTAGGCCGTCCACTCGGACGGGGGATCGGGCGCCGGCAGCTGAGGCGGCGGATCAAAGGCCTGGGCGGTGTAGAGGTGGGGGACACCCGGCAGAAATGGAGCGGCAGAAGGGGTGAACATGAGGCGGTGGGCAGGCGAAGGATGGCGAGGGATGCCGTGGGTCTGGCGCTGGGCGGGCGTGGTGTGGGCGGGATGCGGGGCCGGGATGCGGGGCCGGGATGCGGTCGTTGTGCGGTCGCCGGGCAGGTCGCTGTCAGGTGATCGGCTCGGGATGGGCCAGAGAGGTCGGGCCAGGCAGGGGCACCCGACGCTGCTGCCAGGCGTGCAGCAATGCAGCCCCATCGGGACCCTGGAGCAGACCGGCCTCGTCGGCCTCCTCAATGGCGGCACCGACGTCTTCGAGAATGCGTTCGCTGTCGCAGTCCTCCAGCGCCTTCCAGGTGAGGCTGGCGGACGAGGGGCGCAGCAGCCTTGCCCACTGTTCGCCGGAGATCAGCTTCTGCTGAGCGGCCTTGAGCGTGGCCGCCAGCAGGCACGCTACGCCCTCTTCCCGGGTCCCCGCAATCGCGTCGCCCAGCGGGGTGCGGTCCCGCAATCCGTAGCCATTGAACAGCTGCGACAGCCGGTCCGCAGAAAGCAGGCCCTCGCGTGCCAGCCGGGTGAGACTGTTCAGATAGACCTTCACCTGACCGTTCCTGCACTCGATCAGGGCTGACGCCAACGCGGACGTTTGCTGATCATTCTTGCTCAGGCCCAGCAGCAGCTGTGTGAGATCGCTCCCATCGATCATCTGTTCCCGATGGGCCTCGCGGTAGAGCTTCATCAGTACCCAGATGGCGCTCTCGTCGGAGGTGTTCGTCATCAGCCGGTACATCAGGGTCTCCGCGCCCTCCCGGCGGGCGGATTCCATCGCTTCCAGCACCGGGAAGGGATCGGTCAGGACGCCTGCGTGGAACAGGTCCTTGATCAGCGCCAACCACAGCGCACTGCGGTTCTCCTGGAACCAGGACCGAACCAGGTGATACAGCAACGGCGCGCCTTCGGGGTTGTGAGCCAGGAGGAGGTCATTCACCTGCCACGGCGTCAAAAGATCCCGCGCATGCGCCTCCACGACCGCGTTGCGCCATGCCGCAGTGCAGGCGTGAGGCTTCTCATCCTCCATCAGCACCACCAGCCCCGGGTCTCCGTCGGCGTCTCGACAGGCCAGCAGGTCCTGCAGTTCATGCGCCGGAATGATGCCGTCGGTCACCGCCGCGATCACCTCCGACAGATGGGCGGCGAGCGCGTCGGCATGCCCGTTGTTGAGGGCCATCAGGCCTGCCGAGGCCCCACCCCTGGATTGCGACATCATCAGTTGGGCCGCTTCCTGTCGGCTGATGCTGCCGTCCTTCAGCAGCATCCGCACTTGCTGATGGAACCAATGCACCGTGTGATCGTGTCCGCCGCGCAAGGCTCCGCTGCATCCGCGCTGCCATTTGGTGCCCGCCAGTGCCTGGCACAAAGGGAGGTGCTGAAGCTGGCCGCGTAGACCCAGTTGCTGGAGCCCTTCACCGAAGGCGGTCATCCGGCGGGTGCGCCCCTCGGCCATGAGGTCCTGCACCGGCGCATACAGCATCGCCGGCAACTGCGCAGTGGCGATCTTGCGGAGGTCCGCGGCGAGGCCCAGCAGCCCCAGCACATCGCGGACATGCCCGGAATGCCCCATCCGAAGTGTCCGGCCTACGAGACCCGGTTGCCCGATGCGAAACACATCCATGACCTCTGCGGGCTTCATCAGTGGGATGGCTTCCCGGACCTTTGCAAACCATCGGGAGGTGATCTCCGGATCCCGGCTGGTCATCGCTTTCACCAGAATTGCACCTCCGCCGACCAGCCCGACGCAGTCGGCCGCGTCGTACTTCAGATCCGGGGCCATGACGGCGCTCAACGCGGCCGGCATCCGCAGCTCGGTCAGCACCCGCAGCATCCGGCCTCGCAGCGATGGGACGATGTGGGATTGGCGTGCCAGCCACTGCAGCAGCGTGTCTTCCCCCAGACGGCGACAGAAGGTCGCGCATCGGTTGTCGTCCATCAGCCAGAGCACGGGGATGTTCTGAAGTTCCGCCTTGCCGTTGCTGGCCAGCACCGCGTCGACCAGGGCTGGCAGCGGGGCCATGGCCGGCATGCGAGAGAGCCAGCTGAGCGCATGCGGGAGTTGCACCGGCATCAGTCGCCTCGGCCCGTCGAGCTTTTCGAACTCTTCGGTGAGGAACAGCCGCCAGTCGACCTGCATGAGTTCCCAATAGCTCTCGCCGACGGAATCCCTCGCGATCGAGCCTCGTGGCTGCGGCACGATCAAGCCCTGGCGCTCCAGGCTGTCCAGCAGGTCGTACGCGACCAGCGACCTGTCCTGGAGCCAGCCGGTGCGATCGGTTTCGACGTCATAGTCCAGCAGATGGTCCAGCGGAACCTTGCCGAAGGTGGCTTCCATGCGCTGCTGCGCCCGGTCGATCTCCAGCGTGTGCTCGCTGAGGTCCGCATCGGGGGCTCGCAGCGGCACCGGCAACATCTCGCGCAGTTGCTCCACATAACGCTCGGCCAGTTCCTGCGCCAGCATGACCGGACGCAGTTCCTCCCGCAGCAGGCGACGACAGTCCTGGATCTGCTGTGGGGTGACCAGGTTGTCTGCGCCGACGAAGCGGTCATGGGGATCCGCGCCGGGCAACCCGAGCTCCAGCCGGAGGCGGTTGACCATGTGCACCTCCATGCTGTGGAGCCGGCGCAGACGGCTTTGATCTTCTTCGGATGAGAGCAGCAGCCCGGGCGGCGGGCGGTTGATCACCTCCCGCAGCAGCGCTTCGGTATGCAGCAGCAGCAGCTCATGGAATTCTCCCTGGAGGCCGCCCGGTCTGCGGTCCAGGCGGCGCGCCGCTTCTTCAAAGGCGGGGCCCTGAGCCCGGCAGGCGTGCAAATGGAAGGCCAGCTCGCGCAGCACCATCTTGCGGTGGTGCAGGTCCAGCTCGTCCTGGGCGAGCCGCTGGCAAAAGCGGTCGAAGTGCAGCTTGCCGCGGCTGTAGAGCTGGGGCAGGCCGTCGCCGAAGTGGGTCTCGCCGTGGGCGAAGGTCAGCCGCTGGCGGAATCCCTCGAACAACTCGAGCATGACACCGGCTTCCTTGGACGGGAAATGCGTGCGGGTGAAGGCCTCGCATTCGGCGATGCGGTCCTGGAACTGCTGCAGGGCCTGACCGAACGCCGGCGAAGCCCGGAATGCCGCGAAGCTCGCGGAGTCCTCCGCATCCATCGGGTGATAGGACACCCACTCCTCGGGCGGCACGGGCGGCGCGAGCAGCGGCGGAGGCTGAAACGACAGGTCCGTGTAGAACTGCGAGACCTCGTTCAGGAAGGGCGAACTGGAAGGCTTGAACATGAGGGCGGTGGTCGGGGCGGCAGGTCATGGCGCGCGTCGGGCAGCCGGTCCGGGCGGCGGGGCGAGCGATGCGCGAGGCGCAGGTCGTGGACGCAAGAGGAGGGGTGGCGGCTCCGCGGCGGGCGGTTCACCGCCTCGCGGCAGCGGGGCCAGCGTGGGCGGCGCCGCGCCGCGGCGTGGAGGGATCTGGAGCAGGGGAGGGAGCTCCGCCACCTGATGCAAGGGAACGTGCGCTGACGGCGGCGGGGGGAGTGCAGCGGCGGCGACCGCAGCGGCGGGCGACGAAGCGGCGGACGACGAAGCGGCGGGGAGGGCAGCGGAGGGCAAAGCCGCGGCGGCAACAGCAGCCGCCGGGACGGGCACAGGGGGTTGAGGACGTGCGGCCATGGCGGCGCGGGCCATGGCCGCGCGCCCTGCCGCGACACTCGGGCGCTCCGCCGCATCCGGTCGAGCCGCTGGCGCGGGGAAGACGTGGGGTGCGTCGGGTGCTTGGGTACCCGCGGGGTGCGCCGGCCGTGCCGCCAGGTGGGCCGCCGCCTGCGCCAGGGCTTGCTGCACGACCCCTAAAGCCGGCCTTGGGGCGACCGGGGGCGCAGGTCTGTTGCCGGGGCCTTTTGCCGATGTCTCCACGGTCTCCACAGTCTCGACGGTTCCCACGGCTTCCGAGCGCGGCAGGCGCGGGGGAGGCTGCAGCGCCTCTTGCGCCGCCCGCGCCGAAAGCGCCGCGAGCGACGCCTGCACCTCCGGAAGGGCCATCCGGAACTGCTCCCACAACATGCTCAGTTCCTGACCGCGCGATCCGCCGAGAAGGCCAGCCTGCTCCGCCCGCTGAATCGCTCCGTCAAACAGCCGCAGGACGTCGTGTGAAGCGTCAGAGGACAACTCGTAGATTGGACGGCCTTCTCGGAGCGGCATCATCAATCGGCACCAGCTCTCACCGGTGAGGCTGCCCTGCTCCGCCAGCGCCAGGGTGGCCTGCAAGAAGGTTTCCACCGCGGGCAGATCCTGGTTGATCATGGCCAGCGTCAGCGCCGACACCTTCTTGTCGTTGGAGGCGTCCAGCAACTTCAGCAGGGAGGCCTCATCCAGCTGCCCTTCCTCGGCAAGTAGCCGGAGACCGTCTAGATACTCGCTCAGCCCGGCGACAAGTCCGCAGTCCATCGCCACCACAAGCAGAGGCGCGTTCTCCGCATCCGGCATCTCGGCACGGACGAGTTTCACCAGCCCCGATCCAGACACCAGGTTCAGGCGCTGCGCATGACCATACAGTTCCACGGTGTTCCGGGTGGCGCCTTCCGGAAGCGTGCCGGTCACCGTCTCCGACAACACGGTCGCTCCTGTGGACTGCCGCAGACGCAACCGTGACTCCAGCAGCGGCACCAGATCGCCATCGCTCAGGACATTCGCGGTATGCAAGCGATGCAGCACATCCAGCCACGGGATTACGCTTTCACGGGCATCGTCTTGATGCAGGAGGTGATGCAGCAACGGTGTGCCTGCCACGTCATGGGCATGCAGCAGCGTGGTGACGTCCCGTTGGGTCAGCAGAAAATGACGGTGTGCCTTGGTCACTGCTTCAATCCAGGCGTCCACGCAGGGGTGACCACCCTCGGCGTCTATCAGCATGCGGTACAGCCCGGGTACGCCGCTCTTGTTGGCACATTGGAGCAGATCGCACAGCGTTTCCCGGGGGATGAGTCCCATGAGGACGCTGTCCAGCACCTCATCCAGATGCGCGGCCAGTGCCGCAGGATGCTCCTGATCCATCGCCACCCAGCCGCAGGAGTCTCTCCCGACGGGGGTGCCCATGGCCATGCTCCGCGCCATGTCCGTGGTCAGGTTGCCCTGCTCATGCTGCATGTGTACCGCCGAGTGAAATGCGTGGACCAGGGCGGCGTGCCCGCCTTGCATCGCGCCGCGGCAACCTTCGCCATGGTGCGGGCCCTCCAGCAGCCCGCGGATGTGTGACGGAGACAGCCACTTTCCGTTGGCCGCCCCAACCAGCTGGTCTGCATACTCGCGGAATGCCTCCACGCGGCCTTCCTTCATCAATTGCTGAATAGGCGTGCGCAGTACCATGTTCAGCTGCGCGTTCGAGAGGACCCCCGCCTCTCGCGCTTCCAGCGCCATCATGAGCACCTGGGTGAGCACCGGCCGAGACGCGGATTGCATCGCCAGAGTGACCAGCGAGGTGTAGCTGTCCGTGCCAAACAGGTTTAGAAGATCATTCACCTGGGCCGCCGGCACGCAGTCTCGACATGTCTGGGTCCAGAGGGGAACGACGTCCGCGGACGGTTGGCTGGCGAGCAGTCGGCGAAGCAGTCCAAATCCGCCGGCCAGCTCGATCCAGCCGCGTGCCGTCGTCTCTATGTCGGACGCCATCAGCGCGGTCAGGGACTGATGCAGATTGAGCTGCGTCATCGCGGACGTCAGCCACCTCTTGTGCGTGGTGGGAAGCGGTCCTGCGGACTCGACCCAGGCTTTGAGGCGCTCATCGCCCAGGGCGCTGCAGTGTTGCTGGCATTGGGCCTCGTCTTCCAGCCACTCGGCGGGGAGCGCGGCCAGGTTCTCCGGGCGGCCGCCCGACAGCAGGGTGTCCGTCAGCGTGTGCAACGGAAGCAGCCGCGGCATGCGATGCAGCAGGGCCAGTGCGTGATGGATCTGCACCGGCACCAGGGCCGGCTCGTGGTGGAGTTCCTTTCGTTCGCTCACCAGGAACAGCCGCCAATCCAGATGCAGCAGATCCCAGTACCGTTCGTGGGAGTAATCACTCAGCAGTTTGCCCGGCTCCTGCCGCACCACGAGGCCTTGCTCCTGCAGTGTCTTCAGCAAGTCGTTCGCGAGCAGGCTGACGTCGTTCTGCCAGGAGGTCTCGCCGGTGTCTTCATCGAACTGCAGCAGATGCGGGAGCGGCACGGCGCCAAACGTCGCGCCCATCTGGGTGTTCGCCTCGATGATCTTGCCCATGCTGTCCGTGAGTTCCGCGGTGGGGGATCTCGCCTCCGGCGGGAGCAGCTCCCGCAACTGGCGCAGGTAGCGCTCGGCGAGGTCCTGGGCCAGCACGGTGGGATGCAGTTCTGCCCGCAGCAGCTGTTGGGCGTATTGAATCAGCCGGGGTGTCACCTCTCGTTCGCAGGCGTACCGGTCATCCAACTCGGCACCGGGCAGATCGAGCTCCATCCTCAGCCGGTTGACCGCATGGACCTCCATGCCGCGCAGGAAGCGCTCTCGCTTCGCCAGCGCCTCCCCGGTCAGCGGCTCGCCGTTGGGGCCGCGCTTGACGACTTCTCGCAGCAAGGCATTGATGCGCTGCAATAGCAGTTCGTGGAACTCGCCGTGCAGGCCGCCGGGCTTGCGGCTCAGGGCCTTGGATGCCGTCCTGAAGGCGGCGCCGCTGGACCGGCACAGGTGCAGTTCGGCGGCGAGTTCCCGCAAGGCGGTCTTGCGCTGGTGCAGGTCGATGTCCTCCTGGGCCAGCCGCAGGCAGAAGTGGTCGAAGTGGCGTTTGCCGGAGCCATACAGCTTGGGGAGCGCGGCGTTGAAGAAGGTGGCGCCGTCGTTCAGCAGGAGATTGGTGCGAAAGGCGTCCAGTCCGCTTCGAATCTTTGCGGCTTCCCGCGCGGAAAAGTGTTGGCTGGCGAACTGCTCACACGCCGCCACGCGCTCCAGGAATTGGCCCTGGGCGGTCTTGAAAGCCGCGCTGGCCTTGAAGTCTTCAAAGCTGTCGGCGCCATTCGGTTCGATCGCGTTGTAGGACACCCAATCGCTCGGTGGCGTGGGTGCTTCCAGGAGCGCGGGAGGCTGGAACGAGGTCGCGGTGTAGAGGTGAGGCACGACCCGCAGCAGGGGGGCGGAAGGCTGGAACATGAGTCACGGCGGAAGCGGCAGTTCAAGCCTGAGTGGGGCGATGCGGAGACGTGAGTGGGGGCCCGTTTTCATCATCCGAGTCCGGGTCGACGGCATCGATCACTATCGAATCAATGGTTTCGAGGGGCTCCGTGGGTGCACGCAGAGAAATCCAGCGATGAAGAACCTCGGTGCCCCGGGGACCGGCCAGCAGCCCGTGGGCGCTGGCCACGGTCAATGCATGGTCAAACGCCTGAACGATCTCGGGGTTCGGCGCTCGCCGGCCGAGCCGGTGGCGTAGATGGTCCAGGGCCCCCGGTCCTTCGCCCGGGAGCATGCCTGCGGCTGCGCCCAGGCCCGGGCCGAGGTCGGGGCCGGCGGCACCGGCCTGCGGCGTGGGACGTCGCCCGTCCGGCTGCGTCGCCAGCAGCGTCCGGCACCAGTCCTCGCCCGTGATCAGCTGCTGCTGCGCCGCCTGCTGCGAGGCGGCCAACAAGGCGACCACCGCCTGCGGCTGATCCTCGTCGACCGCCGCGGCCAGGGCGGAATGCCCGCCGTCCGTGCGACCGTCCAGCAGGCGCCATCGCATCGGTGCCTCCACCGTGCCGCATTGGAACAGCCAGAGCAGCTCGGTCAGATACTCCTTCAAACGACCGGTCTGTTGCTGCTCGATCGCAGCCCGAAGGGCGGACGTCTCGGGCTCATTCGCCCGACCGGCCTTCAGAAGATGCGCCAGCGCCCGGCTGGAGATCATCTGCAGCCTTGCAGCGCGACCGAACAGCGAGAAGAAGAAGCTGACTGCAGGGACCAGGTTCCAGGTCGTCATCGCCGCATGCAGGACCGATTCCTGTTGACCCAATCGACCCGGGCCGCGCGCCTCCAGCAGCTGAAGCACCTCGGCCTCCGTGATCCTGTTGAGCTGCTGAAAGCACTTCACCGTTTCCAGCCACTCCACCGCATGATCAAAGCAGCCGCCCCGCCGGACCAGATCGCGAAGGAATGGCGTGCCCGAGTCATCCGGCGCGGCGAGCAATTCGCATAGGGTGCTGCGGGAGATCAGCAGGTCGTGTGATGCCTGCGCGACGGCCTGGCGCCAGGGGCCCAGACAGGGATGTTTGCCCTGCGCAGCCAGCATCAGGGCCACGGCCGGCCGTCCGTCGCCAGTCATGCAGCCCAGCAATCTTGGCAGCCATGCGGCGGGCAGCAGCCCGGCCCTGACCTCGTTCAGCAGCGCCTTCAGGTGCGCCTCGAGGGCTTGGGGACGATGGGCCCGCACGGCCTTCATGACGGCGGATTCCTCGCCCGGTGCGCCCTCGGCCGCCACCAGCGCGCGGGCATCCCCCTGGTTCAGGAGACGCGCGCCATACAGCTGGACCACACACCGATGCAGCCACTGCACCACATCGGCCTGCCCGGCCACCATGGCACTGCTGCAGCCAGCGCCGGCGACCGGGCCTTCGAGCAGACGCCGCAGGTCACCGCTGCGCAGCCAGCCGAACCTCGCCATGTCCTGAAGCGCGGTTCCAAATGCGATCAGGGACGTAAGCACGCCCTCGGCCATCGCATGCTGGATCGGAACCTCCATCAGGCGAATCAGTGTCGCGTTGTCAATCTTCCCGGCGCGCCGGACCTTCAGCAGCAGGCCGAGCAGGGGGCTGAGCAGAACATCGCTGTTGCGCAGCAACGCCAGCGTCAGGAGCGAGGGCTGGCCAGGAACCAGGAACGCCTCCTGGAGGTCCGCCCCGGACAGCTCATGCCGGGCGGCATACAGCACCGTGCACCACAAGCTCTGGCAGGTGGCGTCCCCCTCGCGGATCGACCGGTGCAGCATGTCCATGCCTCCCGCCACGGCCATCCAGTCGCGCGGCGTGAAGCGATGGCTCGGGGTCATGACCTTGCCAAGCACCTCGCTCATGCCCAGTTCCGTCAGGGCCGGCAGCAGCCGTTGAAGCACCGGCTCCGGGACACCGTCCGGTGTGTGACGCGCGAGCCATTCCATCGAACGCCGGCCGCCCAGCGTCTGCAGTTGTGCCCGCATCTGCCCCTCGGTCCCCAGCCATTCCGGGAGGATGTCCATCAGCCGATCCGGTGGCTCGCTCTGGAGCACTGCGTCGACCAGAGTGTTGACCGTGCTGCTGCCGGGCGGACTCGTTTCGACCATGGACCGCAGGTGGCGGAGCTGCACCGGGACCGGCGCCACCTCGGTCGCAGGCGGCCATCGCTCGTTCACGAAAAAGAGCTTCCAGTCGACATGCAGCAGCTCCCATTCCCAGGTGGTGGCCACGCTATGCATCAGCGCCATCGGTTCCGTCCGAACCACCAGCCCGAGGGTCTCGAGTTCATGGAGCACATCCAGGGCGACCAGTGTCACATCGCTGTTCCAACGGACCTGCCCGGTGGCGTCATCCTCGCTCAGGAGGTGATGCAGCCCGATGGAGCCAAAGCTGGCATTGAGCTGGGTATGGGCCGGGCCGATGAGCGGTGTGGCCTCGCTCAGATCGGCCTGCGGGTCGCGCAGTGGCTCCGGCAGGGCGTCCTGCAGGCGTGCCACGTAGCGCTCCGCCAGATCGCGTGCCAGCACGGTCGGGCGCAGATGCTGCTTCAGGAAGGCCTTGCAGCGGGGCAACTGCTCGGGCGCGTAAATGTTGCTGCCGAAGGAGAAGCTGTCGGCCGGATTGCCGCCCGGCAGTCCGAGTTCCAGCTTCAGCCGGTTGACCATGTGCACTTCCATCTGACGGCGCCAGTGCTGTCGCTTGAGCACCGCCTCGGGCGACGGGTCGCTGCCCGGTGGATCCTGATTGACGAAGTCGATCAGCAGCGCCTCCATCCGCATCAACAACGCGTCATGAAACTCGCTGCGGAGCCCGCCCTGGGCGCGGTCGAGCATCAGGTAGGCGGTCAGGAAGGCCGGGCCGGTCGAGCCGCAGAGGTGGAGTTGTTGCGCCAGTTCCCGCAGCGCCGTCTTGCGCTGTTCCAGATTCAGATCGTCCTGTGCGAGCCGCAGGCAGAAGCCGTCGAAGTGGCGCTTGCCGTAGCCATAGAGGGTGGGCAGTCCCTGGGTGAAGAAGGCCTCGCCATCTCCCTGCAGCAGGTTGCGGCGGAAGGTGTCAAAGCCGTCCAGGATCTGCTCGGCCTCGCGCTGGGAAGAGTGGGCACGCGCAAAGGCTTCGCACTCACCCACGCGGTCGAGGATCTGCGCGCGGGTGCGTTCGAACAGGGGGGATCTGCGGAAGTCGTCAAAGTGGCTGGGGCCGTCTTTCGGCGGGAAAGAGATCCAGTCCGCGGGCGGGTCTGGCGGCGGTCGGGTTACGGGCGGAGGCTCAAACGCATCCGGCGGAAAGAGATCGGGAACCTCCCGGACAAATGGTGTGACGGTGGACGGAGACATGGATGAGCCTTTGGCCGGTGCTCAGGGTTGCGGTTCAGGTGCGGGGGGCAAATGCAGCAGCCGCTCAACCTGCTCAGGGGTGAGCGCGTCCTTCTCCAACAGCCAGTACACCGTTTCGATCCACGCCTCCAGCGCGGGATTACCTGCCGGATCCGCCAGAATCCGTTCCAGGATCGGGTTGTCAGGGGCGTCGCTGCCTCGCAGGACGGTGTCGATGTCGCCGGCGCTGATCTGGCGCTGCCTGAATGCGTGCAACAGCGATTCGCGCCAGGCATGCAGGCAGGATCGGTCGGGAAGCCCCCCGACCATCAGCAACATGCCGGACTGCTCCGCACGGTCGCAAGACATCGCGTCCAGCAGCGAGGACTTAGGCAGGATGCCCTGCCGGCTGAGTCGCGTCAGCCCGTCCAGATAGATGCGCAAGGTGGCCGGGCGGTTGTGGCTGAGGGGATGGTGGGTCATCAGCTCGCCTTCTTCGCCCACGACGCTGACGAGCTTCCGCACGGCCTCGTCGGAGAGGGCGCCTTCGGCCCGCAGGCGGTCGATCCATTCCAGGTACCAGCCCAGACACTTCGGATGGCCGTTCAGCAGTGCACCGGCACAGGCGCTTCCGGGGGCGGGGTCCTGCAGGAGGCGCAGCAGGTCGTCGCTGCCGATCCATCGCTGGCGAAAGGCCTTCAGCAGGAACTCGCCGAACACGGCCAGGGATTCGTGATGACCCGCCTCCATCGCCATTGTCAGCGAGGGACCCAGGTGGGTGCAGATGTCGCCGGGCGGGATCGTGCCGATGCACCCGGCCTGCTCGAGCAGGTGGAGCAGCATCGTCAGTGCTTGCACGCGCCCCTCCCTGAGCATCCAGGGAATGAGCCGGCTCTGGCCCGCGCCGGAGAACAGCTCGGCAGCGAGTGCTCGTTGCAGGGTGGGCAGCTGTTTCAACAGATGGCGCTGCCACACCGCCATGACGTCCGGGGACCCGAGCACCACACGCGAAAGGATGTAGTGTCCGAGGCGCATGCTGAAGTCGCAACCCGACTGGGGGGCATGATCCAGCACCGTCTGCAGCAACGCGGCCTTGCCTTGTTCGGCACACTCCACCATCAGCTGAAAGACCTGCTCTTCATCCGGCCCCGGTGGCGTCTGCAACCACGCCTTCAACCCTTCGGTCGTCATTCGGCGGAGCCACTGACCCAGGTCCAAGGGGTTCTGCAGCCAATGCGAAGGAACGCGAGGCAGCTGGTCATCGGCCAGGCGGTTGACGAACCGTTTGAGCAAGGTCTTGGGGACCCCCACCCGGTCCGGACGAACTTTCTCCAGGGCCTGGAGGTGCTGCACGCCCACCGGTTCGTGGGTCACTTCCTGCCGCGGCGGATGCTCCGAGGTGACGTAGAACACCTCGTCATCGACACTCTGCAGCGCCCACTTCCGGTCCTCCTCCTTCACCGTCAAAAGCGGCACAGGGGCGCGCAGAACCGTCAGATGCTTCTCGTCCATCGCCCGCAACAGATCGAGCTGAACCAGCGACGGGTCCCGGCGCCAATAGAACTCGTTCGTCGCCTCATCTTCCTCCATGAGGCTGAGCGGGGACACCGGCGCGAACGCCGTCCCCAGTGCCTCCACGGCGGCGAGGATCTTCGGCCAGTGGTCATTGAGGTCGACGCGGGCCGGCCATCGCGGCACCTCCGGCGGCAGGCGGTCATTCAACTGTTCCAGAAACCGGTCGGCCAGCGCCACCGCCATCTTGCCGGGTGACAGCGCGTGGCGTAGACGCCCGACATGAATGACCTGGAAACCTGGCTCGAACAGGCGTGACCCAAAACTGTAGGCGTCGAAGTCGTCCCCGCCCGGGAGCCCATATTCCAGACGCATGCGGTTGACGGCGTGCACCTCCATGCTTTCCAGGAACGCGGGCCCGGTCTCCTGCTGTTCGTCCAGAAAAATCTTGCGGAACACGCCGTCTGCGCGAGCACGCATCACGCTGTGGAAGGCGCTGTGCAGGCCCTCCGGATTCACGTCCAGCGCCTCGGCGGCCTGGATGAAGGCCGGGCCGGTGGACATGCAGCGCTGCAGTTGCTGCGTCATCTCCAGCAACTGGGTGCGGCGGAAGTGCAGCGGAAGTTCGTCCTGAGACAGACGGAGGCAGACATGGTCCATGGCGACCTTGCCCGGCCCGTAGAGCAGCGGCAGGCGGTCGCCAAAGTAGGCCTCGCCATTCTGGTGGAGCAGCCGGTCGCGGAAGACGGTCAGACCCGACTCGACCTTCGCCCGTTCCTGGTCGGTGCAGTGGCGAGTGGCAAATTCGCTGCAGTCCTGCACCCGGTCCAGCCACTGGCGCTGGGCCATGCGGAACAGGGAGGAGGCACGGAAGGCCAGCCAGGACAGCGACCGCACACTGTTCTGGCCTTCATACCAGCACCACTCGCGGGGCCGCTTCGGGGGCGGCACCGCGGCGGCGGGCGCTTCGAAGGCGTGAGCCGTGTAGTAGTCGCTGGACTGCGAAGCGAAGGAGGGCACGGAAGGCTGGAACATGCGGGGCTCGCGGGGGAGGGACCGGAGGGGGTCAGGGCGTGAGGGATTTCGCAGGGCCGGCCGCCGCTCTTCGGGCCGCGGCCTCTGACACGCCAACGGTCAGTCGGTGAAGGAGATGATGGGCGTCCTGTTCCTCGATCAAGTGCGAGGCCCAGACCTGACCAACAGCCTTGATCAGGTCCGGGATGATCGCCCCCGGATTCAGCCGATCCACCGCGTCCAGAACGCCCTCGACCGGCAGGTGAGGCGGGGTCGCAGGTCCGGGCTCGAACAGGCTCAGCCACTGCGCCTTGCCGATCAGGCCCTGACGCAGGAAGTTGAAGGCGCTTTTCAGCAGCAGTTGCAGCGTCTGTGCGTCGTTGTTGCGGACGGCGGTGGTGAGCGCGGAGCGTCCCAGCAGCGATCGTCCGTCCATCAGGCGCGTCAGCGCGTCCGCCGACAGGGTGCGGGACCACCCCCTTTGCTCAAGTCCCTTCAGGTAGGCGTCGATGACCGGCAGTGACTGCTGTTGCACCGCATCGATCAGCGCCGGTGTGCGGCTGGTGCGGTCGGGGCCGCTGAGCAAAGCCTCGGCCTCGTCGGCAGGCAGCAGGCTCTTGAAGATCATGCTTCCGACGAGATCGAGATAGCGTGTGACCATCGCCGGATCGCGATAGGCCCGCATCAGGTCATTCATCTGGGGCGGTTCGCCGGCCCCGCCGTCGCCGTCGTCGGATCTCAGCAGGGCGACGATGTCGGATGCCGTCAATGCGCCTTCCTTGAGCAGCCAGCCGACGGTGTCGGTCCAGGCGTTGAGACTGTCGTGGCCGTCCGGCCGACGCAGCAGGTTCTGCATCAGGGGCACGCCGCTGAACAAATGCCCGGAAATCAGATCCCGCACGTCGCTGGGCGAGATCACGCCGGCACGCTGCGCATCGCGGACGGCCTCGCGCCAAACCTCCAGGGAGGCCGGATATTCCCGCCTCACCAGCACGTGGAGGCCCGATTCACTCGGCCCATCACAGGTGAGCTGGCGCTTGAGCAGCGCCGGATCCAGTCGGCCTTGGGCCGTGGTCTCGGTGAGCCGGTTCAGGAAGGCACGCAGTGCCTCAGATTGTCCATTGGCGATGGCACGGTAGCTGGCCACCGCGTTCTGCGTTGACGGCTCGGCGACCAGTGCGGCCAGACGCTCACTCGACAGGGCCCCGTTGGCATGCAATTGCTGGATCAGATCGAAGTACCAGTGCACGCAGTCGGACTGGCCACTCATCAGTGCTTCCAGGCAGCCCTGACCAGGATGTTCTCCGCGGAGGAAGACCTCCACTTCGGTGGGCCCGATGAGGCCCTGGGCGGTGGCCTTCAGGAGGAATTCCGCCACGACGGTCAGCGAGTCGAGCTTCCCATGCTCCATGGCATCCTGGATGCCGTCGAAGAGCGCATGCTCCAGCGTCTGGGGCGGGATCAGCTGGCGGGACTGCGCCAGCGACAGCAGCTCCAGCATCCGACGCAGGTGGACGCCCTCGTTCACGCAGATCGCCATCGACAGCGGCCGGGGCCTTTCTTTGCTGCAGAACACGGACACCACCGCGTCCGCAGGCAAAGTCGGGAATGCGTTGCACAGGTGCTGGTGCCAGACATCGAGAACGTCGGACGAGGTCAGCGACGGCCATGCCATCGCCTCGGCGGCGGGCCCGACCAGCCGCGTGTCGTGCAGCGCATTCGGAAGGCTGTTCAGCAGCGCTTTGATCAGGTCAGCCCGCTTCGCCTCCGTCAGCGAACAGGCTAGCGACGGGAGTGTCACGGGGGCGGGCAGACGCGCGGGTGGATGGGCTTTGAGCCACAGCTCGAAGGCCGGACGACTGATGCGGCGCAGCCAGACCTCCAGGTGGGTTCCGTCGGTCAGCCAGCGGGCGGGAATGCGGGCGAGGTCTTCCGGTGAGGCGTTCTCAAGAACGTTGTTGAGCAGCCGGTACGGGAGGAGGGGCGTTGGTGCACTGGCACCCGCATTGGAACCCGCACCGACAGAGGTGGCTGCACTCTGCGGCGACGCTCGCGCACGCTGCTCTCGCTCCAAGGCCAGCAAGTGGTTAATACCCACCGGAAGTGCCTGCGGTTCCGGCTGAAGTTTCGAGAACATCAACACGTAATACAGGTAGCCGTCCACCGCTTCCAGCGTCCAGCCGCTGTGGCCTTCCCTGTGGTCGGACAGTTCCACCCGGGGGCGGGGCATGACCAGCCCTTCCTTCTCCAGGTTCAACAGCACCTCGCGCTGCAGCAGCGAGGGGTCCCGTCTCCAGTAGCAGGCGCCGGTGGCCTCGTCTTCTTCCATCAGGCTCAGCATCGGCACCGGGGTCAGGACCTCATTCGTTGCCGCCACCGCCTCCGAGATGTCGGTGAAGAAGGGATTCAGATCCTGGCGGGACGAGCGTTCAGGCACACGGGTCGGGAGCCGGTTTGACAGTTCCGCCAGATAGCGATCGGCCAGCCTCTCCGCCACCTTGCACGGATTCAAGGCCTGCCGCAGCGTCATGATGTGCGAGCGCTGGCGGTGGGGCTCGAAGAGACTGGTGGCGAAGCTGTGGCCGTCCCAGGAGTTCCCGCCGGGCAGCCCATACTCCAGCCGCATCCGGTTGACGCCGTGCACCTCCCTGGAATCGCGAATGTCCGGAGCCTCGAACTTGTGTTCCTTCCGATAGGCGCGTTGAAGCACCTCATCCGCATGGGCCTGGACCACCTCCAGAAACGCGCTGCGCAGCCCGTGGGGGTTGACGCTCAGCGCCTGCGCGGTCTGGAGGAAGGCTGGGCCGGTGGCCATGCACAGCTGCAACTGGTGGCACATCTCGCGCAGATGTTTGCGCCGGAAATCCAGCGGCAGTTCGTCCTGCAGCAGCCGCTGACACACCTGATCCAGCGCCCGTTTGCCCGGACCATAGAGCAGGGGCATGCGATCACCGGCGAAGGACTCTCCGTGGTCAATCAGCCGGAGGCGGAAGGTGTTCAGGCCGTCCGCGCACTGGACAAACTCGGCGGGCGGTGAGTGGCGGCGGGCGAAGGTCTCGATGTCCTGGATGCGGTCGAGGATCTGCCGATGCACCTGAAGGAACGCAGGAGACTCGCGGAAGTCCTGGTACTCGGGCGAGAGCACCTGATACGGTCCGTCATAGGACCGCCAGTCAGCGCGCGGCGGCGGCGCCGGCACCGAGCTGGCCGGAACATCGAAGGCCTGCGGCGGGTAGAGGTCGGGCGCAGCCTCCAGAAACGTCGAGACCGAGCGCTGGAAGGGTTCGAAGGGTGACAGCGAGGGCTGGTACATGCCTGTGAGTTGCCCGGGCCCGGCGACTGGTGCCACGCATGCATAGGTCAATCACCGGGGAGCGATGCCGCATCGAAGGCAGGGTTCACGCCAACCTCGTCAGCTTCAGGTGTCTCGCTGTCCAGCGGCACACCCAGGAGGCTGGCGGCGAGGGTACACAGTTCCGGGTCCAGCACGCCAAGTCCTTGTGCGGCGCGCAGCGTCTTCTGAACCGCGTCCGTCAGGGCGGCCTCCTTCTGCGCCTGGATGACGACCATCGGATGCTCGGTGTGAGCGTCCGGCGCCAGCAGACTGAACCATTGCAGGGTGCTGAGCAGCCCCCGCTGCAGGCCCTCGAGTCCGAGATCCAGCAGCAGTTGAAGGGTCTGCACATCGCCGCGGCGGGCGGCCGTGGCCAGCGCAGAACGGCCGACCTCGGATCGTCCATCCATCAGGCGGAGCAGCGCCTCCGGCGTCAGGTGCCCGGTTTCCCTGAAGCGGATCACCATCCGGATATAGGCCTCGATCACCCGGCGCTCGCCGCGCGCCACGGCGTCAATGAGTACCGGCGTGTGAAGGTCGGGATTGGGGGCCCGCAGCAGCTCTTCCAGGTCGGTGTCCGAGATCATGCGTGCATGCCGGGCCTGCACCAGCAGGGCGCCGTAGCGTGTCGTGTGCTTCACGCCTTCGCGGTTCAGCATCATGAGATGGAACAAGGGGCGCGGCGGCAGGTCGACGCGCGTGACGTCCGCCCGCAGCAGGTCCACAACCTGCTCGGCGGTGAGCGTTCCGTGGTCCGACAGCCATTGGACGGTGTCCAGCCATAGCGCTGCTGGGGGCTGGGCATCGTCCTGCAGCAGGAGTTTGGAGATGGAGTGGCGGCTGAATCGGGAGCCCGCGACCAGGTCCTGCACATCGGCGCAGGAGAGGAGGTTCAGGTGCCACGCCTTGTGGACGGCCTCGCGCCACACCTCCAGGCAGGACGTGTCGGGCAGCGCGGCGATCATCGTGTAGAGGCCGGATCGGTACTGACTGTCGCAGGTCAGCTGCTGTTGCAGCAGGCGCGGGGGAATGCGGCCTTCTTGTGCAGCGTTGATCAGGTGATCAAGAAACGCGCCGAGTGTTTTGCTGCGGTTGTTCAGCACACCCGCATGGCTGACCACCTCGCCCTCGGGAGAGGGCATCGCCGCCAGCGCGGCCAGTGCCGGTGGGCGCAGGGCGCCTTCGGTCTGCAGCCGCTGAATCAGGTCCAGATACCAGCGCAAGCTGTCGTCCTTGCCGCCGGCAAGCGCGGCCTCGCAGCCCCAGCCCGGATCGGATCCGGCGAGAAATTGCAGCAGCTCGTCGGCGCTGAGCCAGCCCTGGCGACCTGCCTTCACCAGGAAGTCCCCCAGCAGAGGCAGGACGTCCTTCCGGCCTTGATACATCAGCATCGGTAGCGGGCAGGTCAGATGCGTCATCAGTTGCTCAGTGGGCAGTACGCCAGCCGCCACGGACTCCTCGATGAACGCCAGCACCGACGCGACACGGTCGGTGCGGCGGGTGTCGATCGCACTGCTGAGCAGGGTGCGGTCCGGGGCCGGTGTGAACCAGCGCGAGACCTTCTCCGGGCTGGCGGTGGGCAGTGCCTCTGCCACCCGGCGGCGCCACAGCTCGAAGGTGCTGGCCGACGGGGCGGCCACCGCCAGCGGCAGAACGTCCGGCCCGGCCCACTGCAGCCACGCCTTCGTTGGCGCCTTGCCGCTGTTCATCAAGGCCTCCAGCAGGTCGGTGCGGCCCAGAGTGGTCAGGGTACGGACGATGTCGGTGGGGGACGGGAGTGCTGTCTCCTTCGGCGCACGCAGGGGGCGCACCCAGCGCAGGAAGGTGGGCGCGTCGACCCTGCGGAGCCAGGCTTCGAGATGATGCTGCCGGACCAGCCAATGCGCAGGGATCTCTCCCAGCTGATGGGTGGGGGTGTCGTGCAGGACGATGTTGAGCCATGCGTCGGGAAGGGGTGTCGATGCCAGTCTGGAACTGGATGTGAATGCCGACGCCGGACCGGCGTCTTCCTCGATGGTGGCCAGGTGCCGCAGACTCAGCGGTGCGGCCACCGGCATCCGCAGTAGCGGCGAGGACTCCATGACGTAGAGGAGGTGGTCGTTGATCGATTCGAGCTGCCAGTCCAGACCGTCGCTCTTCCCCCGATGCCGCACGACGCGCGGTTGCGGCGTGACCAGTCCCGCCCCCTCGAGGGCCATCAGCAGGTCGCGGGTGACGAGGGCATTGCCGCGCCGCCAACGGACGGTGTCGGTGTTGTCATCCATCTCCAGCAGGCTGCTGAGCGACACCGGCGCAAGCGCTGTGTCCATGGCGGTCACCGCGGCCTGGATCTGCGGCAGCGCATCATTGAGGTCGTCATCGCTCGCCCGTCCCGGCACGTCAGGAGGCAGCCGCTCCAGCAGTTCGCCCCAGTACTGCTCCGCGAGTTCTTCGGCGATGCCACACGGCGGGAGCGCCTGCCGCAAGGCCTGAAGATGCCGCGGATGGTGCCGAGGGTCAAACATCCGCTTGCCGAAGCTCATACCGTCCGACAGGTCGCCGCCGGGCAGCCGGTATTCGAGCCGCATCCGGTTGACGCCATGCGGCTCCATTCCCTGGACGTACGAGCCCGCTTCATGGCTGTGATCTTCCAGATAGGCCTGTCGCAGCGCTTCGTCCGCTCTCTGGCGGAAGCGGTGGTAGAAGGCGCTGCGCAGGCCGTGCGGCGGCGTATCCAGGGCGGCGGCGGCCTGCACATAGGCCGGTCCCGTGGAGAGGCAGTGATGCAACTGGTAGGCCATCTCGCGCAGATGGCGGCGTCGGAACTCGAGCGGCAGCGCATCCTGCTCCAACCGGACGCAGACGCGGTCCATGGCCCGCTTGCCCTCGCCGAACAGGATGCTCATGCGGCTGGCGGCGTAGTCTTCTCCGTAGCCCTTCATCAGACGCGCGCGCAGGATCTTGAGGGCGTCGAGCATGTTCGCGGATTCCTGGCCGCTGCAATGGCGCATGGCAAACCGCTCGCAGTCCCGGATGCGGTCCAGCCACTGCCGATGCACCTGGAGGAACTGCGATGACTGCCTGAACTGCGTCCATTGCGGGCATCGTGTGTCGTCGGGGCCGTCATAGGACTTCCAATCGGCCGGGACGGCCGGGGCCGCGACGGGAGAGGGCGGGACCTCCAGCGCGCGATAGGTGTAGAGGTCGGGCGCGCGATCGAGGAAGGCTGGCACTGAGGGTTGAAACATGCGGGTCAGTGATGCCCCGCATCGATTCGGTGCCCGACCGGACAGAAAAAAGCCCGGCTTGCGAGAAAGCAAGCCGGGCAAAAGCGCGGGACACCGCCTGGACACCGACGAAGGTCAGCGTGGAGCTGCGGCGTGGCAAAAGCTGCGCACGGGCGCCGGATCGGGCAGCCGGGGGCCGGCTGCATCCAGGGCGCGTCTGAGGGGGGCGACGCTCAGGCCGGGACGGCGGGGGCTGCCGGCCTGATGTCCCACCGATCCGTGTCTGCGGGACGCCGGGGCGTGGATGCAACGGGGGTGGTGGGGTGGCGTGTCGTCATGGGCTGCATCTTCGCAGTCACGGGGAGGGCTGTCCGGTGGAGAACCGGGGCCAAATCCCGCCAAACAAGTAGGCGGATTTTTCGGTCCATTTCTGTCGCGCGTTGGTTGAAGCGAACGCACGCACGACGGGGCGTCAACGAGGGATGGTCATGTGTTGCACCCTTGCGTCAGCCGCACAGCCGTATGACCTGTGCGCAGCCCCTGCTCGCATGAGCAATGGTGAATCATTCTTCAATTCCATTGCGGGCTGCGTGCGCATGTCGCCAGTCCGGGCGATCGGCGGCGCAATGAGGATCAAATGCCGCATAAGCACGCCGACGTTGTTCATGCGTTTGCAGGGAGAGAACAAGCATTGGCGCAGGGTAAAGACCCTGGATATATGAGCAAAGGCAGCAGATGAAACGCTATTCTTGAGCACGCTCACCGACGAAGAAGCGGCATCCCATAACGACTCTGGAGACTCCGAGGCCGCCTCCTGGCGGTGTGTGTCCGGCCGTCCTCCCTGTTCCTGCCCATGCCCGCTCCGGCGCTGTTGATCCAATCCCTCGAAGACCTCAAGGCCTGGTGGCGCAACAGCGGCGCCGACCTGCCATTGAAGGTGTGTCTGGGCCCCTTGCCGGGCACCGGCGCCTATGTGACGCAATGGTCGTGCGAGACGCCGGACCTGCAGCCGCGGGACATCCTCCCGCATCCGCATTTCCTGCGTCTGACGGTCATCCTGGAGCCGATGGAGGCGCGGGTGTGGCGAGCCGGCCGGCCGATGTGGGGCGGCGTGATCGGGGCGCAGCACTTCCGCATCTGCGGTCCGCAGGAATCGGGCCGCTGGATGCCCCTGAGCCGCTGCGACGTGGCTCATGTCTTCCTGCCGCTCGACACCGTGCATCGATACATCCAGCTGGCCGGCCTGCAGGACGAGCAGTGGCCGCTGGTGACCTCATTCACTCACGACCGCCGTGTCGCTGAACTGACCCGCCAGATTCTGGACGCGGCGCCGCCCACCCCCTGCGATCTGAGCCTGCATTACTGCGATGGACTGGTCACCGCCTTGCTCGCCGATCTGGTGCGACGTTATGCCGCGCCACCGGCGTCCCAGGCCAGCGGCGGGCTGCAGGGGCTGATGCTGCGCCGGGTGCTGGACCTCATCCGCGAGCGGGCCGACGGCGATCTGTATGTGCATGAGCTGGCCGCCCTGTGCGGCATGAGCGAATCGCACTTCTCGCGCGAATTCAAACGGGCGGTGGGCATGCCGCCGCATCAATACAAGCTGCAGCAGCGGCTGACCCAGGCGCGGGAAGCGCTGTGCGGCACCGATGAGCGGATCGGCGACATCGCGCTGAATCTCGGCTTCACCGATGCCAGCCATTTCTCCCGGCTCTTCGCCCAGCGATTCGGCCAGACGCCGACACAATTCCGACGCGCCCGCCGGACTGTGCCGTCAGTTGCGGCGCTGAACCAACACCCTGCTGCTCTGCAGGCTTGGTGATTTCCCTGCAATCGGGACGGCTTGCAGCGGCTTTCTACAAACGCGGCGGTTTTCTCCGGGCGCCATTCGCGGCTGAGTTACAGAATTTTTAAAAGCGTGACCTGCCGGCACGCTTTTTCAAGTTCCCCGTTCTCTCTCTTCAGTCCAGGAAGACCCATGCGACTCCGCACTCGAATGACCGCCATTGCCATGCTGATGCCTGTTGTGGCGTCGGTGTATGCGCAAAACGCTGCCCCCGCTGCGAACCAGCAATTGGAAAAGGTGGAAATCACCGGCTCCATGATCAAGCGCACCGACAAGGAAACGCCGGCGCCGGTGACGGTGCTGACCCAGCAGGACATCCAGCGCAGCGGCGCCACCACGGTGGAGCAACTGCTGCGCACCGTCTCGGCCGTGTCGGGTGACGGTCAGCAGGACCTGAGCAGTGGCAACGGCTGGGCGGCCGGCACGTCCTCCATCTCCCTGCGCGGCATGGGCTCGTCCGGCACGCTGACGCTGCTGAACGGCCGCCGCATGGCCCCGGCCGCCGCCATCGACCCCAACACCGGTCAGGGCACCATCTTCAACGTCAGCTCGATTCCGCTGTCCGCGGTGGAGCGGGTGGAAATCCTGAAGGACGGCGCCTCCGCGCTGTATGGTTCGGACGCGCTGGCCGGCGTGGTCAACATCATCCTCAAGCGCGACTACACCGGGCAGGCGATTGAAGTGTCGGCTGCCCAGCGCGGCGACGGTCTGTTCAAGACCCGCAGCGGCAATGTGGCCTTCGGTCGCGGCAATGCGGCCACCGATGGCTTCAACATCTTCGGCATGCTGGATGTGTCCCAGCGCGATCCGGTGGCCATCACCGACAAGCTGGACCTGGCCGACCAGAACACCCTGGGCCCGCTCTACCTGCGCAACACCCTCAACAGCACCTACTCCAATCCGGGCAACTTCTACACCTACAAAAATGGCGCGACCGGCACCTTCAAGGGCATGGCCGCCAATTGCCCGACGAGCAGTCAGTTCACCACCGCTGCCGGTGTGACCACCTGCCGCTATGGCACCTACGGTCAGGACCTGACCTACGTCTCCGACCAGAAGCGGGTCTCCGGCCTGCTCAAGGGCACGCTGAACCTGGACAGCGGCGCCCAGATCAGCGCTGAGCTGCTGGCGTCCCAGACGCGCAGCCGGTACAACTCGTCCTCCTCCACCGTGGGGGAGGTGTCCACCACCTGGGGTGATGCGGCCGGCAACTCGGTGACCTACGGCGGCCTGGTCCTGCCCGGCAACCATCCGGACAATCCGACCTCCGCCGCCACGGCGACCAACCCGGTGTTCGGCTACACCGCGCCGACCGCCCTGGGCCTGCGCTACCGCTTCACCGACATTCCGCGCTACACCGAAAACACCACGAACAACGTGCGTCTGGTGCTGAGCAGCCAGTTCGAATGGAAGGGCTGGGACCTGGATGTCGGCCTGCTGCACCACTGGCAGGACAAGAGCGAAGACCGCTACGGCTTCATCAGCATGGCTGCTCTGAATGCCGCCGTGGCCAACCAGACCTACCGCTTTGGCGGCACCAACAGCGCCGAGGTGCTGAGCGCCCTGTCGCCCAAGTTGAACAACAGCGGCACCGCGCAGACCACGTCGCTGGATGCGCGCGGATCGCGTGAGCTGATGCAACTGCCTGGCGGCCCGCTGATGCTGGGGGTGGGCGGTGAACTGCGCCGCGAGAGCTTCAAGGTGTCGGCCGATGACAAGATCAGCTCGGGCGACATCATTGGCCTGGGCATTTCGCAGGCCAATGGTTCGCGCAACGTCGCTGCGGCTTATGCCGAACTGCAGGCCCCGCTGCTGAAGAACCTGGAAACCCAGGCGGCTGCACGGGTCGAGCACTACAACGACTTCGGCTCCGCCTTCACCGGCAAGCTCGGCGCCAAGTACAAGGTGGTGGATTCGCTGGCGCTGCGTGCCACCTATGCCAACGGCTTCCGCGCGCCGTCGCTGTCGCAGATCACCGAATCGACGGTGTTCGCCTTCACCACGGTGCAGGATCCGGTGCTGTGCCCCGTGGTCACCTCGACCAACACCAACTGCACCCAGTCGATCTCCAGCGTGATCGCGTCCAACTCCAAGCTCAAGCCCGAGCAGTCCAATTCGCTGACGGTGGGCATGATCTTCAATCCGACCGACTGGATGGAGATGACGCTGGACACCTATCACATCATCGTGCGCAATGTGGTGGACCGCCTCAGCGCCCAGCAGGTGGTGGACCGCGCCGCCGAGTTCCCCGGCGCCGTGATCCGCAACTCGGAAGGCGAAATCACCCAGGTGATCCGCCAGTACCGCAACATGTCGCGCAAGTCGACGTCCGGTGTGGATTGGGAGACCCGCTTCAAGTGGCGTCCGGCCGCTGGCCATGATGTCCGCTTCAGCTTCTCCGGCACCCGCGTGCTGAGCCAGAAGCAGCAGACCGAAGCCGGCCGTCCGGTGTACGACTATGTGGGCTACTACGGCACGCCGGCGCTCAAGCTCAATGCTGCCCTGAACTATGCCTACGGCGACTGGAACACCGGTGTGGCCGTGCGCTTCCAGGGCGGCTTCAAGAGCTACGACCCGGATGGCGTCTGCAGCAGCACCGCCACCACGGCCAACCGTTATGACCTGTGCACCATGGGCAGCATGACCACGACCGACTGGTCGATCGGCTACACCGGCTTCAAGAACTGGACCCTGTCGGGCGTGATCAACAACGTCTTCGACAAGGCCCCGCCGACGGACGTGGCGTCGTCCACCTACTACTCGGTGGGCTACAACCCCAGCCTCTACGACATCCGCGGCCGCGTCTTCAACCTGCGCGCACGTTACGAGTTCTGATCGACACCGGGCGTCCGACGCTCACCGGGGCCCTCGGGTCCCGGACCGAAAAAAAACCCCGGCACCGCAAGGCGCCGGGGTTTTTTCATTCACGCCGTAGCAGGGCTCAGCGCACGTCCATGCCGAAGGTGTTGGCGATGAAGGCCAGGATGTCGGCCCGCTCTTCGATGATCTTCGAGGTCGGCTTGCCGGCACCGTGACCGGCCTGGGTCTCGATGCGGATCAGCTTCGGTGCGGGGCCGGTATTGGCGGCCTGCAGCGCGGCGGTGTACTTGAAGCTGTGGGCCGGCACGACGCGGTCGTCATGGTCGCCGGTCGTCACCATCACCGCCGGATAACGCTTGTTGTTCTGGATGGTGTGCAGCGGCGAATACTTGATCAGCCACTGGAAGTCTTCCGGCTTGTCCGAGGTGCCGTAATCCGACACCCAGGCCCAGCCGATGGTGAACTTCTGGAAGCGCAGCATGTCCATCACGCCCACCTGCGGCACGGCGGCGCCGAACAGGTCCGGACGCTGGTTGACCACTGCGCCCACCAGCAGGCCGCCGTTGGAGCCGCCGTTGATGGCCAGGCGCTGCGGGCGGGTGTACTGGTTCTTCACCAGCCATTCACCGGCCGCGATGAAGTCGTCAAAGACGTTCTGCTTGCGTTCCTTGGTGCCGGCTTCATGCCAGGAGGCGCCGTATTCGCCGCCGCCGCGCAGCACCGCCAGCACATACACGCCGCCCATCTTCATCCAGGTGGCCGCGGTCACGTTGTAGCCGGGGGTCATCGGCACATTGAAACCGCCGTAGCCATACAGCAGCGTCGGATTGTTGCCGTCCAGCTTCAGGCCCTTGCGATGGGCGATGAAGACCGGCAGCTGGGTGCCGTCCTTGCTGGTGACGAAGGCGCGCTTCATCTCGAACTGGTCGGCCTGGAAGGCGGTCTTGGGACGCTTGAACAGTTCGGTCTTTCCGGTCTTGGCATCCAGTCGATGGATCTCGCCCGGGGAGGTCAGGCTGGTGAAGCTGAAGAAGGTTTCGCTGTCCTTCCACTTGCCGCTGAAACCGGCCGCGGTGCCGATGCCCGGCAGGCGGATGTCGCGGACATGTTTGCCGTCGGCGCCATATTCACGCACCAGGGTGGAAGCATCCGCCAGATAGCTCAGCAGCAGACGGCCGCCGACGCCGCTGGCGCTCACCATCGCTTCCTTCGATTCCGGCACCAGGGTGGTCCAGGTCGAGGCCTCGGGCACCGACCAATCCTTGCCCAGCTTCACTTCCAGCAGGCGGCCGCGCGGCGCGTCCTTGTCGGTCTTCAGGATCAGGCGCTGGCCATCCAGCACCACCGGCACGTATTCGGCATCGAAGGCCATCGTCAGCGGCACCGGCTTGGCACCGGCATAACCGCCCTGCGCATCCAGCGGCAGCAGCATCAGGCCGTTCTTGCGGCCCGAGCCGGTCCAGATGTTGATGATGGCCAGGCGCCCGTCATCGGTCACATCCGCACCGAAGCCCCACTGCTTTTCTTCCTTGTTCTCGGCCACCAGCACGTCATCGGACTGCGGTGTGCCGAGGCGGTGATAGTAGAGCTTCTGGTAGTAGTTGGCGCCGGTCAGCGCCTCACCCGACTTGGGTGCGTCGTAGCGGGCGTAGAAGAAGCCCTTGCCGTCCGGCGTCCACGAGGCCGATGAGAACTTCACCCATTCGATGGTGTCGGGCAGGTCCTGGCCCGTCTGCAGGTCACGGACCTTCCAGGTCTGCCAGTCGGAGCCGGCGCCGGCGATGCCGTAGGCCAGCAGGCGACCGTCCTGGGAGATGGCGGTGCCGCTCAGTGCGACGGTGCCGTCCTTGGACAGGGTGTTGGGATCCAGCGCAATCTGCGGCGTGTCCTTCAGCGACTTGGCGGTGTAGAGCACCGACTGCTGCTGCAGGCCGTCATTGCGCGTCCAGAAATAGCGGCCGCCTTCCTTGAAAGGCACGCCGAACTTCTCGAAGTTGTAGAGGTCGGTGTAGAGCTTGCGGGTGGGCAGGCGCTGCGGCATCGACTGCAGGAAACGGTCGGTCACCGCGTTCTGCGCCATCACCCAGGCCTTGGTCTCCGGGCTGTTGTCGTCTTCCAGCCAGCGGTAGGGATCCTGGACGATGGTGCCGTGGTAGTTGTCGGACTGCTCGACCTTGCGGGTGGCCGGATAGGTCAGCGGAGCGGCGGCTGTGGCGGCTGCTGCGGACGATGCAGCGGCCTCAGCTGGCGACGCGGCATTCGACGGAGTCTGCGCCTGCACGGCGAAGGACGCGGACAGGCTGGCACACAGGCTCAGCGCCAGGGCGGCGCCCGGAGAAAGACGGAAGGTCATGGAACGGAACTCCTGGGAGTCGGTGAGACATCACCGCACCGCGCGGGCTTGTGGCCCGGGCGTGCGGCCTGCGGTGCCCGCATTGTGCCCAGTCCGGCCGGGCATGACGTCGGTCACTCAGGGGAAACCTTGAGCAGGTCGTAGAGGGTGCGGGCGACCACCTGGGTGGCGCGGCGCAGGTCCTCCAGGGACAGGCGTTCGTCGGCGCGCTTGGCATGGGACTCCAGCACCGTGCGGGGCCCGGCGCCGTAGATGGCCGCGGGGATGCCGTGCTCGCCGTACAGGCGAACATCGGTGTAGAGCGGCGTGCCGGAGGTGGGGATGGGTTCACCGAACACCGCTTCACCGTGGCGTTGCAGCGCCTCCACCAGCTGCTCATGGCCCGGCAGCGGCTGAAGCGCCCGGGCCAGCAGCAGGCGGCGGATGTCGACCGTGATGCCCGGCAGATCGGCCGTGGCGGCGGCGATCACGTCCCGGATTTCCTGTTCAACCTCCACCGGATTCTCTTCAGGGATCATGCGCCGGTCGAGCTTGAGGACCACCTTGCCGGGCACGACATTGGTGTTGGTGCCCCCTTCGATGCGGCCCACGTTGAGGTAGGGGTGGGTGATGCCCGGCACCTTCGAGCGCACGCCGCGGTAGACGGCATTGCGCGCATACAGCGCCTGCAGCAGAGCGGTGGCCGCCTGCAGCGCATCGACGCCGGTGTCCGGAATCGCCGCATGGGCCATCTTGCCGTGCAACGTCACTTCCATCTGCAGGCAGCCGTTGTGGGCGGTGACCACCTGGTAGCTGAAGCCAGCGGCCAGCAGCAGGTCAGGCCGGGTCAGGCCCTGCTTCAGCAGCCAGCCGGGGCCGAGCTCACCGCCGAATTCCTCGTCATAGGTGAAGTGCAGTTCGACGCCACCGCGCAGCGGCAGGCCGAGCGCTTCAAGGGCGCGCACTGCGAAGGTGTAGGTGGCGAAGTCGCTCTTGCTGACGGCGGCGGCGCGGCCGAAGAGCTGGCCGTTCTCGATCTCCGCACCGTAGGGGTCGTGGGTCCAGCCCTCGCCGGGCGGCACGACGTCGCCATGCGCATTGAGTGCGATCACCGGGCCGCCGTCGGCATACCGGCGCCGCACGATCAGGTTGGTGAGCGAGGTGAGGCCGTAGTCCCGCACCGCGGCTTCGGGCACCGGATGACGCTCGGCCTGCAGGCCCATGGCAGCCAGCAGCTCGGCGGTGCGCTCGGCATGCGGGGCGTTGTTGCCGGGCGGCGTGTCGGTGGGCACGCGCACCAGCGCCTGCAGGTAGGCCACCTCGTCATTGAAGTGTTGATCGATCCAGGCGTCCAGGGCCTGATGGGCGGACGTCGCATTCACGTCGTGGATGGCGTCGGGGGTGGAGTTGGCGTTTGCGTCGGCGTTCATGGCATTCATGGCGGTCATGGCGTTGCGAGCCCTTCCAGCAGCGTCAGGAAGGCCTGGACGCAGAGTTCGGTGTCGTCGGCGGTGACCGACTCCAGGGGGTTGTGACTGATGCCCAGATTCAGACCCCGCTGGAACAGCATGGCCTGCGGCATCACTTCATGCAGCTTCATCGCATCGTGGCCGGCGCCGGAGGGCATGCGGTGCACTGGCAGGCCGAGCGACTGCACCGCGGCTTCCCAGCGCTGCTGCCAGGCGGCGGCGCTCGGCGCTGCGGCGACCGACATCGTCCGCTGCAACTGAACGCTCACGCCACGACGCTCGGCGATGGCATCCAGGGCGCTGCGCACCTCCTGGTCCAGCTGGTCTCGGGCCTCGTTGGTGGTGGCGCGCAGGTCCAGGCTGAACAGGCAACGGCCGGGGATCACGTTGATCGAGCCGGCCGGCACCTGCAACTGCCCCACGGTGCCGACGGCATCGGGGATGGTGGCGGCGCGCTGCTCCACAAAGAGGATCAGCTCCGCCACTGCTGCGGCGGCGTCCCGGCGGCGGTCCATCGGCGTGGTGCCGGCATGGGACGCCAGGCCCCGCACTTCGCCCACATAACGGACGCTGCCGTTGATGGAGGTGACGATGCCCAGCGGCAGGTCCAGCTCGGTCAGCACCGGCCCTTGTTCGATGTGCACCTCGACAAAGCCCACGTAGCGCGACGGATCACGACGCAGCGCTTCGATCGCGGCCAGGGTGCCGGGCAGGCCGGCCTGCAGCATCGCGTCGCGCATGGCGATGCCATCGGTGTCGCGCTGGTCGAGCCATGCGGGATCGAAGTGGCCGGTGAGGGCGCTGGAGCCGAGGAAGGTGGCGCCATAGCGCTGACCTTCTTCCTCCGCAAACCCGATCACCTCGATGCCGCAGGGGAGGCGACGGCCCTGCTGATGCAGTTCCCGCACGCAGGCCATCGGCACCAGGATGCCCAGCCGACCATCGTATTTGCCGCCGTTGCGCACCGTGTCGTAATGGCTGCCGGTGAGCAGACGCGGCGCGTCGGGCGAATGTCCGTGATAGACGCCCACCACGTTGCCGACAGCATCGAGCGCCACCTCGTCGAAGCCGCATTGCCGCATCCAGGTCATCAGCTGCGACGCGGTGGCCCGGTGGGCTTCGGTCAGATAGGTGACGGTGAGCTGACCTTGCTCCGCGAAGCCAGGGTCCGAGAAACGCGCCAGCGATTCCGCCCAGTCCCAGACCTGCTCGCCCAGCGCGGGGCGCACACCGAAGCGGTCATTCAGACGGATTTCCGCGATGCGGTGAATGTTGCGCAGGCATTCGGCGCGCTCGACCTCGGGATGTCCGAGCAGGCGCCGCGCAAAGGTGTCGATGATTTGCTGACGCGACAGGCCCAGGCCGCGCGGGCCGCGCACCGCCAGGATGAAGGGCCATCCGAAGCGGGCGTTGTAATCGGCATTGAGCTGCTGCAGTTGTTTGAACTCGTCCGGGGTGCAGTGGGTCAGGCCCGCCTTGCTCTGCTCGTTGCTGGACTCTTGGGTGAGGCTGTTGTCCACCATCGCCTTGCCGGCCAGCTCCGGGTGGGCGCGGATCAGACCGAGTTGCTCGTCGAGCGTGGCGGTGCGAACGACGTCGGCCAGCGCCTGCTTCAGACCGGCGAGGCTGGTGTGACCGCCGGCCGGGCGCTTTGCATAGGCGCGTTCGGCGATCCAGGGCGAGTGTTCATAGATGCCATCGAGGGCGGCCACGAAGCCGGCTGCATCCAGCGTGGCCAACTGGGCGAGGGTCAGGGAGGGAACAGGGGTCATCATGGGCTCAGCCCCAGACAAAAGCGGTGGCAGGATCGAACGGATGGGTCTGGCGCCAGTGGCGCGCAATGTCCACACGGCGGGTGATCCACACCCGGTCATGTTTTTCGATGTGGTCGAGGAAGCGCTGCAGCGCCCGCATGCGGCCTGGGCGACCCAGCAGGCGGCAGTGCATGCCGATGCTCATCATCTTCGGATGCTCGTCGCCTTCGGCATACAGCACGTCGAAGCTGTCGCGCAGGTACTCGAAGAACTCGTCGCCGTGGCTGAAGCCCTGGGGCAGGGCGAAGCGCATGTCGTTGCAGTCGAGGGTGTAGGGCACGACCAGATGCGGGGCGAGCGAGCCATCGGTCTTGCGCACCTGCATCCAGAAGGGCAGGTCGTCGCCGTAGTAGTCGCTGTCGTATTCAAAGCCGCCGTAGTCGGCCACCAGGCGCCGGGTGTTGGGGCTGTCGCGGCCGGTGTACCAGCCGGCCGGGCGCTCGCCGGTCATGCGCTGGAGGATGTCCATGCCGATCTCCATGTGCTGGCGCTCGGTGGCTTCGTCCATGCCCTGGTAGTGGATCCAGCGCCAGCCGTGGCAGGCGATCTCGTGCTGCAGCTGCACGAGGGCCTGCGTCAGTTCCGGATGCCGCTCCAGGGCCATCGACACGCCGAAGACGGTCAGGGGCAGGGCCCGCTTTTCGAATTCACGCAGCAACCGCCATACGCCGACGCGAGAGCCGTATTCATAGATGCCCTCCATGCTCAGATGGCGGGCCGGGTAGGCGGCCGGGTTGAACATCTCGGAGAGAAACTGCTCGCTGCCGGCGTCACCATGCAGCACCGAGTTCTCGCCGCCTTCTTCGTAGTTCAGCACAAACTGCACGGCGATGCGCGCCTGGCCCGGCCATTGGGCTTGCGGCGGGTGTTCGCCGTAGCCGATCAGATCCCGCGGATAGCCGGGGGAGCGCTGCAGCGGGGCGCTGGCGAAGCGATGCGGGGACGGAGGGGGCGGCGTGGGCATGAGGTCGGGCTCCGAGGGGCGATGCGTCAGGCGCGCGTTTTGGGGGAGGCTTTGGCAGCGGATTTGGACGCCTTCCCGACGGCTGCAGACTCGCCCTGCAGCACGGCCTTGAGATCCTGCACCCGCGGATTCAGCCGCAGATTGGCCTCCACATTGCCGAGGTGGCTGTCCAGCAGCCTGAGCACGGCCCGCTTGTCTCGCGCTTCGAGCGCATCCACCAGGGCTTCATGCTCGGCTTGCGATTCGGCAGCGGAATGGGAGCTTTGATACATCAGCGCGATCAGAGAACTGCGGGAGAGCAGATCGGTGAGGATCTGCGCCAGCACCGCATTGCCCTGCATGCGCGCCAGCAGCACATGGAAATCGGCCAGCAGACGGGTGCGTCCCGGCACGTCCGTCCGGCGGACGGCTTCGCGTTCATGCTTCAGATGGGTGCGCAGTTGCCGCACCTGCGTGGAGGTGATGTGCTGGCACAGGTCGGTGAGCATGGCCGCTTCCAGCATCTTGCGCACCTCGAAGACCTGCCGTGCCTCTTCCACGCTGGGCTCGGCCACGAAGGCGCCGCGTGCGGGTTCCAGCTTGACCAGCCGGTCGCGGCTGAGCTGGTTCAGGGCCTGGCGCACGAGCGTGCGGGAGCACTGGAAGATGTCGGCGAGTTGCTGTTCGACCAGCTTGGTGCCGGGCATCAGCCGGCGTTCGACGATGGCCTGCGTGATGGCGGCGGTGATCCGCTCAGTCACTGAGCTGGCGGCGGCGTCGGACGAACCCGATGTCGTGGCATTTGCAGCAGCCGCAGCATTCGCCGCAGTCGCCGAAGTCGCGGATGTCACGGAAGCGGCCACGCCAGACGTGGTGGAGGAATGAAGAGACGACACGCTCATTGTGTTCCGGAGTGTATACACTTTGATCCGTTCACAACCTCCCGGCGCCTGGTCGCCATCCCCCGATGGGCAAGCTCACCACCCATGTTCTGGACACGATGCATGGCGCGCCAGCGGCCGGCATGGCGGTCCGTCTGTACCGTCTGCGCGCGGACGGACAGCCGGAACTGCTGCAGTCCTTGCAGCTGAATGCGGATGGCCGGGCGGACGGGCCGCTGCTTGAAGGCGAAGCGTTGACGGTGGGCCGCTACCGGCTGGTGTTTGCGGTGGCCGGCTACTTCAGCGCACGCGGCGTGCCATTGCCGGAGCCGGCTTTCCTGGACGAGGTGCCGCTGGACTTCGGCATTGCCGATGCGTCGGCCCACTATCACGTGCCGCTGCTGGCCAGCCCCTGGGCCTATTCGACCTACCGGGGCAGCTGAGATGGCGCTGCGGCCCTGGCAGACACTCGCCCTGCGGCTGGCCCATGCACCGGCGGTGCTGGTGCGGGTGGCCCAGGTGGAGGGCAGCGGGCCGCGGGAGGTCGGTGCCTGGATGGCGGTCACACCGTCGGACGTGCTGGGCACCATCGGCGGTGGGCAGCTGGAATATGAGGCGACTGCCCGCGCCCGCGCCGCGCTGGCGGCGGGCCGGGTGGTGGAAGCGCGTCAGCGTTTTGCGCTGGGTCCGAGCCTGGGGCAGTGTTGTGGCGGCGTCGTCTGGCTGGACTTTGAATGGCTGGATGGATCGGCCATTGCGGATCTGGATGAACGGCTGGGCTCTCAGCAGGGCTGGCGGCCGGTGGCGCTGTTTGGCGGCGGGCATGTCGGCCATGCCATCGTCACGCTGCTGGCGCGGCTGCCGGTACGAGTGCAGTGGATCGACAGCCGCGACGGCGTGTTCCTCGACCCGTTGCCGGACAACGTGCGGGCCGAGCAGTCGGAGCCGGTGCAGGCTGCGGTGGCGTCGCTGGAGGCGGGCGCGCGGGTGCTGATCATGAGCTTCAGTCATGCCGAGGACCTGGACATCCTGGCGGCCTGCCTCAAGCGGCAGCGGGACCAGGGGGACCTGCATTCCATCGGCCTGATCGGCAGCAAGAGCAAATGGGCCGCCTTCCGGCACCGGCTGGAAGCGCGTGGATTCAGCGAGGCCGAACTGGCCCGCGTCATCTGCCCGATCGGCATTCCCGGCATCCAGGGCAAGCAACCCGAGGTGGTGGCGCTCGCAGCGGTGGCGCAACTGATGCAGGACTGAAGCGGGGACTGAAAAGATCCCAGAACTGTATACACTTTGACCACGTCGCCGCGGCGCCAGAACGAGAAGCGCGACGCTCAGCCGGATTACAGCGCCCGCAGTGGTGGTCCGGTTCTTGCTGAATGTCTTTGATGGACAGTTATCTGCTCGACTGGGCCCACCTGCTGCTGCGCTGGCTGCATGTGGTGGTGGCCATTGCCTGGATTGGCGCTTCGTTCTACTTCGTCTGGCTGGACAACCATCTGGTGCCCCCGACCGGCGAAGACCTGCGGGCCCGCGGTGTGGACGGTGAACTCTGGGCGGTGCATGGTGGGGGCTTCTACAACCCGCAGAAATATCTGGTCGCGCCAGCCCATCTGCCCAAACATCTGCACTGGTTCTACTGGGAGAGCTATTGGACGTGGATGAGCGGCTTTGCGCTCTTCGCGCTGCTCTATCTTTTCAATGCCAACACCTATCTCATCGACAAACGGGTGCACGACTGGAGCGCTCCGGCAGCGGTGACGGCCGCCCTGTGTTTCCTGGCGGGCGGGTGGCTGCTGTACGACCAGATCTGCCGCCGCTTCGGACGCAAGGCCGATGGCAGCCTCGGCAACGACGGGCGGGTGCTGGGGCTGGTGGCAGGCGTCATTGCGGTGGCGGCCTGGGGCGCCTGCCAGCTGTTTGCCGGACGTGCGGCGTTTCTGCTGATCGGCGCGATGATGGCCACGATGATGACGGCCAATGTCTTCTTCTGGATCATCCCGGGGCAGAAGCAGGTCATCGAGGACATGCAGGCCGGGCGTCCGGTGGATCCGGTGTTCGGCCAGCGCGGCAAGCAGCGCAGTGTGCACAACACCTACTTCACGCTACCGGTGCTGATTGCGATGCTGTCCAACCACTACAGCATGCTCTACAGCGCTGCGTGGAACTGGCTGGTGCTGATCGCGCTGATGCTGGTGGGGGCGCTGGTGCGGACCTGGTTCGTGAAGCGCCACAAGGGCGTCAATGCCTGGCCGTTGCTGGTGGTGGTGGGGCTGCTGCTGGCGGGGCTGATCATCGGGTTGGCGCCGCGGGCTGCTCAGTCGCCGACAGCATCGATGTCTGCGGGGATGGCGGGCACCGAAGGCATGGCGGGCACGGCGGCCCATGGCGCCGGTGCCGGTCCGCAGGCCGGTCCACCGACCTTCGCCCAGGTCCAGGCCATTGTGCAGAACCGCTGCCAGGCCTGCCACAACGCGGCGCTGGCGCCCAAGCGCATCCAACTGCATACGCCCGAGCTGATCGAGCTGCATGCGCAAGACATCTATCAGCAGGCGGTCGTGCAGAAGGCCATGCCGCTCAACAACGCCACCGGCATCACCGACGACGAGCGTGCGGTGTTGGGGCGGTGGTTCAAGTCCCGCTGAATCCGGCTGGAGCCCGACGAAAAAAAGGACCGCCGCGGCGGTCCCTTTCCGAATCAGCGGCCGACACCGAGGTGTCCGCCCGTCCTGCCGCGATCAGACGCGGAAGCGTCCGACCTGTTCCACCAGACGTCCAGCCTGTTCGCGCAGGCTTTCAGCGGCGGCGGTGCTTTCCTCCACCAGCGCGGCGTTTTGCTGCGTGCCCTGGTCCAGCTGGGCCACGGCGCCATTGATGCGGCTCACGCCCTGGGCCTGCTCATGGGCGGCGGTCGAGATTTCGCCAATGATGTCGGTCACGCGACGCACGCTGGTCACGATGGCCTGCATGGCCGCGCCGGTGTCGCTCACCAGACGGGCGCCCGATTCCACCCGCTCGCCGCTGGCGGTGATCAGGCCCTTGATCTGCTTGGCGGCTTCCGCACTGCGCTGCGCCAGGTGACGCACCTCCGAGGCCACCACCGCAAAACCGCGGCCCTGCTCGCCGGCACGCGCGGCTTCCACCGCTGCGTTCAGCGCCAGGATGTTGGTCTGGAAAGCGATCGAATCGATGGTGCCAATGATGTCGCTGATCTGGCGGCTGGCGTTGCTGATCTCGTCCATCGTGGTGACGACCTGCTGCACCACGGCGCCGCCACGCTGGGCGGCCTGGTCCGATTCACCCACCAGCTGATGGGCCTGCTGCGCGGAAGCGGCGGTCTGGCTCATCGAGCCGGCCAGCTCTTCCAGGGCGGAAGCGGTCTCCTGCAGATGGCTCGCGGATTGCTCGGTGCGCGACGACAGATCGCGGCTGCCCGCGGCCACTTCGGCGCTGGCGGTGCCGATGCTGTCGCTGGCCTGCCGCACTTCGGTGATGGTGCTGGCCAGTTGCTGGCGCATCTGTTCCACACCGGCGGCGAGGGCGCCCATGTCGTCCTGCTGATTCACCCGCACTGGCTGTGTCAGGTCGCCGTTGGCGACTGCGGACACGGCACGGTTGAGTTGCGCCATCGGCTGGCCCACCCAGCGGCCCAGCAGCCAGGTCACGCCCACGCCGAGCAGCACCACGGCCAGAGCCATCAGGCCCCACAGCGCCCACAGGGTGCGGAAGTGGGAGGCCAGCGCCGTCGAGCGGGAGGCTTCGGCCACCACAAACCAGCCGGTGGCTTTGGAGCGCTGCGCGACGGCAAAGGCGTCCTTGTGGTCGCTGTTGTACACGGCGGGCAGTTCTTCCAGCACGCCGTCCTTGTCTTCGGAGAGACGCTTGACCAGTGCTTCAGCCACTTCAGGCTTGAGCACGTCCGACAGCTTCTTGCCCTTGGCGGTCGGGTGGCCCTTCAGCACCGCATCGGCGGGCGTCTTGCCCGGATCCAGCAGGTACAGGCCGCCGGTATCGAACAGCTTCACGGCGCCGGCCAGTTGCACCAGTTCTTCCTGCAGGCCGCGCATGTCAAAGCCGATGAACAGAATGCCCACCACCTTGCCTGCGGCGTCCTTCACCGGCGTGTAGCGGGTCATGTAGGGCACGCCAAACAGGGTTGCCGGGCCGACATACGTTTCGCCGGCGCTGGTCTTGGCGTAGGCGGTGCCAGTGGTGTCCAGCAGCGTGCCCATGGCGCGAGAGCCGTCCTGCTTCTTCACCGACGTGGTCACGCGGATGAAGTCGCTGCCCTTCTTGGCGAAGATGGTCGCCACGCCGCCGGTGCGGCGGGTGAAGCCGTCGGGCAGGTCGAGGTTGCCATTGATCTTGCGGCCATCGTGGGAAAGTTCGCCGTCCGCTTCCAGGGTGAATTTGCCGTCCGGCAGGTCGGTGGCCAGCACGTCATAGAGACGGTTGGCCGAGTCGCGGGCGGTGCGGTCCAGGGCGTCGGCCACACGGGCGACCGAAGCGGCTTCGCTGGCCATGTAGTCGTCGGTACGCTTGCGGGCCTGGTCGGTCAGCACCCAGGACAGGGTGCCGCAGATCAGCACCAGCAACGCGGCGATGCCGAGACTGGCGAATAGGGAAACACGACGGGCGACCGTCGTCCGGACAGATGTTTGTGGGTTCATAGCGGGGCCTACACCAACTGGAACGATGGCAAAAGGCGCCGGGGGAGGGGCGGGCGCCTTCGGTTTGTTGTTTTTGCTTTAGGTCAAACTGTAAGCTGCCGTAAGGCGATTAGCGCGCTCAGGAAGCGGCTATTGCGGGAATAACCTAATGCTATTCGGCATCCACGTGAAGTAATGCGCGCCTGAAATACACCGTCCGGTAAGCATGGTACCGGCCCCATCGGTCCGGGATGCGGATAAACGGATTCGGATGAGCAGGTTGTCACGTCGCTGGGCGTGATTACTCGGCGCTGATGCCGCGGCTGCGGATCAGCGCATGCCACTGGGTGGTTTCCTGCTGAATGAAGCGCGCCAGGGCGGGGCCGTCCGTCGGCACGACTTCGAGTCCGAATTCCTCCAGCTTCGACTTGACGTCCGGCTGCGCGAGGGCCTTGAGGGTTTCGGCGGTCAGGCGGCTGACGATGGCGTCCGGCGTGCCTTTCGGGACGAACAGTCCCTGCCAGGCGCTCACGTCCACGCCCTTGACGCCTGCTTCCTCGAAGGTGGGCACGTCCGGCAGCGAAGCGACGCGTTTACCGGACAGCACGGCCAGCGCCTTGAGCCTGCCGCTGCGCAGATGGGGCAGGGCGGCGGCGGTGTCGAGGATGCCCATGGGCACGGCGCCACCGATGATGTCCTGGGTGGAGAAGGCGGTGCCGCGATAGGGCACATGCACCAGGTAGCTGTGGGTGCGGTCCTTCAGCAGCTCCATCGCCAGATGATGCGGACTGCCCACGCCGGGTGATGCGTAGGTATAGCGGCCGGGCTTGGCCTGCACCTGCCGCAACCAGTCCTGCGCGGAGGCGAAGCCGGCTTGCGGATTCACCACCAGCAGCAGCGGGAAACGCGCCATGAAGGCCACCGGGGTGAAGTCGGCGGGGGCGTAGGGCAGCTTCTTGTAGAGCGCGCTGTTGAACACCATGGCGCCGTTGTCGCCCGTCAGCAGGGTATAGCCGTCTGCCGGGGACTTGGCGGCATTGTCGGTGCCGATGATGCCTGCCGCGCCGGGGCGGTTGTCGATGATCAGTGTCTGGCCGAGCTGGCGACCCAGTGCCGGGGCCAATTGGCGCGCGAGGAAATCGGAGCCACCGCCAGCGGGATAGGCCACCACCCAGCGGATCGGTCTGGCGGGCCACGCCTCGGCGGCGCGGACGAGCGTGGGCATGCTGGCAGCGAGAGGCGCCGTTGCGGCGCCCAGCAGCAGGGTACGACGACGGACGGACGGGGGACGAAGGGCCATGGGGATTCCTGTGCGCCGGCTGGGCTAGAGTTGGCTGATCTTAGCCAGCGGTCTTGCCCGCCTTTGCCCATGGAACACCCTGATTGCCCTCTGTGCCGCGACGTCGGCGGACTGCCGGTGGCGAGCGCCAAGCGCTGGCGCGTGATTCGAGCGGCCGAGCCGGACTTCCCGGCCTTTTATCGCGTCATCTGGACCGCGCATGTGGCCGAGTTCAGTGATCTGCCACCGGCCGACCGGGAGGCGCTGATGACGGTTGTCGTGACGATCGAGCAGGTGCTGCGGCAAGCGTTGTCGCCCACCAAGATCAATCTGGCCACGCTGGGCAACGTGGTGCCCCACCTGCATTGGCATGTCATTGCCCGCTTTGACTGGGACAGTCATTTTCCGAATCCGGTCTGGGGCGAGCGACGGCGCACATTGGCAGATCCGGCGGAAGCGCGGCTGGCGCTGCCCCTTGCCGAGCTGGATGGACGCGTGCGGGACGCGGTGATGGCGTTGCCCGGCTGACGCCGGAGGGATCAGTCGGCCGTCCGACCGCGTCGCAAGGCGGCGGCGTCGACTTCGGTGAGTTGTGTGCTCGTGGCCAGCGCCACGGGCCCGGTCGAGGTGTCGCTGGCCGCATCCACAAAACTGACCTGCAGCGCATAGGTCTTGTTGTTCTGGTCGGGGTGAAACGCAGCGCAGGTTAAAAACTGCGGCGGACTCGGCCAACGCATTCCCGACGAAGCGTCTTTGTCATGGGCTGCATTGCATTCATTCAGCGATGAACTGCAAACCTCTGCGACTTCCCGTCACGCCAATTGCGTAGAGAATTGGCCTCACGGTCCAGGTGCGTCGCACCGACCGATGGATGACTTGAAGGAGTTGCTGCGGATGTCTTCTGTGTCCCTGAATGCCCAAGCGGTCTGGCCCTCGTCTCGGCGCTCTGCGTTGCCCGCGCCTAGGCGCTTTGCGCGCCTGTCCCGTGTTCCGCATGTGCTGGCGGTGGCTGCGTTTCTGGCTTGTGCTTCGGCGCCCGGATGGGCGCAGCGCGTATCGCCAAGCCCGGCCGATCCCCAGTCAACCACAGCCGCCGCCACGGCCACGGCTGCAACGACCGCTACGGCGGCCAAGGGCGCGGTTGCAGGTCTGCGGGTGGGCCAGGCGCAATTCGTGCGGGAGATGGGAGGCATCTCCGAATACCGGCTGCCCAATGGCTTGCAGGTGCTGCTCTTTCCGGATGATGCGCAGAGCACCACCACGGTCAACATCACCTACCGGGTGGGTAGCCGGCATGAGTCTCCGGGCGAGTACGGCATGGCGCATCTGCTGGAACATCTGATGTTCAAGGGCACGCCCAAGCATCGCGATCTGGCGGAGGTCTTTGCGCGGCGCGGCATGCGTTTCAACGGCACGACCACCAGCGACCGCACCAACTACTTCTCCAACTTCAATGCGGACCCGGCGACCCTGGACTTCGCGCTGACGCTGGAAGCGGACCGCATGCTCAACAGCTTCATTGCCAAGTCTGATCTGGACAAGGAAATGACGGTCGTCCGCAATGAATACGAGCGCGGCGAGAACGAGCCCTTCGAGGTGCTGAACAAGCGCGTGGTGGGCGCCGCCTACGACTGGCACAACTACGGCCATGACACGATCGGCCCGAAGAGCGACATCGAAAACGTTCCTATCGAAAAGCTGCAGGCCTTCTACAAGCGTTTCTACCGTCCGGACAATGCCACCTTGATGGTGGCGGGCCGTTTCGATCCAGCCAAGACGCTGGCCCGCATCAGCCAGCTGTTTGCCGGCCTGCGCAATCCAGCCACTGCCGTGCCGCGCCCCTACACCGTCGAGCCGCCGCAGGATGGCGAGCGGACGGTGGTGGTGCGCCGCATCGGTGGCCAGCCTTTGCTGCTGAGCTACTACCACGTGCCCGCGATGGCGCATCCTGACAGTGCGCCGCTGCTGGTGCTGGGCCTGATGCTCTCCCTGCAGCCCAGCGGCCAGCTCTACAAGGAACTGGTGGAGCCCAAGCTGGCGATTGCCGCGGGCCTGACGGGACTGGGCGGTGCCGACCCGGGGGGCATCCGTGCCTATGCCGTGCTGCCGCCGGACGCGGACAAGGCCGCGGTCGAGCAGCGCCTGCTGGACATTGTCGAGGGGCGCAGCGGCAAGCCCTTTGACGAATCGGAACTGGTGCGAGTGCGTGAACTGGCGCTGATGTCCTACCGCGAGCAGATGAAGAATCCGGAGGCGCTCATCCAGCAGATCTCCAGCCTGGGGGCCACGGACTGGCGCCTGCTCTTCCAGTTGATGGAAGACATTCCGAAGGTCACGCTGGCGGACGTGGAGCGGGTGCGCAAGGCCTACCTGCGACCCGCCAACCGCACCCTGGGCCGTTATCTGCCGGCGGAGCAGGTGGAGCGCGTGGAGGTTCCTGCTGCGCCGCCGCTCGACGCGCGACTGGCCGGTTTGAAGGGGCCGCCGAAGGTCGAGGAGGGCGAACGCTTTGACCCCACGCCGGCGCATCTGGCGGAGCGCACGGTCATCAAGCGTCTGCCCTCCGGCATTGAGTTCACCGCGCTCAACAAGCGCACCCGCGCCAACACCGTGCAACTGCAAATGCAGTTGCGCTGGGGCGAGCGCAACGAGACCTTCCAGCATCGCGGCACCGATCTCGTGGCGCAACTGATGGATGAAGGCACGCCGACGCTGTCCAAGCAGGCGCTGCAGGACCGCCTGGTGCAGTTGCGGGCCAACATGAGCGTCAGCAGTGAGGACCAGGGCGCAACGCTGCTGATCTCGGCAGAGAAAGACACCTTGCTGGAAGTGCTGAACATGGCGGCGGATGTTCTGCAGCATCCGCTGCTGCCGAAGGATGCCTTTGACCGGGACCAGAAGGCCTCACTGGCCGGTCTTGAAGCCCGACGTCAGGACCTGGAGACCTTGCGGCAGGCGGCGGTGCGGGATCACTACAACCGTGCACGCGGCGTCAAGCTGGGCGACCCCGACTACCTGATGACGGTCGATGAGCAAGTGGCTCAACTCAAGGCCACCACGCTGGAGGACGTCAAGCAGTTCCATGCCCGCTACTGGTCCGCCAATGATGCGCGTGTGGCGGTGGTGGGCGCGGTGCCTGAGGGCATCGACCAAGCCATCGACCGACTGTTTGGCGCGTGGAAGAAGCCGCAGGCACCGGCTTACGTCCGCTACGTCGCGAAGGCGGACACCATTCCGGCTGCGCGCTTTGATGCATTGGCCAAGGACAAGGCGAATGCGGCAATGCGCTGGCGCCTGGACTTCGCGCTGAATGACCGGGAAGCGGATTACCTGCCGTTGATGCTGGCGACGCACATCCTGGGCGGGGGCTCGCTGGAGAACCGCCTGTCCGTCAGCATCCGCCAGAAGGCGGGTCTGAGTTATGGCGTGGGTGCATCGCTGTCGGCCCCGCACTTTGGTGATGATGCCGAGCTGGTCATTGGCGGCAGCTTTGCGCCTCAGAACCGCGAGCAGGTGCTGACGCTGGTTAAGCAGGAGCTCCAGCGCATGAGCAAAGAGGGCGTCACCGAAGCGGAGCTGAACCGCGCCAAATCGGACATTCTGGCCAGCCTGCGCCAGGGCCGCGCCGACGATGCCAATCTGGCAGCGGGTTTGCTCGGCATGGCGGACCGCGAAGAGAACTGGAAGACGGTTGCCGAGCGGGATGCTGCCATCCAGGCGGTCACTGTGGAGCAGGTCAATGCTGCGTGGCGCAAGCGCATTGCGGTGGACGGCTTTGTCGTCTCGACCGTGGGTGACTTCAAGGATGAGGGCAAGGCTGCTGCGAAGGCTGGTATGCCCACCCAGTGAGGCATCCAGCGACAGCCCCCTCACACAGCGCTGGACGACCTGACGATCCAGCGACACCGTGACTGACTGTCTTCTAGGCTAGCTGATATCAGGCGACGACAAAGCCGCTCCAGCCAAACCGGCTAGGGGCGGCTTTTCTTTGCGGCGAGCAGAAGGCACGCCGCCGCAGTCCCGCAGGCCTGTGTCCTGGCAGTTCTGTATCCCAGCAGTCCTGGGTGGTGATGGGTGTGAGCTTGGCGCGGGGTGTGGGAGGAGCCGAGGAGCGGAGGGAGTCGGGGTGCGCGCGGAGCGCGCTTCAATGACTGACTAGAGGGCCCGGCTGTTTGAGCGGAGCGAGCCGCAGGTGAGCGAACCGAGTTGGGCCCGCCCCCACTCCCGAGCACCGCAGGGGAGGGATTAGGGGGTTT
>CBIHOT010000037.1:0-54525 GCA_966211495.1 uncultured Roseateles sp. | reverse complement strand
TGATTTCCCGCGCGGCATCGGCACTGCGCGTGGCCAGCATGCGACCCTCGGAGGCGACCACGGCAAAGCCGCGCCCGTGCTCGCCGGCCCGCGCCGCTTCCACGGCGGCATTCAAGGCCAGGATGTTGGTCTGGAAGGCGATGCTGTCGATCACCCCCAGGATGTCGCCGATGCGGCGGGAGCTGGCGGCAATGGCGGTCATCGTCTGCACCACATCACTCACGGCACGCCCGCCCTCCCCGGCCACCGCCGAGGCGCTGGCTGCCAGCGCGGCGGCACGGCCCGCAGCTTCCGCATTGGCACGCACCGTGGACGTGAGCTGCTCCATCGTCGCGGCTGTTTCCTGCAAGCTGCCGGCCTGCTCCTCGGTGCGCTGGCTCAGGTCCATGCTGCCGGTGGCGATCTCCGAGGAGCCGGTGGCGATCAGCGCGGCGCTGTCTCGCACCTGGCCCACGATGCGGGACAGGTCGCCAGACATCTGCCGCAGCGCGGCCATCAGTTGGCCGGTTTCGTCATGGCCCGCGCCGTCGATCCGGGCGGTGAGATCGCCGGACGCCACCGCGCGGGTGACGTCCACCGCGCGGGTCAGCGGCAGCGCGATGCTGTGGCCCACGCGGGTGTTGAGCAGCAGGAGGAAGGCCGCCGCCACCACCACTGCCACCGCCAGCAGGATGCGGACCTGCCGGGCGGAGCTTTCGCTGTCGGCACGGGTCTTCTCCGCCAGGGCGCCGATCTGGTCGCTGAGGGATTCCATCTCGGACTCCAGGGCCTTGAAGTCTTTGCTGAAGGCGGGCAGGCGGGCTTCTGCAGCGGGCAGATCCTTGAATGCCAGATCCACCATCTGGCCGGCACTGGTGATGTAGGCGTCCAGGCTGGTCTGTGTCTTGGCGATGGTGGCATCGATGTCCGGGCCCAGCGAGAGGGACTTCAGCGCTGCCATGTGCTCACGGAATTCTTTGGTGTGCTCGGCGGTTTCGGCCCGGACGCCCTGCTCTTCCGGTGAGCCGGTTTTGACACCGGTACGCAGGGCCAGATACACATCCGCACGGAGGGCGTCATGCATCATGTCGGCCTCGACCTGGCTGCGCAGGGCAGCGCCGGTGCGGGTCAGTTCATGGGCGACACCTTCCATGCGCACAATGGAGGCGTAGCCCAGTCCTCCCACCAGCAGCACGAAGAACAGGCCCACCAGGCTGAGCAGCAGCATCCGCTGCCGGATCGTGGTTGTCATGAACATGCATCTCCCCCTTGAAAGCTGCTGACGCCGCGAGAAAAGGTCTGATGCGATTCATTGTGTCCGGTTGCCCTGGGGCCCGCTATCCCTCCAAGGCACCGGATTTGCCTGAAATCCACTCCCTCAAGGATGGTTTCCCTCCCCTTGAGTATGGAAGCCCTTGCGCCGGGTCATGCTCCGGCCCTCTCTTCATCAACCACCGGTCTTTCACCATGCAACGACTTCTTCCGTTCATTGCTGCCCTGGCGTTGGCACTGCCGGCCTGGGCTCAGGACCCCTCCACCCCCGGCGCTTCTCAGGCCCACTCTCGGCACGGGGGCAAGGTGCAAGGCAAGGTGCAGGTGCAGTGGCTGGGTCAGGCGGCTTTCAAATTCACCAGCCCGGGCGGCAAAGTGATCGTGATCGACCCCTGGCTCACAACCAACCCCAAGACACCGCCGGAATTCAAGCAACTGGAGGCGCTGGGCAAGGTGGATCTGGTGCTGGTCACCCACGGGCACAACGATCATGTGGCGGACGCACCCGCGCTGGCCAAATTGAATGACGCCCCGTTGATCGCGCCTGCGGGACTGGCGCAGTCCCTCATTGCGCTGGAGGTGGCGCCCAAGGCCCAGCGGATCAACAAGAGCGGGTCGCTGACCCCGCTAGGCGACGGCATCAAGGTGACGCTGGTGCAGGCCGAGCACAGCAGCGAGTATGTGTGGAAGAACCCTGGCACCAGCAAGGACGAGGTGCATGTCGGCGGCGAACCCGGCGGATTCATCATCGAGTTCGAGAACGGCTTCAAGGTCTGGCACATGGGGGATACCGGTGTCTTTGGCGACATGAAGCTGATTGCTCAGATGTATCGGCCGGACCTGGTGCTGATGCCCATTGGCGGTGGGCAGTTCGTGATGAACCCGACCGACGCCGCCATGGTCACGCGGGACTTCATTCAGCCCAAGGTCGTCATTCCCATGCACTACGGGACCAATCCGCAATTGCCGGGCACCTCGGAAGCATTCATGAAGGCGTTGGGGAAGACGCGGACCCTGGTGCGGGTGATGCAGCCGGGGGAGCAACTGGCGTTCTGATCCTGAGTGGCCCGCCCCTCGCCGTGGCTCTGTACCAACCCGCGGGGGGCCCTCCACCACCCTGGGGGGGCCCTCTCCCATCCCCCTAGAAATACTGGATGGGCATCCAGCAGTTTGGACTATGCTTGGCAGCAAGAGATGGCTTCCCACCTTCGGAATCATCTGCCGAGTTGCACAGTTCTTAGAGCCACTGCCATGCCCCCATCCTTCTCTTCATCGCTGCTCCCGCAAAGGATCTGCGCCGTCGTGCTGAGCGTCGCTTCGGCGGCAACTGTCTTTGCTCACCCGACTGCATCGACGCCGTCCGGCCAAGATTCCACGCCAGGCACCCCTGCCGCCCCGCAACCCTCCTCCGCCGCATCTCGGCCCACACCCATGACCACCGTCGCCAAAGGCACCTTCGACGTCACCCTCGCTCAGGCCCCTGCCGCCGAAGGCACAGAAGCCGCGAAGCTGGGCCGCATGTCCATCCGCAAGCAGTTTCATGGCGACCTGGAAGGCAGCAGCCTGGGCGAGATGCTGGCCGTTCGCACCGCCCTGCCCGGCTCGGCGGGCTATGTCGCCATGGAGCGAGTCGAAGGACGGCTCGGCGGACGCACGGGCAGCTTCGCGCTGATGCACCTGGGGGAGATGAACCGCGGGCAGCAGCGGCTGACGGTGCAAGTCGTGCCAGACTCGGGCACCGGTGAACTCACCGGCATCAGCGGGTTGCTCAGCATCGAGATCAAGGATGGCCACCACTTCTACGAATTCCGCTATCAGTTGTCGCCGCAGCCGTGAGCCCGGTGAACGGCGCTTCGCGAACCGCAACCATCCGGTGTGAGACGCGAGCGCTGATTCACGATGCCATCGTTGACCCAAGCATCCATGGACGCAGAGACCGATCTGTTCTACGACGCCTACGCCGAGCAGTTGCGCCAGCGGCCGGAGGCGGCTCGCAGCGCCATGATGGCGCTGGCGGAGCGCTTCTTCCGGGAAGGTGACGTGATCCTGGACGTCGGTGCCGGGAGTGGCCGAGACACCGCCGCGTTGCGAGCCCTGGGCATGGCGGCGGTGGGCGTGGAGCCGAACGACGCCATGCGTGCCCGCGCCATTGCTGCACATCCCGAATTGGCGGGTCACCTGCGTTCGGGCGGACTTCCCGCATTGGGACAGCCCTTTGCAGATCGATATCCGGATGGCTTTGATGGCGTCGTGTGCAGTGCGGTGGTGATGCACATTGAACCGGCGGCACTTGGCAATGCGATGGAGGCATTGGCCTGCGTCCTGCGGCCGGGTGGGAGCCAGGAACGCGGCCATGGGGCAACGGGTCCATCGGCAGTGCGTGAGACAACGGCAGTGCGTGAGACAGCGGCAGTGCCATCAGGCCCTGCTCCCCCGACCGTCTCCACCATTGCCACCCAGCACCTGCTGCTGTCAGTGCCGGAGATGTCGCACGACCGCCTTCTCGACAACCGCGACCCGGACGGCCGATTGTTTTTCAATCATGCCCCGCAGCGCCTTATCGACCTGCTGGAGCCACACGGACTGACCCTTTGCGCCCATGAAGTGAGCGATGCCGTGCTTGCCGCCTCCGGAACACGCTGGCACTCACTGGCATTCGCTCGCCAGCGCTGACACGCTCAAGCCGACGGCCCCTTATCCCCCCACCGCCACCGCGGCGGCTCTCCCTTGAGATAGCACACCCCCAGCAGCAGGCCGCTGATCAGCGCCACATAGGCCATGAAGCCCCAGTGTGAATCCTGCGGGGGAAACACAAAGCTGCCCGCGACCAGCATCAGGATGAATCCCACCAGCGTGGCCTGTCCCTGCCACACCGTGGGGAAGCCCCAGCCCCATCCATACCGCTTCGCTGGAAACCAGTAGTTGTTGTGCATGGCGTACTCCCAAGTTGCGATTCGAGTCTACGCCGCGAGGTGTCAAAACGGCATCAAAAATCGGGGCGTCGGGTCACGTCTTCCTGACCAGACTCGCTGCACCAATCCCGGCCAGCAAAGCAAGCGCAGCGCCCAAAAACACGGCGTTGTTCCAGTGCCGATCCATCAGCGCCCCAAAGATGGGCGCCGCCACCGCAAAGCCGGTATCCAGCCCCGAATAGACGGTGCCATACACCCGGCCGGTGGCCCCTGGTGGCGCGGCCTTCTTGATCAGCATGTCCCGCGACGGCCCGGCCAATCCGGTGCCAAAGCCGGCGCAGGTGGCCGCCACCAGAGCCAGTCCGCCGGGCAACCAGCCGCTGCCGGTCAGGGCCAGCAAGGTGGCCGCCCCCGTCATCGCCCAGGCGATGTTGCGTTCCAGTTGCTGCGATCGCGCCACCAGGAAACCGCCCATCACCATCCCGATGGCCCCGGCCACCATATAGCCGGTCACCACCCATTTGGTGACGGTCAGGTCCAGGCCGTACATCGCATTCAATGCGGGCGATGCGAAGCTCTGGATCGCCGTCAGCGCTGATGTGGTGAAGAAGAAAAACGAGAAGCACAGCCACACCGACGGCAGACGCAGGAAGGCCATCGGATGCTCCGCAGGCGCCGTCGCAGCACCGGCCTTCTGATGACTCCATTCGCCCTGGCTGTCGTCGATCGCGTCGCGCTTGATGGCCAGCAGCAGCATCACCAGCAAGGCCCAGGCGGCCGTGGCGGCATACCCCAGCCGCCATTGCCCGCCGGTGCCTTCATAGATCCACAGCAGCAGCACCGGCGCCAGGGCCCAGCCGATGTTGCCGCTGATGCCGTGCACTGAAAACGCATGCCCCAGACGCGCCTGCGACACCCGCTTGTTCAGGATGGTGAAGTCCACCGGATGGAACGGCGAATTGCCCAGCCCCGCCAGCGCGGCGGCGAGCGCCAGGCCGCCGAAGCCCTGCGCCAGGCCCGCCGCCGCCGAGGCCAGTACAAAACAGCTCAAGGCCAGGAACAGGATGGGCCGCGCCCCGGTGCGGTCGACCAGGAAACCGGACAGCGCCTGCCCCACGCCGCTGATGACGAAGAAGAGGGTCACCAGCAGTCCCAGCTCCGAATAGCTCAGGCCGAATTCCCGCATGAAGACGGGAAACAGCGGCGGCAGCAGCATGTGAAAGAAGTGCGAGGTGCCGTGGGCCAGTCCGATCAGGCTGATCGTCTGGATGTCTCGTTTGGCGTTCTGAGCGGCGCCGATCGGCAAGGTGGCTGTATTCATGTCCGCGATGTTGTCAGGGCCCCGCCGTCGCAATTACGATAGCCAGACAACTTCTATCGAATTCTTGCCATGGCCGATTCCCGCCGCCCGGAAGGTCCCCGCCCACGGACCAGCGTGCCCCCGCTGGACCCCCGTCGCTACGCCCCGAGCGAGACCCGGCCGGTGCGGGCGAAGTCGCGCAGCATGGGCAGCCACATGGACATCCAGGCCCACCGCCACGACTGGGGGCAGTTTGTGTTCTCCGTCAGCGGCGTGGTGCGCGTCAACACCGAGCGCGCGACCTTCCTGCTGCCGCCGTCGCGCGCCGTCTGGATTCCCGCGGGCGTGGAGCATGCGGTGACCGCGGTGGAGCGCTGTGAGCTGCGCACCCTCTATCTGCACCGGCCGCCCTGCGACAACGCCGTCTGGACGGACAACCGCGTGCTCGAAGTCTCGCCGCTGATGCGCGAGCTGGTGGTGCAACTGGCGCTGGACACGGTGCAGTTGGGCAGCACCGTCAGCGACCGGGAGCTATGGCTGTCGCATCTGATCCTGGACGAGATTCGCGGGGCCCGCAGCCTGCGCCTGGGCGTGGACCTGCCAACCGACAAACGCCTGCGCCGCCTGTGTGAAGCCGTGCTTGAGCACCCGCAGCGATTCGCCACGCTGGAGGACTGGGCCGAACTGGTGGGCGCCAGCGCCCGCACCGTCTCCCGCCTGTTCCGTCAGGAACTCGGCAGCAGTTATGCGCAGTGGCGGCAGCAGGCGCTGCTGGCCGAAGCCTTGCGACTGGCTGCGCACCGCAAGCCGATGGGCGTGATTGCGAGCGAACTCGGTTATGCCAGCGCCAGCGCGTTTTCGGCGATGGTGACCCGCACGGTGGGCATGCCGCCCAGCCGTTTCTTCGAGCAGGTCTGAGCCGCCCCCTTCGACGGGATCATGTCACCGCCAGCAGGACGCAAGCCCCTTCACGGCAAGGCCCTGCGAATTCCCTAGAATCGCGCCATGGATCAGGTATTGCTCGATTTCGCCCGCCAGGACGCCCAAGGCGCCACCTGCACCGCCCAGGCCTGGGCCAAGGTGCCGGCACCGCTCACGGCCAGCCAGCGACAGTCCCTCAAGCAGCGTGCCAAGGAATTGCTGGCCGCCAAAGGCGCCGTGCTGGTGGCCCACTACTATGTGGACGGCGACCTGCAGGATCTGGCGCAGGAGACCGGCGGCATCGTCTCCGACTCCCTGGAAATGGCCCGCTTCGGCCGCGACCATGCGGCCAGCACCCTGGTGGTGGCCGGCGTGCGCTTCATGGGCGAGACCGCGAAGATCCTCAGCCCGGAGAAGCGGGTGCTGATGCCCGACCTGGACGCCACCTGTTCCCTGGACCTGGGCTGCCCCGCTGACGATTTCAACGCCTTCTGCGACGCCCATCCGGACCGCACGGTGGTGGTCTATGCCAACACCAGCGCCGCGGTGAAGGCGCGTGCCGACTGGATGGTGACCAGTTCCTGCGCCCTGGAGATCGTCTCCGAACTGAAGGCGCGCGGCGAAAAGATCCTCTGGGCGCCGGACCGCCACCTGGGCCGCTACATCCAGGACCAGACCGATGCCGACATGCTGATGTGGAACGGCGCCTGCATCGTCCACGATGAATTCAAGGGCCTGGAGCTTGAACTGCTGCGCGAGCAGCATCCGGGCGCGATGATCCTGGTGCATCCGGAATCCCCTGCTTCGGTCGTGGCCCAGGCGGACGTTGTGGGCTCCACCTCCGCCCTGATCAAGGCCGTGGTGGAAGGCAAGGCCCGTGAATACGTGGTGGCCACCGACAACGGCATCCTGCACCGCATGCGTCAGCTGGCGCCGGACAAGGTGCTGATCGAAGCGCCGACCGCCGGCAACAGCGCCACCTGCAAGAGCTGCGCCCATTGCCCCTGGATGGCCATGAACGGTCTGCAGGGCGTGGTGGACTGTCTCGAACGCGGCCTGGGTGAGATTCAGGTGGACGAGCCGGTGCGGGGTCAGGCGCTGTCCTGCATCACCCGCATGCTGGATTTCACCGCCGCCCTCAAGGCCCGCACCGCGGGGATGACCCCGGGCATCGGGGCCGCCTGACCGGGCGGTCGTCGGGGGCTATCCAGGACGGCCATCCGGCCTCTATGCTGTGGGCATGGCTGCCCCGGTGCAGCGCTTGACGAGACCCGCCATGGATTTCACCTCGCTCTACAACCATCACGAACGGGAAGTGTTCGCCGCGGTGATGGAGACCGCGCCCACCTATCCCGTCATCGAAGCCGATCCGGAACTGCTGGCCGATGTGGCCTGCGTGGCGCTGAACCGCCTGCCGCCCCGCTACATCCGCCATGCGGTCGATTACTCGTTCTACCTGACCGAGCAGGAGCGGCTGGACGTGAATGCCGCGATCAAGGAGGCGGTGAGCTACGCCTTCAACTTCGTGCAGGCCCGCAGCGTGCTGCGCGCCAAGCAAAAATAGCGCAAGACAGGCTTCACCGGCTCCCGGCGCCCTTCACCAGCACCGTCGGCAAACTGGCCGGCAGCGTGCGCGGATAGTCGCGGCTGAAATGCAGGCCGCGGCTTTCATGCCGCAGCAGTGCCGACCGCACGATCAGCTCGGCGCAGTCCACCAGATTGCGCAGCTCCAGCAGGTCGCGACTGACGCGGAAGTTGGCGTAGTAATCGTCGATCTCGCCGCGCAGCAGGTCGATGCGATGCAGCGCCCGCTCCAGCCGCTTGGTGGTGCGCACGATGCCGACGTAGTTCCACATCAGCAGCCGCAGTTCGTCCCAGTTGTGGGAGATGACCACCTGCTCATCGGCATTCTCGACCTGGCTCTCGTCCCAGGCCGGCAGCGGCGCCGCCTCGCCGGGGGCTTCGCCCAGGATGTCGTCGGCGCAGGTCCGGCCCAGCACCACGCATTCCAGCAGTGAATTGCTGGCCAGACGGTTGGCGCCATGCAGGCCGCTGTAGGCCGTCTCACCGACGGCATACAGGCCGGGCAGGTCCGCCCGTCCCCGCAGATCGGCCACCACGCCGCCGCAGGTGAAGTGCACCGCGGGCACCACCGGAATCGGCTGACGCGCGATGTCGATGCCCAGCGCCAGGCAGCGGGCATGCACCGTCGGGAAGTGCTCCTTCAGGAAGGCTTCGCCCAGATGGGTGGCATCGAGCCAGACATGGTCCAGGCCGTGCTTCTTCATCTCGAAGTCGATGGCCCGCGCAACGACGTCACGAGGCGCCAGCTCCATGCGGGCATCGTGGGCCGCCATGAAGCGGGTGCCGTCCGGCAGCTTCAGATGACCGCCCTCCCCCCGCAGCGCCTCGGTGATCAGGAAGCTGCGCTCCTGCGGGTGGTAGAGGCAGGTGGGATGGAACTGGATGAATTCCATGTTGGCGATGCGGCAGCCCGCCCGCCAGGCCATGGCAATCCCGTCCCCGGTCGAGGTATCCGGATTGGTGGTGTAGCGGTAGACCTTGCCGGCGCCGCCGGTGGCCATCACCACCGCGCGGGCAGCGATCGCCTCCACCCGCTGCGCATCCATGTCCAGCGCATAGATGCCGTAGCTGCGAGACGGCTCGTCGCGCTGCACATGGCGGGAGGTGATCAGGTCCAGCGCCATCCAGCGCTGACGCAGCTCGATGTTGGGATGCGCCCGGGCCTTGTCCAGCAGCGCATCGTGGATGGCCTTGCCGGTGGCGTCCGCCGCATGGGCGATGCGGCGTACCGCATGGCCGCCTTCGCGGGTCAGGTGCAGCCCCAGCGGACCCTGCTCGTCGGCGGTGAAGGGCACGCCCTGCGCCACCAGCCAGCCCACCGCATCCGCACTGCGCTCGGCAATGAAGCGGGCGGTGGCCTCGTCGACCAGACCGGCGCCCGCTTCCTGCGTGTCCTTCACATGGCTGTCGATGCTGTCATCGCTGCCCAGCACGCCGACGATGCCCCCCTGCGCCCAGGCGGTGGCCGCCTCGGTCAGTTCGCGCTTGGCCAGCACGATCACCGGGCAGGTGTCGGCCAGGTGCAGGGCCACGGTCAGACCGGCCAGGCCGGCCCCCACGATCACGACCGGGGCCTGCGGGGCGGCGGTCCGAACAGCAGCTGTCATCGTCATCGCCCATTCATCAGGGCGTCATCGCTTGGGAGCTGGCGATTCTAGGCCCGCGGCGCTTCCGCTTCCGGCCGCTTGGCCACCAGGGTCAGGATGTCGTAGCTGGCCACCAGCTCGCCATGCTGATTGGTCACCTGCACGTCCCAGGCCACCACGCCCTGCGGCGGCTGGTCGGGACGGTTGCCGCGGTCGATGCGGCGCTTGCAGGTCAGGCGCGCCTGGATCGTGTCGCCGATGGCCACCGGATTTACGAAGCGCAGCGTGTCCAGCCCGTAGTTGGCCAGCACCGGTCCCGGCGCGGGCGACACGAACAGACCGGCCGCCGCCGACAGCACGAAGTAGCCGTGGGCGATGCGCTTGCCAAACTGGGTGTCCTTGGCGGCCACTTCGTCGAAGTGCATGTAGAAGTAGTCGCCGGAGATGCCGCCGAAATTCACGATGTCCGCTTCGGACACGGTGCGGCGGTGGGTCAGCAATGAATCGCCGACCTGGATCTCCTCGAAGTACTTGCGGAATGGATGCACCACATCCTCGCGCACCGCGCCCCCCCGCACATACTCGCCGGTGATGGCGGTGAGCATGGTGGGCGAGCCCTGCACCGCGCAGCGCTGCAGGTAGTGCTTGACCGCGCGGATGCCTCCGAGTTCCTCGCCGCCGCCAGCGCGGCCCGGGCCGCCGTGCTTGAGCATCGGCAGCGGCGATCCATGGCCGGTGGATTCGGCCGCGGCGTCGCGGTCCAGCACCAGCAGCCGGCCGTGGAAGGCCGCGGCATGCAGCACGGCCTGGGCGGCCAGCGCGGGGGTGTGCGTCACCACCGATCCCACCAGCGAGCCGCGTCCCTTGGCCGCCAGGGCCAGGGCTTCGTCGAAGTCGTGATAGGTCATCAGGGTGGAGACCGGACCGAAGGCTTCGACGTTGTGGACCGCCTCGTTGTGCATCGCATCGCGGCACAGCAGCAGGGTCGGGGCGAAGAAGGCGCCGTCGCCGACGCCCTCGCCGACCGGCGCAAAGCCGTCGCGCTCGCCAAAGACCACTTCGTTGCCACGCGCCAGTTGCGCCAGCCGTTCGGCCACATCGCGCTGCTGGTCCTTGGACGCCAGCGCGCCCATGCGCACGCCCTCCACCGCCGGGTCGCCGATCTTGACCTTGGCCAGACGCTCGCGCAGGGACGCGGCCACGGCATCCACCTGCGACGCCGGCACGATGGCGCGCCGGATGGCGGTGCACTTCTGGCCGGCCTTGGCGCTCATCTCGCGGAACACTTCCTTCACGAACAGGTCGAACTCCGGATCACCCGGCTGCACGTCCGGTGCCAGGATGGCGCAGTTCAGGCTGTCCGCTTCCGCATTGAACGGAATGCTGCGACGCACCAGGTTCGGATTGACGCGCAGCTGGGCCGCGGTGTCCGCCGAGCCGGTGAAGGTCACCACGTCGGTTTCCAGCAGCCGGTCCAGCAGGTCGCCGGAACTGCCGATGATCAGCTGCAATGCGCCGGCGGGCAGCAGCCCCGACGCTTCGATCATCCGCACGCAGGCCTGGGCCACATAGCTGGTGGCGGTGGCCGGCTTGACGATGCAGGGCATGCCCGCCACGAAGCTGGGCGCGAATTTCTCCAGCATGCCCCACATCGGGAAATTGAAGGCATTGATATGGACCGCCACCCCGCGCCGCGGCACCAGCACATGGGTGCCCATGAACTGGCCCTGCTTGCCCAGCGGCGTGGCCGGTCCTTCATGCACCACATTGCTGGACGGCAGTTCGCGCCGCCCCATCGAAGCGTAGGCGAACAACGTCCCAATGCCGCCTTCCACGTCGATCCACGAATCAGCCCGGGTGGCGCCGGTGTGGGCGGAGATGGCGTAGAGCTCCTCCTTGCGCTCCATCAGGTAAGCGGCCAGTGCCTTGAGGATGGCGGCGCGCTGCTGATAGTCCAGCGCCAGCAGCGCAGGCAGGGCCTGACGCCGCGCGAAGTCGAGACCCTCACCGAAATCGAGTTCCTCGGCATGGGTCTGCGCCACCAGTCGCCCGTTGACGGCGCTGTGCAGCCCACGGGCCGCGCTGCTGCCGACCCAGCGGCCGGCGATAAGACTTTGGAGGACAGGAGGAGACATGCTCATGGCTGGTACTTCCAGGTGCCGTTGTCAATCTTCACCATCACACGGGCGCGCTGATCCAGGCCCAGATGGTCGTTGGGGGACATGGTGAACACACCATGCGCGCCGGGCAGTTCCTTGACGCCTTCAAGCGCATCCCGCAGGGCCGCGCGGAATTGCGGCGTGCCGGGCTGCGCCTTCTTCAGGGCGACCGGAATGGCGGACTGCAGCAGCAGGCCGGCGTCCCAGGCGTGACCGCCGAAGGTGGACACGCTGCCCTTGCCGAAGCTGCCTTCATACTTCGTCACGTAGTCCTTGGCGCTCTTCTTGGCGGGATGGTCGGCGGGCAGCTGGTCCACCACCAGCACCGGCCCGGCGGGCAGGAAGGTGCCTTCCACGTCCTTGCCGCCGATGCGCAGGAAGTCGTTGTTGGCCACGCCGTGGGTCTGGTAGAACTTGCCCGCGAAGCCACGTTCCTTCAGCGTCTTCTGCGGCAGCGCGGCGGGCGTGCCGCTGCCGCCCACCAGGACCGCATCCGGCCGCGCCGACAGAATCTTCAGCACCTGACCGGTCACCGAGGTGTCGGTGCGGTTGTAGCGCTCATTGGCGACGATGCTCAGCCCCTTGCTGGCCGCCACCTTGTTGAACTCCGCATACCAGCCTTCGCCGTAGGCATCGGCAAAGCCGATGTAGGCCACCGTCTTGACGCCCTGCGCCTGCATGTGACCGGCGATGGCCAGCGCCATCATGATGTCGTTCTGCGGCGTCTTGAAGACCCACTTGCGCTTGGCATCCATCGGCTCGACGATCCGGGCCGATGCGGCCATCGAGATCATCGGCACCTGCGCCTCGGAGACCGCATCGATCATCGCCAGCGAGTTGGGCGTCACCGTGGAGCCCACCACCACATCCACCTTGTGCTCGGTGATGAGCTTGCGGGTGTTGGCCACCGCCGTCGTGGTGTCGGACGCATCGTCCAGGATGATGTAGTTGACCTTCTGCCCCGCGATGGTCGTGGGCATCAGGCTGAAGGTGTTCTTTTCCGGAATGCCGAGCGAGGCGGCCGGACCTGTGGCCGAAACGCTCACCCCCACATTGATGTCGGCCCGGGCCGCGCTGCCAAGCCCGAGCAGCGTGGCGCCGGCCAGCGCCAGCAGAGTCTTCTCGATGCGTTTCATGTTGTCTCCTTGGAATGGGTTTTGGGAACGCAAGGGAAAAGGATCAGGCGGCTTTCACGGCTCCGAGACCGCCGAAGAACAGATCCGCCACCATCGGTGCCATCGCCTCGTAGGTCAGTGCACCGTCCGGCCGCAGCCAGGTGAAGGTCCAGTTGATCATGCCGAACAGCAGCATGGTCAAGGGTTTGTGCAGATGGACGTCCCGCAGCTCCGGACGCAGCGTCGCCACCGCGTCGGCGAAACGGGCCACCACCCGCCGCTCCACATCGATCAGCGGCGCGCGATGGCTCTCGTCGAGGAACTTCATGTCTTCGGTCAGCACGCGGTGCTCGTGCTGGGACTCGCCGTAGGCGCGCACGAAGCTCAGGATCAGCGCCCGCAGGTGCTCCTGCGGCGGCAGTTCACGGGCGGTGACCTCATCCACCAGATCGGCCAGATGCTGCAGATGCGTCTGGCAGATCAGCGCGAGCAGCTCATGTTTGTCGCGCACATAGTGGTAGAGGGTGGGCTTGGAGACCTCACAGGCTTCCGCCACCTGATTCATCGAGGTGGCAGGGAATCCCTGGTTGGCAAACAGGCGAGCAGCCTGGGCGAGGATTTCCTCGCGACTGGCATCAAATCCGGGGGCGCGTCCGCGGGCCATCGTGTTGCTTCGAAATCGAAAAGTCCGCAAGCCTAGCAGCGCCCGGGGGCTGCTCAGCGCTCGTCAAAGGAGATCACCACCCGCGGCGTGAGCGCATGGGCCTGGCAGCTGAGGATGAAGCCGGCGGCCACCTCGTGTTTCTCCAGGGCGAAGTTCCGGTCCATGCGGACCTCCCCTTCCAGCAGCTTGCAGCGGCAGGTGGAGCAGACACCGGACTTGCAGGAGAACGGCACGTCCATGCCGGCCCGGGCGGCAGCGTCCAGCAGGCTGGGGTCGCTGCGCAGGAATTCGATCTCGCGGGAAACACCGTCACGGATCACCACCACGCGGGCGGCTTCGGCATCCTGCGCCTGCGTCTCGTGCGGCGCGGGACGACCCTGCTGCGTGTCGGGCGTGCCAAAGCGTTCGATGTGGATGCGTGCTTCCGGCACACCGGCCTCGCGCAGCGCGGCTTCGGCCTGCTCGTTCATCTCGAAGGGACCACAGACGAAGACCTGGTCGATCCCCGCGGCCGGCACCGGGCCGCGCAGGAAGTCGGCCAGCTTGTCCTTGTCCAGCCGGCCCTGCATCAGCGGCGAATCCACATGCTCCCGCGAGAACACGTGGTGCAGCGACACCCGGGTCAGGTAGCGGTTCTTCAGGTCTTCCAGCTCTTCCTTGAACATCGCGCTGGCGGGACGGCGGTTACCGTAGATCAGGGTGAAGCGGCTGTGCGGCTCCTTGGCCAGCACCGTCTTCATGATCGACAGGATCGGCGTGATGCCGGAACCCGCGGCAATGCCGACGTAATGCCGGGGCAGCGCCGGGTCCAGCGGCACAAAGAAGCGGCCTTGCGGCGGGAACACCTGCACCGTGTCGCCGGGCTTCAGGCGGTCATGGACCCAGGTGGAGAAGGCGCCGCCCGAGACGTGCCGCACGCCCACCCGCAGTTCGCCGTCATCAACGCCGGCGCAGATGGAATACGACCGGCGCAGGTCCTGGCCATCCACCTCGCCGCGCAGGGTCAGGTATTGGCCCTGGGTGAAGCGGAAGGTGTCGCGCAGGTCGTCGGGCACCTCGAAGGACAGCACCACCGCATCATCGGTGTCCTGATGCTTGGCGCGCAGACGCAGGGGATGGAAGTGCAGACTCATGATGGACAGGGCTACAGCGGCTTGAAGAATTCGAAGGGTTCCCGGCAGGCCAGGCAGCGGTAGAGCGCCTTGCAGGCAGTGCTGCCGAAGGCGGACAGGCGCTCGGTGTGGGCACTGCCGCAACGCGGACAGGCGACGGCCTCGGGCGCGGCGGCCCGGGGCATGCGGACGAGACGGATCGGGACGGCAGCCCCATCGCCCCCGCCCTGCACACGCCCCGGTGGCGCAATGCCATAGGCCCGCAGCTTCTCGCGGCCCTCGGGGGTGATCCAGTCGGTGGTCCAGGCGGGGGCGCGGCGCATCGTCACCGTCACCGTGCCAAAGCGCGACAGGGCTTCACGCACCTGCTGCTCGATGGCCTCGGTCGCCGGGCAGCCGGAATAGGTGGGCGTGAGCACCACCTCCACGCCATCGGCCGTCTCCAGCAGATCGCGCACGATGCCCAGTTCCACCAGCGAGATCGCCGGCACTTCCGGATCGGGCACCTGGCCCAGCACCTCCCACGCGGCGGAGAGGCGGCCGCAGCCCTGGTCGTGCGCCTGCATGGCGGTCACCAGACGCCGCCCGGGTAGGTGCGCTGCAGATGCTGCATCGTGGCCAGCATGTGGCCCATGTGCTCGCTGTGCACACCCTGACGACCCGCGTAGACATGCGGCGTGTTCTTGGGACGCGGCAGGCCGGCTTCGTTCAGGACCGCCGCCATGGCGGCGTCCCAGTCGTCCCGCAGCTCGGACCAGGCCGGTCCCAGGCCGGACGCCACGGCGGCATCGTCCACCGCATCGGACGCGAACAACTCGCCGGCATACGGCCACAACTGCAGCAGCGCGGCCTGCATCCGGCGGGTGGATTCCTCGGTGCCGTCGCCCAGGCGCACCACCCAGTCGGCGGCATGCTGCTGGTGGTACTGCACTTCCTTCACCGCCTTGGCGGCGATGGCGGCCACTTCCGCGTCGCTGGAGTCGCGCAGGCGGTCCCACAAGGGCAGCAGCCAGCAGGCCGCCATCAGGTTGCGGGCCTGGGTGAAGGCAAAGTCGCCGCGCGGCAACTCCATCAGCACCGGGTTCAGGAAATGGCGCTCTTCACGCAGGTAGGCGAGCTGGTCTTCGTCAAATGGGGCTGCAGCCGTGTAGCCACCGGCCTGCGCTTCCAGCTGGCCGGCGCGTGTCAGCAGCGCCCGCGCCTGTCCCAGCAGGTCCAGGGCGATGTTGCCCAGCGCCAGGTCCTCTTCCAGCATCGGCGCATGGCCGCACCATTCGGACAGCCGGTGCGACAGCACCAGGCAGGCGTCCCCGATGCGCAGCAGATACTGCGCGCCGGCGTCCTTCACGACGGGCGCCACGGGCGTGACGGCAGGCGCAGGCATCTTCACCTCGACGGTCATCTGGAGCTCCTCGGACCTCACATGTGGTCCAGTTCCTTGGGCAGTTCATAGAAGGTGGGATGACGGTAGACCTTGTCTTCCATCGGATCGAAGTACATCGACTTCTCCCCCGGGTCCGACGCCACGATGGCCGCGGACGGCACCACCCAGATGCTCACGCCTTCCTGGCGGCGGGTGTAGACATCGCGCGCCATCTGCAGGGCCATCGCCGAATCCGGCGCATGCAGGCTGCCGCAATGTTTGTGATCCAGGCCCGCCTTGCTGCGGACAAACACTTCCCACAGCGGCCATTCCTGGGCGCCGGTCTGCTGGTTGATGCTCATGATGAGGTTCCGGACAATGAATCAGGCTGCGGCGGCTTGCGTCGCACGTTTCTGGGCATGGGCCAGTGCGGCGTCGCGGACCCAGGCGCCGTCTTCCCAGGCCTTGACCCGGGCGGAGAGACGCTCGCGGTTGCAGGGGCCGTCCCCGCCGACCACGCGCCAGAATTCGCTCCAGTCGATGGGTCCGAAGTCGTAGTGGTCCCGCTCGGCATTCCAGGCCAGTTGCGGGTCGGGCAGCGTCACGCCCAGGATCTCGGCCTGCGGCACCGTGGCGTCCACGAACTTCTGGCGCAGTTCGTCATTGCTCAGCCGCTTGATGCCCCAGCGCATCGACTGCTCGGAGTTGGGCGAATCCTTGTCGGCCGGCCCGAACATCATCAGCGACGGCCACCACCAGCGGTTGACCGCATCCTGCACCATCGCCTTCTGGGCGTCCGTGCCGTCGCGCATCATCGTCAGCAGGCTCTCGTAGCCCTGGCGCTGATGGAAGCTTTCTTCGCGGCAGATGCGGATCATCGCGCGGGCATACGGGCCGTAGGAGCAGCGGCACAGCGGCACCTGGTTCATGATGGCGGCGCCGTCCACCAGCCAGCCGATCACACCGATGTCGGCCCAGGTCAGCGTGGGGTAGTTGAAGATGGAGCTGTACTTGGCCTTGCCTGTGTGCAGCGCGTCCAGCATCTGGTCGCGGCTGGTGCCGAGCGTCTCGGCGGCGGAGTAGAGATACAGGCCATGTCCGCCTTCATCCTGCACCTTGGCCAGCAGGATGGCCTTGCGCTTGAGGCTCGGCGCGCGGGTGATCCAGTTGCCTTCCGGCAGCATGCCCACGATCTCGCTATGCGCATGCTGGCTGATCTGCCGCACCAGCGTCTTGCGGTAGTGATCGGGCATCCAGTCCTTGGCTTCGATGAAGTCGCCGTCATCGATGCGCTGCTCGAAGGCGGCATTGCGCGCCTGCTCTTCCGCGGTCTGCAGCCGGCGGGCTTCGTCCTGCGGACCAACACTCATGGCCTGGGTGTACATGCTCTCTCCTTGCCCGGGCGCGGCGTCAACCGCGCGGGCGCTTGTCCACCACACGGCGGGCCTTGCCCACCAGGGTGCGTTCGATGGAATCCGGCGCGCCCACCGTCACACGGGTGGACACACCGACCAGAGTCTTGATGCGATGCTGCAGCGTCCTGGACACCGCCTGCGGATCGACGCCCGACGCGGTGGTGGACAGCTCGCAGCGGACCTCCACCTCGTCCAGCGAGCCCTCGCGGGAGACGACGAGCTGGTATTGGCCGGACAGTCCTTCCTGCGCCAGCACCAGTTCCTCGATCTGCGTCGGGAAGAGGTTCACGCCGCGGATGATCAGCATGTCGTCGCTGCGGCCGACGATCTTGCCCATGCGGCGCATGCTGCGGGACGTGGGCGGCAGCAGCCGCGTCAGGTCGCGGGTGCGATAGCGGATGACCGGCAGCGCTTCCTTGGTCAGTGAGGTGAACACCAGTTCGCCCTCGGCGCCTTCCGGCAGCACTTCGCCGGTGTCCGGGTCGATGATCTCGGGATAGAAGTGGTCTTCCCAGATGACGGGGCCGTCCTTGCTTTCGATGCATTCGCTGGCCACGCCCGGTCCCATCACTTCGGACAGGCCGTAGATGTCGACGGCATCCAGCCCGCCGCGGGTCTCGATCTCGCGGCGCATCGCTTCGGTCCAGGGCTCGGCGCCGAAGATGCCGACCTGGATGGAACTGTCGCGCGCGTCCAGCCCCTGACGGGCGAACTCTTCGATGATCACCTGCATGTAGCTGGGCGTGACCATGATGACGTCCGGCTGGAAGTCCCGGATCAGCTGGACCTGTTTCTCGGTCTGCCCGCCGGACATCGGAATGACGGTGCAGCCCAGCCGCTCGGCGCCGTAGTGGGCACCGAGGCCGCCGGTGAACAGACCGTAGCCATAGGCCACATGGACGATATCGCCCGCCCGGGTACCGGCAGCGCGCAGCGAACGAGCGACGAGATCGGCCCAGGTGTCGATGTCCCGCCGGGTGTAGCCGACCACCGTCGGCTTGCCGGTGGTGCCGGAGGAGGCATGGATGCGCACCACTTCCTGCCGCGGCACCGCAAAGAGGCCGAACGGATAGTGGTCCCGCAGGTCCTGCTTGGTGGTGAACGGGAAATGCCGAAGGTCGGACAGATCCTTCAGGTCGCCCGGATGCACGCCCTTGGCATCGAAGGCCTGCCGGTAATGCGGCACATGCTCATAGGCGCGCGTCAGCGTCTCGCGCAGCCGCTGCAGTTGCAGGGCGCGCAGTTCATCCTGGCTGGCCCGCTCGATCGGTTCCAGGTCTGCGGGGCTCGGGTGCTTCACCGGCATGGGGCATCGTCTCCGGAGTCGTCCGGCACCAGCCCCGCCACCACGGACTTGCCCTTGATGCGATAGGAGCGGCCCCGGAACACGGCGACCAGTTCGTCGCGCTGGTTGGTGATGGTGATGTCGTAGACCCCGGTCCGGCCCGCCAGCGAGGTTTCGGCGGCGACCGCGGTCAATACATCGCCCAACCGGGACGGCGCGACGATGTCGATCGCGAAGCCGGAAGCCACCGTCATCTCGTTGTGCGAGTTGCAGGCGAAGGCGAAGGTGGAATCGGCCAGGGTGGTCACAAAACCGCCATGGCAGATGTCGAATCCGTTGAGCATGTCGGCGCGAACCGTCATGCGCAGCGTGGCCGCGCCCGGGGCAACGGCCACGATCTCGATGCCCAGACCGCGGGAGGCGCGGTCGTTGGCAAACATCGTGTCGCGCACGGCCTCGGCCAGCGCCTGACGGGACACTCGGCGGGCCCCTTCCTGCGGGAGCACAGCCATCAGCGGTCCTTGAAGTGCGGGGCGCGTTTGTCCAGGAAGGCGGCGGCGCCTTCGAGGTAATCGTGGGCGTAGCCAAGCTGGCTCTGCAGCCGCGCTTCCATGCGCAGCGCGTCTTCCAGTTCGAGGTCCATCGCCTCGTCCAGCGCGGCGCGGGTCTGCACCAGCGCGCGGGTGGGCATGCCGGCCAGTTGCTGGGCGGTGGCCATGGCGACGCTGGCCAGCTCTTCATCCGCCACGCAGCGGGCGATCAGGCCCCATTGCTGCGCCTGCTCCGCGGGCAGCTTCTCGCCCAGCAGCGTCAGTTGCAGCGCGCGGGCGCGGCCCACCAGACGGGTCAGCAGCCAGGTGCCGCCACAGTCCGGCACGAGGCCGATGCGCGAGAACGCCTGGATGAAGGACGCCGAACGTCCGGCGATGACCAGGTCGCAGCCCAGCGCGAAATTCGCGCCCGCACCCGCCGCCACGCCGTTGACGGCGCACAGGGTCGGCACCGGCATGCTGCGCAGGCGCAGGGCCAGGGGGATGTAGTAGTGGTCCAGCAGGTGGCCGATGTCCTTGGGCTTGGGACGGCGCGGGACGTGCCCGGGCTGGGCTGCAGCATCGGCGCCTGCAGCAGCCGCTGCGGTCTCCGCACTATCGAATTCCGGCTTGATGTAGGGGTCGTTCAGATCCTGACCGGCGCAGAAGGCGCGGCCAGCACCGGTCACGAGCACGGCCCGCACCGAGGGGTCCTCCGCGGCGTCGTCCAGCGCATGACGCAACTGGCCGAGCATCGCGGTGGTGAAGGCGTTGAGCGCCTGCGGACGGTTGAGCGTCAGCACGCGCACGGCGCCTTCGTTGGACACCAGCAGGACCGGATCCGCGCCTGGGGAGGTCGCTTCTCCGGTCCCGGTGCCTGCGCCTGGCGAGCCAGGCAGGTGGGCGGTACTCATGTCGGGTTTGTCTCCTCGGCTGCCTCGTGATGAATCCAGCCAGGGGCTTGATTCAGCGGGTATGGTTTATTTACCGACCGGTCGGTAGAGCATAGAAGCAAGCGCAGGTCGGTGCAAGCTTGAAAGCTCAGGGTTTATACGGAGACTGACAAGAGACCCAGCGCGGGGCGGGGGCCCCGCCCCTGCCGCTACGCGAGTTCGGCCCGCGCCACCTGCACCTGCGCCATCAGATCCTCGACCCGCCGCGGCGTCAGGCCATGCACCCCTTGTTCGGTGCCTGCAGCCGCGCCCGCCGCCACTGCCCAGCGCAGGTGGTCTTCCGGACTGGCCTGCGGGAAGCGGATCAGGCTGAAGATCAGCCCGGCGGTGGTCGCGTCCGCCACGTCCAGCCGGTGGAAGGGATCGGGCGGCGCCTCCAGCGTGGAGCCGCAGACGCTCACATCCCCCTGGGGATGGAAGAGCTGGGCGCCCCGGTCCCGCAGGGTCAGCAGCACGATGGCCTTGGGATTCCAGGCGGCGAGCTGCCCCAGGCCCAGGTGGTAGTCCCGGGCGCGGAACAGGCCGCAGAGGTCGTCCTCCGTCACGCGGATGACGTCGGCGATGCGGCACAGCCGCTCCAGCGTGCGGTCATAGCGCGAGTCCATGCTCAGGCGGTAGTTGGGGTCGTAGCTGATGTGTACCCCTTCGTCCTTGAGCGACTCGGCCAGTGCCACCAGCCGTGCGGCCAGCGGCTCACGCGTCAGGCTGATGGAGCCGAAGTGGGCCCAGCGGACGGCATGGCGCCAGCCGGCTGGCAGGGCGTGGGGGCGGAAGTGCAGGTCCGCGCTGTCATCGCCCACATAGAGGAAGGACGGCGGGACCGGCTCATGCAGGAAGGACATCAGCGGCGAGCGGGCGAACTGCTGGATGAAACGCAGGTCCAAAGACGCATCGACGCTGCACTGCCAGAGGTCCTGGCCGAAGGCGTCCTTGCTGATGCCGCCGGCAAAGGCGCTCAGTTGCCCGAGACGCGAGGCGGCAATCGCCACCTTCCAGGGCGAACCGCCGCAATGGCTGCGCCATTCGGTGGGACCGACCCGTCGCATGTCGGTCAGCGCTTCACCGAAAGACACGAAGCTGGCGAGATCGGCATGCAGGACAGGCGTGGGAGCGAATGTCATGGTCGCGATTCAATCGACTCTTGCGCCGTCGCGCAAGTGACAAGTCCTACAGGTTCAGGACACTTTGCACAGCTCTGCAGCGGGCATTCATCCCGTATTCATTGACATTGCCAGCCCCTGACTTCATGAGGTTGCTTCAGCGGCGGCACAATCGCTGGATGACCGACGCCGTCATTCCCCTGCTGGATTTGAGACAGGCGGGCCGTATTCCCGCCATCCCGTCCCCCCTACCCGCCGTTCCTTCGGGCCACAGCCCGCTGGATGCGCGCGGCCGCCCGCTGCGCGATCTGCGCATCTCGGTCACCGACCGCTGCAACTTCCGGTGCAGTTACTGCATGCCGAAGGAAGTCTTCGACAAGCACTATCAATTCCTGCCGCATCGGGAGTTGCTGAGCTTTGAAGAGATCACCCGGCTGGCCGGCGTCTTCGCCGGATTGGGTGTGCAGAAGCTGCGCATCACCGGCGGCGAGCCGCTGCTGCGGCGCAACATCGAATCGCTGATCGCTCAATTGGCCGCGCTGCGCACGCCGCAGGGTCAGCCCCTGGATCTGACGCTGACGACCAATGGGTCGCTGCTCGCCCGCAAGGCGCAGGCGCTGAAGGATGCCGGACTGCAGCGGGTAACGGTGAGCCTGGATGCGCTGGACGACGGCATCTTCCGCCGCATGAACGATGTGGACTTCCCGGTGGCCGACGTGCTGCACGGCATCGAGACCGCCCAGGCGGTGGGCCTGGCGCCGGTGAAGGTCAACATGGTGGTCAAGCGCGGGACGAATGACGACCAGATCCTTCCGATGGCGCGGCATTTCCGGGGCACCGGAGTGACGCTGCGGTTCATCGAATACATGGACGTGGGCATGAGCAACGGCTGGCGGATGGACGAGGTCTTGCCGTCGTCCGAAGTGCTGGCGCGGCTGCGCAGGGAGGTGGATCTGGTGCCGCTGGCGCCCACCGCCGAGGGCGAGACGGCCACCCGCTGGGGCTATGCCGACGGCAGCGGAGAGATCGGGCTGATCTCCAGCGTCACCCAGGCGTTCTGCGGAGACTGCAATCGGGCGCGCCTGTCGACCGAGGGGCAGCTCTACACCTGTCTGTTTGCGTCGCAGGGGCACGATTTGCGCGCATTGATCCGTGGCCAAGGCGATTTGCCGGCACGCAGTGATGCGGAGATCAGTGCGGCGCTGGCGGCGTTGTGGGGCCGGCGGTCGGATCGGTATTCCGAGGTGCGGGCGTCCCTGCCGCCAGGCGAGGCGGGCGGCGCGCGCCGCGTGGAAATGCACTACATCGGCGGATGATGTCGGCGGACCGGGTCACGGCGCTGATCCTCTGCGGAGGGCGCGGCAGCCGGATGGGCGGGGTGGACAAGCCGCTGGAGGTGTTTCAGGGGCAACCGCTGGTGCGGCATGTGCTGGATCGCATTGCGCCGCAGGTGGGCGGGCGGGTGATCCTGAGCGCGAATCGGCATCACGAGGTTTACGCTGCGCTGGGGTATCCGGTGGTGGCGGATGGGCTGTCGGACTTCCAGGGGCCGCTGGCAGGGATGCTGGCGGGGATGGAGGCGGTCAGCGGTACAGCGGGTGGGCTGGGGGGTGAGTCGGCGGATCACTGGGGAGATCACTGGCTGCTCTGCGTGAGTGGAGACAGCCCCTGGTTGCCGCGGGATCTGCTGGTCCGATTGATGGCTGCGTTGGGCGGCCTGTACACCAGCCCGGGCGACCTCTCGAGCATTGGCTTGGACAAAGGCACAGGCACCCGTTCAGACTCAGGCTCAAGCTTGGGCTTAGGCGTCGGCAAAGGCCCGGGCGTGGTTTACGCGGACAGCGCGATGTCCTGGGGCCGTGAGGCGCCGGGCACCCCGCTACGCAGTCAGCCACTGGCGAGTCTGATCCATACTCGGCATCAGGCCTCCCTTCGGCGAGCTCTGATGGACGGGGAGCGCCGCGTGGAAGCCTGGCTGCGCACGCTGCCGCTGGCCGAGGTCGCCTTTGACCGGCCAGAGGACGATCACGCCTTTGCCAACATCAATGACCGGAGTCAGCTTGAACGCCCTCACCCCGCCCCGTGATGCCCCGCCCCGGGATGACGCTCCCCAGGGTCTGACGCTGCGATTGCTGACCGAGCACGATCTGCCGGCCTACAAGCAGTTGCGGGACACGATGCTGGCGCGGCATGAAGCCGCATTCACGTCGGATGCGGGGACGGAGCTGCAACGGGAGGCCGCGAGCTATCGGCATCGGCTGCATCCGCAGGCGGGTGGACGCGCGCTGTTCACGCTGGGCGGGTGGATCGGCGATGAGCTGGTGGGTGTACTGACCTGTGAGCATGAGGCCCGACTGAAGGTGCGGCATGTGGCGCATCTGGTGGGCATGATGGTGCTGGATGCCCATCACGGCCGCGGGATCGGGCGGGCGCTGCTGGGACAGGCGCTGTCCCTGTTGCGGCGTGAGCCGGTGCTGGAGATGGTGACGCTGAGCGTGAGCGCGGGGAATGCGCCGGCGATGGCGCTGTATCGAAGCTTCGGGTTCAGCCGGTATGGGCATCTGCCCAGAGCCATCCGGTTGAGCGATGGGCGGTATGTGGCGAAGGATTTGATGAGTCTCGAATTACGCGGTTGATCGACTGCGGACCGCGGACCGAGGACTGCGGACGGAATGGGCAGGGCCGGGCACCTTTTGCTCCATGTCATTCCTGTCCGGCTGCGCCGGCCATTCCCTTCTTGACTTCCGCAAAAGGCACCCGGCCCTGCCCATTCCTCGCGACAGCACTGCGACGATGCGCTGTGCAGCGATCGGCGTCGCGATTCCCTCAATCGGACTTGCGGGACTGACACGCGGTCGCCGGCTGCGCAGTCAGGTCGAGTTCAATCGCCAGCGGATCCTGAATCGCCAGGAGCCCACCCAATACCGTGAAGGGCTGAATGCCAAAGTCCGTCTGACGCAGTACCAGACGACCCCGGGCCTTCAGCGGTCCCTCTCCCTCGGGCTTCGCTGCTTCCACTGGCATGTCCAGCGTGCGGGTCTTGCCATGAAGGGTCACGTCCAGCCGCAGCACCAGGCGCGGCCAGCCCCCCTCCACCGTACGCGTCACTGCGGTCACCACCGGGAACTGCGCCGCATCGAGCGCCTTGAGCATGTTGGCGCGGGTGCCCGCAATGTCCGCCTCGGACAAGACCTTCGCGAAGTCTACGCCCATCGACGTCCGCCACGCCGGGTTGTCCAGCACCAACTGGTCCAACCGGAAGCTGAGTTGTGCGCCGGCCGTGGCGAATCCGTCGCGTGGCAGATACACCTGCCCCACCGCATGCTGCTCTGCAGCAATGACATGGTTGTGGCCCAGCGACGCGAGTTTTCCGCCCCGGTAAACAAGGATGCGCAGCGTGCTTTGCGCCGGGTCGAATGCATAGAGACGGCCCTCCCCCGCTTGCTGCAATCGAAGCCAGTCGCCACAGGAAGAGAGGGCCGCAGAGCCGGAGTCGGCACCAGCGGTCGCGGCCGTTTTGCCGGCAGTGTCGGGCGCGGTGGAGGTGCATGCCGCCTGACTCGCCAGAAGGCCGATGAACACGAGGCGGCCCGCCCAACGAAAAGCCGTTCGGGGACGTTTGTCACGCAAGTGGCACCGCATAGGGATAACCGGGAGTTCGAATTTCTGCATTTTCATCGCCATTCCGGGCGGAGTCGCACTAGCATTGTTCAAACGCAATCTGGAGACACGCCATGGCTCGTCAAGCCACTGACCTGATGGCCCAGTACGCGGCCTATCACCGCGACCGCCGCAATATCGCCACCCACTTCGTCGGCATTCCGCTGATCGTGTTTGCGGTGGGCGTGCTGCTGGCGCGGGGCGAGTTTCATGTCGGCGACTACACCGTGACCCTGGGCTGGCTGGCCTGGGCCGCCGCGACGCTGTGGTATCTCACCCGCGGCAATCTGGTGCTGGGCCTGGCCACCGCGCTGGTCAACGCCATCCTGATGGCGCTGGCGCATCCGCTGGCCGCCGGCACCACGGCAAGCTGGCTGGGCTGGGGCCTGGGCAGCTTCATCGTCGGCTGGGTGATCCAGTTCGTCGGCCACTATTACGAAGGCCGCAAGCCGGCATTCGTCGACGATCTGATCGGGCTGCTGGTCGGGCCGATGTTCGTCGTCGGCGAGGCGCTGTTTGCGATGGGCTGGGGTCGGGAGTTGCTCGCGGAGATCGAGCGTCGGGCCGGTCCCACCCACCTGCGCGATCTGACGCACCCGGCTTGAGTTCCCTGCGTTCGCCGTCGATCCGGACGGCGTGACGCCTCGTTCGTCGACAGGTCAGGAGGATCCATGAAACCGGTGTCCGAACTGCTGAAGAACCGCGGCCCCAGCGTCTGGCGCATCGCGCCCGATGCCACCGTGTTTGACGCCCTCCACCTGCTGGCCGAGCACGATGTGGGCGCCCTGCTGGTGATGCAGGACGACCGCCTGCTCGGCATCTTTTCCGAACGCGACTACACCCGCAAGATCGCCCTGCAAGGCCGCGATTCGCGTCACACCACCGTGAGCGAGGTGATGACGCCCAATGTGCTGGTGGTCAAACCCACGACCGAGATGCGGGACTGCATGAGCCTGATGAGCCAGCGCAAGATCCGCCACCTGCCGGTGATGGAAGGTGACAAGGTCATCGGCATGCTGTCCATCCGCGATCTGATGAACGACATCATCGCGGACGATGAGATGACCATTGCACAGCTGCAAAGCTACATCTATGGCTGACTGAGCCTGGATGAATGCTCCCCGAGGGAACCGGCAGGCACTCGGCTTGCCAAACAGCCGCCATTCCCTCTTCCACTTCCAGGAGCATTCCCATGCGCGCCCTCATTGTCGCCACCAGCTGCCGTCAGCTCCCATCGGGCCATCCCACCGGTTTGTGGGCTGAAGAATTCGCCGTCCCTTACCTGGCATTGACGCAAGCCGGCGTCGAGGTGACGGTGGCTTCGCCGGCCGGCGGTGCCGTACCCATCGACGAGAAATCCAAACCCAGCGAGAAGGAAGCGGCCGAGTGGGCCGCCGCGCTGTCGGCCCTGCAATCGACACGGACGCTGGCGTCGGTGAAAGACGATGCCTTCGACCTGATCTTCCTGCCGGGTGGCCACGGCCCGCTGGTGGACCTGGCGACCGATGCAACGCTGCAGCAGATGCTGTCTCGTCAGGATGCCGACGGCAAGCTGATCGCCGCGGTCTGCCACGGGCCCGCCGGCCTGCTGCACGTCCAGCGACGCGACGGCTCATCGCTGCTGAAGGGCCGCCGCGTGACCGGCTTCACCAACATGGAGGAACGCCTGGCCGGCCTGCACGGCGAGGTGCCTTTCCTGCTGGAAGACGCGATGAAGGATCAGGGCGCCGACTTCCATTCGGCGCTGCTGCCGATGCTCTCGCATGTTGAGCGGGACGGCCACCTGATCACCGGCCAGAACCCGAAGTCGAGCGAGGCGATTGGCAAGGCCATGGTCGAAGCCCTGGGCCTCACCCACGCGTCCTGAGCGCGAGCCACCAGGCCTGCCCGGCGGGCCCGACGGGTCCGCCAAGCATCGTCAAGCCGCGAAGCCGCCATCAATCAACAGATCCGCCCCTGTGACGAAGGCCGCTTCGGCACTGGCCAGATACGCCACCATGCCGGCAATCTCGTCCACCTTCGCATGACGGCGCAAGGCCATCAGATCGTGCAGGGCTGCGCCGAACTCGCCGGTTTCCGGATTCATGTCCGTGTCCACCGGACCGGGCGCCACGTTGTTCACCGTGATGCCGCGCGGGCCCAGGTCCCGCGCCATGCCCTTGACCAGACCGACCAGCGCGGACTTGCTCATGGCGTAGGCAGCGCCTCCGGCAAAGGGCATGCGCTGCGCATTCGTGCTGCCGATGTTGATGATGCGACCGCCCTGCGTCATGTGCCGGGCCGCCGCCTGCGACGCGACAAACACCGACCGCACGTTGACCGCCAGCGTGCGGTCGAAATCGTCCAGGGAGAAGGTCTCAAAGGGGCCGGTGTGCAGCACGCCGGCACTGTTCACCAGGATGTCCAGGCGGCCCAGGCGCTCGGCCACCTGATCAATGGCGGCGGTGAGCGCGCCAGCGTCGGTGGCATCTGCTTTCACCGCGATTGCCTGGCCGCCTGCCGACACGATTTCATCGACCAGCACCTGCGCGGCACTGGCCGAGGCCGCATAACCGATGGCGACGGCGGCACCGTCTCGCGCCAGACGACGGGCGGTCGCTGCGCCGATGCCGCGGGAGCCGCCGTGGATGAAGGCCACCTGGCCATGCAGTGGGGAGTGGGAAGTGCTCATGATGGATCTCTTTCCGAGGGTTGAAGTGATGCAGTGATGTCAGTGTGGGCGTCGCCGCCTGATTGCGGTAGTCACGAATCCTGTCGATCACTTTCAACCATTCGGATAAGCTGCGGCCATGCTCACCGACCTTCGCAGTCATCTGGACGCCTTTATTGCCGCCGCAGATGAGGGCAGTTTTTCGGCCGCCGGCCGCCGCCTCGGGCTGACGCCTGCTGCGGTGAGCAAAAGCGTTGCGCAGTTTGAAGCGCGCATGGGACTGCGGCTCTTTCAGCGCAGCACGCGCAGCCTGGCCCTGACCACCGATGGCGAGCGCCTCTACGCACAAGTGCGACTGCCCTGGGGAGAAATCGGCGACGCGCTGGCGGACCTGCGGCAAGGCGCGGGACAACCCGCGGGACCGCTGAAGGTGGCGCTGGCGCCGATGGTCGGGCGGGAATATGTGCTGCCGATGCTGGAAAGTTTCCTGCAGCGCTATCCCGACATCGTGCCGGACCTGCATTTCGCCAACCGCCAGGTGGCCCTGGTGGCGGAAGGTTTTGACGTGGCAGTGGGTGGCGGCATCGAACTCACCGATGGCCTGATTTCGCGCGAACTGACGCCGCTGCGTTTTGTGCTGGTCGCGTCACCGCGCTATCTGCAGCAGCATCCCGCACCGCAGACGCCCGGAGATCTGATCCGGCACCGCGGCGTCATGCGGCGGTCGCTGCGGACCGGGCGACTGATGCCGTGGATCCTCAACCATGCAGACGGCAGCTCGGTGGTGGCGGAGGTGCGGCCGGTCCTGGTCCTGGACGACCCGGAAGCGATGGGCCGCGCCGCCGCCGCAGGCCTGGGCCTGGCGTTGATGCCCTCGCCGCATGCGCGGCCATGGGTGCGAAGCGGAGAGCTCGTCCAGGTGCTGCCGAACTGGTGGGGCAACGGCTTGCCGCTGAGCATCTATTACGCCAGTCGGCGGCTGCTGCCAACGAAGGTGCGGGTGTTCGTGGATCATGTGGTCCACGAGTTCAAGGCGCGCGGTCACTCGGCGCACTTCATGGGGGTGTGAGCACCTCGTGCGAATCGCTCGTCTGGCTGAGCAGTCCGAACGGGCGCGGCGGCCACCGGTCTCCGCTCAGCGCGCGGGTGGCTGCCAGGTCATGAGGGCCTGATCCGCGCCGGCCTTCGGCGGCCGGGCCTTGGCCGCGCGGACAGGAGTACCCAGCGCGATCCATCCCACCAAGGTCTCACCGGGCTCGCAGAAGGCGGCCACCAGACCGGGATCGCGCGCCTTGGCACCGGACAGCATCTTGCCGCCGAAGCCCAGGGCATGCGCCGCATTGAGGAAATTGGTCAGCGCTCCGCCCAGTGCCACCCATTGCTCATGGGCGGGCACCTGCGGATGGCCCATGTCCTGGCGGGCGACCACGGCCACCGTCACCGGCGGCAGCAGTGCGCGCTCTTCGTCCAGCGCGACCCCGGCGTCGTCCTTGCCGGCACGACGGGCAGCGTCGCCGAACAGTCGCGACATCGCCTTGCGGGCCTCACCGCGCACGACCTTGAAACGATACGGCACCAGTTCGCCGTGGTCCGGCGCATGCAAGGCGGCTTCCAGCATCTGGCGCAATTGGCCGTCGTCCGGCCCTGGCTCCGTCAGATGCTTGGGGCCGATGGAGGCGCGGCTCGTCAACAGGGTCATGGCGTCCATGGTCATTTACCTCGGTGGGGATGCTGTGAAGGGGACGGCTCGGCGGCTCAGCGGCTCAGCGGTTCAGCTGTCGTCTCGCGGCATACGAGCAGGCATCCACCACCATCACCAGCAGCAGCATGGCCAGCACCACGGTGCCGGTCTCACGCATCTGGAAGAGTCCCAGATGCACCGTCAGCATCTGGCCGAGACCGCCGGCGCCGACCACCCCCAGCACGGTCGCCGCGCGGATGTTGTTTTCCCAGCGGTAGAGGCTGTAGCTCAGCAATTGCGGCGCGGCCTGCGGCAGCGTGGCAAAGAGGAACACCTGCCAGCGGGACGCGCCCGCCCAGCGCAAGGCCAGGGCGTTGGCGGCCGGCGCATTCTCCAGCGCCTCGGCCATCAGGCGCCCCAGCACGCCGGTGGTGTGGAGCGCCAGTGCCAGCGTGCCGGGCATCGGGCCCAGGCCGGCAGAGATCAGCAGCAGCGAGGCCCACACCAGTTCCGGGACGCTGCGCAGCGCATTGAGCACCATGCGCGCGCCGATACGCAGCGGCCCCGACGGGCGACTGGCCACGAGTGCCAGTGCCAGACCTGCAATCGCGGCCAGCAGGCTGCCAAGGGCGGACATGGCCAGCGTTTCCAGCGCGCCCTGCCCCACCCGGCTCAGGAAGTCCGGGGACAGCTGCGGCGGGAAGAACTCCGCCAGAAAGGCGCCCATCTGGCGGAACGCCTGCCAGCTCAGCCATTCGCCCCAATGCATCGGCAGGGAGACGAAGCTGGCGACGAACATCACGGTCAGCGCGGTGAGCAGCAGCCACAGTCCCCAGCGAGGCGCCGGCCGGTCACGACCGCCCTCCTCCTGGCCACGACGGCTGGGACGCAGCCAGGCACTGACGCGATCCGCTGCGGCCACCAGCGCCACGAACACCAGCAGCAGCGTGATGACCTCATTGCCGGCCAACATCTTGTTGGCGTTGTCCAGTTGCTGCCCCAGCCCGCCGGCACCGACGAAGCCCAGCACCACGGACGTCCGGATGGCGCATTCCCAGCGGTAGACGGTGTAGCTCACCAGTTCATCGGCGCAGCCGGGCAGCGTGCCGAAGAAGAAGGCCTGGAGCCGGCCGGCGCCGTTGCGCAGCAGAGCGCGCGTGGGGGCGCCATCGGCACTCTCGAGGATCTCGGCGTAGACCTTGCCCAGCATGCCGCCGTAGGTCAGCGCGATGGCCAGCACGCCGGCGCCGGGGCCAAGGCCGATGACGCGCACCAGCATCAGCGCCCACACCAGCTCGGGCACCGAGCGCAGGATGACCAGCACGCCGCGCACCACGAAGCGCAGCGCCGCGGGCCAGGCGGCCATGCGTCCGGTCAGTGCCGAGACGGACAGCCGCGCGGTGCCGAGCAACGCCATGGGGATGGCGATGATCCAGGCCAGCGCCAGACCGGCGGAGGCCATGGCGACGGTGCGCCAGGTGTCGCCGGCGACCATGAGCAGGAATTCACCGTCGACACGCGGGGTGAGGAATTGGACGAGGAAGCGTCCGGTCGCCCGCAGGCTGCGCGGTTCCAGCAGCTCCCAGGGACGGAACTCGCAAAGCACCAGCAGGGGCCACATCAGCACCAGCAGCGTGAGGGCCAGCGTGAGGCGCCGCAGCGCCAGGGGGTCGCGCTGCCACGGGGGCGGCACGGACAGGGCAGCCGGAGCGCTCATCGGCAGATCAGCGGGGCGGCCGGAGACGGCGCGGGACGATCGGCGCCCGGGGCGCCATCGATCTCGCGCGGACCGTCGATCTGGCGGGCGTCGTCGTCGGCATCGTGACCACGGCTCGATGTGGACGGCATGACGGTCTCATCGCCTGCATAAAGCGCGGCGACGGTGGCGTCGTCCAGGCCGTCGGCCGGCCCGTCATAGAACAGGCGGCCATCGCGCAGCGCCACGATGCGTGGGAACAGGGTGCGAGCCAGATCGACTTGATGGAGGCTGCAGACGAGCGTGCGGCCGGACTGCCGGGCGGCGTGCTGCAGCACGGAGAGGCTGCGCTGGGCCCGTTGCGGGTCCAGGGCAGACAGGGGTTCGTCGACCAGCCACAGCGGCGCCCGGGACACCAGCAGGCGAGCGAGGGCCACGCGTTGCCGTTCGCCGCCGGAGAGCTGGTCGACGCGGGACCAGAGGCGGTCGCCGAGTTCCAGGGCTGCGAGGGCTTCGTGGGCTTGGCGGGCCTGATCGGTGGAGGGGCTGAACAGGGTGCGCAGGCTGCGTGCGAGGGAGGTGCCGGGCAACTGGCCGGCGAGCACGGACACGGCCACGCGCTGGCGCGGTGGCAGTGGGGGGTGTTGGGGGGCCAGCATCAGCTGGCGGCGGAGTCGATGGCGGGCGCTTTGGGACAGGGCCCAGGCGTCCTGCTGGTTCAGGTGCAGGCGGCCGCTGCTGGGGCGCAGGGCGAGGGCCAGCGCGTGCAGCAGTGAGGTTTTGCCGGCGCCGGAGGGGCCGATCAGGGCGATCTGTTCTCCGGCGTTGATCTGCAGGGAGAGCGGCTGGATGAGGCAGCGGGTGCCGGCATCCAGCCGCAGGCTTTCCAGGGCCAGCAGGGACATGGGATTACTTCAGCAGACCGGCGTTCTCTGCGGCGGCTTTGATGCCGGCGTAGTTCTCGGGCTTGGTGGGAACGAAGCGGGTGGCGCGTTGGAGGGCGAGGATTTCCTTGCCTTCGGGGGTGCTGTCGTTGAGTTTCAGGAAGGCTTGTTTGAGTTTTTCCTGGAGGGCGGCGGGCATTTCGGCGTGCACGCTCCAGTTGTAGTCGTAATAAGGGGGGGTGGTGTAGAAGACGCGGATTTCTTTGGGATCCACTTTCTTTTCGCTCACCAGTTTTTCCCAGACGGAGATGTTGAGGGCGCCGGCGTCGACCTTGCCGCCTGCGACGGCGGCGACGGTGGCGTCGTGGGCGCCGGAGAAGCTGATGCGTTTCAGGTCGGTTTCCGGATTGATTTTGGCCGCGAGGAGGAAGCTGCGGGGCATCAGATGGCCGGAGGTGCTGGAGGCGGAGCCGAAGCTGAGGGTGTGGCCCTTGAGGTCTTCGAGCTTGGTGATTTTGCTGCTGGCTTCGGTGATGAAGACGGAGCGGAACTTTTCATCTTCTTCGCGCTGGACCAGGGGCACGATTTTGCCGCCCGAGCGTGCATTGGCCTGAACGAAGGTGAAGCCTCCGAACCAGGCGAGGTCGATTTTCTTATTGACGACTGCTTCGACGGCGGCGGCGTAGTCGGTCACCGGGGTCCATTCCACTTTGACGCCGAGTTCCTTTTCCAGGTACTTGCCCAGCGGCGCGAACTTACGGGCGAGTTCGGTTGGGGACTCATCCGGGATGGCGGTGACGCGCAGGATGGTCTGCGCGTGGGCGGTGGCGAGAGAGAGTGCGGCGAAGCCGACGACGGCGAGCGCCTTCACGGAATTTTTAAGTTGGTTGACCAAACCCGTCATCATGATCTCCAGAAAAGGAAAAGGAAAATGAACTCAGCGCTGCGCCAAAGCCGACGCCCAAAGTGCCGCCGCCCTCACCAGAGCGCGCGCGCAGCGCCGCTCCCGACGCACGAAGTGCCGTCGTCCCTGCAAGTGAGCGAACGAAGTGACGCTCACGCGACGAACGAAGTGTGGTCGCGCGACGCAGGTGGTCCGGAAGCGTTGGATTGGCGTCGCGAGCGGGACGAGGTTGCGTTGAGGAGCGGAGCCGTACTGTCGTACGGCGAGCACCGCAGACGCAAGATCGTCCCGCGCAGTAGCCAAGCCAATGCTTCCGGCGGAGGGGGGCGGGGGTCGAACCCACCTGGCAACGCATGGCGCCACCCACCAGGTTTGAAGCCTGGCCGATCCACCGGGATCGTTCCCCCTCCGGGGGTAAAACGTGGGGGCTCAAGGGGCCCCCGGTGAAGGGATGTTGCTGGGGGAGGGGTTGGGGCGGGTGGGGGTGATGGTCCCTTCCGGCTGGTCCTCATCCAGGAACAGTTTGCAATCAGGGCGGAGTTTATGGGCATCTCCGACGCGGCGCAGGAGTCCGACGCGATCGAAGAATTCGAGGACCTGAATGGCGCGCTTGCGCCCAAGCCCAGTCAGATCCCGAAAATTCGCCGCCGTCACGACGCCATGATCCGCCACAGCCCCTCTCGCCAGCCGTGCCAGCGACTCCACATGTGCGGGCGCATAGTACAGGTCCTTGACGATCTGGAACAGTTCCCCGCGCTGCGCCAGCCGAGCGAGCGTCGTGCGCACCAGCGCCTCCGCCTCCCCCGAATCCTTCGCCAGATCCCTCGCCCACGCCCCTTCAAACCCTGCATCCAGCAGCTTCGGCAGCACCCGCTGCGCCAGCCGCTGATCCAGCGCCGACAACTGCACCCCATGTTCCGGCAGATGGGCTGCGGCCCCGGTGATGACCACCTCCCCGCGCGCCACCATCTGATGCACCAGCGCCCGCCACAGCGGCTCCGCCAGCCGCGGCAGACTCAAGCGCCGCCACCGGGCCAGATCCGGCCCCAGCTCATCCGGCTGCTGCTGGTGATACAGCGCCAGCCGCTCCCGCGCCACCTGCCGCCCCTGCGCCGTCTGCGCCGCCCCCAGCGCCCACAGCGGCCCTTCCAGCCCGGGCACCGTGCACACCGAATCATCCGCGGGCAGCGCCTGCGCCAACCACGCGGCCCGCACGGCACGGGCCACGCCCTGCGCCGCCGCGAACCGCTGCACATCCACTCCGAGCGGCGCCTGCGCCAGCAGCCCTTCGAGCCGCTGCCCCGGCGTCGGCATCATCAACGCCTTCAACTCCGCCAAGCGCTGCGCCGTCCGCCGGTACCGCACCGGCGCAAACGGATCGAGCACGCTGCCACCGGCCAGCGCCCGCGTCGCCGACGCATCCCGCAGCACCACCCGGTCTCCGGCCCAACCACACAGCGGCTGATGCAGCACCAACTGCACCAGCGCTTCATTGCCGGGCTGGATGGCGTCCAGCGGCTCGCCATCAAGCGTGCCCAGCACGGCCACCGAGCCGGTGGTCTGCGACGCTCCGAGATGCACATGCACCGGCGTGCCGCTGCGCAGCGGCCGCGCCTCGTCAAACCACAGCCGCAGACGCACATCCATGCGGTCGGTCCACAGCGCCACCTCCGGCGCCACCCACCACTGACCGCGGCTGACCTGATCCTTGTCGATGCCGGCCAGACCCATGGCGACGCGTTGTCCGGCATGCGCCTGGGTCGAGGCGGCGTTCTGGGCATGCAGGCTGCGCACGCGTGCGGTGCGCGGGACCTGCCCCGTCGCAGGCGGCACCAGCTGCAATTCTTCGCCCAGCGCCACCTCGCCGGCATAAGTTGTCCCGGTGCAGACGGTGCCGACCCCTGACAGGCTGAACACCCGGTCCACCGCCAGACGGAAGCCCTGCCCCGACGCATCGCGGCGGGCGAATCCCCGCGCCTGGGCCAGCAGATGCTCCCGCAGCACGTCCACGCCCTGCCCGGTCGCGGCAGACACTTCAAACACCGGCGAGGCGCACAGCCCGGTGTGGGCCAGCAGCTCCGCCACCTCGGCGCGGCGCTGGGCACGCAGGGCTTCATCGGCCCGGTCGATCTTGGTCAGCACCACCGTGCCATGGTCGATGCCCAGCAGCGACAGCAAGGCCAGATGCTCGCGGGTCTGCGGCATCACGCCATCGTCGGCCGCAATCAGCAGCAAGGCATGGTCGATGCCGGTCGCACCCGACAACATCGTGTGCACCAGCCGCTCATGGCCGGGCACGTCGACAAAACCCAGTCGCTGACCGTCCGGCGTCTCGAGATACGCATACCCCAGCGAAATGCTGATGCCGCGCTGCTTCTCTTCGGGCAGGCGGTCGGTGTCGACGCCGGTGAGCGCCTTCACCAGCGTCGTTTTGCCGTGGTCGATGTGGCCGGCGGTGCCAATGATCATTGCAGCGCCTCCGCGAGTCGCGGCAGTTGTGCCAGAAACTCGGCTTCACGCGCGCCCTCATCCAGGCAGCGCAGATCCATCCACAGCTCGTCGGCCTGCACCCGCGCCACGATCGGCAGCGGCAGAGACCGCAGCGCTGTCTGCAGCTCGTCCAGCGCACGGCCGATGCCGCGCTTGCCGGGCAACACCGGGGCGAGCGCCAGACCCGCCGACGGCAGCGTTTCCACCGGCAGCGAGCCAGACCCGATCTGGCCCCGCATCGAGGCCATACGCACTTCAAAGCGCGGCGTCACGGCCTGCTGCAGCGGTGCCAGCAGCCGCGCCGCCTGGGTTTCGATCTGGGCCACCGGACGTGTCAGATGCCGTAGCGTCGGCAGATCACGCGTCAGGCGGTCAGGCTTGAGATAGAGCCGCAGCGTCGCCTCCAAGGCGGCCAGCGGCAGCTTGGACAGGCGCAGCGCCCGCTTCATCGGGAACTTGCGGATGCGCTGGATGTGCTGGCGCGTGCCGACGATCAGTCCGGCCTGCGGTCCGCCCAGCAGCTTGTCGCCGCTGAAGGTCACCACATCGCAGCCGTCCTTGAGCATCTGCTGCGGCAGTGGCTCGGCCGGCAGGCCCCATTGCGCCAGGTCCACCAGCGAGCCACTGCCCAGGTCGGTCATCAGCGGCACGCCGCGGGCACGCGCAATCGGAGCCAGCGTCGCTTCATCCACCGACGAGGTGAAGCCCTGAATTGCATAGTTGCTGGTGTGCACCTTCATCAGCAGCGCGGTGGCCGGTCCGATGGCGGCTTCATAGTCGCGCGGATGGGTGCGGTTGGTGGTGCCCACCTCGACCAGCTTCGCGCCAGCCGCCGCCATCACATCCGGCATGCGGAAGGCTCCGCCGATCTCCACCAGCTCACCGCGGGAGACGATCACTTCGCGTCCACCCGCCAGCGCCGCAATGCCCAGAAGCACCGCCGCCGCATTGTTGTTGACGACGGTGGCCGCTTCGGCGCCGGTGATCTCGCACAGCAGGTCTTCGACCAGACTGTCCCGATCGCCACGGGCGCCCAGCGCGAGATCGAATTCAAGGTTGTTGGGCGAACCCATGCAGGCCAGCACCTGCTGCAGCGCTTCATCGGCGAGCAGGGCCCGGCCCAGATTGGTGTGCAGCACCGTGCCGGTGAGGTTCATCACCCGGCGCATGCGCGGGGTCAGGCGTTCTTCGCAGCGGATGCGCAAAGCGTCGGGCAGTTGCGGAAGCTGCTCGCGTGAGAGCCGGCCCTGCAGCGCTTCGGCACGCCAGCGGTCCAGCAGCTCACGCGCCTGCGATGCGACCAGGGCGTGACCATGCGCGGCGACCAGCGGGGTCACCGCCGGGTCGCGCAGGAGTCGGTCAATCGAGGGAAGGTCTTTGGGGACAGCCGGCGACGCCGCTGGGGCGTCTGCCGGGAGACTCGCCGTCGGACCATGGACCATGGATGCCTCGGGCTTCATGCTCAGTGCCCTCCGGGATCCGGTGGCGCCGCGCCGGTGTGGGCGGGGCCGGGAGCGTCGGTGTCGCCGCCGGGGGGGCGGTCGTCGCCGGCGTCGGCTTCTCCGAGAATCAGCAGCGGATTGAAGCCATGCCGCACCAGGCCCAGCTCACCCACGAGCAGGTCCAGGGTCAGGGACGCCAGATCGTCCGCCAGCGGCTCGACCTGCAGTTCCTTCTCCATGTGCACCTGCTTCAGATAGTGGCCACAGGTCTCGCAGCATTCCGCCTGGACCGCTTCATTGGGCTTGTGGCCGTCATCGTCCACCAGTTGGCGGAAGCTGATGCCCTTGGTGCTCTGGCATTGGGTGCACTTGATGCGCACGTAATGCCATTGCGTGGCGCACAACGAGCAGGCCAGGAAGCGCTGACCAGAGGTTTCCGCGGCGATGCGGGTGATGGACGCCACCGGCCGCGAGCCGCAGCACGGGCAGATGGTCGGGTCGTCGATCATGCCGAACGGCGCCAGATGCTCCGTCTTGCCGGCGCGCTGGTAGCGGTCCTGCAGTTGCTGCACCAGGCGCACCCAGTACAGCTGCAGGGCGGCCGCCAGCATCGGCGCGGCGGCCGGATCCAGGCCGGGGCCGCCACCGGCCAGCAGCGCTTGCGCCTGCTTGTCCAGTGCGGCTTCGTCCAGCTGCATCAGGTCCTTGGCCAGCGCCTGCACCGGTGCCGGAACGGCTGCGGTGCTGAGGTGCTGAAGCAGCTCGCGCAACTCGTCCCGCCAGACGCTCTGGCGGACGAAGGTGCGGCTGTCGAGCGGCGGCAGGCCGGCGGCCATGGCCTCGGCCAGATCGGACTCGGTGGGCAGCGTCAGCGGGCGTGCCTGCTTGAGCTGCTCGTGCTGGCGCTGGGCCAGTTCGGCAGCGAACAGCAGGTAGTCCCGCATCGGATGGTCCTGCGCCAGCTGGCGCAGTCGCAGCGCGCGTTCGGCGAAGACACCGGCTTCCGGCAATCGCAGCGGCGCGGGGCGAGCCCCCGCATTCACCGCGATCTCCTCCGGTGTCATCAGACGGATCTGGCTGCTCACCGGCTTGCCAGTATTGCTCGTGGCCGTCATGCGCGCGGACGCTCCTTGACTTCCTTGTACCACAGAGGGTGGTTGTGCTTGGCCCAGGTCTCCGTCACCGTACCACGAGTCATGGCGCGAATGGTGCCCTTGACCCAGATCGCGGCATAAATGTGAACGATGACACCCAGAATCAGCCCGGTGGCCGCTGCCGCGTGCAGCAGCACGGCGACGCGACGCATCAGGATGTTGCCTTCCGGGAACCAGGCATGCCAGAACATGACCCCGGTCACCAGCAGCACCGCCAGGCACACCACCATCAGCCAGAAGATGCCCTTCTGGCCGGCGTTGTACTTGCCGGCAGGCGGCATGTTGGACTTGTCACCGGCCAGCATGTCCTTGCTGTGGCGCACCCACTCAGTGTCGGTCTTCGTCCAGCGGTTCTCCTTCCAGAGCTGCACCGCCAGCACGGCAAAAGCCAGCACCATCAGCAGCCCCATGTAGGGATGCAGGATGCGGGCCCAGGGGCCGCCGCCGAACAGGTTGCTCAGGAAGAACAGACTCGGATGGAAGAAGGCCAGCCCGGAGAGGCCGGCGCCGAAGAACAGCAAGGCGATGAGCCAATGGTTCATCCGCTGCGCGTCAGGATAGCGTTGCAACATGATTCGCTCCTTCCTCAGCCACGCGGGCCGTTGAGGTCGCTGCGGGTGTCCGAGCCGCTGGCATGCGCGCGGCTGCGCGCCTGCTCATCGGCGAACTCTTCGTCTTCATCGGGGTTGTCATGCCCCGACTCGATCGGACCCACCTTCATGTAGTGGAAGAAGCCCGCCACGGCGGCGCCGATCATGGCGGCCACCGCCAGCGGCTTGGCCGCGCCCTTCCACAAGGAGACCAGCGGGCTGATCTTCGGATCCTTGGGCAGGCCGTGGTAGAGCTCCGGCTGGTCCGCATGCTGCAGCACGTACATGACGTGGGTGCCGCCGACGCCTTGCGGGTCGTAGACACCGGCCTTGTCGTAGCCGCGTTCCTTCAGGTCTTCGATCCGTTCCTCGGCGAACTCGTGCATGTCCTCCTTCGAACCGAAGCGGATGGCGCCGGTCGGGCAGGCCTTGACGCAGGCCGGCTCCAGGCCCACCCCGACGCGGTCGGAGCAGAGACTGCACTTGTAGGCCTTGTTGTCGGCCTTGGAGATGCGAGGCACGTCGAACGGACAGCCGGTGACGCAGTTGCCGCAGCCGACGCAGTGCTCCGAGATGAAATCAACAATACCGTTCTGGTACTTGATGATCGCACCGGGCGACGGGCAGCTTTTGAGGCAGCCCGGGTCTTCGCAGTGCATGCAGCCGTCCTTGCGGATCAGCCATTCGAGGCGGTCCTGCTGGACCTCCACCTCGGAGAAGCGCATCACCGTCCAGGACTGCGGCGACAGGTCCGCGGGGTTGTCATAGACACCGACGTTGTGACCGACCTCGTCGCGCAGGTCGTTCCACTGCATGCAGGCCACCTGGCAGGCCTTGCAGCCGATGCAGGAGGACACGTCGATGAGCTTGGCCACCTCGATGACCTGACGGCGGGCGTCAGGGCTGGGCGTGGTCGTGGCCGAGCGCTTCGCGATGTCGAGCGATTGAAGCGAGGACATGATCAGGCTTTCTCAATGTTGACGGTGAAGCTCTTCACTTCCGGCGTCTGGGAATTCGCGTCACCCACGAACGGGGTGAGCGTATTGACCAGGAAGCCGGGGCGAGCCAGCCCCACAAAGCCCCAGTGATTGGGCAGGCCGACGGTATGCACCCGCTTGCCGCCCACGTCCAGCGACGCCACCCGCTTGGTCACCAGCGCCACGGCCTTGATGGCGCCGCGGTTGGAGCTGACCTTGACGGTGTCGCCATTGGCGATGCCCTTCTCCTTGGCGAGTTCCTCGCCGATCTCGACAAACTGCTGCGGCTGGATGACCGCGTTGGACCGCGAATGCTTGGTCCAGTAGTGGAAATGCTCGGTCAGGCGATAGCTCGTGGCGACATACGGGAACTTGTCCGGCTTGCCGAACTGTTCGAAGTCGCTCTTGAACACACGCGCGGCCGGATTGCTCTTGGCCTTCGGATTGTTCGGATGCAGCGGATTGACTTCCAGCGGCGTCTCGAACGGCTCGTAGTGCTCCGGCAGCGGACCGTCCGCCAGACCGCTGGGCGCAAACAGGCGTGCCACACCTTCGGCGGTCATGATGAACGGGCGCACCGCATCCGGGTCGTTCGGATTCGCATCCGGACGGATGTCGGGCACGTCCGAGCCGGTCCACTTGTCACCGGTCCAGCTGATCAGGCGGCGCTTGGCATTCCAGGGCTTGCCGCTCGGGTCGCAGGAGGCCGCGTTGTAGAGCACGCGACGGTTCGCCGGCCAGGCCCAGGCCCAGTTCAGCGTCTGGCCGATGCCCCACGGGTCGGAGTTGTCCCGACGAGCCATCTGGTTACCCGCCTGCGTCCAGGCGCCGGCATAGATCCAGCAGCCGCTGGAGGTGGAGCCGTCGTCCCGCAGCAGACCGAAACCGGAGAGCTGTTCACCGGCCTTGGCCAGCACCTTGGTCGGGTCCTTCGGATCCAGCACGTCGGCCAGCGCCTTGCCGTTGAATTCCATCGCCAGCTCTTCCGCGGAAGGGCTGTTCGGAATCTTGTAGGGCCAGCTCAGGTTGACGATCGGATCCGGGAAGGCACCGCCCTCCTTCTGATAGAGACCGCGCATGCGCAGGAACAGCTCGGCAATGATCTCGGCGTCCTGTTTGGCTTCGCCCGGAGGCTCGGCGCCGCGCCAGTGCCATTGCAGCCAGCGACCGGAGTTGGTCAGCGATCCGTCCTCTTCCGCGAAGCAGGTGCTCGGGAAGCGGAACACGGTCGTCTGGATCTCTTCCGTCTTGACGTCGTGGTGCTCGCCGTAGTTCTTCCAGAAGTTCGCGGTCTCGGTTTCGAGCGGATCGATGATGACCAGGTACTTCAGCTTGGACAGGCTCTCGACCACCTTGGTCTTGTTGGCCAGCGACGCCACCGGGTTGAAGCCCTGGCAGATGTAGCCGTTGATCTTCCCCTGATGCATCAGGTCGAAGGTCTGCAGCATGTCGTAGCCCTTGTCCCACTTCGGCAGATAGTGGTAGGCCCAGTCGTTCTCTTTGGTCGCAGCCTTGCCCCACCACGCCTTTTGCTGGCTGACGAAGAACTTGGGATAGTTCTGCCAGAAGCTCATCTGGTTGGGACGCAGCGGCTTGAGGGCGCGGGTCTTGTAGTACGTGTCCAGGTCCTGTTCGGACTCCTTGGGCAGGCTCATGTAGCCGGTCAGGGCCGTCGAGAGCAGGCCCAGGTCGGTCAGGCCCTGGATGTTGCTGTGACCGCGCAGCGCGTTCATGCCGCCGCCGGCCAGGCCGATGTTGCCCAGCAGCAGCTGCACCAGCGCACCCGTGCGGATGATCTGGGAGCCCTGGCTGTGCTGCGTCCAGCCCAGCGCGTACATGATGGTCATGACCTTGCCCGGCGCCGACGTCTCCGCGATGGACTCGCAGATCTTCAGGAACTTGTCCTTCGGCGTGCCGGAGATGGTGCTGACCATTTCAGGCGTGTAGCGCGCATAGTGCTGCTTCATCAGCTGCAGCACGCAGCGGGGGTGTTGCAGGGTCGGATCGACCTTGGCAAACCCCTTCTCGTCCATCTCATACGCCCAGGACGAGTTGTTGTAGCTGCGCTTGGCCGCGTCATAACCCGAGAACAGACCGTCCTCGAACTTGAAGGCCTCGCCCACGATGAAGCTGGCGTTGGTGTAGTGCTTGACGTACTCGTGCTGGATCTTGTCGTTGGACAAGAGATAGTTGATCACGCCACCCAGGAAGGCGATGTCCGACCCCGCGCGAATGGGCGCGTAATAGTCGCTCATCGCGGCCGAGCGGGTAAAGCGCGGATCCACGACGATGAGTTTCGCCTTGTTGTGATGCTTGGCCTCGATCACCCACTTGAAACCGCAGGGATGAGCCTCGGCGGCATTACCGCCCATGATCAGGATCAGGTCAGCGTTCTTGATGTCCACCCAATGGTTGGTCATCGCGCCGCGTCCGAACGTCGGGGCCAGACTGGCCACCGTCGGTCCGTGTCAAACGCGCGCTTGATTGTCGAACGCGAGCAACCCCATCGAGCGCATCGCCTTGTGGGTGATGTAGCCCGATTCATTCGACGACGCCGAGGCGCACAGCATGCCGGTGGTCAACCAGCGGTTGACGGTCTGGCCCTGCGCATTGGTGGCGACGAAGTTGGCGTCACGGTCCGCCTTCATCAGCTTGACGACGCGGTTCAACGCCTCGTCCCAGCTGACGCGCTTCCATTCCTTGGAGCCGGCTTCGCGGATCTCCGGATACTTGAGGCGGTTCGGGCTGTGGATGAAGTCCAGCAGGCCGGCGCCCTTCGGGCACAGCGTGCCGCGGTTCACCGGATGGTCCGGATCCCCTTCGATGTGAACGATCTCGCTCTTGACGTTCTTGGCCTTGTCACCGAGCGAGTACATGATGAGACCGCAACCCACCGAGCAGTACGGGCAGGTGTTGCGTGTTTCTGTCGCCCGGGAGAGCTTGAACTGGCGTGTCTCCGCCAGTGCCGCGGTGGGGGAGAACCCCAGCGCAACGAGGCTGGAGCCCATCACGGCCGCCCCGCTCACCCGGAAGAAGTGCCTCCGGTTCATGTCCATGTTATCGATGCCTCCTGAGATGGCGACGTTGCCACTCGGAAAAAATCACGGCCGACACGCGGCCCGCATTCATTATTTCCACACAAAGCGAAAGCTTTGTCCAATGTCAGAGCGCGAAGAAGTGTGCAGTGGCACACGCCACCCGCACAGTCGACCGCCCGAATATGCATCCAAAGTTGTCCTGACGGCCGGGAGGCCCCTGTTCATCGGGGTTGTGGCGCGTCATGAAAAAAGCGCGCGACCTTTCGGACGCGCGCTCAGCGTTCTGGATGTGGGGCCATGACGACGTGCGCAGCTGCTTTTCCAGCTTTTTGCACCGCACAAAAACCAAGCCCCAAACTCTGGCAAATGACCCGGGTTTGCAGCTTTTCTGAAAACCCAAAATTTGCAGTTTCCAGCAGAGTTTTTGCTAGACCCTGCGAATATGGGTCAGGTCGATTTGGAGATGGTGATGGTCGGGAACTTCGACGAGTAGTCCTTGGCCTGACCCGCCAGCTTCACCGCCACCTTGCGGGCGATGGCCTTGTAGGCAGCCGCATGCACGCTGTCGGGCTCAGCCACCACCGTCGGCTTGCCGCTGTCGGCCTGCTCGCGGATGGACAGCGCCAGCGGCAGCGACCCCAGCAATTCCATGCCGTACTGCTCAGCCATGCGTGCGCCGCCGCCACTGCCAAAAATGTGCTCGGCGTGGCCGCAATTGCTGCAGACATGCACTGCCATGTTCTCAACGATGCCGAGGATGGGCACGCCCACCTTCTCGAACATCTTCAGTCCCTTTTTGGCATCGATCAGGGCGATGTCCTGCGGCGTCGTCACGATGACGGAGCCACTCACCGGCACGCGCTGCGACAGCGTCAGCTGGATGTCGCCGGTGCCCGGGGGCATGTCGATGACCAGATAGTCCAGATCGCGCCAGCGGGTCTGACGCAGCAACTGCTCCAGCGCCTGGGTGGCCATCGGACCGCGCCAGACCATGGCCTGGTCTTCTTCCACCAGGAAACCGATGGACATCAGCTGCAGACCATGGGAGACCAGCGGCTCCATCGTCTGGCCGTCCGTGCTTTCGGGTCGCCCCTGGATGCCGAGCATCAGCGGCAGGCTCGGACCGTAGATGTCAGCGTCCAGCAGGCCGACGTTGGCCCCTTCGGCTGCCAGGGCCAGTGCCAGGTTGGCGGCAGTGGTGCTCTTGCCCACACCGCCCTTGCCTGACGCTACGGCCACGATGTTCTTCACCCCGGGCAGCAGTTGCACACCGCGCTGCACCGCATGCGCAATGATCTTGCTGGTGATGCTCACGCTCACGTTGCCGACACCGGCGACGCTCCGGGCAGCGGTGACCAGGGCGCCACGCAGACTGTCGATCTGGCTGGCGGCGGGATACCCCAGCTCAACATCGAAGCTGACCGAGTCGCCCTGGATGCGCAGATTTTTGAGTTGCCGGGTCGAGACGAGATCGCGACCGGTATTGGGATCCACCACCTGCTGCAGGGCGGCCAGGAGGGTGGCTTCTTGAATTTGGGACATGTGAACCTCAAAGGAGTGCATCAGTCTAGCCGAGGGGACTTTGCCTTCACAAAGCGGGGGACAAGACGCAGACCCAGCCAAGAATGCCAGCGGAAAAATAAAAAAGGGCACAGCAAGCTGTGCCCTTTCGGGGATTCGATGACATATTGGACGAAGCGCAGGTGATTCTGCTGCTTCATTCAAGGACGCACGTCTTGCGCGCCATCGAAAGAGTTGGTGGGCCCTGAGTGACTCGAACACTCGACCAACGGATTAAGAGTCCGCTGCTCTACCAACTGAGCTAAGAGCCCGATATTCTGCAAAGTCTCAAATTCTGTCTGTAGTGGTGGGCCCTGAAGGATTCGAACCTTCGACCAACGGATTAAGAGTCCGCTGCTCTACCAACTGAGCTAAGAGCCCCTGGATCCACTGCAAGCCATACTATAAATCATATTATGGCCTGCCGACTTAATCTTTGACGATGTTTTGCACATTATCTTTCGTCAATTCTCCACGACTCGCGCAGATCATCTCTGAAAGACGATGCAAGTGTTGAGGTTTGAAACGCTTGCTGAATATCTTCAACAAGCAACGCTTCGAACGATCACAAAACTCGCATGGTGGGTCGTGCAGGATTCGAACCTGCGACCAACGGATTAAAAGTCCGCTGCTCTACCGACTGAGCTAACGACCCATCGTTTTACTCTTCGAGGTGTTTGCCCCTCAGCAGAGCCGCAGATTATAGAGCGATTTTTTCGCGGCGCGCAAGTGCCTTCAAATACTGCGCCACCAGGTCCGCGGCGGCCACCATGCCGAAGCCTGCCGTGACCGCCACGCTCGAGCCATAGCCGTGGCAGTTGAGGCTGCCGTCGACATCGCACGCAGCGTCCGGACGCCGCACCGGCTCCCGCGAGAAGACGCAGCGCACGCCCATGCTGCCCTGCTTCGGCAGCCCGTGCAGCTTGCGCAGCCGCTGGCGCAGGCTGGCCAGCAGCGGGTCATGGGTGGTCTCGGACAGGTCCAGCACTTCCACATCCTGCGGACGATGCTTGCCGCCCGCGGCCCCCACACACAGATGAGCGAGCTTCAGCCGCCGCGCCCAGGCGGCGATCTGCGCCTTGGCCCGTACCTGATCGCAGGCGTCCACGATGCCGTCGATCTGCACGTCGCCCAGCAGCCGCGGCCAGTTCTCGTCGTCCACGAATTCTTCGATGGTCAACACGTCGCAGCCGGGGTGGATGTCCGCCACCCGCTGCTTCAGCGCTTCGGCCTTGGCCATGCCGAGCGTGCTGCCCAGAGCCTGCACCTGCCGGTTGATGTTGGACTCGGCCACATGGTCCAGGTCAATCAGCACCAGCCGGGCCACGCCCATACGGGCCAGCGCCTCCACCACCCAGGAGCCCACACCGCCCAGGCCCACCACCGCGAAACGGGCGGCACGCAGGTGGCGGTAGTCGCGCTCGCCATGCAGGCGCTGCAGGCCGCCGAAGCGGCGTTCGCTGTCGGCGTCGAGGTCGTTGGCAGGGGCAGTGGATGGCGTCTCGGTCATGCCGATCATCGTCTCAGAAACAGCAAAGCCCCGCGGAGTGTCCGGCGGGGCCTGGGTCCACGATCGCACGCAAACGCGTGCGGTGCTAGGGTCAGCGCAGCGACGCGATCCGCTCCTTGGCCGCGCGCGCCGCTTCGGTGTTCGGATAGGCCTTGATCAGGTCATCCAGCGTCTTGCGAGCGCTCTTGGTGTCCTTGAGTTCCACCTGGCAGTTGGCGATGGCCAGCAGGCTCTCGGGCGCCCGAGCGTGGTCCGGGTTGGCAGCGACGAAGGACTTGAAGGTCGAAATCGCGCCCTTGTAGTCGCGCTTGCCGTATTGCGCATTGCCGAGCCAGAAGCGCACCGTGTCGGTATAGCCGCTGGCGGGATAACGCTGCAGGAAGGACGAGTAGGCCGACACGGCTTCATTGAAGTCGCCGTTGCGGATCAGGCCCATGGCGGCATCGAACTGCCGCTTTTCTTCCGGGTCCGCCTGGAATTCCTTGCCGTCCACCGACACCTTCTGGGGTTCCAGCGGACGCAGACGGTTGTCGATGGTCGCGGTCTGGTCGGACACCTTGCGCTGGGTCTCCGACAGATCACGCGCCAGCTGTTCATTCTGACCTCTCAGCTTGGCGATCTCGGCCCGCAGGCCGTCGATCTGCCCGGAGAGGTCCAGCAGGCCCCGCTGAGCGGTGGCCAGCTGGTTCTGGAGCTGCTCAAGACGGGCACGCTGCGCGTCCTCGTTCTGCGTCTGCTTGGCACGGAGGTCCAGGATGGCCTTGCGGGCCTCATCATCCTCAAACAGTGCGGCCTGAGCCGGACCGCTGACGGTCCAGGCCAGGACCACGCCCAGCATCAACGGGGAGAAACGGGGAAAACGCAGCATGCTCATCTCTCTCACTTATCGCGCAGTTCGACGCGGCGGTTCTTGGCCCACGCCTCTTCGGTGTGGCCATTATCAGCCGGACGCTCCTTGCCGAAGCTCACCGGCTCGACCTGGCTCGACGCCACGCCCAGCAGGGTCAGCGACTTGGCCACGGCTTCTGCACGCTTCTGACCCAGGGCCAGGTTGTACTCACGGCCGCCGCGCTCGTCGGTGTGACCTTCCAGGCTCAGCGTCAGCGACTTCTTGTTGTTCAGGCGCTTGGCGTGGGTCTCGATCAGGTTGCGGTAGTCGTCCTTGACCACGTAGCTGTCGAAGTCGAAGTAGACCACGCGCTGGTTGGCCACGGCCTCATCCAGCTGCTTGCCCAGATCCACGGTTTCCACGCGGCGCTCGGAGACCGGCGGCGGGGTCGGGGTGGTCTGCTGCTGGGTCACCGGCTGAGCGGTTTCGACCGGCGGCTTTTCGTCCAGCTTGGTCGAGCTGCAAGCAGCCAGGGCGGCAGCAGCCACCAGGCTCAGCATCAGTTTTTCGATTTTCATGAGTAAGCGCTCCTAATGATCAAGGGCAGGCGAGTGTCGGCAGGACGCCGGAAATACCGGCATCAGCCGGAAAAACACGAATTGTGAAGCAATCGTCGGTCACGCTGTAAGGCCCGCGAGTGTCACCAGCACCCTTCCCGCTGGTGACAGATTCGCGACTCGCACATTCGTGAGGCGGCGCGAAGGGGACCAGGGCAAACCGGATGCCTGACATGGGCGTCAATTGCCGAACGGGCCCCAGGCGGGTTCGCGGATGTCCGCCACCGTCGGGGTCGCCAATTTGGCTTTGACCTTGCCGTCCAGGGTGGTGGTCATCAGCACGTCCCGGCCGCCGGCACGGGTGGCGTAGACGATCAGCTTCCCGTTGGGCGCGAAGCTCGGGCTTTCGTCGTCCGTCGTGTCGGTGACCTGCTGCACATTGCCGCTGGCGATGTCCATCACGCAGAGCTTGAAGGTGCCGCCCCCCACCCGGGTGATGTAGGCCAGCGTGCGGCCGTCCGGACTGATGGTGGGGCTGATGTTGTAGTTGCCGCTGAAGGTCACGCGTTCAGCGCTGCCACCGCCGGCCGGCATGCGGTAGACCTGGGGCGCGCCGCCGCGGTCGCTGACGAAATAGATCTGCGCGCCGTCGGGGGTGAAGACCGGTTCCGTGTCGATCGACGGGCTCTGGGTCAGGCGACGCACGCCCTCCCCGTTCCGGCCGATCAGGTACAGCTGCGAGCCGCCGTCGCGCGACAGGGTCAGCGCCAGTTGCTGTCCGTTGGGCGAGAAGGCCGGAGCGCTGTTGCTGCCGCGGAAGTCGGCGATCTTGCGACGACGACCCGTGCGCAGGTCCTGGATCCAGACCACGGCCTTGCGGGTTTCGAAGGACACGTAGGCCAGTTCGCTCCCGTCCGGCGACCAGGCCGGGGAGATGATTGGCTCAGGGCTGGCGAGCACGGTCTGTTCGCCCTCACCGTCCGCATCGGCCACCCGCAGGGTGTAACGCGGACCGGCCTTGTTCACATAGACCAGACGGGTGGCAAAGACACCGCGGTCGCCGGTCAGTTTCTGGTAGATCGCGTCAGCAATCTTGTGAGCCGCCAGACGCAGGTCGGCGGTGACGACGGGCACGCTTTCACTGGCCAGCTCCTGACCCTTGACCACGTCCCAGAGGCGGTAACGCACGTCGAAGCGACCATCGGCCAGGCGGGTGGCGGAACCGGCCACCAGGGCGTCTGCCGCGCGCGAGCGCCAATCGCCGTACTGGGGCACGCTGGTTTCGGACAGGCCCGGCTGGCCGGGGACCATGCTGAATTGGCCGCTGCGCTCCAGGTCGGCCCGGATGATGGCGCCCAGCGCCTGACCGGTGGCGGTTTCATCCTTGAAGTCGTTGATGGCAATCGGCAGCCGGGTGGCGCCGACACCCGCGATCTCGACCCGGAACTGGGCCCAGGCGGAAGACCAGGTGGGCACGGTGAGCCCGGCAGCGACGCTGCCCAGCAGGGCGCGGCGCGTCAATGTCGTCGAAGGCGAGGCTTGTGTCTTGTTGATCATGGCTTGCGCAATGAATGAAGTCCGAATTGTGCACGAGCCGCACGCGGTGGTTGCGCGGTGCGCTTCGCAAGAGGCTACGAATTGTCCCGGTGGAATCTCAAGGAGACGGTGTGGGACTGGTCAGGATTGGGCGGCTCCTACCAATCTTGAGGGGTGCCGCGCAGGACCTTTGCGCATGAGAGTCATGGATTCGGGCGAGCGGTGCTGCCCAGAATGTCCCCAATCGTTCGTGACGTCGCGTCATCCGCTGGTCTCCACAGTTGTTTGTCTCATGCTGAAGCTGCTCTGCCGTCCTTTTGCCATCCGCCTGCCCTTGCCCGCCGCCTCCGTGGCGTTCACGGCGCCCATGGCGACCACGGCGCCCATGGCGTCCACCGCTTTGGCTGCGTTTGCGCGGTTGGAAACGACCGCTGACAGCTCAACGGGTCAGAAGCCAGGCCGGACCACACCCTCCGGCTCGTCAGCAACGCTGTCCGCACAGGGGGATGGCGGCGGCGGCCCGCGCACCCGGCATCGAAGGGCAAATACCCTGCCCGCGTCAGGTGTTCGACCCGCCTGGCTCGGGGGGATGAGGCGCTGCTGTGTGGCGCTGCTCGCCCAGGTGCTCTGCTTGGGCGCCGGGATGGCGGTGACGGGTGCGGCTTGGGCTGCGGACGTGGGCGCGCCGATGAGACCGGCAACGGCGCCGGCCATCGCACCCGAAGCGGGTGGCGCGACGAGAGCGATCGTGGAAGGCGGCAGAGGAGCAGGAGCATCTGCCGACCCTGACGCGGTGGTGCTCGTGACGCCCTTCGTGGAAGGCAGCGGTCCGGACCATGTGGCGCGGGTATTGGCCCAAGCCTGGTCGGCACGCGCTGGCGTCCCGGTGACGGTGCGGAATCTGCCGGAGAATCAGGGGCGCACGGCAGCGCGCTGGATCGCGGACGCGGCCACGGACGGACGCCTGGTGCTGCTCACCAGCGCGCGGATGCTGGATGCCCAGCCGCCGGCGCCTCGCGCGGATCGTCAACGCCCGGGGACCGCCGGGTCTGCTCGTGCTTCACAGTGGGAGGCCACGCCTCCGGTCTCGCTGGCGCGATTCCGGCTGCTGGCGCAGGTGGGTGGCCTGCCGTTCATGTCGGTCTTCCCTGCGGATCTGACGCCCAGCCCGATGCAGTCACGGGCGGACCAACGGCTGGGTGGTTCGCGCCCGCCGCCGGATCCTCGCATCCTGGCGGCGCTGGCGCGCATGGGTGACCTTTCCGCCGATGCGACCGACCGCGTCACCACCCGCGCCCTGCCACCGTTGATCAGCCACCCCGACAGCTTCCCGCGCGGGAACTGGAATGGTCTTCTGGTCTCTGCGCGCATGCCTGCCGCCCGCGCCGAGGCGCTGCAGCATCTGCTCAGCGGCTTGCTGGCCCTGCCGGAGGTGCGTTGGGCGGTGGCGGAAGCTGGCAGCGATCTGTGGGAAGAGATTCCGCCACCGATGCCGGTCGAGACGATGCCGCTGCGGCGATGACTGCAGCGATGACGGCGATCAAGCGTGCGCGATGTGGGCGCTGCTCATGCGCTCAGCGACCAATGGGGGCGCTGGGTCCTCAGCCAATCGAGAACGTGGCGGAATAGCGCCTGTGCACTGAGCAGGCATTCAGCAGCAGTCGATTCAGGGACCAGATCACCGGAGTAATCCGCCAAGTTGCGCTGCTTGCGAAGCGCATCCAACACGATCAGTTGAGCGCTCGGCAGTCCCACGCTCAAGCTGAGCGTCTGGAGAGCCGTTTGATGATGTCCCGGCTTGCTTGTCAACGTGCGATAACCGTTGGACTGCAGCGCAGCCATGGCGCACTGCATGATCGCTTTGTACGCCACATCGAACCGGTTCTCGGCGCTCAACTGAGGCAATTGCGCATCTGCAATGTTGCGCCGTGCCGCGGCCAGCAATTTGCCGATCATCACGGGGTCCGGCTCCACAGCGTCAAGCGTCACCCCCAACAAATTCTGCAAGGTCATCGGCATTCCCGATCAGGAAGATTTTGGGACGTGACAGCACATCCCGCACAAAAGGCTCGGAACGCGCCTTGGCCTTGAATTCCTCCGTCGAAAAGACCTTGGGATTCACGTCGCGACCCAGTTGAGTCTGGGCTGGAAAAAGCGCTTCCACCACTTCCCTGAAGCCTGCCTGGCCGACCAACATCACGTCAACGTCACTTCCTGCCGACTCTTCGCCCCGTCCCACCGATCCAAATATGAAGGCCCACTTCAATCGGTCAGCGAGGGGCATCAAAGCCTCCGCCAGGACATCAGCCATGCCGGCCGTCTTGCGCAGGATGCTGGCGAGTTCAGTGAAGATCGGGCCCTGCACCTGGGCGCTGTAGACCTGCTGATTGCCGCGCTTCTCCCGCTTGAGCAGGCCGGCTTGCACCAGCTTGTTGAGCTCGCGCGTCACCGTGCCGGACGCCAGCCCCGTACGCCGCGACACCTCGCGCCCATGCAACGCAAGTTCCGGCCGCAAGAGAAGGAGGGCCAGCACGCGGCGCCGGTATTCCGGGAACAGAAGGGAGACGTCAAACTGCTGCATATTCGGCAGCGATTGTCGCCTTTTTTGCAGCGATTTGGGTAGAGGCCCCCCTCACATCAGCACGATGTCGTAATGCTCGGTCTGATTGGTCGGCTCAGCGGTTAAGGAAATCGGCTTGCCGATGAAGTCTGACAGCCCCGCCAGATGCTGGCTCTCTTCGTCCAGCAGCATCTCCACCACGTTCGCCGCCGCCACCACCCGGAATTCCTTCGGGTTGAATTGCCGCGACTCCCGCAGGATCTCCCGCATGATTTCGTAGCAGATGCTCCGCGCCGTCTTCACCTGCCCCCGCGCCTCGCAGGTCGGGCATGGCTCACACAGCATGCGGGACAGACTCTCGCGCGTGCGCTTGCGCGTCAGCTCCACCAGCCCCAGCTGCGTGAAGCCGCCGACCGTCACCTTGGTACGGTCACGGCTGAGCTGCTTGCGAAACTCCTGCAGCACGGCCGTCTTATGCTCCTCGCGGGTCATGTCGATGAAATCGACAATGATGATCCCGCCCAGGTTGCGCAGCCGCAGTTGCCGTCCGATCGCGCCCGCCGCCTCCAGATTCGTCTTGAAGATGGTGTCGTCGAAATTCCGGGCCCCGACAAAACCGCCGGTGTTGACATCAATCGTGGTCATCGCCTCGGTCTGGTCGATGATCAGATAACCGCCCGACTTCAGATCCACCCGCCGCGCCAGCGCTCGCGCCACTTCGGCATCGATGTTGTGCAGATCAAAGATCGGCCGCTCGCCCCGATACAGATCCAGCTTGGCCGTTGCGGCCGGCATGTAGGCCTCGCCGAATCCGCGCAGCACGTCGTATTGCAGCTTGGAATCGATGCGGATGGAGTTGGTCCGCTCACTGGCCAGGTCGCGCAGCACCCGCTCCACCAGGCTCAAATCCTGGAACAGCAAGGTGCCCGGCGGCTGGCGCAGGCTCTTTTCGCGGATCGTGCCCCAGGTCTTGCGCAGATAGGCGATGTCGGCGGCGAGTTCGTCGTCACTGGCCTCTTCCGCATTGGTCCGCAAGATGAATCCGCCGGTATTGCCGTCCTGCACCCCCGCGGACGCCAGCGTCTGCATGCGGCTGCGCAGCGCATCACGCGCTTCCGGCGAGCCGATCTTCTGCGAGATGCCGATGTGGTTGTCCTGCGGCAGGTGCACCAGCAGCCGACCCGCAATCGAAATCTGGGTGGACAGCCGCGCACCTTTGGTCCCGATCGGGTCCTTGATCACCTGCACCGTCAGCGCCTGGCCTTCATAGACCTGGCGCTCGATCGGCACCGGATGGGTCCCGTCCCCATGATGGTTGCGAGGCGTCACGCCATTCAGATGCAGGTCGGCCACATGCAGAAAAGCGGCCCGCTCCAGACCGATGTCGATGAAGGCGGACTGCATGCCCGGCAGCACCCGGGCCACCTTGCCCAGATAGACGTTGCCCACCAGGCCGCGCTCGAGCGTGCGCTCGATGTGCAGTTCCTGCACCGCTCCGTTCTCGACCACCGCCACCCGTGTCTCCTGGGGGGACCAGTTGATCAGGATATCTTCCATATTGTTGTGCTCCAGCGCTCCCGTCAGCCTCCGGGCTGACGGCATCGCTTGGGCTACAGCCTCCAGCCTGCGTCGTTCAGCAAGCGGGCGGTTTCATGCAACGGCAGCCCCATGATGCCCGAATAACTGCCACTGATGTGGCTGATCCATGCCGCCGCCTGACTTTGTATCGCATAGCTGCCGGCCTTGCCCATCGGCTCGCCGGAGGCCACGTAGGCGGCCAAGCGGTCGTCCGGGACAGTTTCGAAGCGGACGGTCGAGACACTCAGTGCCGCCAAGATCCGCTCGGTGCCAGCCGTATCGGTAAACCCAAGCGCCACCGCGGTCAGCACCCGATGCGCCTGGCCGCTGAGTCGGCGCAGCGTCGCCAGCGCCTCATCCGCATCCTGCGGCTTGCCGAGGATGTCAGCGCCCAGCGCAACGGTGGTGTCGGCACACAGCACCGCGCCGGCCGGCAGACCACGACGCACCCGCCGCTCCAGCGCGGCCTGCAGCTTGGCCAGCGTCACCCGCTGCACATAGTCGTCCGGCGACTCCCCGGCCCTCACCGCTTCCAGCGCCTCGGCATCTTCGTCAGCGCCCGGCAACAGCAACTCGTGCGCCACCCCGATCTGATCGAGCAGTTGGCGACGACGGGGACTTTGCGAAGCGAGATAAAGGAGAGGCATCGGAATGGGCACGGAGCAGAAGATCAAGGACGGGAGGCGTCACTCACGGTGATACGGATGGCCTTCCATCACAGACCAGGCCCGGTACAGGCCTTCGGCGAGGAGCACCCGCACGAAGGCATGCGGCAGGGTGAGGTCGGAGAGGCGGAGCATCTCGTCGGCGGTCGCCTTCAGAGCGGGGTCCAGACCGTCCGGGCCGCCGATGAAGATGGCGACATCCCGCCCGTCGCCGCGCCAGGTTTCCAGGCGCTGCGCGAGCTGCCGGGAGGTGACCCGGTCGCCCCGCTCATCGAGGATCACCCGGCGCGCGCCTTTGGGGCACGCGCCTTCCAGACGCTGGGCTTCAGCGGCCATCAGCTGCTCGGTGCTCTTGCCGGTGGTCCGAGGCTCGGCCTTGACGGCCTTGAGCTCCAGACGCATCTCGGGCGGGAAGCGCTTGGCGAAATCCTCGTACGCTTCATCCGCCCAGGCCGGCATCTTCTGGCCGACCGCACACAACACCAGCCGCACGGACTCAGGCCTTGGACTTCGACTTGGTGCCGGTGGTCACCGTGGTCTTGCGAGCTGCGGGCTTCTTCGCTGCCGACTTGGTGGCCGGTTTGGCTGCGGGCTTGGCGGCGGGCTTGGCCGCTGCCTTGGCTGCCGGACGGGCCGCCGACTTCGCTGCAGGCTTGGCCGCCGACTTGGTGGCCACGGCCTTCTTCGCCGCCGGCTTCTTCGTGCCGACCTTGATGGTCTGGGCGATCACTTCCTGCGGTGCGGAGCGGCCAGTGGTCTTGCGAGCGGCCGGCTTGGCCGCCGCGGACTTGGTGGCTGCGGTGCTGCTGCTCTTGGTGCCCGCGGTCTTGCTGGCCGGCTTTGCAGCCGTCTTGCCCGCAGCGCTCTTGCCCACAGCCGTCTTGCCTGCCGCCTTGCCGGGTGCCTTGCCGTCAGCCTTAGCCGCCGCCGACTTGCTGCCAGCCGCGCGCGTCGGCGCCTTCTTGGCCGGTGCGGCGGCGCTGGTGGCGGCCTTGGCCTTGCGGGCCGGCTTCTTCACCATCACGCCGTCTTCATCTTCCTCGTCCATCGGCTCGGACGCCTTCACCAGCTTGGTGCCGCTGTCGCCCAGCTTGAGCTTGACCGGCTTGCCGCCCCAGAGTTCTTCCAGGTGGTAGTACTGGCGGATGGCGGGCTGCATCACATGCACCACGGCAGCGCCGCAGTCCACGATGATCCATTCGCCGTTGTCTTCGCCTTCGGTGCGCATGACCTGCATGCCACGCTTCTTCACCGTCTCCCGCACGCTGGACGCCAGGGCCTTGGTCTGCCGGTTGCTCGTGCCCGAGGCGATGA
>CBIHOT010000036.1:0-55007 GCA_966211495.1 uncultured Roseateles sp. | reverse complement strand
GAGCTGACGCCAGACCTTGTCGGCGCCGTAGACCTGGAAGTTGGCTTGCCACACGAACGAGGCTGGCATCGCGCTGCGCGCGACGCGAGCGCAGCGCCGGGTTGCGCTGGCGAGCAGCATGCCGCCAGTACGCCGACGGGGCGATCTGCAAGACGCGGCAGAGCGACTCGACCCCGAACTGCTGGCGATACTGGTCGACGAAAGCCTTCAAGACTTGATGCGGCGGTCGAGCTCCGCCTGGGCGAAAAACGCGCTGGCCAGCTTCAGAATCTCGTTGGCCTTGCGCAGCTCCCGCACCTCGCGTTCAAGGACCTTCACGCGCTGGGCCTCGCTGCTCGTCACGCCCTCACGCACGCCAGCATCCATCTCCGCGCGCTTGACCCATTCGTTCAGCGTCTGCGGTACGCAGCCGATCTTGGGCGCGATGGACTCAATGGCCGCCCACAGCGACGGGTACTCCCCTCGGTGCTCCTGCACCATCCTCACCGCACGCTCACGCACCTCGGGTGAGAACTTGTTCGATTTGCTCATGGCTCAATCCTCTCAGAGTGTTGAGCCTCCTCAAAATCGGGGGCGATTCAGACGGATGGAAGAACCCATAGCCTACCCTTGAATGAAAGCGAGCTAGCCAGTCGATGACCTCTTCGAAGGGTGCTCGTGTTGCCTGTACCGAGAGTTTTCCTGGCTAGTTCAGACTTCACTAGAAGCAACATGAGGAATGCTGTGTAGGGAATCGCCCGACACCGGGTCTGGCACTGCTTGCTCCATACGGCTAACCACGGGTTACTCCCCATGCCGGGACGCAGAACGCAGCGCACACCGCCGCTCTAAGCTGCACCCGGTCCACGTCGGTGAAGGCCGCCCGATTGGCGCCACGGCCGCAGAAGCCCTTGTCGCCGTCTGGAATGTGGTTTGCTGGAGTCAAGGACGTTCGATCACGTCATCAGCAGGCCATCCATCATGCGCATCCATCACCTCAACTGTGTGTCGGCTTGTCCCTTGGGAGGGCGGTTGATGGATGGCCGTTCGCCCGGTGTCTTTCAAAGAGGCGAACTATGCTGCCACTGCCTGCTCGTCGAGTCACGCGACGGGCTGGTGCTCGTCGACACGGGCTACGGACTGCGGGACATTGCAGACCCTCGATCCCGGCTGAGCGCCTTCTTTCTGGCGATGCTCAGCCCGGACTTTCGCGAGGAGATGACCGCCGTTCGCCAAATCGGCGCCCTGGGCTTTTCGACCCGCGATGTGCGGCATATCGTGCTCACTCACCTGGACTTCGACCACGCGGGCGGGCTGGACGACTTTCCGCAGGCAAAGATCCATTTGATGGCGCGGGAACGCGATAGTGCCCTGAGCCGAACCACTTGGCTGGATCGACAGCGTTATCGCCCGCAGCAATGGTCGAGCCAGTCGCGGTGGGTCAGCCATGGGCTTGGCGGGGGCGAGACGTGGAACGGTTTTCAAGGGGCATGCAGCGGCGAAGGACTGCCCGAAGGAATTGCCATGGTCCCGCTGCACGGCCACACGTTCGGACACGCAGGCGTGGCGATTCAGACTGATGCCGGCTGGCTGCTTCAAGCCGGTGATGCCTACTTCCACCATGGCGAAATGTCCGCCGATCCGTGGTGCCCGCCGGGCCTTCGCTTCTATCAGACCTTGATGGAGAAACAGCGAGCCGTGCGTCTGGAGAATCAGCGGCGCCTGCGTCAACTGGGCGCGTCCAATTCCTCCATCCGGATCTGTTGTTCACATGATACGGTCGAATTCGAACATTTCTCAAAGCGTGCCGACAATGAGCCGGCGGCTCAACGTCTCTGAGCGCTGGAAATTCATCGAAGAACTCTCGGCTAACGCGTCGGGCGCTTCTGCGAAGCCTGCCGCAGCGGCGGGATCTTGCCCTCAGCCGGCTTTGCCTTCAGGTTGCCAGTCAGCTCGTCACCTCTCAAGCCACCTTTGCGTCGGCCACTGCAACAGGAAGGCACTTCTCTTGTTCCGGGCCCCTGCCTTGCCGGGGTTTAGGCATGCAGGCAAAGATCCTCATAATCGATCCGCTGACGGACCTCACTGACGCTCTGGTCCTGTTCATGCGCACACAAAACTGGACGGTGCAAGCCGCACGTTCACTGGTCGAAGCTCTTAAGCTGATTGACGCATTTCGCCCGCATGTCGTACTCGCAGGCGTCGAGAGGCCAATGGAGATCGGTGTCGCGTTTGCCCAGCGCGTGAGGGATCTGCATGACGGCAATGTGCTACTCATGGCCATGAGCGCATCACCGCCCTCCGACGTGAGGGCGTTGGATGCCGGAGTCTTCGATCTCGTGTGCCATAAGCCCCTGATGGAAGGCGGAATTGCCACCATCGCGCGCAAGGTGACTGAGCGTTTCCCGCAGCTGGATTTATGAACAACCGACAACGTGGCTGTCGTCAGCTTTAGCAATCGGCGAACCGTCACGTCATAGCTTGGCCGGGTCCATAGCCGCGTTGAGGCCTCGCAAGGCCTGTTGCGCCGTGGGCAGCAGGTAGACCAGCAGGACGGGCACAGGCTTCCGGGCGACCGCTACAGTCGACGTAGTTTGCCCAGCATTGCACCGGCATACGTAAGCGGGCGGCGATGTCTCCTGACAGGGCAGAATGAATTGATGAATTCGCGCCGTGTCCATGAGTTGATGCACCAGCATTTTCCCGAAGTTCGCGCTGCCACCCGCGATTGGGTGGTGGCGGCTGACGAGAATGGCCTTCGGCACGGCATTGTCGGCGACCTGGTGGCCAAGTACATCCATGCTGACGAGCTTCTGGTTGAAGTACATCGCCGGGTCGGAGACTTTCTGCCCTTCGAAGCTGCGGTGGACTTCGTGGCGAAGCACTTTGGTCAAGGAGCGATACGAATCTCGGACCGGGAGTTCCAGGGCTTCGTCGTTGTAGCGATCAACGGTGTTGCGACTGGCTGGACTGCCGCTGCAGCCCGCTAGCCGGATTGACGAGCTTCTGCCTTACCGGCGGCAGGCTGCTGCGTGCTCTCACATCGAGGGCGGCAACGGCTAGCCACCGGCCTCGCCCGTTTGCGATTCATAGAGCCCGAGTCCGTGCTTTGCGGCCATAGCCCTCGCGGTCTGATGACACCAACTGATTGACTGCAACGCTCGGTTCGACGAGGGGATCGAGAACGTCACTGAGTTCCTGAAGACCATCAACTGGGCCAAAACGTCGGTCGAATCCAGCGTGTACTCATCTGCTACAGCGTGTCCTTGCGCCGCTGCAAACGCAGCGAACCGCGGATCTTGCGCGACACGTTGGAAGCCGAGCCTGGTTGCCTCCAAGGCAATGTCGCGCGCAACACCGTCGTCCAACGCAGGGGCGCCTCGCCAGTCGCCAAGCTGCCGGGTCAGGGCACGCTCGAGAAAATTGCGGTCGTACAGGTTGATGTCGTAACTCATGTCCATGATTGTGGCGAACAACGCACCTCGCCGATATCAAGATGCCATCGCCAGACGCTTACGATCAAGCCACGGATTTGTACCGTAAGGCTGTCGAGTTGAAGCTCGAAGGATCGGCGGGAGTGCGCTTGGGGAATAGCCGCGCAGTCCCGACGGGATGACCTAAGCCACTCGCCAGGCTGGGGGGATCGGCCCCAATGCGGCCATGACTCAGCCCACCCCTCTCGACATTGTCCAACAACTCGTTGCCGCACCGTATCCGGACCGGATCGGAGATGTCCTGCTCTACGGCATCCACGAGGACGACCACAACTTCTTCCGCAACGGTCCACGCCGCAAGATTGCGGTGCTCCACGATGAGAGCGGCGACTTCGAGCAGGACGAGGACCTGACGCCGGACGACCAGATCGAAAGGGAACTGGCCAATGAGCACGTCTTCAAGGCCGTCATGGCCGAACTGTCCGCGTGGCTGGGTGACCGCACGCCGCTGAGAAATACCTGGCCTGCTGGCATGCCGATGTCGAGCGACTTCGATGACGAAGCGCGGGAGGACGAAGAGCTCGAAGACGGCTCGGGCATCTGGACCGCGTCCTATGAAGGCGGCTACCACGAGGCGGAGATCGACCGACGCGTTGTTTGGGACCTGGGGAACGAGTACCTGGTGTTGTTCTGCCAGGAGATGCCGGGCGATGGGAACTTTGTGTGTGCGACGGGTGTGTGCGTCCTGCCCAAGGATGGCACTGAGCGCTGAATCGGTGCAACCGTTCTGGGTGAGTGCGCCGGACGCATACCGATCACTGGGCCTCGGCTCGCGCCCACTGCGCGCTCGGCGATTCACTGCTGGAGAAAGGTTGGCCAAAGACCTGAGCAAAGAACTTCATTGGCGACATAGAGCACGTTGGCCTCAGCCGGGCCACCCAGCGGCGCCCAGGTCGGCGACAGTGCCGTCAGGCGGCCGACCGAGTACCTGGTGCTTGCCACTCTCAGCTTGTGGAGTGCATCGCCTTCGTAGGATCGGCCGCAGCGGCGAGATAACCCCGCCTCCAGATCGAGTGAAGTCTGATGCTGGCTCTCACTGAGCGGACAACTGCCGGCTAATCATCCAGCGTCGCGCGAGAAAATCTAACGTGATGACGCAGTCGTTCAGGTCCCGCAAACCTTGCAGGGCAACAAGCCTCTGACCCGGCTTGAACGCCTCCAGTGCGCAGTATGCAATTCTCGGGTTGGATACGGAGAACCCTTGGACAACCCGAATGCTTCCAGACAGCGTCGTGTCATAGCACGGGATCTGTTTGCCCCAGCTGTTGACCGAGTAGGTGCGTACCGTCGGGCTCGCGCGTAGCGGTTCGTCGCCGGTAAGGCTACGCCAGCCGTCCTCCGTGAGCGCAGACAGGCCGAACGATGCCGCGCCAGTATCGAACAGTACGTCCGCCTCCCGGCCGCTGGGCAGGCCAAGCCTCACCACGATGTGACCGCCTTCGTTGCCTGACCAGCGCGGAAATGCGAAGGGGCTCGACAAAGGTTCCTTTTCGAGCGACGAGGCCGAAACAAAGCTAAAGCGGGCGTTCTTCAGGTCCAGCGTCAGGGTGCCGTCGTCGAAGAACGCATTGCCGATGGTCGCGATGAGCCCGTCCTTGCAGGTACCCAGGGTATCCACCTGAGCCGAGGCAGCCAGGACCATTCGATGCCGCCCAGCGATTTCAATATCAACCTCCCTCAGAGGCTGGCTTGGCGGGGCTTGCTGATGCCAGATGAGTGAATTCGACACACCGGTATCCAGTTGCCCATAACAGTCGACCCCGTTAACCTTGATCGGCAAGACCACACCGGCCTTGACTGCGCCAGCTCCAGGTACGACCTCGGCTTCGAACCACTCGAAGGGGTACCACTGGGGCTCAGCACCGTGCGTCTGGAGAGTGCAGAGCAGTCCAAAGATCCATACGGCATGTCTTGCAACCCTGTTGATTCCGCTCATCATGACACTCTAACTTCGCGCAACGCTTCGGCGGTTCCCCACTCGAATAAACCCCCTCGAGCGGGCCGTCGGTCTGCTTGGGCCCGACGACTGTTGGATGCGCCATTGGCGCCCGTGGTCGGTCGCCAATGGCTCACATCGCCAACCCTTTGCTTGGCGATGCCAGAACCTCCTTTAGCGCAGTGAAATCAACCGGTTTCACTAGGTGGTGGTCAAAACCGGAGGATTGCGTGCGTTCGCGATCTTCGGTCTGTCCCCAGCCGGTCAGAGCGATCAACGTTGTGTTGTGCAACGCGGGCTCGCTGCGCATTCGACGGGCGACTTCCCATCCATCCATCACGGGCATCCCCAGATCCAGCAGGACGGCCGATGGCCCCCAACGCACAGCCAGCTCCACAGCGGATGCACCGTCATACGCTACTTTTACGTCGGCTCCGTACATGCTCAAAAGGACTCCAAGGCTGTCCGCAGCGTCAACGTTGTCGTCTACGACAAGCACCTTTTGATTAATCAGCGACGACTCAGCCGCTTCGGCGGCCTTCTGATGTCCTTCTGCGGGCGTCTTCGCTAGAGGGAATCGAATCGAGAACGTGCTCCCCTGCCCGCGGCCGTCGCTGCGCACCGACACCGTCCCGCCATGCATCTCTGCAAGCCGCTTTGCTAGTGCCAGTCCTATCCCCAAGCCACCGGCGGCATGCTTACGAGCACCCTCGATCTGCGAGAACATCTCAAACAGACGCGGTAGCTCGTCCTCGGTGAGGCCAATGCCGCTGTCCTTAACGTCCACGATCGCGCAACTGCCCTCAGGTCGTACCCCTATCTCAATTCGCCCCCCAGCATCGGTGTACTTGGCGGCGTTATTGAGCAGGTTGGCGACGATCTGCGTCAACCGAACGATGTCACCATTCACAAGCAGTGGCTGTGCGGCCTCGTGCAGGATCACGCGATGACGGGCGCTCTCAAGGAGCGGCCGGCTTGTCTCGATCGCAGTCCGGAGCACTTCGTTCAAGTCCACCAGGGCCAATTGAAGCTCCAGCTTGCCACTCGTGATGCGTGAGGCCTCCATCAAATCGTCAACCAGTCGCACTAGATAGTTGACTTGCCGTTCCATCATGTCTCGAAGGGCGGGAGTAGGCGTGTCAGTCCCCCCTGCGCGGAAAATCCTTAAGGCGTTCCTGATCGGTGCGAGCGGATTGCGCAATTCGTGTGCGAGCGTGGCGAGAAATTCATCCTTGCGTCGATCGGCCTCCAGGAGGGCGTGCTCGGTTCGCTTGCGCTGTGTCACGTCGCTCGCTACACCGAGCCACTCCGTAATTGACCCATGCTCGAGCACTGGGATGGCGCGCGAGAAAACCCAACGCGGCGTGCCATCGACGCCGAGGACCTGGTGCTCAAGTTCAAAGGGTTTGCACTCCCGGATCGCCATCTCAATAGCCGCCGCCACGCGTGCGCGCTCCCCTTCAGGGATATATTGCGATAACCAGGTGTCGCTAGGTTCAACGGTATCGGCGATGAATTCTTGACCGATAAGATGACGCATCTGCGTCCAGTCCGGACTCATGCGATAAACGATGTCAGACGTGGCCGTCACCAACGCGCGGAACTGAGCCTCGCTCTTGCGGACCGCCTGGTCAGCGTCCTTGCGAAGCTGGGCCATTGCCAGATGCGCTCCCACGCGCGCCATCAACTCGCGCGAGGAAAAGGGCTTGACCAAGTAGTCATCTGCGCCCGCAGCCAGTCCCTCGACACGAGCCTCTTCGCCAGCCCGCGCGGAGAGAAGCAAGATGGGGGTGGTTCGAGTCCGCTCGTCCGCACGCAACTTCGTGATCAGACCAAAGCCGTCAAGTTCCGGCATCATCACGTCGCTCAGGATCAAGTCCGGCTGCATGGCTTGCGCCTTCTGAAGCGCGTCAACCCCATTGACGGCAGTCGTCACCTCGTAATGCGAGCTCAGCAACCGTTGCAGATAGGCGCGCAGATCAGCGTTGTCGTCGGCGACAAGAACTCGTTGGGACCGATCAGCTGGTGGGAAAGTCTGACTTTCCGCGGAATCGACGCTCGTCGAGGCGAGGTCAGCTGACGGGACGTTGCCATCTTGAGGCAGCCACTGGAGGGCCTCGTTGACGTAGGCAGTCGCCTGTGAGGGCTTGTGATGGACATTGAGCGCTTCATGCACCTTCTCGGATGGCAGATGGTGCCGCCCGAAAGGAATGCAAACCCTGAATTCAGTGCCTTGCCCTTGCTTGCTACTGACGTCGATCGTGCCGCCGTGCAGACCGACCAGCTCTTGGGTGAGTGCCAGCCCGATGCCGCTCCCCTCGAAGCTGCGACCACGGACGCCTTCGATGCGTTGGAAACGGCCAAAAAGCTTGTGAACGTCGGCTTCCGGTATGCCGCTGCCGGTGTCCCGCACCAGTAGTTCAACGTTGTGCCCATCCTCGGACTGACGTACCTCGACTGTGATGGAGCCTTCCAAGGTGAACTTGAACGCATTCGAGACCAGGTTCAGTACGATCTTTTCCCAGTGGTCCCGATCCAGGAACACCGTCTGGCCAACAGGCGGACAAATGACGTTGAGCTGAAGCCCGGCATTTTCACAAGCCGACCGGAAATTGCTCGCCAATTCTGCGGTCAGCGATGAGATATCCGTCGGTTCAAATCGTGCGTTTGTACGTCCACCTTCAACGCGAGCAAACTCGAGCAAGGTATTGACCAACTTCAGGAGCCGCCCGGCGTTGCGGTGTGCGGAGAGCACTAAGGCGTGCTCCGGCTTGCCTTCAAGGTCCGCTACCGCTTCCTCCAGCGGACCGAGCATGACGGTGAGCGGAGTTCGAAACTCATGGCTCACATTTGTGAAAAATGCGGTTTTTGCCCGATCGATCTCGGCGAGCGCCTCGGCGCGTCTGCGTTCCTCTTCGTACGCTTGTGATTCTACAAGCGCCGCTCCGACGCTGGCGGCGACAAGCTCCAAGAACGACCGGTAATCGTCGTCCAATACCAAATGCGCGCTGATGCCGCACAGGAGCCGCCCCATCACATCTCCGCGTCCAGCGCCGGGAATGGGCAAGTTCAGCACTTGCTGCAGAGGACGGATCGCTGAGACTTCCCGGAGCAGGTCCTCCGATATATACGAATTGGCATGGTCCGTTAGGACTAGCTCCGTTGGCAGCGCGTTCAAAGGTGACTCTGTCAGACCAGTGGCGCCCAGCAGGCGTGCCATGCCGGCATCCTCAGTGCTCAGGTACACCGCAGCGAAGGGGAGATCGTGAGGATCTTTCGCCAGCGTATCAAGAGCGTCTTGCGCGACCTCGGTCGTTTGTCTCGCTGCCGACTGTCGCTGCGCGAGCTGACGGAGCATGTCAATTCTTCGCTCGCTGATGACACGCTCCGTGGTTTCCGTGCAAGGACAGAAAATACCGTCAACGCGTGAGCCGTCCGGTGACACGATGGGACCGAAGCTGAATCGGACGTAAACCTCCTCCGCCGGCAGCCGTCTGGCGAAATGCATCAACAGATCTTCCGCCCAGGTGGCCTCCGCCGTTTGCACCACGCTACGCAGCATTGGACCGATGGTGGGCCAGATCTCACGCCAGCATTCCCGCGCGGGCGCCCCAAGAAAGCGCGGATGTTTGTCCGCGCCCAGGAAAGAGATATACGCGTCGTTGTAGAGAACGTTGAAGTCTTCGCCCCAGTACATCACGATCGGGATGCGCGACGTCAAACACAGGCTGACAGAACTACGCAGATGGGGCGGCCAGTCGTCAGGGGAGCCCAGCGACGTACGCGTCCAATCGAGTTCGCGCATCCGGCGAGCCATCTCGCTGTTCCCAGGGAACGTCGGGTGAAGGTGAAGCGTCACTGGTTTCCAGGCATGAACGAGCGCTAGCCCGGTATGACCGAGCATAACCGCTGCCTCCGCTCGAATCGCAAGGCGCGAGGCGCCCCCCGCACCGACAGCACCATTGCTTTCGTCCCGTCCCCATCCCCGTACGCGGCAGTTCGCATTCGGAGAGATTTGTAGGTGTTTCGATGACAAAAAAACCGGTGGAGTGCTTCTAGCACCGGGATCGAGAGGGCGGTACAACGCTGACTTCTTCGAGATCCAGCCATGCCGCACCGGAACGCCACCCCCATGCAGTCACTGCCGCTACTGAAGCGCTGGCTCGTTCTTGGAAATCTGTTCGTTGCCATCGCAGTTACAGCCGTGGCTTGGGTCAGCCTATCGAACGCGCGGGATGGGGACCAGGACGCCGCGCGCCTCACCGCGGAGAACTTGGCTGGCAGTATGAGCACCGAGGTGGCGGCGGAGCTGCGTCTCATCGACAACGCTCTTGCGACGGTTGCGGGGCAATTCGTCCAAGCCGCAAACACCAAAGGGGGTGTTGAAGTCGTCGGCGACGTTCTCAACATGCAGCGCAATCTGCTCCAACATGTCCGGGCGCTGAGGGTTGCCGACGCGCGCGGGCGCGTGGTTCTCGGACTTGAGGGCACCGCCGCTGACGTTTCAAACCGCGACTATTTCATCAAGGCCAGGGAATCTCAGGGTACCGTCGTTTCGGATCCGCTACTGAGCCAGGTGTCCGGCGACTGGGTGATCGGTTTGGCAAGGCCCCTGCGAAGATCAAACGGTGAGTTCGCAGGCGTCGTGTTCGCGGTGGTCACCGCAGACCATTTTGCTGACCTCTTCAGCACGATGGACCTGGGAACGTCCGGGGCCATCTCGATGCGCACTGACCAAAAGCTCCGGCTGGTGGCCCGCCATTCTGCGTTTGAGCCCCGATCCACGAGGGGACTCGGTGAGGTCACAGTGTCCGAAGCGCTCCGCCACAGTTTGGACAGGGACGAGGAGCGTGGTTGGTACGTCACTCAGACTGCCCTTGACAAAGTGGATCGCATCACGGCGTATCGCCGCGTCCAAGGCTATCCATTCATCGTTTTTGCGGGGTTAAGTACCCAGGAATATCTGCAGCATTGGTATCGTCAAGTCGCGGAATTGGCCGGGTTCGTCTTTGTGCTGGTCGGGCTGATCGTTTTCATGTCTGTGCATCTGTACCGGCGCCAGGTCGGGGAGCGGGTCGGCCGCCTTGCTGCAGACCGGTTGGCCAAGGAGCAACAGCTCATGCTCGAGAACGAATTCGTTGGCATGGTGCGGCTGCGCAATCGCATCATTGAATGGGACAACCGAGCCTTGGCCCAGATTTTCGGTTACGCACCTGGCGAGCTCCGAGGGGTCTCAATGCGTGAGCTTTATTTGGACAAGGATGCGTTTGACCGGATTGATGTGGAAGGATACGCGGCACTCTCATCGCAAGGACGCTTCCGAACGCAGATCCAGATGCGAAAGAAGGATGGGAGCCCAATTTGGGTGGACTTGAGCGGTACTCAGGTCACAGAAGATGAGAGTCTATGGCTTGCAGTGGACGTTGACGCCCTCAAGAAAAGCGAGGAAGTGGCGTTCGGCATGGCGTTCCGAGACTCCCTGACGGGCTTACCCAACCGTCGCCTCTTCGAAGAAAAACTGTCGGACTGCCAAGCCTTTGCAGCTCGAAGCGGTAGCCCGGCGGCCGTTTGCTATCTCGATCTGGATGGATTCAAGGCAGTGAACGACCGGTTCGGTCACGAGGCTGGCGATCAGGTTCTTCAGGAGGTGGCACACCGGATCGAACGGCTTCTGCGTGGAAGCGATGTGGTTGCTCGCTTGGGAGGAGACGAATTCGCTCTTTTGCTCCCTGCCTGTGGGGACGTCGCCGCGGTACGGGCTGTACTGGAGCGCTGCCTTTATGAGATTGAGCGACCGGTCCAGCTTGATAGCGGCGATTACGTCTCCGTCGGTGCCAGCATTGGCATCGTGCTGGTATCTGGAAATGAGCCAACCCCGCAGGTCATGCGTGACGCCGACGCGGCAATGTACAAAGCTAAACGGGCGGGCAAAGGCCAAATGCACTTTCACGCCGCGCAAAATGACGTCGCTGCCGCCGAGCCGGAACGCGGCAGACCAGTCAAGCTGACACTGCTCCAGCGTGAAGCTGTTTCATGCGATCAGTCGGTGAGTTCACACTCTCTGGTATGAAGAAGATGATGGCTCACTTGGCCGGCTTAGAGGCAGCGACCGGTGTCGAGGGTGCTGCGGTGGTCCATTGCTCGGCAGCAGCGGGCGCTAGGCTTTCCAGATCACGGGTGCAGACGCCACAGCTGATAGCGCTCCTCTCCCCGCTTGACGCTTCCGGCGAAGTGGTCGTTGAGGCGGCTCGCCGTGAACACGATTGACCCATCCGGAGCGAGCGTGGCCGTATCTGGCCAGTAGATGTCGTTGTCCATCGCGACGAGCTTCGACCGGCCGGTGCGCACATCCAGCTGCACGATGCCGTTGTGCGTGACGTCGGTGATGTACAGATGCCCATCGCGCCCGAAAACGATGCCGTCTGAGTTACCGCCGACATCTCCCACTGCAGTCACGGCCGCGGCGTGCGCGTCATCGGTCGTCATTGGCGAAAGCAACACTTCGGTCGGCACTCTGAACGACATGGTGCCCGTCGTCACGGCCCAGTGCAGCGTTTTGCCATCAGGAGACAGTGCAATGCCGTTGATGCCCAGCACGAGCGGGTTCCCAGGCCAGACGCTCTGGCCGTGTGACTTCACGTCCATGCCAGCGACCGGCATCACCGACGGATGCTGATGCAGAACTCGCCGAGCACGGCCCGCGTCAAGTTCAACCACGATGATGCCGGCTTGATTCTTCGGGGCACTGCGCAAGCCGCTGTCGGAGATGTAGGCGATCCGTCGAGCTTCGTCGACAGCGACGTCATTGAGGAAGCTGTGAGCGCGGTCTGCTACCGAGTCCAACGAAATGCGTTTCACCACGTCGCCAGACTTCAAGTCGTACACCACGAGCTTCTGTCCGCCTGCTGGGGCCTCCTTCTCTCCCGCCACGAACCCCATGTCGAGTGCCCACAACCAGCCGTTGCGATCGTCCACATGGAACCCCAGCACATTGCGCAGATGCGAAGCCGGTGCTCCGGTCACCGAATTGCCGTCTGCGGACGGGAACGCGCGAAGCCGTGCGGGCCCCTGCTCATACCGAGTGTCTAGCAGGTTCAGCGTCGCCTGGCCCTTTGGCGACAGCAGGCGAGGCGTGCTGACGAAGACCCGTGATGCGCTGTCCAGATGCACGCCTGCCATCGGTGCGTTGACGGAGTCCGCGTGTGGGGCATTTCGCGGGTCTGGTGCCTCCCAGGTCACGCCTGTGTAGCTGCGCCACATCTCGAGCTCTGCAGCTTGGACCTGGAAGGCTGAAGCGACGGCGACTGCCGCAAACCAGCGCGTTTTGAACAATGAGAGTTGCATTTTTATCCTTGCTTCAATGCCTGATCGACGCGATTGCGCAGATCGTGTCCACCCAGGTGGAGTGCTTTGAAAATTTGAGACATGAGTACAGCGTCCGGGCGCGGATGAAGCCGCGCCGTGTAGTGCTTAAAGGATGGAGCGATAGCTGCCGCCTTCGACGCGGACCGCGGCGCCGTTCGACGCAGCGCCGAGCGGGCTGGCCAGCAGCGCGACCATGGCGGCAATCTCGTCGGCCTCAATCATGCGAGCGATGAGCGAACTGGAGCGGTAGGTCTTAAAGAAGTGCGCCTCGATTTCCGCGTCGGTCATGCCGGGTTGCGGCGCCGTCGTGCGCAGGTATTCCACGATGCCTTCAGAGCGGGTCGCTGCCGGTAGCACGCTGTTGACTGTGACCTGGGTGCCCTTGGTCAGCTCGGCCATGCCACGAGCCACGGCCAGCTGGGCCGACTTGCTCACACCGTAGTGAACCATGTCCGGCGGTGTGAAGGCGCCCACCTCGCTAGAGATGAAAAGGACGCGACCCCAATTCTGCTTGAGCATCTCGGGGAAGTAGTGGCGGGAGAGGCGCACGCCGGACATTACGTTGAGGTTCAACATTCGGGTCCAGTCATCGTCGGTGATATCGACGAACGGCTTGGCTTCATAGAAGCCTAGGTTGTTCACCAGGATGTCCACCGCCGGCGTCGCTGTAATCAGCGCCTGGACGCCTTCCGGTGTCGCGAGGTCGGTCACGACGGTGTGAACGACCGCCGCAGGCGCCGCATCCTTGATTGCGACGGCAGCCGCGGCGAGCTTGCTCTGGCTGCGGCCCGATATCGTCACCTCGACCCCTTCCCGAGCGAACGTCTTGGCGATGGCCAAGCCGATACCGGCGGTCGCGCCGGTTACAAGGGCAGTCTTTTTCGTGAGTTGGAGGTCCATACTGAGCTCTCTTGGGTAGGTATATTTGCGCCGTCCCTGCTGTGTGACGACGCTTGGACGAACTTTGTCAGGACCGCCCGGCGACAAAAAGCAGTCCCGGGGAACATCAATTGGGAATGCCGTTCAAAGATCGGCGCGAGGGTGGGTGGCGAGCGTGGATAACCGCAGTGGTGAGATGGCAGTTTTCGTGCGGGTCGTGGAAGACGGAAGCTTTTCGGCAGCAGCGAAGACGCTGGACATGTCGCCCTCGGCTGTGAGTAAGCTAGTGACTCGCCTGGAGGAGCGGCTGGGTGCGGTGCTGTTCCTGCGGTCGACGCGCGAGCTGACCCTGACCACCGAGGGTGAAGACTTCTACGATTCCGCGCGCCGAATACTCGAGGACCTGGAGGAGGCCGAGCAATCCGTTGGAAGTGGTTCGCTCGAGCCGTCCGGGCTGCTGCGCGTCAACACATCGATTCCCTTCGGCACGCATCAGCTCATCCCGCTGCTGCGCGAGTTTCGCGAGCGCTACCCGAAAGTCCAGATCGACCTCTCGTTGACTGACCAAGTCGTAGACCTGACGCGGGAACGCGTGGATGTCGCGGTTCGCGTCGGCAAGCTGGCCGACGCAAGCTTCAAGGCGAGGGCCCTCGGGCGCAGCCACTACGCCGTGGTTGCAAGCCCCGATTATCTGAAGCGGCACGGGGTGCCTGGCAGACCGGACCAGCTATCAGATCATGTTTGCCTTGGCTTCAACTTCAAACGATCGGTTTCGCAGTGGCCGTTCCTTCTGGACGGGCAGATCACCGCGCTGCCAATCAATGCAGGCGTGTTTACCAACAATGGTGAAACCATGTTGGATCTGGTGCTTCATGGGGTCGGCATAGCGCGGCTAGGCCGGTTCCACGTCGAGCGCTTCCTTCAGAGCGGACAGGTGGTCGAGCTGCTGGGGCAGTTCAATCCCGGCGACGTCGAGGAACTTCATGCCGTCTTCCCCGTCAAGAGGCACATGTCGCGGCGCGTCCGCGTGTTCATCGACTTCCTGGCGGAGCGAGTAGGTCCCAACCTGCGTTGATACGCGTGGCCTGGACGTCGGCCCAGAAAGCAATGATGGCACCCGTCTGAGGAGCTTAGGTCAGTGCCTGTCATGTCGGACCTGCGGGCTCAGGCAATCTTGCAGACCCGTCGGTGTAAGTCAAACGGCCTCAGCACCCGTCCCCAACGTGCAAGCACTTACAGCTTGTCGTCGGCGGCGCGATGCCCAACGATCGCCCGGCCCTCATACAAGAACACGGGGCAGGGGGTCTCATGGCATCACACACGTCGCTGGGGAGGCGCGACTCGTCGCCCGGTGCCTCCGGTCATGACAGGCAAGAGGACGTCCTCCTGACGCCCCGCGAGGAAGAGGTCCTTGCGGCCATCGCCGCCGGACTCACCAATCAGGAGGTATCGGCTCAACTCGGTATCGCGCCAGCAACCGCCAAGCGGCATCGTGAGCATCTGCGAGACAAACTGGGGCTCCGCAAGTCTGCAGAACTGGCCGCCTGGTACGCGCGCCTCCGTGACGCTTCCGCCTCAGCGGCTCTACAGCCCGCAACGCCGCCGCTGCGTCGGCCGATCGTCTCTCCCCCGACGCCGCCACCAAGCCAAGCCGTTCAGCGGATCCGCTGAAGCCGGACCAGCCCGGGAAGACCGACGCAGCACCCACCTCCCGTGAACGCCAGGTGCTGGCGCTGCTCGCGCTGGGCTGCTCTGACAAGGAAGTCGCGCGGCGGCTCGGCATCAGCGACCTGACCGCCCGCAAGCATCGCGAGAACCTGATGAGAAAGGCTGGAGCGCACAAGGTGGCCGAGTTGGTGCTGCTGGCCACGCGTCTTGGGTGGCTGTCAGCCTGACCAGCCTCTACGGCATTCGACCCATTACGACAATGCCGTCGCCTCCCAAGAATGGCTTCACCGGCAATCGTGCCGGCGACGTCTGGCCCTTGTGGCCTTCTTAGGGAGTCATCATCATGAGACAAGTAGGACGGATTTCTTTGTCCAATCGCGGCGGTTTCGTGGCCAGCCTGCATTTCGTCTTCTGGGACGACAACGGCATGGAGCATGAGGTCCGCGGTAGCGATAACTTCCCGGTGCTGCAATCGGTGGAACTGTCGCCTGGCCAGGTCGGCGTGCCCGACGGCGCCGTGTTCACCATCCGGGTGGGGGTCGTGGCGGGCCGTGACAACCGCTCGCGCCAGCTATTCATCTATCGCGCCGGCCTGGAAGATACCGCACTGTTCGAGATCTCCGGCACCACGCTCAGCAACTCGCTGACGCTGAACGGCATTCGCCAGTCCCTGTCGCCGGTGGCGCCACAGTCCCTCTCGCCGGTGGGGCCGCAGCCGCTGCAGCCAATGTTCCTGGGTGCGCTCGGGCGTGCGCTGGTGAACCACGGGCCGCAGATCGCCCGTACGGGCCTGGGTTTCGCATCGACGGTGGCCGCCCACACGCTCGGTCACAAGCTGGGCGATGAGTGGGTTCATGCGACGCGCCCGCAGTCCGTCGGGAATGCTGCGGTTGGGGGCGAACCCTCAGACCATGAGTACGCCGCACTGGTGCCGCAAGGCCTCATCGGCGGTCTGGCCGGCGCTCTCTTCAACACGCTGGCTCCGATCGTCCAGCAGACCTTGCCGATGATCCCGTTCTCGGTGAACTCGCCGTCGCAGCAGCAGGAGGGCGCACGGTCGGGGTCGATCGACCCCCAATGGCTGGGTGGTCTGGTCCAGGTGCTGGTGCCAACCATCACCCCGCTGATCGGCAAGCTCGCCCATGACCTGGCGACGAGCTTCGTCTCCCAGTCGGTCTACGGCAGCTCGGCCGCGCCCGTGAACGTCGGCATCTCGCCCGCCGTGCCCACGCGAAGTGCGCCGCTGCTGGCTGGCGCTCCCATCTGAGTCCCGGTCCGCGCCGTCGATGAAGGCGCGGCGACGCTCGTTCGGCTCGCCGCGCCTCTATCCCCCGCTTCAAGTCAAGGGAGAACATCATGAGCAACCAAGATTCCCCGGCAGATGGAGCCGCCCCCGGCTCCGCGCCAACCTCCTCAGCGGCCTCCAGTCCCGAAGTCTCGCCGATGCCTGCGTCCGTTCGGTCCGCTGCAGCGCCGAAAAAGCACTACCTCATCTCACCGTTGCGAGGAAGCCAGGCACGCCAGGCGCAACTGGCGCCGATGTCCGTCGGCGATCTCCATCAGGCGGTCTGCAGCATCTCCGGCGTGGAGATCGTCAAGGTCCTGCGCGCAAACAAAGATGCCGCTCCGATGTCCGCCGCTTCCGGCACTGCTTCCGATACCTACGTAGTGGCAATGACGCCGGAACTCGCAGAGCAGTTGAAGCAATCGGCACCGCCGCATCTGGTCGTCGAGGAGGACCATCCGTTGACCTACGGCAAGCGGCATTCGGATCTGGATGACAGCGTCGCCCCCGCGTTCGTGCGGGGATTCGCGCCGCGTGTTCTGGCTGTGGCGCTACGCGTCGTGGGCGACGGCGGCAAGCCACTCGCAGGCGTGGCGGTGACGCTGACCGGCGACCTGTTCCCTGCGGAAGGTGTCACCGGCGAGGACGGCCGTGTGGACCTGCAGTTGCACCTGGCGGCCACCGACCAGGCGCGCGCGCTGGAGGTCCGTCCACCGCGTGGCTATTGGGCACTGCGCCTGGAGCAACCAGTTTTCGAAAGTGGCCAGGTGCACGAGGTCCGGCTGGCGTCGGTGCTCTCCGGCAAGGATTCCCAGGCACTCCGCTGGCCGAGGGAATTGCTGGGCCTGCTGCCGGCGCCTGCGGCCCGAGGACGCGGCGTGAAGGTCGCGATCATCGACTCCGGACTCGACGCCCAGCACCCGTTGCTGCGGCACGTCCAGGCAGGACGCGATCTGACGCGACCCGATATGACCGACGGATGGAAGCAAGACACCATCGGACACGGCTCGCATTGCGCCGGCGTGGTGACAGCGCAAGGAAGCGTCAGCAAGGAAGCCAAGGACGATGGGTTCCTGGGCATCGCGCCAGAGGCGGAGATCCATGTGCTTCGCATCTTCCCCGGGGGGCGTACATCGAGCCTGATCGAGGCGCTGGACTATTGCATCGCGCATGGTATCGACGTCGCCAACCTCAGCCTGGGCACGCCGCAGGTCTCCCTCTCCGTGGAGAGCAAGCTGGAAGAGGCGCTGATGGCCGGCGTGGCCTGCATCGTCGCCACCGGGAACAGCGGAGCGGCGGTGATGCATCCGGCCTCCTCGCCCTTTGTGATGGGCGTGGGCGCGGTGGGCTACAAGCCGGCGCTGCCGCAGCAGGGCACGGACTTGCAGTACTTGACACCGACCTGGCTGAACCCGTTCGGTGTGTTCTCTCCGACGTTCTCGTGCCATGGGCCTGAAGTGGCCGTGTGTGCACCGGGCGTTGGTATCGTCTCAACGGTACCGGAGAACGGGTTGTCGCCGGATTCCGGCACGTCAATGGCGGCACCGCACATCACCGGCCTGGCAGCGCTGCTGCTCTCGGAGCCGCGCCTCGCCGGTGAACTGGGCGAACGGGGGCCGCAGCGCGTTCTGCGACTGTTCAAGCTGATCCGCGAAATGTCCCGTCCCGTGCTGCCCAAGGATCCGGACCAACGCTTCGGTGCCGGGTTGCCGAGTTGGCAGCAACTCGCTGCCATTTGCGGCCTGCCGCCGGGGTCGGGAGGGCAGCTCTGAACGTTGAGTTCGATCGACGTGAAGCCTGCTGATGCGCAGTGAAGTCAGCCCAAGGGCCTCGGCAGCCGTTTGTGCAAAGAGGAACGGTGCCGGGGCTGGCGACCGACTTCAATGAGCGTCAACTTCAGGCGGGCAGGTGCCATGGCTTCGCTGGACTCAAGACCCGCAATGCCGCCGATGAAGCGCCACCGTCGGACCATCCGGATCCGGCTGCCCATACACGCTCAGCTTCACTCCCTGGAAACGAGCCCAACGCGCCAGCCATGACGGACCAAACTTGCCGCTGGCGGCCGTTGGCCGTTGATAGGCCTCATCCTGCAGAGCCTCGTCCAAAGTAATGAACCGGTAGCCCAGTGCCCTCAGCGTGCTCAGCGATCGATCGAGCGTGTCCGCATTCAGCCGATTGGCATGAATCAGCAGGATCTGCGGAATCTGGCGACCAAACAGCTGTGCCGACATCGATTCAAAGACGCCCATCGACCGGCGCAAATGAGCGTCATAGTCGTCCTCCACCGTCTGTCGATCCGACGCCGCCTCGGTGCCGTCCAGATGGTCATAGACGCAGGCGAACCAGTAGTCGTCATGGTCCACGGTGAAGGGTGCCAGGGTGTAGCCATGCGCCTGCAGAAACCGCTCGAAGGCCTCGCGGTCCGCCTCGTTTCGTCCGGTCTGGGTGTAGGGCGGTCGGTAGTAGCGCAACGGGAGGCCGCGTTGCGTGGTCAGCCAGCGGGTGATGACTTCGCCCTTGAGCACGGCAGCCTGCACCTGCTCCACGCTGGCGGTCCACAGTCCCACATGGCCGAAGTTGTGATTGCCCAGCGTCATGCCCGCGTCCAGCCACGCTTCCAGGATGGCGACGCCGCGGTCGATCTGTCCCTGCACCAGCAGTCGGTCCTCATTGACGAAGCCGATGGCAGGCGCCTCGTGCCGGCGCAACGCTCGAAGCAGCGAATCGTTCAGACGTGACGCTTCCATCACGCTCATCGGCGTGACGGAGGCAAAGGGCAGGTCGTCAATGGTGATGGCGATTCGCTTGTCCTCTGCTGTCGCGCCGACCGCCCGTTGCGGCACCGCCGTGATCGCCATCGTGAATCCCAGCGCGATCATCGCGGCGCGGCATTGGAGTATCAGGAGAATCCATTCGCGCATCATCCCGTTACCCCGCCGTCAGCGATGTCAGCACCACCAGCACCGCCACGCCCACGCTGAGCAGGGGCAGATAGAGCCCCGTCAGCAGCACACCGCGCCACACGCCGCCCCACCAGCCCACGCCATACACCTTGCGCAGCGCCATCACGCCATAGACCACGGCCCAGGGCCAGACCAGATAGGACAGCCAGCCCGCACCCAATGACACCAATGCTGCGAGAAACCAGAACGCATGCAGATGCAGTGCGAAAACGAAATGCTCGGCGTACTTCATATGCCGCCGAAAGAACACCAGCGCCAGCAGTGCCGCGAAGGCCGGCTGCATCAGCAGCAGGGCATAGGGAGAATAGCGATCGATGCGGGCCTGCAAGGCGTCGGGCTTCGTGGCCACCAGCCGCTTGCCGACGTTGATCACCTGGCGCTCCACCCATCCGCACCGCGCCTGGTCCGCAGCCAAGGGGGCGTCGGCATCGGTCTGGCAGCTGTCGTGCTGCACCTCCACCGGCTGAGCGACATTGATCCGGAATTCGGCTGCGCCGACCAGATGCATGACGATGAAGAAAACGAAGCTCAGACTCAGATACAGCCGCAGTGGCTGCACATAACGGCGCCGTCGTCCGAGAAAGTATTCCCGTGTCAGTCGCCCGGGCAGCACGGCCAGTGCACCCAGCGAGCGCCACAGCGGTCCCTCGAGGGCCACGTAATGGCCGATGAACTCATGGATGAACTCTCGCATCGAAGCCGGATGCAGCGGCGTCTCCTGGCCGCAGCCGGGGCAGAACCGCGCTGTCCGGGGCAGGGCGACCTGGCAGTTGGGACAGCTCGCGGGGTTCGAATCGTGCGTCATCAGGTGAGCGATGAGTTGGCAAGGCGGCATATGAGGCGGGACCCGATGATAGAAAGCGCAGGCCACGCCGTCCCTGCGGGAAAGCGCGCAGGTCAGCGAAAGGAATCGAACGAATCGCTGTCGCCTGTCGGGTCCAGACGACCGCCCAGTTCTGACGCGAAGAACTCCGCAGACCATGGCAGTGGTCGCCACTCGCGTCTGTGAGATTCACGACGCGTGTGCGCCGCTGCACGAGCGAACGATTCAAGCGAACGATTGACGCTGGGCACGCATCCCGGCAGACTCCTGATTTCCAACCCGCCACACAGGAGAAGACCATGACCCAAGTACATCGTGCGCCCCTTCTCGTGTCCGGCCGCGTGAGCGTCCCGCGCTCCTGACCTCGCAACTGTTCTCGTAACTTGTCTCGCGACTCCTGTCGCGAGCTCTGCAGGTCCATTGATCGCCGCGACTGCCGCGGCCGGCACCCCCCGCCTTCAGCCCATGCGCCTTTGCGCATGGAAACGTTCGCCCCTGCGCGGACGACGACTGATATCAATGGACTTCCATGATCGACATCCATTTCGAGTCGCTGCAAGCGTTCGGCCTCACATCGTCCATCGCACAAGCCGCCGCTCAACTTGCCCCTCAACTCAACCCCTCTGAGCCCGCGCTGCGTCTGGCCCGGGTCGTCGAGACCCAACGCGACCGCGTCGTGCTGCATGACGGCGCTCTGGAACATCAGGCCCGAATCAGCGCAAGGCTCATCAAACAACTGAATACCGTCTTCCAGGCGCTCACCATCGGCGATTGGGTCACGATGCAATTGGACGAGCACCACCAGGCTTGGGTCGTGGACCGGCTGCCGCCCCTCACCCAGATTGCACGTCGCGCGGGGGACGGACGACGACAGCCCCTCGCGAGCAACGTGGACACCGCCTTGCTCGTGATGGGACTCGACACGGATTTCAACGCCCGCCGCATGGAGCGATACCTGGCGATGGTGCGCGCCTGTGAGGTGTTGCCCGTGGTCGTTCTGACAAAACGGGACATTGCCCCGGACGCTGAGGCCCGTATCGCAGAGATGTACGCACGTCTGCCAGCCACCGTCCCGGTGCTGCCGGTCAACGCGTTGTCGCCACAGACGCGTCAGGACCTCGGCCCCTGGGTGCACGGCGCCACAACCCTGGTGGTGCTGGGATCCTCCGGCGCCGGCAAGTCCACCCTGATCAACACCCTGACTGGTGCCGACCAGGCGACCGGCGGTGTGCGCAGCAGTGATGGCCGAGGCCGGCACACCACCACCGCGCGTTCCCTGCATCGCTGCGCGTCGGGTGGGTGCATCATCGACACGCCGGGACTGCGGACCTTCCGGCCTGATGCAGACGCTCGGCGGCTGGCATCCGCCTTTGAGGATGTGCAGTCCCTCGCCCAGCAATGCCGCTTCCGCGACTGCAGCCACTCGGGCGAGCCGGGCTGCGCCGTGCGCGAGCACGTCAGTGCGGACCGTCTGGCCAACTATCAGAAGCTGCTGCGGGATGCCCAGCGGAGCGAAATGTCCGCACTGGACCGGATCGCGCTGCGGGGTAAATGGAAGGCCATCCAGAAGGCAGGGAGCCGGAGAGCGCAGGAAAAGAGGTAGCGGGCGGCAGCGACACCGCTGCCGCCCGCCGCATGCCTCAGGGATTGCCCTTGCCCCCCGAAGCACCATACACCTGACCGGTGATGTAGCTGGCCTCCGTCGATGCTAGCAGCACGTACACCGCCGCCAGTTCGGCCGGCTGTCCGGGGCGCTGCATCGGGGTGTCCCCGCCGAACTTCTGCAGCTTCTCCTGGGTCTGCCCCCCGCAGACCTGCAACGGTGTCCAGAACGGCCCCGGTGCCACGGCATTCACCCGGATGCCCTGTTTGGTCAGTTGCTTCGCCAGACCCTTGGTGAAGATCATGATGGCGCCCTTGGTGGATGCGTAATCGAGCAGGTTCTCACCCGGGTCATACGCATTGACTGACGCCGTGTTGATGATGGCACTGCCCGGTGGCATGTGAGGAATCGCCGCCTTGCAGAGCCAGAAGGGCGCGTAGATGTTGGTCTTGAAGGTCCAGTCAAACTGTTCCGTCGAGATATCTAGAATCGAATCGTGGCTCTGCTGACGTGCTGCGTTGTTCACCAGGATGTCCAGCCCGCCCAGTTGACGCACAGCGTCCGTGACCAGTCGCTGGCAGAAGCGTTCGTCGCGCAGGTCGCCGGGAATCGCCACTGCTTTGCGTCCTGCATCGCGAATGAGCTTCACCACTTCCTGTGCATCCGGTTCTTCATCGGGCAGGTAATTGATGGCGACATCAGCCCCTTCGCGCGCATACGCAATGGCGGCAGCACGTCCGATGCCGCTGTCGCCGCCGGTGATGAGCGCCCGTCGGCCGGTGAGGCGTCCGCGTCCCACGTAGCTCGATTCGCCGTGGTCTGGTCTCGGCGTCATCTTGCCGGCCAGGCCCGGCCAGGGTTGCTCCTGCTTCGGGAAGGGAGGCTTCGGGAACAGATCACCGGGGTGGCGCAGCGGCGCCGCAGGGGGCATGCTCGCCGAGCCAGCCGTCTGACCGGACGATACGCCGGGCATGACCATGGCGGCCGCTGCAACGCCTGACACCACGCCGCTCATGGCGTGGCGGCGGGTCAATGCACCGCCATTCGTGGCGGCGTCATTGGACGTGGTGGACGACGTCCGGTCAGGACGACTGGCGGACGGATCGACGTTCGAATCTTTCGGGCGATGGGGAGAGGTCATGAAGAGGACTCCTGGAGTGAGGGCGGCGGCCCATGGGGTGACGACGGGGTGTCCGGATCTCCGGCAACTCCGCCTCCTACGCCCGATCCCTAGGCGCTTGAACACTCGCAGACACGCGTCGCCATGCCACCGTCTCTCAGCCACCATCCCCATTCGCGGACGGCGTCAACTAGCATCGGATCTGGCATCATCACGGCCGCCATGAAGCACGCTCTCGCCCGCGCGGCCGCCGCCGCTCTGACCCTGTTCATCACGCCGGCTCTGCTGGCCGCGCCCCAGGGCGTGCCCGGCGCGTTGCTGCGGCAAGGCAACTGGAATCAGGATGTCGGCTCGTACGGCGTGCCGGAAGCCTGGAGCCAGCTGCCCGCGCGGCAATGGCCGATGGACGGCTGGGCCACGATCCTCATCAACGACACCGATGCCACGCTGAAGCTGCAACCGCTGTCCAAGGTGGAAGCAACCCAGGCGCTCAAGCCCATCGTCGATCAGCTGGAAGCGGTGGCCGCCCGTGCGGGTCAGGAACCCACCGCCCAGGGCGAGGTGCCGGAGGGCGACGCCGACGGCCGCTCACCCGCCTATGTGCGCATTCCCGGCGTCGTCTGGCAGGCGCGCACCGTGCCGCTGTATCGCTTCAAGAATGGCACTCCGCGACTCACGCCAGAACTCGGCTACCGCTTTGAGTTGTCGCTGAACGGGCGCCCGTTTGCCTTCACGCTGCAGAACGGATTCCGCACTGCGGACGGCCGACCGTATGGGGAAGGCACGCAGTTCTACCTGGAGATGGGTGGTCAGAAGTACCACTATGACCTGGGTGGCTACGGCTGGGATGTGCGCATCAAGGGCATCGGCGACCTCGATGGAGACGGTCAACCGGACTTCATCTTCGACGTCGGTGGGAGCAACAGCGGCTATGAAGCGCTGATCCTCTCCAGCAAGGCGCGCCCCGGAACCAATCCGCCGACGGCGTATCTGAGTTCCTGGGGCTGCTGATCGGCCGACGGGCTGACCGGCCGATTGGCGATTTAGACGGCCGCTTTTTGCACCGTGCTCAAAATTGAAGCAGGAGAAGGTTTCCTGCTTCAAATCAACGACTTACGACACTCCTGCTCAGGCAACGAACAGAGTTGTCCACAGTGGGCGGGGATAGTCGGGGCAGCCCCCTGCGCCGCGTACCGCCCACAGCCGCTTCAGTACTTGCCGCCGCCGTAGCCGCCGGAGCCGTAACCCACGTCGGCACGACGCGAAGCACGGAACTCACCGGGAGCGCCACGGTTGTCGTCGCGCTTCTCGCTGCTGTCGCGCGGACGGGCCAGGCTGACCACGATCGAGCGGCCTTCCACCGAGACGCCATGCAGGCCGGCAATGGCCGCTTCGGCCATTTCAGCGGACGCCATTTCCACAAAGCCGAAGCCCTTGGAGATGCCGCTGTCGCGGTCCATCATCACCCGCGCGGTGGCCACGCTGCCAAATTCGGAGAAGTTGCTGCGCAGCAGGGCGTCGGTCACGGAGTAGGGCAGGTTGCCCACATACAGTTTGGTCTTCATGCAATTACCTTTCTTGGGAGGGCGGCTTCACTGAGCTCCTGAGGGGAGCCAGCCGTCCTGGAGTTGCCGCGGGTCGAGCTCATCGCGAATGCGCGCCACGGTGCTCAACTCGGGGCAGACGGGGAGTTCAATGAACAGGGCCCGTCGGGGTGGGGTGTGGCGGCGGCGGAAGATCAGCGTACCGCCTTCCGAGCGATGGGGCGCGCCGAACAACCCGGCGTGCTCGCTGACGCGAAGGTCGGACTACCGAGGGGCGCGTATGTCAGTGCCGCATATTGGAGCACGGATCGGCGTCCGGCCGGATTTATCTTTTGATTGGCCCTGCTGCTGTCATATTCGGCCCCTAGGCTGATCGCATCCGAGTGCCAAGGGTGGGGTGCGATGTACCGCGGAGAACGCCTGAATGCTGCCACGCACCTGGCCGGCCTGATCCTGGCGGTGCCTGCAAGCATCTGGCTGGTGACGCAGGCCATCGGCACCGGCAGCATCCGCCGCGTGGCGGCCGCCGCCGTATTCGGTGCGGCGCTGGTGGCGGTGTTTGCGGCCTCCACCCTCTGCCACTCCACCCGCGGCCGCACGCAGGACTGGTGGGCCCGCGCCGACCACTGCGCCATCTTCCTGCTGATCGCCGGCACCGCCACGCCGTTTGCGCTGCTTACGGGTAGCGGCGGATGGGGCTGGGCCGTACTGGTGGGGGTGTGGGCGGTGGCGCTTGTGGGGGCAGTCCGTGCCCTGTTCGGCCCGCAGGGGCGCCCGATGCTGGGCCTTTACCTGGTCACCGGATGGATGGCCACGCTGGCTTGTGCGCCGGCGCTGGCGCAGGGGTCTAGCGGGACGCTTCGGCTGTTCCTCGCCGGCGCGGCGTTCTACACCGCCGGCACCTATTTCTTTGCCAACCCGTCGAGGCGACAACATGCCCATGGCATCTGGCACCTCTTTGTGGTGGCTGGCAGCGGGGTGCACTTTGGCGCCGTCATGCACTGCGTGCTGCCCTGAGCCCGGATTTTTCACATTGCACAAAATTGAGGCAGAAGAACATTTCCTCAATGCAATCAAAGGCTTGTGAAAGTGCTGCTCAGGCAACGAACAGAGTTGTCCACAGTCCGCGGGGATAGCTGATTCATGGGGACAACGCCTTGGCGATCTGCCCCAGCGTCTTCAGAGAGGCTTCCACCTTCGGATGATCCGGATGCCCGAAGTTCACCCGCAGGTGATGGCTGAAACGATGGTCGGCGGAGAACAGATGCCCCGGGGCGATGCTGATGTCGTGCGACAGGGCCAGGCGGTGCAGCTCCAGCGCATCGACCGGGGACGGCAGTTCCACCCACACAAAATAGCCGCCCTCGGGCTGCGTCACCCGGGTGCCGGCGGGGAAGTGTCTGGCAATGCCGCGCAACACCTGCTGTTGATGTTGCGCCAGCGTCTGTCGCAACTGCCGCAGATGGCGGTCATATCCACCGCGCTGAAGATATTCGCTCAGCCCCTCCTGGATGGGGACGGGCGTGGCCAGCGTGCTCATGAGCTTGCGCCGGCCGACCTCCTGCGCGAACTTGCCGGCCGCCGTCCACCCCAATCGGAAGCCGGGCGCCAATGACTTCGAAAACGAGCTGCAGTGCAGCACCAGTCCGGACCGGTCCCAGGCCTTGGCCGGACGCGGGCGACGGCTGAAGTACAGCTCGCCATACACATCGTCTTCAATCAGCGGCACCTGATGGGTTTCCAGCAGGGCCACCAGTTGCGCCTTGGCCCCGTCCGGCATCAGGCTGCCCAGCGGATTCTGGAAATTGGGCATCAGCCAGCAGGCCTTCACCGGATGCTTCTCCAACACGCTGGCGAGTGCGCTGACGTCCAGTCCCGTCCGCGGATTGGTCGCCACCTCAACCGCCTTGAGGCCGCGTCGCTCAAGAGCCTGAAGCGCGCCATAGAAAGTCGGCGACTCGATGGCGACGAGGTCGCCGGGTTTCGTCACCACTTCAAGGCAGAGATTCAGTGCCTCCATCGCGCCATTGGTGATGACGACCTCATCGGCATCAACCCGGCAGCCGGAGGTGAGGTAGCGCAGCGCAAGCTGCCTGCGCAATTCGGGACTGCCGGGGGACAGGTCTTCAATCGTGCGCCAGGGGTCGAGATGACGGGTGGCGCGCCCCAGCGCCAGGGCCAGCTTGGGCAAGGGGAACAGGGCAGGGCTGGGGAAGGCGGACCCCAGCGGCGTCAGGGCGCGATTGCGGGCCAGGCCCAGCACCTGGAACACCAGCTCCGACACCTCCACCTGCCGCTCCCGGGACTCGGGCGAGGACGCCGAAGGCTCCGGCTGCGGCGCGGCGGCATGGCGGACGAAATAGCCGGAGCGGGGGCGCGCTTCGATCAGTCCGCGCGCTTCCAAGAGGTAATAGGCCTCGAAGACGGTGGACGGACTGACACCGCGGTCGCGGCTGGCTTCGCGCACGGAGGGGAGGCGGTCGCCGGGCCGTAGTTGCCCTGCGGCGATCGACTCCGCCAAGGCGTCGGCCAGGGCCTCATAGCGCTTCATATCGGTTCATATCGGTTCATATCGGCTTCTGCACTGGTATTTTCGCGTCGATCTGCATCTGTACGTTGGCGCAGGACTGTCGCACAGTCGGGAGGTATGGTTGCACGGGTCGTGGGCCAGGCCGAATCCGGCGATTGAAGGCAAATGGGGGCGGAGTGACGCAAACATTCAGGAGCAGTTGGAGCTATCGCGCGTTGGTGTGGATGTTCGGCTTGGCTGCCGGGCCCCTCGCCGCGCAGTCGGGGCAGAGCCTCCCCAGCCCTGGCGCATTGACCTCGCAGACGACACAGACCGCCCGCCAGGACACGATGGCTCAGCGCATGCAGCCCTGCGCCATGTGCCATGGCAAGGAAGGCCGCTCCACGCGTTCGGGGTACTTTCCTCGCATTGCCGGCAAGCCCCAGGGCTATCTCTTCAACCAACTGCAGAACTTTCGCGATGGACGCCGGCGCAATCCGGCGATGAACCATCTGACACAGTTCATGACCGACGACTACCTGCAGGAGATCGCCGCGTATTTCTCGAATCTCGAATTGCCCTATCCGCCGGCGCGACCCAGCGGACTGACACCAGAGCAGGTGCAGGTGGCCGAGACCCTGGTGTTTCGGGGCGCACCGCAGCGGCAGATTCCTGCCTGCGTCGCCTGCCATGGCGCGCGGATGACGGGGCGGCAACCCGCCATGCCGGGCCTGCTGACGCTGCCCGCGGACTATCTGATCGGCCAGCTCGGCGCCTGGCAGACGGGCCTGCGCCATGCCAAGTCTCCCGATTGCATGGCCGATGTGGCCAAACGACTGACCGCGGACGAGGTGAGCGCATTGGCCAACTGGCTGTCGTCCCAGGCCGTGCCCACCGATCCTCGACCCGTGCCCGCCGGCAATGAGCCGCTGCCTGTCCGCTGTGGGAGTGGCGAGCCATGAGCACGCTGCGAAAAGTGTGGATCGGCGTGGGCAGCCTGGCCGCAGTGTTGGCATTGGTCGCGACATGGGTCGTCTGGATGAATGTCCGAGGCGAGGCGCCGCTGACCGAAGCGCTGCCATTGGACGCGCGATCGGATGCAGGAGCGGATGCGAAGACCCGCACCGCCGCGTTGATCGAACGTGGGGCGTACCTGGCACGTGTGGGGAACTGCATGGGCTGCCACACGACGACCGGCGGCGAAGCCTATGCAGGCGGACGACGCATTGATACGCCCTTTGGTGTGGTGGTGTCGCCGAATCTCACGCCAGACGAAGCGACCGGTCTGGGCCACTGGACAGCATCGGAATTCTGGAGAGCCCTGCACCATGGCCGATCCAAAGATGGCCGATTGTTATCGCCCGCTTTTCCGTACCCGAGCTATACGACGGTGACGCGGCAAGACTCCGACGCTCTCTGGGCCTATCTGCAATCGCTGCCCGCCGTGGCACGCGCGAATGAGCCGCACGAACTGCGCTTTCCCTACAACACCCAGGCGGCGCTGGCCGTGTGGCGAGCGCTTTACTTCCGTGCGGCGGAGTTTCGTGCCGATCCGGCGCAGACCGAAGTGTGGAACCGCGGCCGTTATCTGGTGCACGGGCTGGCGCATTGCGCCGCCTGTCATTCAACGCGAAACGCGCTTGGCGGCTCCGGTGCAGACCAGACCTGGGCGGGCGGGGTGATGCCGGATGGAACTTGGTACGCACCGTCATTGCTGGATCAGCGAGAGGCTGGCGTGCAGCATCTCTCGCGCGAGCAGGTGGTGCGGTTGCTCAAAGTGGGGGCCACCGATGACGCTGCTGTCTCCGGGCCGATGGCGGAGGTGGTGTTCATGAGCACGCAGTTCATGACCGATCCGGATCTTGCGGCCATGGCGGACTATTTGAAGACACTGCCCGAGCAGGCGGCCACAGCGCCGAAACGACCGGAGGTGTCACGCGGCAGTGCGGAGTCCATGCAGCGCGGTGGGAAGCTGTATTCGGAGCATTGCGCCAGTTGCCACGGCGCGGCCGGGGAGGGCGTGTCCGGGCAATATCCGCCATTGGCGGGCAATCGAGCGGTGACGATGCCAGTCATCAACAACCTGGTGCAGATGATCCGGCATGGGGGCTTTGCGCCTGCCACCGCCGGCAATCCGCGTCCATTCGGAATGCCGCCTTATGGGCAGACGCTCACGGATGCGCAGATCGCGGACCTGACGACCTACCTGCGGCAATCGTGGGGGCACAACGCAACAGCGGTCGCGCCGCTGGATGTGTTGAATGCGGATCCGTCGAGGTGAGCGACCAGGAAGACGCGCCCTTCGCTGGGCCGCTCTTCCCGCCGTCTCACATCGGTGCAGTGGAAGGAATTACTTCAGCATCTCCACCAGCGCCGGATCCATCCCCTGCGGCGGCTGGCTGCAATCGGCCTGCACCCACTTGTACACGGTGGTCTGCTCCACCTTCAGCGGGGCGCCGCCCTGGGCGGTGCCCTCCATGCGCCAGTCGATCGTGGCCATCGTCTTGCCGGTGACCTTGTAACGTCCCTCGCCGCTGCCCTTCACCTCGCCGGCGCAGCTCATCTTGATGAGGCCGCTGTTGGCATCCGCTGGCACCGCGGTGAAGGTGCACTGCTCGGTCTGCTTGGGCTTCGGCAGCGTGAAGGTTTCCGACTCCTGGCAGGACAGATTTGGCGACCCGACCGGCAGACCCAGTTGCTCCATGCCAGCGGCCAGCGAACTCTTCTGCTGCGGTGTCAGCGCACCCTTGATGTCGAAAATCGACGGCAGCTTGTGTCCGTTGACTGTGCCCGCCGTGCTGCTCGCCCACAGGCCTGGCTTGACGCTGACCGACTGGGCCTGCGCAGCGCCGACCAGACCGATCGACGCGGCCATCACCGCAGCGACCATCGCGCCGCACGTCATGCTCACCCAAATCAACTGCTTGTACATCTTATGCTTTCCATCCAGAACGTTGGAGCGCGCAGCATACCGGCGGCCTGCGGCGGGCCAAGGCCCCACAACGGGGGACGGGCGGATTCAATCCGACACATCTTCCTGGCGCCGCCGCCACAACCACCATGCCACGCCCGCGATGCCCACTACCACGGCGGCTTTGCGCACCGCGCCTGCCGGGTTGTGCTTGAGCTCCGCCCGGCCGCCCATTTCGGCATAGATGTTCGGCACGTGGCCACGCGACACATCCGATACCAGTCCCTCCACCATGTCCACCCGGTCGGCCATCAGCAGCACCAGCCAGCGCCGAAGGTCGTTCTCGCTGAAGCGAAAACCCACCCGGCGCAGCATGCCGCTGAGGCCGCGCGGCGGCGCCGTCGTCCCGAAGACCGGCGTCATGCCGGATCGTTCGGTGGAGTGCAGCACTTCCACGTCAGACACCTGTTGCGGCGGTTGCTTCCAATGGATGCCGTCCAGTCGCGGGGGTGTCCGTTCCATGGGCACGGCGGGCCGGTCCTGTTTGACACGGTCCACGCCCCACCCCTGGATCGTGGCGAAGCGTTCCGGATCGACCGCCGGGCGGTGCACATGGCCACTGGCCATGTCCCGCTCATGGGCGTTGCGGGCGTCCCCGTGCGGGGTGTAGGGATCGTTGCTCATGTGGGGCTCCCATTGGGCCAGGCGAGGGCGTCGGCGCCCGGCGGAATCAGAACGGCCTTGATGCAGCCGTCCAGCTTGCTGGAGAACAGGTGATACGCGTCTGCGACCTCTTCGAGGGGCAGGCGGTGGGTGATGATGTCCCGAGGCCGCAGATGTCCTGCGCGGATGTGTTCAATCAGCCGCGGCAGGTGGCGCTTCACGCTGGCCTGATTCATTCGCAGCGTCAGCCCCTTGTTCAATGCATTGCCGATCGGGAATGCATTGAAGGTCGGGCCATACACACCGACGATGGAAATCCGGCCGCCTTTGCGTACCGAATTGACGGCCCAGTGCAGTACGGTGGCCGCACCGGCCTGGAGCTTCAACTTCACCCCGGTCAGCGTCTGCAGGAAGTTGCCGGCGGCTTCTGCCCCGACGCAGTCGATGCAGACGTCCGCGCCCAATCCATCGGTCATCCGCTTGATGCGCTCCGCCATGTCGTTGACTTCCAGAAAGTTGATCGTCTCGCATTGCGCAAAGCGACTGGCGAAGTCGAGTCGATAAGGGACATGGTCCACCACGATGACGCGCCCCGCGCCCATGAACCAGGCACTTTTGGCGGCAAATAGACCAATGGGGCCAGCGCCGAACACGACGACGGTGTCGCCTTCGCGGATGTCGCCCATCTCCGCCGCCTGGTAACCGGTCGGCACTGCATCGGTCAGCAGTACCGCATCTTCCAGGTGCAGATCATCGGGAATTTTGGTCGGTCCGACGTCAGCCATCGGCACGCGAACGAATTGGGCCTGCCCGCCGTCATAGCCTCCGGTCGTATGCGAATACCCATAGATGCCGCCAGCAGCCGTTGATTCCGGATTCGTCGCGTGGCAATTGCCGTACAGCTCCCGTTGGCAATAGAAGCAGGTGCCGCAGAAGATGTTGAAGGGCACCAGGACGCGATCCCCGACCTTCAGGGACTTCACGGCGCTGCCCACATCGACCACCTGGCCGATGAACTCATGTCCGAACGTCGATCCCACACGGGTGTCCGGCACCAGCCCGTGATAGAGGTGCAGGTCCGATCCGCAGATGCAGCTGCGCACCACCTGCACGATGGCGTCGTGCGGATGTTCGATGGCAGGCGTGGGTTTGTGGACGGTTCGAATGCGGTAGGGGCCGCGGTACTCCATGGCAAGCATCGATGTCTCCTGGTGGGTGGCACTCGGTGAGTCCCACAGCCCAACGGGGCAATGCCCATACCTTCGCGACCAGGATGGAGGAGAAGCGTTGCCATGGAACGCGGCCTGCCGGATTCGGGAAGGACACTGCGTCGCAGTGGTTCCGGACTTCACCGACCTCAAAGGAACTTCCATGGATACCACGCACAACACGCATGTTCATACGTCGGGCGGCTTCAGGGCTGTCAGTACGGTGGCTCTGGTTCTGTTGATCATCGGCGGCCTCAACTGGGGTCTCGTCGGACTGTTCGACTTCGACCTGGTGGCCACCCTCTTCGGACCGATGAGTCCTCTGAGTCGCATCGTCTATGTGCTGGTGGGCGCATCGGCGGTGGTGAGCATCGCCACGCTGACGCGCATCAACAAGCATTGATGTGGTGGCCGCGGGGCTTCGCTGAAGCGAGCACCTCGGCACACCGAATCCGTTTCGTCCCAGGGCCTTGCGCATGCCGCAAGGCCCTTTTGCCGTCTGCTGTACGTCTGCGGTCGTCAACAGTGCGCTACGCCGCTTAATCGCTTCACGGCCTCCGAACGCGCAGGAAGGGCGCCGTCATGGGCGCATCCGACGCGCAGGAAGTCACGCGCATCCCGTAACCGCCTGTTTATTTGACCGATGGGGCACCGATGATGGAGGGTCGGGATGCGCCTACGCCGCATCCGAGAACAAAAAACAGAGGTGGCATGCGTTTGCAGAGGACCGGCACCCCGAATGTCGCTCGTTGCGGAAAGTCCAGTGTTCGGGGAATGCTGCTGGCACTGTCGATGGCCTGTGTCGCCATCAGCGCGCAGGCGCAGGACGGTTTATTGAATCAGGCGTCATCGCTGCTGGCAGCGAAGGATGCTGCCGCCGCGTATGCGTTGCTGGCGCCTGCGGAGGCCCAGCGTGCAGGCGATCCGTCGTTCGACTATCTGCTCGGCATCGCCGCTCTGGATGCAGGCCATGTGACCCGCGCCCTCTTTGCGCTGGAGCGGGTGGTGGCCGTGCGACCGGACGATCGCCTCGCGCGGGCCGAACTGGGGCGCGCCTATCTGGCTGCGGGCGACACGCCCCGCGCGCGGGAGCAGCTCGCATTGGCACGCGCTGGCGACACACCGGCTGAGGCGGCTGCGGCGATCGACCGGGTGCTCGGCGTCATCGACCAGGTGGTGCCGCAGCGTGGCGCGCGGATGAGCGGCTACCTGGAGCTGGGGGCCGGCTACGACAGCAACGTCAACAGCGCCACCAACCAGGGCCAGTTCGCGATCCCGGCATTTGGCGGCATCCTTTTCCAGACGTCTGAAGACAGTCGCCGGCAGGACGCTGTCGTGGGCACGGCTGCAGCGGGTGCGGTGGCGGAACTGCCGCTGTCCACCGACTGGCGCCTGATTGGCGCCGCGAACGTCCGGCGCACGGTCAATCGGGATGTGGCGGACCTCAACACGACACTGCTCGATGCCACGGCAGGTCTGCGCCATACCGCCGGGACCCAGAGCCAGACAGTGGCGCTGCAAAGCGGCATCGCATGGGTGGGCGCGCAGCGCTATCGTGATGTGTTCGGCCTGACGGCGCAGTGGCAGACGCAGTTCAGCGAGCAGATGCAGGGCAGTGCCTTCGGCCAATGGTCACGACAGAACTTCCCCGGAGAGATCGGTCGCGACAACGACCGCTTGGTGCTGGGCGTGGGTCTGGCCCGCGGCTTTCAGCGGGGCGTGACCCTGGCCTACGGCAGTGCCTATCTGCTGCGCGAGCGCACCGACGCCGGCTTCGACGCCTTTGGTCATCACGGCCATGGGTGGCGGCTGGGCCTGGAGCAGCGGCTGCGCGGCAGCCTCGTCCTCTTCGGTGAAGCGCAATACGAGTCGCGCCGCTACGGCGGGGAAGAACCGTTTTTCAACACACAGCGCAAGGACCGTCAGACTGATCTGTCGGCGGGCTTGCGGCATTCCATGGGTGAGCGCTGGGAACTGACCGGCCAACTGCGCTATACGCGCGCCGCGTCCAACGTGGTCCTCTACGACTACGTCCGCAACACCTTCCAGATCACCCTCCGCAGGAATTTCACATGACCCATTCCGCTCGACGCTCCTTTGAGGGCGCTGCACGTGGCGCCGCCACCGCGGCACCTTCGTTGCTGAACCGTCTGGCCGTGGCCGCGTTCTGCCTGATGTCCGGGGCGGTGTGGGCCGGTCCGTCGGCGACGGTGCTTTTCAGCAGTGGCGACGTGCGTGTTGTGTCCGCCAAAGGCGAATCGCGGGACCTGAAGGCGGGCGCCCAGATCGACTCCGGCGAGACGGTGCAGACCGGCAAAGGTCGTGTGCAGCTGCGCATGGTGGACGGTGCCTTGATGGCGCTGAGCGAGCAGACGACGCTGCGCATCGATGACTACCGCGTCGCCACCACGCCCGGCGGCGAGGAGCGTGGTTTCATGAGCCTGGTGCGGGGCACGCTGCGCACCATCAGTGGCAGCATCGGCCATCCGCGTCAGGACGACTATCGGCTCGACACCCCGGCGGGCACCATCGGCATTCGTGGCACGGAATACACCGCGTCGCTCGGCAACAAGGGCGATCTGGAAGTCGGCGTGATCGGTGGCCGGGTGGCCGTCTGCAATGACGGCGGCTGCGCGGACGTGCCCAAGGGCTTTGCGGCAACAACGCCAAGCCGGTCGATCAAGCCGGCCGTGGCGGCCAAGCCGCTGGTTCTGCTGACGCCGACCACAGCGAAACCGGCGACGACCGCCGAGGCCACCTCGACAGAGAAAAGCGGCAGCGAAACCACGGCATCCGCTTCAGACGCGACCGCTGCAACCAGCGCATCCGCAGCGACGGCGAATGGCGCCGGCCCTTCGGAAGGCGCCGCTGCTGCATCGACCCATGCGTCTGCGACGACGCCTTCAACGACCTCGGCGGGGTCCACCCCGTCCGCGCGCACAGTGCCGAGTTCCGGCGAGCAGGTGTCGCAATACCTGATCGCTGCGCTGACGCCGCCCGCCACCACATCGCCTGCGCCGGCCACCTCCGGGGACGCAGACGCGCTGCCACCTTTGCCTGGCTCGACGTCTGTGGCCGCAGGGTCTGCCAGCGGGTCTGCCGCCAACGGTGCGGCTGCGGCGCCCGTGGTGATCGTTCCCAGGCCCTCAGCGCCCGTCAACACACCAGGAACTACGCCTGGAACCCCGCCCGCAACCCCACCCGGAACCACGCCCGGCGCTACGCCGGGCAACGGCACGCCGCCGGCCCCAGGTCCTGGTGCTGGCACCGCTCCGTCCCCCGGCACTCCACCGTTGCCGGGCGCGGGCACCCCACCGGGATCGGGCTCCACCCCGGCCCCCGGACCGGGCACCAATCCGCCGCCCGCGCCCATCACGCCCCTGCCCAACGGCAAGGCCACCATCGGCCTCGTCTGGAGCACGGAAAAAGGCGAAGTGGCCTCGGGCGTCACCCAGGGGAATGTCCGGTTCAATGCGCAGGGGGGCCTGACCCATCTGGCCAATGCCTCCACCGGCAAACCCATGCTCGAAAAGGGCACTCCGGTGGACGTCGGCGCCAATGGCGTCATCGGCTGGGGCCGCTGGACCGGTGGGGACAGCAAGGTCGCCGGCACCTCCAACGGCAAGGGCGCCGGCAACGGCGATCTGGCCACGCTCCATTACTTCGCCATTGCCGACCTGCCCACGGGCCCGGTCTCCGGCACCTTCACCTCCTTTGCCTCCACCGCACCCACGGTGCAGGCGGATGGCAAGCTGGTGGCCGTTGGCGCAGTCAACGGTGCCACCGGCACTTTCAATGCGTCTTTGCAACTGCAATTGGGCGGCAACGCCAGTTACTCGCTGACCGTTCCGGTCGCCAGCCAGACCTTCTCGCTGGTGGGTGTGGCGAGCCAGACCTCGGCATCGGGCTTTTCCGGCGTCTCGCTGATCACCAGCACCGGCACCGGCTGTGCCGGCGGATGCACCGGCAGCCTGGGCAACAACGTGTCGGTGATGGGGCAGCTCGCGGGGGCGTCCGGCTCCCAGGCGGGTGTGCTTTATGGCTTTGACAGCCGCATCGGCAATGTGTCCGGTGTGATCATCTTCAAGCGTTGAATCGATGACGTCTTCCGATTTCCGTCCCGTCACGCGCTCGGCGGATGCGGTCCGGCTCAAGGGCCTGATCGAGACCTGCATCATGATGTCCATGAGCCGGGACCGTCACGCCCTGCTGCAACAGCTGCTGGGCGAAGGCCAGCGCCTGCTGCATTGCGACGGCGCGACCATGTACATGGTGACGGAGCAGCAGACCCTGTGCTTTGAGCTGCGCACCCGCAGTGACCCGCTGCCATCGCAGCAGATCCCGCTCTACAACGAGCAGACCGGCCGGCCGAACGAGAACTTCGTGTCGGTCTACACGGTGCTGCACAACCGGGCGGTGCTGATCGACGATGTCTATGCCAAGTCCCGCTTCGACCTGACCGGAACCCGCGCCTTTGACGTGGCCACGGGCTACCGCACCGTCTCGATGCTGACGGTGCCCATCGCCCCCCGCGGCGGCGCGCCCATCGGCGTGCTGCAGTTCATGAATGCGCTGGATCCGACGACCGGCGCCATCGTGCCGTTCGATCCGGAATCAGTCTCGCTGGTGGAGGCGATGGCGGCGCAGGCCGCGGTCGCGCTGGACAACCTGGCCCTGGTCGAATCCCAGAAAGACCTGATGGGCAGCCTGATTCGCGTGCTGGCCAATGCCATCGATGCGAAGAGTCCCTACACCGGTCGCCACTGCGAGCGGGTGCCGGAGCTGGCGATGATGCTGGCCCGGGCGGCCAGCGACACCACCGACGGCCCCTTGCAGAACTTCGCCTTCCGCTCGGAAGAAGAGTGGGAAGAGTTCCGCATCGGCGCCTGGCTGCATGACTGCGGCAAGGTGACGACGCCCGAGTATGTGATCGACAAGGCCACCAAGCTGGAGACCATCCACAACCGCATCCACGAGGTGCGGATGCGCTTCGAGGTGATGCGGCGCGATCTGGAGATCGCCGCCTTGCAGGCCCGGCTGGACGGCACCTGGAACGATGAACGTCAGACCGCCCATGACGCCGCGCTCGCCCAGCTGGACGAAGACTTCGCATTCGTCGCGAAGTGCAACGTCGGCACCGAGACGATGGACAACGCGGATGTGCAGCGGCTGCATCGCATCGGCGGGCAGACCTGGATGCGGCACTTCGACGACCGCCTCGGCCTGTCTGCCGCGGAACTCGCCAGCCGTGCCGACGAGCCGGTCGTGGCGCTGCCGTGCGCCGAGCCGCTGCTGTCGGACCGCCGCCGCGATCTGGTGCGCCGCCCGCCCGAAGACCGGCCGGACCCGTCCTATGGCTTCCGCATGGACGTGCCGGAGCATCTCTACAACCGCGGTGAGCTGCACAACCTCGGCGTGCGTAGCGGAACGCTCACGCCGGAAGAGCGCTACAAGATCAATGAGCACATGGTGCACACGGTGACGATGCTGGAGCAGATGCCCTTCCCGAAGCATCTGCGCCGCGTGCCCGAATACGCCGGCACTCATCACGAGCGGATGGACGGCAAGGGATACCCGCGCCAGCTCGGGCCCGATCGTTTGTCGGTGCCCAGCCGTATCATGGCGGTGGCCGACATCTTCGAAGCGCTGACCGCCTCGGACCGTCCCTACAAGAAGCCGAAGAAATTGTCGGAAGCGCTGGCGGTGCTGCAGCGCATGGCCGGCCCGCATGTGGATGCGGACATCTTCAACCTGTTCCTGTCTTCCGGCGTCTACCTCGAGTTCGCACGCAAGCATCTGCATCCCTCGCAGATCGATGTGCAGGACGCGTCGGCGTTCTATGCCACGGGCGGCCAGGCCTGACCCAGGGCTGCCCTCCAGGCGCCTGACGCGTTGGGCCTGGGCGGTCCCGCTGGGCGCGCTGATCGCGGCCCTCGTGTTGATCGTGCTCAGCCCGGTGCCCATGCGCACCGCGCGCAATGCGGTGTTCGATCAGTTCCAGCGCTGGTATCCGCGGCCTTACGCCGCGCCTGCCGTGCGGATCATCGATATCGACGAGGAGAGCCTGCACCGGGTGGGGCAATGGCCGTGGTCGCGTGCGCAGGTGGCGGAGTTGCTCGCCCGCATCCGCGCGCAGCAACCGGCCTCCGTCTCGCTGGACATCATGTTTGCGGAGCCGGAGCGCAGGACAGTGGTCGCGGGCAGCGGCGCCGTGGCGCAGAGCGATCCGGACCGGGCACTCGCGGACGAGATTCAGCGTGGGCGGGTGGCGCTCGGTTTCGCGCTGACGGGGGCGGGTTCGCCCACTCCCACAGCAGCGCCGACGGCGCCGCCTCCGCCCCCGCCCCCGCCCCTGACCCGATCCGGCTTCGTCGCCCTCGGCGGCGATCCCGTCGCCAGCTTGCCGGCATTCACCCGAAGCGTCACGAACCTGCCCGATCTGCAGACCGCTGCCAGCGGCCAGGGCGCGATGACCTTCATGCCGGATGTGGACGGCCTGGTGCGGCGCGTGCCCCTGCTTTTCAATCTGCAGGGTCAGCCGGTGCCGTCACTCACGGCAGAAGCGCTGCGGGTGGCCGAGGGCGCAAACGGCTACGTGGCTCGCAGCGCGCCGGGAGACGGCGGCCTCATCGACGTGCGCATCGGCGCCCGTGTGCTGGAGGTCGATCAGTCGGGCGCCTTGTGGGTGCACTATTCGCGCGCACAGCCGCAGCGCTACATCCCGGCGTGGCAGGTGCTGGAAGGCCGCCTGGACGCCGCAGCATTGCGCGGCCAGCTGGTGCTCGTGGGCACCTCCGCGCAGGGCCTGCTGGACCTTCGATTCAGCCCGCTGGGCGGGGTGATCCCCGGCGTGGAGGTTCATGCGCAGGCGCTGGAGCAGATCCTCTCCGGCCAGCAACTGGCCCGGCCCGGCTGGGCGCCGGCGGCGGAATGGCTGCTGGCGCTGGTCGGTGGTCTGCTGGTGGGCTTTGTTGCCATGCGGGCGCGACCGGGGCGATCCAGCGCCACCTTGCTGCTGCTGGGCGCCGCAGTGGGTGCCGCAGCGTGGAGCGGTTTCCGCTACGAGCGCCTGCTGATCGACCCCATCGGCCCCTGGCTGGCGATGCTTGCGGTCTTCGCTCCCACCACCCTGATGCGCTACCGCTGGGCGGAACGCCGCCAGCGCTGGATGCGGTCCACCTTCTCGCGGTACGTCTCCCCCAATCTGATCGACTACCTGCTGGCGCATCCACAGGCCCTGGAGCTGGGCGGACGTCGGCAGCGCTGCAGCTTCGTCTTCACCGATCTGGCAGGCTTCACCGCCCGCATGGAATCGATGGACCCCACGGTGGCGGTCACGGTGCTCAACACCTATCTGGACCGGATGATCGCCATTGCCTTTCAGCATGACGGCACCCTGGACCGTATCGTGGGGGATGCGGTGGCCATCATGTTCTCGGCGCCAGTGCCGCAGGCGGATCATGAGGTCCGGGCCTTGCGCTGCGCGCTGGACATGCAGGCGTTTGCCCGGTCCTATGTGGACGAGTTGCAGCGCCAGGGCATCGACTTCTGCGACACCCGCATCGGCGTGCACACCGGCGAGGTGACGGTCGGCAACTTCGGCGGGGACACGATGTTTGACTATCGGGCCCTGGGGGATCCGGTGAATACCGCGGCGCGCCTGGAAGGGGCCAACAAGTACCTCGGCACGTCCTTGTGCGTGTCGGAGGAGACGCTGAAGGGCTGCCCCGGGGCAGTCACGCGGGAGATCGGACAGGTCAGGCTCTCCGGGCGGTCCAGTGCCCTGCGGGTCTACGAGGCCCTGGGGCTGGACGAGCGCGGTACAAAGGGTGATCCGGACTACCAGCGCGCGTTTGAACTGCTGCGCGCCGGCAATGAGGAGGCCTCGGCTGCGTTCGAAGCGCTGGCGCTCCGCCGTCCTCAGGATGGTCTGGTGGCACTGCACCGGGACCGGCTCCGAGCCGGTCAGTGCCACGACAGAATCGAGCTCGCCACGAAGTGAGCGACTCGGCTGCATGGGCCCCAACAGTGCAGCCGCAGCAGCACTCGCAGCCGCAGCGCCAGGCGAGTGGCGCGGCCAGCCCTCATCACGTGGCCACTCGCGCTCCCCGCCGCGGCCCCTGCTTCCCCTATAGATCGACCTTCAATTCCGCCGCATAACTGCGCTGCGGATATGGATGGAAGTTCCAGGTCTGCTGGTTGTTCAGGTTGTCGATCCCCATCGCCACCGTCCATTGCCGATTCAAGCGCAACAGCACCCGCGCATCCAGCGTCGTGTAGCGGCTCACGCCCTGGTAGGTGTTGCCATTCAGCTCCGCATTGTTGAGGGTGCGGTATTGCCGTCCGCTGTACCGGCCCGCCAGCGTCGTGGTCCAGCGGTCATCCCAGCGATAACTCACCACGGCCGTGGCACGCCAGCGCGGGATGTTGGGCTGCCACTTGCCTTCGGTGTCCCCCGGCGTCACCACAAATCCTCGATTGCGCTTGATGCGGGAATCGGCATACGTGAGGCTGCCAGAGAGATCCAGCCCGCGAAGGCCCCAATCGCTGCTGCTGAGTGTCGCCTCCAGTCCATGGGTGGCAATGTGGTCGATGTTCTGCACCCGGCTGATGTTCTTGTTGGCCGCCGCGTCGAAGGTCGTCTGCGAGTAGAGCGAGTCACGCGTGTCTTCGGCAAACAGCGTCACCCGGGTGGACCACAGACCGAACTGGCTGTCGGCGCTCAGCTCGCCGGTCCAGGACTTCTCCGGTTTCAGATTGGGATCGTTCAGGTATTGGGAGTTGGTCGTGGACGTGGCCCCATACAACTCGGACACCGTTGGCATGCGCACCGCGCGCCCCACGGATGCTTTGAGCACCGTCTCCGGCCGCCACATCCAGGAGAGCGCTGCCTTCGGTGAGAGCGCCTGGATACGTCGCTCCGGATAGGTCTGGGACGAGGTGCCGGAAAAATCCGTCCGCCCGTCAAAGGCGGTCCATCGCTCGGCGCGCAGACCCAGCACCGTGCGCCAGCGCTCGCTGAGCGTCCAGGCATCCTGCGCGTAGACGCTCTGCAACCGGGTGTCGCCCAGCACCTGACTGGCAAGCGGCCCCGCAGCATCGGACAGGTAATTGCCGGCAATGCTGGTGGTGCGATAGCGCAGCTGATAGTGGTCCTGCTGCACGCCCAGGTCGACCGTGTGGTCGGCATGCGGCCGCCAGGTGCCGCGCAGGCTCAGGGTGGTCCAGCCGGTGCCGCTGCCATCGGCCAGCGTGCCCGGGCCTCCGGCCAGCGCTGCGGGCTGCGGATTGCTGGCGGCGTTCTGACGCTTGCGGTCCTTGCGGTAGTCGTATTGGCTGGCAGAGATGCCCCAGTCCCATTCGCCGCCGGTATGGCTGAGTAGCGAGAGGCCCTGCATCACATGCATCAGATCCTCGCGTGTCACCGCGAAATCACCACCCGTCAGTCCCTGGCTGCCGGTGTATTGCAGGCCGTCGATGTTGATGGGGCCGCTGGTGACCGGCTGCCCGTTTGCATCTTTCAGAGTGCTGACTGAATCGCCGTCAGAGGCGTTCTGCCAGACGGCCAGGAGCGCGCTGGCCCGCAGCGTCGGGGTGAGGTCATAGGCCAGCTTGAGCTTCACATGGTCCTGACGGGTGTCGTATTGCGTCCCTGCGCCCAGCACATACCAGGGCTGGTTCGCGGTGTTGGTGCCGAGCACCGCGCCGGTGACCGGCGTGCCTGTCGAGCCTGCCGTGCCTGCGCTCCGCAGACGGGTGGCGAAGGTCATCGGCTGGCCGAGGCTGCGGGTGTGATTGGCATTGATCCACCACGATAGATCGCCGGAGCGGCTGCCGACCGACGCACTCGTCTGCCAGGCGTAGTCGTTCTCATCGACACCGTAGAGCTTGAACGGCTGCAGCACCGCGCTCACCTTGGCGTGGGCTTCGAACTTGGTCGGCATCCGGGTGATGAAGTCCACCACCGCCCCCACCGAATTGCCGGCGTAGGCCGCGGAGAAGGGGCCATACATCACATCCACCCGTTCGATCTCTTCCGGGGTGACGAGATTCCAGCGCGGCGGGAACGACAACCCACCCACCCCGTTCCCGAGATAGTTGGACAGCAGGATGCCGTCCGCATACACCGCGGACCGGGCGCTGTTGCCGGTGCCGGACGCCCGGCTGGAGAGGATGGCGTGGTTGTAATCGCCGATGTAGCGCTTGCGCACCAGCAGGCTGGGGAAGTACTTCAGCGCGTCTTCGCTGTCGGTCGCATTGACGGTGCGTTCGATGTCCGCCGCCGTGGCGCTTTCCAGCGTGGTGGGGATGTTGCTGGGCAGGGACGAAGGGCGGCTGCCGTTGACGGTGACGATGCCCAGGGTCTTGACCTGCGCGTCGGTGGAAAGGTCCTGCGCCCAGGCATTGGAGACAGGCGCAAAGGGATAAGCCGTGGCCAGGGCGGCCACGATCAGGGTCTTGTTCATGTTGTCGGTCGTGCTGACGCGGCGCGCGCCCATTGGGGCTGCACGCGCGCGGATGCAGAAACGGAGCCGTGACCTGAGGGGGTAGCGGCCCGGCACTTCACAGGCTCATCAGGGAGCCATCAGCAGACGGACGGGGGACCTCGGGGCTGCGCCGTGATCCACGCATGCAGCGTGGTGGGCGCTTGAAGAAAGGCCGGCGGCGTGTGGACCTGCGGCAAAGCGGGCAGGGCGGCCATTGACGCCGGCGGCATGCCCAGGGTGTCGGCATGCAGGGAGCAGTAAGGGCAGTGGTCCAGCAGATGGGCGCCGCCACTGGGCAGCGGCGTGTCCGGATCCTGGGCATGGCCACTGGCATCGGTCTGGATCCAACGAGAGCCATTGGCGCCGCAGATCTCCTGCCAGGCCTGACCGGCACCGACGGCCTGCGACACCAGCGGCGCCCACGCCATCATCAGGACGGCAAGCAGGGCCATCCAGAGGGTGAGACGTCGAAGGGCGCGGCGCGCGAACATCGGCGCATTCTAGGGGGATGGGAAAGGTATCGCGCTATTCTTCTGGTGGACCGACACCCGGCCATGAAGGAGAAGCCAATGGACGAGACGACTGGCGGCTGCCTGTGCGGCGATGTACGGGTGACCGCCACCGGCCAGCCCTACCGGGTGGGCTTATGCCATTGCCTGGACTGCCGCAAGCATCATGGCGCGCTGTTTCACGCGTCGGCGATCTTTCCGGAGACGGCGGTGGCGGTGGTGGGGGAGACCCGGGCCTATGCCGGCCGACACTTCTGCGTGCGGTGTGGGTCGTCGGTGTTCTCAAAGTCCGGTGACGAGGTGGAGGTGAGCCTCGGCGCCCTGGATGCCATTGATCAATTCACACCGACCTATGAGTTGTGGACCGTGCGTCGGGAGTCCTGGCTGCCCGCGTTTCCGCTGGCGCGGCATTACCCGCACGATCGGGAGAACAGCGGGCGGCGGGAGGATGACGGCGCTTGAATCCGTCTGTCAGCGCGGCCGCTCTGGCCAGCCCTTGATCCGTGACAGCACCACATGCTGCCCAAAACGCAGGACCAGTGCGCGGTCGTTCATGTTGCAGAACTGGACCTGAAACGGCAGTGGCGTCGGCAGCGGCACCGCCATCGTGTTGATCTGCCACACCTTCGCAGGCCCCGATGAGGTCGGCGGAGGAAGGTCGGTCTCCAGCCCGCCGTGCGGCCATTCGGTCACGACCCAACAGGGGTCCTCGAAATAGATGCCCTCGGAGAGTTGCCCCGTCTGCCAGGACCCGGAGGCGAGCGCCTGCTCGACCATTCGCATTTCGCGGTGCCACTGCCAGACACTGCAGAGGGTGACGAGCGTCGCCACACCTGCAATCCAGCCAAGGGCTTGGCTTTCCCATTTCCACGCGAAAGCAGCGATGACGGCGTAGAGGAGCCAGTTCCATTTGGCGTCCCAGAATCCCCCGTGGTTCACGGTGATGACCCAACCGCTGGCATGAGGCGCCGAGGCGGACGAACCGTTTCCGTTCATGATCGCCTGAATGTCTTTCGCATCTTGTGCGTGATGCTACCGGAGATCTCGATCCCGACGGTGTGGGGCCGCCCGCATGCGCTGCACAATGCTTCTTCAGGGAGAGACCGATATGTTTGAAAGAAGATCAGAGACGCCATTGTGGGTGGAGGTGGCCATAGGAGTGTCGATCGGCGGAGTCGTCGCTGGCGTCATCCTTTATGCGTTGCTGGAGATGTATTGGCGCGTGTCGATGAACGCGATGTTGCGAGATATCTCCTCAAAGCGGCCGCTGCCGTCAATCAACTGGAACATGGCGCCGTCGCAGCCTCAGTCGTCGTTCCAGGCGCCACCAACCCAACCGATCCAGAGGCCTGCGGCGGTAGACCGCACCATCGCCTGCCCCAACGGCTACACCGTGGGTTCTTTGAATGGTCAGCCGGTCTGCGTATCTCCTGGAGGGCGCGTCGTGCCAGCAGGGGCTCAGCGCTGACGGTGGCACACCGCTCAAGCGCTCAACACCCGCCGGAAATGCTCTGCCAAGCTCGGGCCGACCACGTCCGGCCGGTCCAGCACGCTCATGTGGCTGACGCCAGGCAGCGTGTGCAGCGAAGCATTGGGCAGTTCGGCTGCCAGCAGTCGAGCCATTTCACGCGCAGTGGCCGGTGACTTGTCGCCGGCCACCACCGTCACCGGCTGCGGCAGCCGATACGCCTCGAAGGGCCGCGCATCCATCGAGACGGACTTCACCTCCAGGTGCATCTTCCAGCCGACACGCCGCATGGCGGCCCGCGCCCGCTCCCCCATGGCCAGCCAGGCCCCGGGGCCATTCCAGTAATCGATGAATCGCTGCAGCCAGGCTTCATCGCCGCCGTTGACCTCGTCGTCAAAGAAGCTGTTGTCGCCATAGAGCGCGTGCACATCCGACGCGGCGGCCGGATCGATCTCATCCGCACGTTCGCGCAGCGCGGCGAACACCACCGGTTCGTAGAGATAGAGCGATTTCACGCGGTCGGGGGCCAGCCGTGCCAATTCCAGTGCGAGCAGGCCGCCATACGAATGGCCCACCAGGTGCACGCCGCCGGTGATCTCCGACAACGGCCCCGCCAGCGCCGCCACATCTTCTGCCACCCGGACCTGCTCCGGCCGTGCGACGTCATCGCCCGGGCCGTAGCCGCGATTGAACGGCGTCAGCACCTTGGCATCGCCCGCCAGGCTTTGATAAGGGGTCCACATGAACGGGCCCAGTCCGGTGGAATGCAGAAAGACGACGGTGGAGGTCATGAGGCTGCTTGTGAATGAAGGTCAGCCGACTCTACACCGCAAGCGCAAGGCCGGTCGCCGCACACCCCGTCCGCCCATCAAGCCCCATCAGCGCTTCAGTGCATCCGCCCATGAGCGCCTCACACGGCGCCCGGTCAGCCTTTCAATGCTTTCTGCCTCAATTGCACTGCCATGCGGTAGAGCCCCACAACGCTGTCCTCTTCCCCGTTGCCCATCAGTTTGAACACCTTGCCCAGCGGGTTGGAGATGTTGCCACCCCACTCCACCAGGATCGGTGTGTCGCCAAAGATCGGCCTTTCCTTTTCCGTGGTGACGAGCCATTTCGCGCCCTCGATGTTGCGCACCATGACCTCGCCCACATAGCAGCCAAGCACGATCAGCGTCTTTCGCAATGTTTCTTCTGTGCTGCCTGCGGCGCGCCAGCGCAGAACCATCGCATCTACCTGCTTGAGGCTTTCTGGCGAGTAGTCCAGCGTTACCTGCTCTGACTGAGCGATCGGGCCGGCTGCGATCTCAGCCAGATGCTTGGCCGCCTCGGGCGTCCAGGACGCGGGTTTCCCCTGCGCAAACAGCAGCGTTGGGGCGGCGAAGGCGGCGGCCGAGGAGGCGGCCAGCCATTGACGGCGAGACAGCATGGTGAACAACCGGGCAGAGTGGATCGGGCCGGATTGTTTCCCGCGCGCCATGCCCGAAGGCGGTCAGATGTCACGGTTGGAAGCGATCCCCCCCTTCAGGTGGATCCGCGGTCGCGGCAGCTTTTCGGACAGCTCTTGAAGGGTCGACGTCCGTCCCCATGTACCGATCATCGGCTCACCGGCCCGGTGCTGGTGAGCCCCGACCCACATCGTCTGAATTGATCAGCCCCATGAGTTCTTCCACCGATGCAAGCCCGCGCGTGGTCCGGCTCCCGGCCACGCTGAACAACCTCGCGCACCTGGCCACGATGCTCGAAAAGCTCGAGCGCAGCCCGCACGCACCCGATCCCGGCCAGTACCGGCATCTGGTGGACCGTGTTAGTACAGAACTGACGCGCCACGCCGGTCACATCGCGCTGCCGCAACTGCTCGAATGCTTCCCCGCCACGGCGGAGCTGTATGAGAACCAGCGTTACGACGTGGCCGGGCTGTGCCTGAGCCCGCTGGACCGGTCTGTGCAAACGGAACAGGCGGCGCGCGATGCGCTGGCCGCGATGCGGCAACGCTGACAGGCGCCAGGGCACCGAGCGGCGCTGCGTGGCACTGGCGCCACCAAGCGCCACCCGTTCTGCCCTCGCCAACAGCGCCGCTGACGCCATTGCAGCCTCAGGCGGCGCTGGCCTTGCGTCAGTTCGCCGCCGCTTCCTGAATCAGCGCCGCCACTTCCTTCGGGTGCGACACCATCAGCGCGTGCGAGCCGTTCTTCACCACGACGGTTTTCTTCGACTGCGCCCGTTCGGCCATGAACGCCATTGCTTGCGGCGGAATGTTCAGGTCGCCCGTGCCGTAGATCGACCAGCTCGGCAGGGTCTTCCAGGCCGGGCTCGGCGCCGCTTCCTTCAGCGCCGCAGCAGCGATCGGACGCTGCGTGGCCGCCATCGCGCGCGCCTGTGCCAGCGGCACGTCAGCGGCGAACTGCTTGGGGAACTTGTCCTGCTGCAAGTACAGGTCTTCCCCGCCATCAGCCAGCTTCACCGGTGCGGCCAGCGTCGGCGGCAGGGTGGAGCCGGGGAACTTGCCGGTCAGGTCCAGCGCACTTTCGCCCTGGTCGGGCGCAAAGGCCGCCACATACACCAGCGCCTTCACATTGCTCAGACCATTGGCCGCGGCGGTGATCACCGCGCCGCCATACGAATGGCCCACCAGCACCACCGGACCGTTGATCGACTTGGCCAATGCGGCCACTGCAGCGCCGTCGCCAGACACGCTGCGCAGCGGATTCGCCGCTGCAATGACGGTGTAGCCCTTCTTGGACAGTTCGGCGTAGACACCGTTCCAGCTGGACGATCCGGCAAAGGCGCCGTGCACCAGCACGATGGTGGGTTTGACGTCGCCGGAGCCGGCGGGGGCAGCCATGGCGGCGCTGGCCGCGAGACTGAGGGTGCTGAAGGCCAGAATGCCTTGAATGAGCTTGCGCATAGGGGGCTTTCGCTAAGGATTGAAGTGAGGGTTCAGCGACGGCTGACACCGACCCTGCCACCTTAGCCATCGCGGCTGGCTTGCGCGTCCCTCGCACGGGCAGCGTCAAAGACGCGGATGGGAGCGCCGCAGATCCCCCGGATGGGAGGCCAGGGCGCCCACTGCTCCTGCCAGGTAATCCACAAACGCCCGCACCCGTGCCGACAGATGCCGGTTCTGCGGATACAGCACATGAAACGGCCTGGATCGCCCGCCGGCCTGCGGCATCACCTCCACCAGCTGCCCGGCCCGCACCGCCGGCTCGGCCACGAAGTGGTAGATCTGGAACAGCCCGCCACCCGCCACCGCCCAGCCCACACCGGCCAGTACGTCCTCATGCACCCGTTGTCGGCTCTTGAAGGTGAAATCGATGTCCTCTCCCGCCTCATTTCTCAGCAGCCAGGGCATCGGCCGGCCGGTACTGGGCAGGACGAACTGGATCAGGTCATGCGTCGCCAGCGCTTCCAGCGTCTGCGGCGTGCCGCGTCGCGCCAGATAGTCCGGGGAACCGAACACCCCCACCGTCGGCTCTTCCAGCTTGCGTGCGACGAGTCCGGAATCGCGCGGCTCGCCCAGCCGGATGGCGAGGTCGTAGCCATCTTCCACAAAATCAACATTCCGGTTGGAGACATTGAGCTCCACCTCCACGCCAGGATAGGCCGCCATGAATCCGGGCAGCAGCGGCACCACCCGGTGGTGCCCATACAGCGTGCCGACGCTCACCCGCACCACGCCCTTGGGCTGGCGTTGCTGACCGGTGATGGCGCGCTCCGCCTCGGCGATCTGCTCCAGCGCCTGCTGGCATTCGGCGTGATAGAGCAGCCCGTCGCTGGTGAGCCGCACGCTGCGGGTGGTGCGGGTGAAGAGCCGCACTCCCAGGCGCGTCTCCAGACGGCTGATCGACCGGCTCACCGAGGCGGGTGTCACGCCGAGCATTTCGGCGGCGGCGGTGAAGCTGCCCAGCTCGGCGGCCTTGCAGAAGAGCTCGATGCTGCCGAGCTGGACGGGATCGAACTGTCGGGCCATTTGTTCGCCGCTGTAAAGAATGAAGTTCAGCGAGTGGAGTTTATCGACGTGGCGAAGATCAATACAGTCCTAACCATTGCAACGAAAGGACACCCCCATGGCTCACCGCATCCTAATGATCGTCACTTCCAATGCCCGCATGGGTGACACCGGCAAGCCCACCGGCCTGTGGGCCGAGGAACTCGCGGCGCCGTACTACGCGCTGGTGGATGCCGGCGCGGAAGTGACGCTGGCGTCGCCCGCAGGCGGCCCGGCCCCGATCGACCCTGGCAGCGTGAAGCCGGCCGGTCAGAACGACGCCGACACCGAGCGCTTCCTGGCCGACAAGGCCCTGCAGGCGCTGATCGCCAACACGCCCAAGGCGTCTGAATTCGACGGGGCTGACTTCGACGCCGTCTTCTTCCCGGGCGGTCACGGCACCATGTGGGACCTGCCGGGCGATGCCGGCGTCACCCGCGCGGTGGAGCGGGCCTTTGCCGCCAACAAGCTGATCGCTTCCGTCTGCCACGGCGCGGCGGGCCTGGTGACCGCCAAGCGTCCGGACGGCCAGTCGATCGTCAAGGATCTGCGCGTCAATTCCTTCACCGATGCGGAAGAGAAGGAAGTCGGCCTGGAAGCGGTGGTGCCCTTCCTGCTGGAAACCCGTCTGCGCGAACTGGGCGGACGTTTTGAAGGCACGGGCAACTGGCAGCCGTTCGCCATCAGCGATGGCCAACTGATCACCGGTCAGAACCCGCAGTCGTCACATCGCGTGGCGGAAGTGCTGCTGCAGGCGCTGGCGCAGCGCAAGGGCGCCTGACCACCCGCCCGGTCGGCGGGTGATCCTGCCGCTCACTTGGCGTTGATGATCACCGGAATCGTCGCCATCGTGCTGCGGCCGGCGCTGTCGGTCACCGAGACCTGGATCCACCAGTTGCCGGTGACCGGCGCCGCCCAGGTGACGGCGGTGCTGGCCATGCCGAGAGACGGGGTGAACTTGATCCCCGCCTGATTCGACGCCAGCGCCAGTCCGGCCAGGCTGGCACCGGCATCGCTGATGAAGAGGGTGCCGTTCAGCGGCTTTCCTGCGACGCCGGTGAAGACGGTGCTGAACACCGCCGGGCCGGTGCTGTTGCCCACCACGAGGTTGATCACGCCGCTGCCGACCAGCCCCGTCTTGGTGTCCTTCGCCGAGACGGTCACGGAATAGCTGCCGGCGACCGGCGACGACCATGACAACACGCCGCTGGCGTTGATCGTCAGGCCGGCCGGGGCACCGCTCAGGCTCAGCGTATAGGCATTGGCCGACACCACCGAGATGGATGTGCTCCACGCCGTGCCCGGATTCAGAGCGATCTGGCCGGACGCCACCTGGGGCGCGCCCACCGGGTTCACCACCACCACGTAACTACCGACCGCCGACAGGCCGGTCTGGGTGGTGTCTGCCCGCAGGCTGAAGCGGAAGGTGCCGGCGACCGGGCTGGGCCAGTTCAGGATGGCGCCATTGGTGCCGGACGCCGCAAGGCTCATGCCGGACGGTGCACCCACCAGGCTCAGGCGGACCGGATAACGGTCGCCGGCCGACACGGCCACGCTCAACGGCTTGCCGACGGTGGCCGTCAGACTGCCGCTGCCAACGATCGGCGGCGGCGGCGGGGCGATGACCAGCGTGGTCACACCGCTGCCGGTGAGACCCGTTTTGCTGTCCTTGGCGGTGATCGTGACCTTGAAGGTGCCGGTGACCGGACTCGGCCAGCTGATGGTGCTGCCCGAGAGCACCATGCCGGCCGGCGCGCCGCTCATCGTGAGGGTGACCGCATTGGACGACGACACCGAAGGCACGAAGCTCAGCGCCGTGCCGTAGTTCCCGTTGACCGTGGTGGCCGCAACGATCGGCGCGACGGGCGTGGCGGGCGCGGTGACACTCGCCAGCAGAGACACCATGGCCATGCCGTTCGGCGTGCCCAACCCAGTCGGAGCGTCATACCCGGTGCGTGCGGCACAGATGACGCAACTGCCATTGCTGCCTTGCGCCACATCGAGGAAGGCGCCGGCATAGGTGGTGGCATTGGTCAGCGACTGATACAGCGCCGCATGCGGCGACCCCATCGGGCCCTTGCCCGACTGGGCCCGCAAGGCATTGGCCACCGCCGCCAGACCGGCCCATTGCGGGGAGGCGATGCTGGTGCCGCCGGTGGTCACCCAGCTCACCTGGCAGAAGGTGCAGGTGGTCTGGTTCGGAATGATCGCCACATATTGGCCGGTGGTCGGATCGGCATTCATCGACACATCCGCCACCGCACGCCGGGTGATGGCGGTGCTGCGCAGCAGGGTCGGGTTCTGATAACTCGGCAGCGCGACATAGGCGCTGATGCCGCCGCCGGCCAGCGACCAGGCGGTCTCGGTACGGCTGCCGGTGCCGCTGTAGCGCAGGCTGGTGCCGCCCACGGCCACCACCGAGGGGGAGGCGGCCGGCCAGTTCACGGCGGTGCCGTTGTCGCCGGTGGCGGCGAAGTAGGTCATGCCGCTGGTGCCGAACAGGTTCTCGTAGCTGCTGACGTAGCTGCCCTCCGGCGCGCCGAAGCTCATCGACACCACACCGGGGCCCATGCGGTTGGCCAGTTGCACAGCGCTGCCCAATGCATTGAGGCTGGCATCGGTGGCTTCGATCAGCACGATGCGCGCCAGCGGCGCGATCGCGTGGGCCCATTGCACATCCAGCGCAATCTCGGTGGCCCACTGGGCGTCATAGCGCGGGGAGTTGGCGGCGATGGTGCCGCCGCTGCTGCTGCTCGCCACTTGAACGAACTCACAAGTGGTGGCGGTGGAGGAGGGCGCTGCCAGCGGCAGGCTGGCCGTCGGTGTCAGCGTCTTCTGGGTGCAGGCGGGCAATCCGAACAGATTGCTGAAGGCCAGCAGTTCACCGAAGGCATAGGTGTCGTGGAAGGCGTCCACGATGTAGATCGTCTGGCCCGCGCCCAATTGCGCTGCCTGCAGCGCCGTCATGCCGGTGAGGTTGCTGGGGACCGGCGGCAGCCCGTAGGCGGCGCGGATCTGGGCGGGGGTGTAGGTGACGCTGGCTGCGGTCGTGGCCTGGGGGCTGGCGGTCGTGCCGCTGCTGGTGCTGTTGGTGCTGGCACTCAGCGCCTGCGCGCGGCCGGTGCCGTCAGCGACCTCCTGGAAAGTCAGTGCGCGGGTGGAGATGCCTTGGCGCGATGCGGGGATGGTCACCGACCTTGGCAGCTGATGGGCGCTGCTGGAGCTGCCGTCGCGGTCCACGTCGCTGGGCGCGCCGGGCAGCACCGGGGAGAGGTGATAGGACGGCTGCATCTGCAGCGAGGCGGCCAGCGCCGCGGCGCGGGCGCGGCGGTCCACCCCCGAGGCGGCGGCCCCCCCGGCCGGCGCCGCGACGGAGGGGCGGTCTGCGCGGCCGCCGCCCCCACCCCGCAGGCTCACGATCAGGCTCAGCAGGAGGCCGGACACCAATGCGCTGGTGCGACGGAGCGCGAGAAACGACAGATGCTGCATGGCGAGGTCTCGAAAGCCGGCGCGCAGCCACCCACCGGCGCGTCACGACGTGCCTGCGGCGGCCCCGCTGCCGTGGCATGGTGAACATGCGGTAGGCCGGAAGCTTTGCGCCCCAGCCTTTCGACTGGTTTGCCCTTGGGCAGCAGGAAGAAGAGCGTTCCTGCCGCGGTCACGAATTGTTTCCGTGGCGTACAGGGGAAGGCAAGGGCGTTCATCGCCCGGAATACCGTTCCGTACGCTGTTTCCCAGGTCGGTGTGAGGTCGTGCACGCGAAAGCGCTGTCCGCGCGCGTGGCCACCGCGCCCTCAGCGGAGCTTCAGCTTGACCGCGTTTGCGTGTCAGCGCAGCCATGTCTCTTTACCTATCTTTGAGGCGGCCTGACGGAGGCTTATCGGTCGCCCACGCATGATCTCGGCCATTGATCTGCGTGCCATGACTTCACTTTTTCTATCGAATCTGACGAGCCATCAGGCCCTGATGGCGGAGCTCTCCGTCCTGGACGACACCATTGCCCGTGCGGGTGACGCGCTGACCGCGTGTCTGGCCCGCGGCGGCAAGCTGATGTTTTGCGGCAATGGCGGTTCGGCCGCTGACAGCCAGCATCTGGCCGCGGAACTCACCGGTCGCTTCATGAAGGATCGTCGCCCGCTGGCGGGGCTGGCGCTGAGCACCGACAGCTCGGCGCTCACCTGCATCGGCAACGATTACAGCTTCGACGACGTCTTCGTGCGGCAGTTGCAGGCACTGGGGCGCAGCGGCGATGCCTTGCTCGCCATTTCAACCTCTGGGCAGTCGGCCAACGTGATCCGTGCGGTGCGGGCGGCGCGAGAGCTGGGCATCTACACCGTCGGCCTGCTGGGCCGGGACGGCGGCGCACTCCGTCCGATCTGCGACACCGCCATCGTGGTGCCGGGTCAGGTCACCGCCCGCATCCAGGAAGCGCATCTGCTGATCGGCCACACCCTGTGCGGCCTGATCGAAACCGGACTGGGTGTGGCGTGAACACGGGCCTTCACCTGCCTTCGCTGCCGCCGCCACAGACGCTGGCCGCCTGCCGGGTGCTGGTGGTGGGCGATGTGATGCTGGACCGATATTGGCATGGCGTCGTCGATCGCATCTCGCCGGAAGCGCCGGTGCCGGTGGTGCGCATGGAACGGGAAGAGGACCGGCTCGGCGGCGCTGGCAATGTGGCCTTCAATGTGCGGGCCCTCGGTGGGCAGGCCACGCTGCTGACGGTCACCGGTGACGACGCGGCGGCCGACGCGCTGCGTCGCCTGCTGCACAAGAGTGGCGTGACGCCTCTGCTGATCGGCGATGCCGACATGGCCACCATCGTGAAGCTGCGCGTCATCGGACGTGCTCAGCAACTGCTGCGCATCGATGTGGAGCGGCCGCCCACCGCATCGGCCGTGGAGCGTCTGGTCGAGGTCTTCGCGGCACAGGTGCATCAGCATGATGTGGTGCTCTTCTCCGACTACAGCAAAGGCGCGCTGGCGCCCATCGACCGCCTGATCCCCTTGGCCCGCGCAGCCGGCAAGCCGGTGCTGGTCGACCCCAAGGGGCAGGACTATCGGCGTTATGCCGGCGCCAGCCTGCTCACGCCCAACCGTGCGGAGCTGGCGCAGGTGGTGGGAAGCTGGCGGGACGAAGACGACCTGCGCCGCCGTGTGCAGGCGCTTCGCGAGCAGACCGACGTGGCCGCCGTGCTGCTGACCCGGTCCGAGGAAGGCATGACGCTCTTCGAGGCGGACGGCTGCCTGCATGAGATGGCCCGGGCCCGGGAAGTCTTCGATGTCACCGGCGCGGGCGACACCGTCATCGCCACGCTGGCCGTGTTGCTGGCCTCCGGTTTGCCCCTGTCTGCAGCGATGCCGCTGGCCAACAAGGCCGGTGGTATGGTCGTTGGCAAGTTTGGCACCGCCGCTGTGAGTTACGAGGAACTGGCTGCATGACGCTTCCCCCGTTGGCATCGAAGATGCTCGATCCGCGCCGCTGGACGGACGAGGCGCTGCAGCAGGCGCTGGCGCCTTTGCCCCGGCCGTGGGTCTTCACCAACGGCGTGTTTGATGTGCTGCATCGGGGCCATGTGAGTTATCTGCATGCGGCGCGGTCGCTGGGCGGCAGTCTGATCGTGGCGCTGAATTCGGATGCGTCCGCGCGGGGACTCGGCAAAGGCCCGGACCGGCCGCTGAATCGGGAAGAGGATCGGGCCCTGGTGCTGGCCGGACTGGCCGCCGTTGACGCGGTGATGCTGTTTGACGAGCCCACGCCTTGCGACTTGCTCGCCCGGGTGAGGCCGGCGCTGTATGTGAAAGGCGGCGACTACGACATGGAAACGCTGGCCGAGACCCGCCTGGTGCGCGCCTGGGGCGGCGAGGCCCGGGCGATTCCGTTTGTGGACGGGTTCTCCACCACCTCGCTGGTGCAGCGCATCCGCCAGGGCGGCGCGACGTGACGGAGCGCCGCAGGGGCCGGAGCGCCGCATTCCTCGACCGCGACGGCGTCATCAACCGCGACCACGGTTATGTGCATCGCTGGGAGGACTTTGAATTCCTGCCCGGTGTGGTCGAGGCGCTGCAGCGGCTGCAGGCGGCGGGCCACGCACTGGTGATCGTGACCAACCAATCCGGCATTGCCCGGGGGTTCTACGGTGAGGCGGACGTGCAGCGCCTGCACGAGCGCCTGCGGCAGCATCTGCAGGGCATCGGCATCGAACTGGCGGCGATTGAATACTGTCCCCATCTGCCCGCTAGCACCGTGCCCGCCTATGCGGTGGATTGCGAATGCCGCAAGCCCGCGCCGGGGATGATCCTTCGTGCGGCGCAGGCGCTGGGCATTGACCTCGCACGGTCGATGATGGTGGGCGACAAGTCGTCGGACATTGAAGCGGCACGCCGCGCGGGCGTCGGACACGCCTTCCTGGTGGCCACGGATGGCGAAGGGGAGCCTGATGCCTTGTCACCGGATCTGGCGCACATCCCGCGGCTGAAGCGGCTACAGGACGCGGTGGAAGCTTGGCTCTGCCCGGAGCATGTCGATGCGGGGCCTCCGCCCGCTTGACGGGAGCGACGGGAGCGAAGGATGCGACGGAAGCGACGGATGCGATACGTGCGGCG
>CBIHOT010000035.1:0-55041 GCA_966211495.1 uncultured Roseateles sp. | reverse complement strand
CCAGCAGACCTGCCCGCACTGCCACGGCACCGGCAAGATCATTCCCGAGCCCTGCACCACCTGCAACGGCGCCGGCAAGATCAAGAAGACCAAGACGCTGGAAGTCAAGATTCCGGCCGGCATCAACGAAGGCATGCGCATCCGCTCCGCCGGCAACGGCGAGCCGGGGGTCAATGGCGGACCGTCCGGGGATCTCTACATCGAGATCCGCATCAAGCAGCATGACATCTTCGAGCGGGACGGCGACGACCTGCACTGCACCATGCCGGTGTCGATGACGACCGCGGCGCTGGGTGGCACCATCGAGGTTCCCACCCTGGGCGGCAAGGCCGAGATCGAACTGCCGGAAGGCTCCCAGCACGGCAAGACCTTCCGCCTGCGCGGCAAGGGCATCAAGGGCGTGCGTTCGAGCTATCCGGGCGACCTGTACTGCCACATCAGCGTGGAAACGCCGGTCAAGCTCACCGAGCATCAGCGCAAGCTGCTCAAGGAGCTGGACAAGAGCTTCCGCGACGGCGGCGACCGGCACTCGCCGAATGCCAAGTCGTGGACCGACCGCGTCAAGGACCTGTTCAAGTAAGGCGGCCCGGGGGCCGGATGTGACGCCACGGCGGCCGTGATCGCCGACGAATTCGTCAACAGCGCACGATCCGCTGCCCCGATCCCCGCAAACCCGGGCTAACAAGCCTCGGGATCAGGACCACAATGCAGCGGTGATGTTCACCCTGCATTCCGGTCAGCCGCCCAGCCGCCTTGGCGGCCCACGGCGCCACAGCCCACCCCGTCCAGACTTGGACACGGTGGGCTTTTTTGTGTGCGCGCCGGGGGGCCACGTGGCGGCGGGCACCGCAGCGCCATGAGCTACGCCAACGGGGCCTTCGCCAAGACCCAGGCGCTGGTGATCGACAGCAATGCCACCTCGCGCAGCCTGATGACGGCCCAGTTGCGGGAACTCGGCGTCGGCCATGTCCGCCAGGCCACCCGTACGCGCGACGCCCGCGTCATCCTGGAAACACAGCCCTACGACATCGTGCTGTGCGACTACTACTTCGACGGTTCCGAGACCTCCGGCCAGGACCTGCTGGACGAACTGCGCCGCGAGCAGTTGCTGCCCTATTCCACCGTCTTCGTGATGGTGACCGGCGAGGCCTCCTACGCCAAGGTGGCCGAAGCCGCCGAAGCCGCGCTGGACGCCTATCTGGTCAAGCCCTACACCAGCGCCGCACTGGCCGACCGCCTCGCCAGTGCCCGCCATCGCAAGCATGAGCTCAAGGACATCTTCGAGGCCATTGACGCCAAGGACTTCGGCAAGGCGGCGGACCTGTGCCTGGCCCGGTTCAACAGCCGCGGCGCCTACTGGCTCTATGCGGCCCGCATTGGGGCGGAACTGCTGCTGCGCCTGGAGCGCCATGACCAGGCGCGTGAACTCTACGAGGCCATCATCCAGGCCCGTACCGTGCCCTGGGCACGGCTCGGCGTGGCTCGCACGGAAGTGGCCTCCGGCAACCTGAGCGCTGCGCGGCGCACGCTGCAGACCCTCATCGGCGAGATGCCTGACCAGGCCGACTCCTACGACCTGATGGGCCGCGTCCAGATGGACCAGGGTGAGATCAGCGCCGCCCTGGCCACCTACCGGACGGCCGCCAACCTGACGCCGGGATGCCTGTCCCGTCAGCAGCATTGCGGCACCCTCGCCTTTTATGCCGGCGAGCGGGCGGAGGCGCTGAAGATGCTGGAGCGCAGCGTCGCCCAGGGCCTCAAGTCCAAGCTGTTCGACTTCCACAGCGTCGCGCTCATTGCGCTGATGCGCTTTGACGCGAAAGACAGCAAGGGTCTGAAGTACGCCCAGGACGCCTTGATGATGGGCATGGACCGGGCGCCCCATGACCGGCGCCTTCAGCGTTTTGACCTGCTCATGCAGGGTCTGCGGCTGCTGATGGATCGCCGTCTGGCCGATGCACTGCAACTGGCCCGGCGTTTCGCGGCGATGCTGCCGGACGAAGACTTCGATCTGGAATCCGCCAGCCTGCTGCTGGCCTTGTGGGTGCGGATGAGCCGGCAGGACATCGAACTGGAAGAGATGGCCAGCATGGCTCAGCGCCTGGGCCTGCGCTTTTGCAGCTCCAAGTCGGCCACCGAGGTCATGACCAGCATGTCGGAAGGCCATGAGCCCACCACCCAGCTGCTGCGTGACGCCCATGCCCGCGTGTTTGCGGTGTCCGAGACGGCGATGCGCCACGCCATGCGCGGGGACGCGCGTCTGGGCGTGATGCTGCTGCTCGACCAGGGCGCGCAGACGATGAATGCCAAGCTGATCGACATGGCCGCGCTGGTGCTGCGGCGCTACCGGGACCGCATCGACGATCCGGACGTGCTGGAGCCCCGTATCCTGCAATTGCAGGACCGCTATGCGCGCACGAGTACTCAGGGTCTGAAGGCCGCGCGCGCTGCGGGCGGCATGGCCTTGCGCGGCTGAACGACTCCGGGGTTTCCGGGGGGATGCCCCGGCACTTCAGTCACCCTTCAGGTGGTTTAATTACAAACATTAATCGCCCAGAAGTTCGTCTTAGTCAATGCTTGCTGATTCCCTGTCCCGCCGCGTGAACTCCGAGCGATCCCCTCTCACGCTGGCCTGGGCCACCGCGATCTGGATCGGACTGTTGGGCAACTGGCCGCTCTGGCAACGCATGCTGGGCATGCCGGACTTTGCCGGCACCGGCGGGCGTCTGTTCATCGCCCTGTTCGCCGGCATGGTGGTAATGGTGCTGGGCGCCCTGTTCAGCCTGATGGCGTGGCGCGTCGCGGTGAAGCCGCTGATGTCGCTGATGCTGATCCTCACCGCGCCGCTGGCCTACTTCATCGGCAGCTATGGGGTGGTGATCGACAGCACCATGATCACCAATGCGCTGCAGACCGACCTGCGCGAAACCCGCGACCTGATGGGCTGGGGGCTGCTGATCAACATTCTGGTGCTGACGGTGCTGCCGCTGCTCTGGCTGTGGCGTCAGCGGCTGCGGGACAAGCCCTGGCTCAAGCGCTTGGGTTGGAATCTGCTGTCGGTGGTGCTGGCCCTGGTGCTGGGCACCGGCCTCGGGGCTCTGCGCACCGCCGATCTGGCATCCACCCTGCGCAATCACAAGGTGCTGACCAAGATGGTGAGCCCGGTCAATGCGATCTGGGCGACGGCGGCGCTGGGCGTGCAGAAGCAGAAGGCGCCCAAGGGGCCGCCGGAAGTGGTGGGCGCCGATGCCACGCTGGCCGCGCGTCCGGCCGGCGCCAAGCCGCCGCTGGTGATGCTGGTGGTGGGCGAGACTGCCCGGTCGGAGAATTTCTCCCTCAACGGCTATGCCAAGCCGACCAATCCGGAGCTGTCGAAGCTGCCGGTGCTGAGCTATCGGGAGGTCGCCTCCTGCGGCACCAGCACCGCCGCCTCGCTGCCCTGCATGTTCTCGCACCTGGGTCGCGAGGTGTATGTCGACCGCCCCACCCATCAGGAAACCCTGCTGGACGTGCTCCAGCGCGCGGGCCTTGCGGTGCTGTGGATCGACAACCAGTCCGGCTGCAAGGGCGTATGCGACCGCGTGCCCAATGTGCAGGCCATCAATCCGGCCCGCCCGGACCATCCGCTGCCGCAGGGCCTGTGCGGCGCCGACGGCGAATGCTTCGACGAAGCCATGCTGCACGACCTGGACGCTCGGATCGCCGCGCTGGACCCGCAGCGGGTGGCCAAGGGCGTGGTGCTGGTGATGCACCAGATGGGCAGCCACGGCCCCGCCTATTTCAAGCGTACGCCGGCCGATCGCAAGCCCTTCCAGCCCGAATGCCGCAGCAGTGCCTTGCAGCAATGCCCGCTGGAGGAAGTGCGCAATGGCTATGACAACTCCATTGCCTACACCGACCATGTGCTGGCCCAGGCCATCCGCTGGCTGGACACCCAGCAGGGGCGATTCGATCCCAGCCTGCTGTACGTCTCGGACCACGGCGAGTCGCTGGGCGAAAACAACCTCTTCCTGCACGGCATGCCTTACGCCCTGGCGCCGAAACAGCAAAAGCATGTGCCGCTGATCGTGTGGCTGCCGCCCGGCACCCGGAGCGCCCAGCATCTGGACAGCGACTGCCTGAGCGCACGCCGTGACACGCCGATGTCGCATGACGGTCTGTATCACACCGTCCTGAGTCTCTCCGGCGTGCAAACGGCAATCTATCGCAAGGATTGGGACTGGGTGGCCGCCTGCCGCCGTTGACGCCCGCCGGATCGCGCTAGCATTCCGCCCGAGGAGAGCCGATCATGGTGACGACGATCAAGCGCGAGGACTTCTGTTTTCTGGTGGTGGATGACTTCGCCACCATGCGCCGGATCATTTCGGGGCTGCTGCGCGAATTGGGCTTCAAGAAGATTCTGGAAGCGGAAGACGGCAAGGTCGCGCTGCGGGTGCTGGAAGGCGCCCAGGCGTCCGGCGAGCCGGTGCATTTTGTGCTGAGCGACGTCAACATGCCGGTGATGAACGGCTTCCAGATGCTGGAATCGCTGCGCACCCGGCCGGAGGGCGATCCGCTGCAGAAGGTTCCGGTGCTGCTGGTGACCGCCGAAGGCCGCAAGGAAGACATCCTGCGTGCCGCCCAGCTCGGGGCGACCGGCTATGTGGTGAAGCCTTTCAACAAGGACACCATCGGGGACAAGATCCACCTGGCGCTCAAGCACCGCAACATTCTGGTGGAATGAGCACCCTCGCCGCGGCAGGACGCCGGGCGACGCGACAGGAAAGAATCAGATGCTGTTTGAGAGCTATTGGGACCGTTGCGGCGTGGCCGCGCAGTTTGAACCCCTGACCGATGGGGCGACCCGTTCGGCGGAATTTGCGGCGCAGGTGCGCCGCCATCAGGAGGCGCTGGCCGAGCGCACCCGGCCTGAGGCGCTGGCGGAATTGCCGGTGACCTGGCAGTTCCGGGTGCCGGAGCTGGGAGAAGGCGGCGCCTGCTCGCTGTTCGGTCAACTGGCCGCCGAGCCCTACGACCTCAGCCGCATCCTCGGTGGCCGCACCCCGCAGAGCCAGGCCTTGCTGGCCACGGCCACGGCGGTGACGGCCTACTACCAGCAGCACAGCCGCAGCCACTGGTTCGGCATCTATCAGGCACGGCCCAACACCGCCGGGGAGCCGGTGCTGGTCAAGCTGGCGTATTTCGGGGCGGAGAGCCGGGCCGAATTCCCGTTGACGGAGGCCTTCGCTCAAGGCAGCAACAACAGCGCGGTCGGCCTGTCGGGTCGGGGTCGCATCATCAACGACGTGGCGGCCTTCGTGGCCGAAGGCGGCGGCTACTACACCTGCGATCCCAAGGTGAAGGCCGAGGCCTGCCTGCCGCTGTTCAATGCAGCCGGTGAGGTGATCGGCATTCTGGACTCGGAAGCCTTCGACACCGGCTTCTTCCACGGCGACGAGCTCGCGCTGGTGGTGGCCGTGGCGGCGCATCTGTCGGGAGACGGCGTGATGGCGACGATGAAAGCGGACGCGGCGACGGTCTGATCTGGCCGGGCGACAGGCAGGCTGGCTGCCTGCCTGCATCCTGCCCGGATCAGGCCCGGATCAGCCGCGGATCGCCGCTTCGATCGCGGCGATGTCGATCTTCTCCATCGTCATCATGGCCTCAAAAGCGCGGCGTCCGACGGATGGATCCGGATTGGCCAGCGCCTGCGTCAGCACCCTTGGCGTGATCTGCCAGTTCAGGCCCCAACGGTCCTTGCACCAGCCACAGGCACTGGGGCTGCCGCCGTTGTCGATGATGGCGTTCCAGAGGCGGTCCGTTTCCGCCTGATCGTCGGTGGCGATCTGGAAGGAGAACGCTTCGCTGTGCGGGAAGGCGGGGCCCCCGTTGAGGCCGATGCAGGGAATGCCGCAGACGGTGAACGACACCGTCAACACGTCGCCCGCCTTGCCAGCCGGATAGTCGGTGGGGGCGTGAAAGACCGCCTCGACCCGGCTGTCCGGCAAGGTGCGGGCGTAGAACTCGGCGGCATCTTGCGCAGCACCGTCGTACCAGAGGCAGATGGTGTTCTTGGCCACCGGGGCTGCTTGGGAAGCGTTGGAATTGGTCATGTCGGTCTCCTGAGTCGTTGTACGTGGGCCGACTTTTCCAACATGCTCACATCGCATGGGCAGAGGCACCGCGCTCGCGCCGATCCTAGGCGCCGGCTCGCCGAGCGTCTGTCCCTTGGTCTGACACCGAACCTTCAGGAATGGCTCAAAGCACCAGCTGCCAGCACGGCCCACCATCGTCGATCTTGACGTAGGCACTCGGCCGGAACCCTGCGCTTCGCAGCGCTTCCATCGCCGTCGCGGCCGCGGGGCCGGCACGGCCGATGCAGCCGCAGGATTCATCGTCCATCAGTGACGCGTACAGCGGCAAGGCCGGCAGCAGATCGGCCAGATCACGACGCCAGGTCGGGCCCACGCCCGGGGCATTGCCCTGCTCCGGCAGGAAGCGTCCGCCCAGCCCGCGCCAGAACGGCGAGCCGCCCTGAGCGTCCCGGTGCCCCTGTAGCTCCACCATCAACGGGCGGGATGGCGACGGCGCGTCCGTGACCGTGGCGGTGGCCGTGCTCGTCCTCGCACCCACGCCGATGCCGCCAGCGTCGCCGCCGATGAGCGCCGCCTGCTCCGCCACGATCGCCTTGAGCAGATGCGCCAGCTTCAGCGCCCCTTCCTGCGCCTGCGGGTCCACCGCCAGATCGGTGATTTCCACCGCATCGCACAGGTCGTTGCCCATCAGCAGGATCTGCTGCGGGTTGTAGAGCGGCAGCTCGTCGCTGACGTGCACCAGCTTGCCCACACGGAAATGAAACCGCAGCGCATCGCTGGCCGCTCCGGCCTGCGCAGGCGGCAGCGTGCCCGCCGGCAGCGGCGGCACGATGCGCGCAGAGGCCAGCGGCCGGTCCTGCGCCACATCCAGGAGCACCCGCAGCGAATGTCCCGGCGGCAAGTCTGGCACGACCGGTTCACCCAGCTGGTTCACCCAGCCCGTCATCACCGCCCGCCAGGACGACGGCCAGGCCGCCAGGCTGTCCACGCGTTCAAGCCTCATCACCGTCCTCCCGTCCGCCCCGATCCAGGCGCAGTGGCGCCACATCGATCCCATCGCCCGCACGGACCTGCAATCGAAGTGCGGCTTCATGGTCCGACGGCAGCGATGCGCCGTCGAAGGCCACGCGCCCCAGACAGGCGCGAAAGCTCCCCCGATCCCCCGCCGCCATCAAGTGCCAGACGCCGCCCTCTTCAGCGCGCTGGCCGCGACCGGCACCTGCGCCCATCGTCACCAGACTCCGCGCCGCACGCACCGTGGCGATCTGATCCAGATGCGCCACCACGGTGGGCCCCGCGTCAAATACATCGACGTAGATGTCCGCCTCAAAGCCCTCGCGGAACAGGATCTCGAAGGGCAACTGCCCCACCGGATGCAACTGCCCGATGCTCATCTGCGCCGTCGGCGGCAGCAGGCCCACATAGACCGGCGTGCGGGGCATCAGGTCGGCAATCAGCGAGCGGCTGCGCCCTTCGCTGATCCGTTCCGCCTCCGGATAACTCATCTTGAAAAAGCGCTCCCCCACCGCCGACCAGAACGGCGAATGCCCCTGGGCATCGGACATTCCGGGCATCTCGGCCGCCACGCGGGTGCCGGGAAAGCGGTCAGCGAAGCGCCGGATGAACAGCAGCCGCGCCCGCGACAGCAGTTCCGGCGCCACCGTGTCTTCGAACTCCGGCTCAATGAAAAACGACGTCAGCAGCGTGGAGCCGGTGAGGTCATGGCACAGATGCAGCGTGTGCATGCGCCGGTTCACCTGCAGGCCCCTGGAGGCATGCGCCATGAACTCGTTGCGATAGCTGTAGAACCGCTCCCGGAATCCCGCACTGGCCGCGATGCCGCTGCAGCCGATGACCCGCCCCTGCCACTCCAGCAGGAAGAGATAGGACTCCTCCCCACTGGCCACGTCTTCCGACAGAAACGACTGCTCGGCCAGCTCCAGCCGACGCAGCAACCGCTCCGGGTTCTTCGGCAGTGAGCCGATGCCATGCACGCTGGAGGCGGCAATCCGCTCCAGCGCTGGCAGGTCCGCCACGCCAGCAGGGCGCAGCAACAGGTCTTGCGGATTCATGAACCCTCTCCTGGATCACGGGGGGAGGCTTCGAGCGGACCGGTGGGCGAGCGTTCCTCGCGCGGGGTGCGGCCGAAGCGGGCCTTGTAGGCATTCGAAAAATGCGGTCCCGACGAAAAGCCGCAGCTCAGTCCCACCTGCAAGATGGACTGACCGCTCTGCAGCAGCAACCGGCGTGCACGCTGCAGCCGAAGCTCCAGGTAGTGACGCGACGGCAGCGTGTCGAGATGGCGTTTGAAGAGGCGCTCCAGTTGCCGACGGGAGACGCCGCACAGCCGCGCGACATCTTCAGTGGGCAGCGGCTCGCCAAGGTTGGCTTCCATCAGCGCCAGCGCTTCGCGCAGCTTGGGGCTCGCCGTCTGGCTGAGGCGATTGGGACGCGGCTGGGGATCGTCCCCGGGGCGGCCGTGGGCGAGGCCCAGCAGCGGGGCAAGGTCGGGTGGCAAGTGGTCGCCGTGCTGTCCGCCGATCCACGCGAGCAGCGCGTCGATCAGCGCGGTGCCGCTGGTGGCGGTGAAGATCGTGGCGCCCGGGCTGGGCGGCGCGAAGGTCGCGCTGGTCCACAGCTGGGTGGTCCACAGGACGTCCGGGTATTCCGCCTGCAAGGCTTCCACGCTGCTCCACGGACTCGCGGCGCGAAGACCGTTCAGCAGCCCCGCCTGCGCCAGCAGCCCGACCGCACTGCCGCTGGCGCACAGCGTGCAGCCACCACGCACCAGCGAGCGCAGCGCATCGATCAAGGCGCCGCTCTGATCAGCCGCCAGTTCAGCGCCGTCAAAGCCGATGTCGATGTGAGCCTCCTGTCCCACCAGCACCATCAGGCCCCAAGGCTGCTCCGGCCGAAGGGCCTGCGTCTCCACACGCAGGCCGGCGCTGCCATTGACAGGTCCCCCGGTCAGGGACACCACCCGCGGGGCGAGCAGATACGGCTGGTCCAGCAGATCGGCCACCGCCTGCAGGGTGGACACCGCAGCGCCCAGCGCCAACGCCGAAAACCCTGGCAAGGCCAGGGCGCCGGTCGGGGCATAGCGGGTGTCACTCATGGGCAGCGGCGGGCATCGCTGCACTGTAGCGCGACGCCCTCGTCACCAGCCCACCCATTGCGGCAACAGCACCGGAAGGGCCAGCATCACCAGCGCCAGCACCACGAACGCCGCCTGCAAGGGCAGCATCCAGCGCACCCAGCGGCCAAAGGGAATGCGGGCCAGACTGAGCACACCAACGGTGATGCCGGAGGTGGGGATGATGGGCGTGGTCAGTTCACCGAACTGGAAGGCCAGGATGGCACTCTGACGGCTGACCTGCACCAGATCGCTCAGCGGTGCCATCACCGGCATCGTCAATGCGGCCTGACCGGTGCCGCTGTGGATGAAGAAGTTGATGACCGACTGGATGCCAAACATCTTGTAGAGCGCCACCGTCGCATGCTCGGAGGCCACCAGCGGTGCCAGACTGTGCAGCAGGCTGTCGATGATCTGCGCATCCCGCATCAGCACCACCGTGCCCTTGGCCAGCGCAATGATCAGCGCGGTGCCGGCCAGGTCCTTCGCGCCGGCCAGGAAGTGCTGCACCCAGGACTCTGCGCCCATGCGGGACAGGACGCCCACCAGAATCGCCATCGCCAGGAAGACGGCGGCGATTTCTTCGATGTACCAGCCGTACTTCACCACCCCCACCATCATCGTCACCAGCGTGCCGGCAAAGGCCAGCAGCACCAAACGCTGACGGGTCTGGATGCCGGAGAACTCGCGCATGGCGGCCAGGTCCAGATCGGCGCGGCGGCGTTGATCGTCGTGGAAACAGGCGCTGGCTTCAGGATGCCGCCGGATGCGGGCTGCATGCCACATCAGGAAGCCGATGGTCACCGCGGTGAACACCAGCCAGCAGACGAAGCGGTAACCCAGGCCGGAGAACAGCGGCAGGCCCGCCAGCCCCTGGGCCACGCCGACGTTGAAGGGATTGAGGAAGGCCGTGGCGAAGCCGACCTGCGAGCCTACAAACGGAATCGCCACGCCGATGAAGGTGTCGTAGCGCAGCGCCAGGGCCAGCGGCACGAAGATCAGCACAAAGGGAATCGCTTCTTCGGCCATGCCGAAGGTGGCGCCGCCCAGCGAGAACAGCAGCACAAAGCCGGGAATCAGGAGCGTGCGCACCAGCGCGGATCGCTCATGGGCTTTCGCCACCGACTTGATCAGCGCATCAATCGCCTGCGTCGCCTGCAGCACCGCGAAGGCGCCACCGACGATCAGCACAAATCCGATGATCAGTCCGGCTTCGACAAAGCCTTTGATCGGCGCCATCAGCACCGCCGCCGGCCCTTGGGGATGGCTGGGCACCGACTGGTAGGAGGTCGGATCGATCACCGGCTTGCCTTCCACCATCACCGTGGCGTACCTGCCGCCCGGCACGAACCAGGTGAGCACGGCGATCAGCACCAGCAGGCCGAAGATCAGCACGAAGGTATTGGGCAGCTTCAACCGGAAGCGGGGAGCTTCGGCCGCTGCGGCAACTTCATGGGGGACTGGCGGCGCTGGCGACACTGGCGGCAAAGACGTGATGCTCATGGGGAACTCTCAGGGAGACAGCAAAGGACCGGCGCGATAGGGCACCGGGCCGGCAACCTTGGCCAGCCGCATGCCGCGGGTGACCCAGCGCCGGGAGATACGGGCGAACAGCACCCCGTCCACTTCAGCCCGCACCGGCACCCGCAGGCGGCTGGCCGGGTCGACGATCTCGGCGATGCAGTCGCCCGCGCGGACCTGTTCACCCAGTTGCCGCAGAAACACCAGCACGCCGCTGTCCTGCGCCACCAGCGGCTGCACGCCAGCCAGCGGCGTGGCGGTGCACCGGGGGGGCGGCAGGGTTGGGGACGGCCCAGCGATATGGCCGGTGTCCTGCAGAAATTCGATCAGGCCGCGGGCGTCCTGCACCGCGAGTGCGTCGTCCACATCGGTCTCGCCCCGCAGCTCGACCGTCGCCGCGAAACAGCCGGACGCAAGGGGATGCTTCGTGCCCCATCGCTCCGCCAGCTCCCACCAGTGGCGGGACAGCGATTCATCGAAGGGATCGTCCCCCGAGCATTCACACAGCAGCAGCGCCTGCGCGCCAAGCCGCTGCGCCAGCAGCCGGGCGGTGGACGCCTGCGGGGTGCCCGCATACACATGCAGACAGGCCTGATGGTCGCAATGCAGATCCAGCGCCACGTCGGCATCGATGGCCAGTGACTGCAGCAGCAGCTTCAGCGCGTCGGTGTCGGTCTGCGGGTCGATCTCCGCCAGCACTTGCCGCGCGGCCTCTCGCACATGCGCTGTGTTGGCGGCGGCGTCCGGTCCCAGCAGCGGCTCGACCCGCTCGGCGAGGCGCGCCGTCAGGTGCTGGAACTGCCGGTTGAAGTTGATGCCCGAGGCGTGATCGAAACGCCCATGATGGGTGCCATGCAGCGATTGGGACAGGCCGATCGGATTGGCCATCGGCACCAGCACGATTTCTCCGGCGATGGCGCCGCTGTCTTCCAGCGCCTGCAGCAGACCTTGCAGATGATGGGCCACCAGCATCGCCGGCACCTCGTCCGCATGCAGCGAAGCCTGCAGATAGACCTTCCGACCACTCAGCCGCTGACCGAAATGCAGGCTGGTGACCAGGCGCCGGGTGCCTCGCGACGATCCCGCGAGTTCATGTTCACGGACTTCCATGCTCAGGGCCTCGGGCTGGCAGAGGCGGCGGGTGCCGGCGCGGTGACCCGGGTGTAGAGCGGACTCGCGACCCGCACCGGCGTGACGTCCAGATGCACATTCACCACCGTGTAGTCCTCACCGCCAAACGCCCCGGTGAACCAGCCTCGCGTGTCCGGCCCTTTGTAGAGCCGGAACTCGAATCCCGGCTGGCCACGCACCTCGCCGGAAGGCCCGAGGCGCGCGGCGAGGCCACGCAGCTCCTGCGCGGGGCTGTCCAGCAGCTGTGCCATCGCATGGGCAATGGTGTTGTCGCCGAGGATGTCCGGATAAAACGGCTCGTTCTTGAAATACGGCTTGAAGTCCGAGGACGACGGATCGATGGGATTGCTGCTGCGCTTGGCCTCAGCGGCCGTCACGGCGCCAGTCTTGAGATCGATGCGATCGCCGCGTTCCAGGTAACTCAGCCGCGCATTCTGCAGATTGAAGGCACCAAGGGTGGCGTCACTGCTTGCCTGCCGTAGATCGACATACAGCGCACCGCGTGCACCGATGACCTCGGCCTGATCGGCCTTGATGACGGCAGCACTGTTCTCCTCCACGCCCAGTCCGATGCGGTAGCCCTGCGCCACCATCAGCGGCAGCATGCGGCCAATGCGGCCCCGCTTGAGGAAGTGCTGGTCGATGAACAGGTCCGGTCCGACGAAGCCCAGGCCCGGATCGATTTCCAGACCGGGGCGGAGCCGGCCGTTCAGGACCTCCATCACATCCTGCGCATCGCGAAACATCACCCGGCTCATGATGGCGGCGCCGGCACTGGTGCCGGCCACCACACCACCGCGGCGGTAGACCGACCAGATGGCTTCCAGCATCGGCGTCGGCTGGCCCTTCGGTTGCAAGGTGCCGGTGATGTATTCCTGCGCGCCGCCGGAGAAGAACACGCCGCGCGCCTGAGTCACCTTCGCCAGCAGCGCCGGATCCCGCAGGGCGGCGGCGAGCTGGTCAGCCGGCCATTGCGGTGTGATGGGAATGGCCTCGGCACGAGCGCCGCGACGGTTCAGCGCCTCAACGATCTGTGACGCCGCGCGCGTCGGATTCGCCGCTGCGAGGCCAAACACCACGAACCGCGCCTGCGGTCCGCCGGCTTCATCCACGATGCGCTGCCAGACCGCGTCGTTGTCAAACTTGAGCGCGCCGCCGATGACCACGGCGGTCTGCGCCTGGGTTGCCGCGCCCGCCAGCATCATCATCCCGCTCAGGCCCAGGCGCAGGCCCAGGCTCATCAATGGGGAGACCCGCCGACGCGGCGTACGGGACGGAGGGCAGGAAGGAAGGCAAGTCGAATGCATGCCGTGATGGTGCCGCCACGGCGCCGCCGCGCAGACAGGGTTGCACCTGAGTGGTGAGTTGCTTGCAAGGCTTTGTCGCAATGCTGCAAGCCGATGGTGCGCGCGCAGGCCCCGTCCCGACGCGGCTTGCAGCGAAGCGACGCCGTCTTGCATTGGAGCGACGGCCTCGCCAAAACCCGATGTCATGCGGTGGACACCGACTTCTAGAGTGCATCCCAAGGACGGCCCGGCGCCGACCTGAGCCTCCCCCAACTACCGAGTCCGTCATGCTCACCACCCAGGTTTTGCGTCCGCACGCCATCGCCCAGGCCACCGCCCTGCTCCTGCTGTCTTCCATCACCGCTGTGTCTGCCCAGGACGGCAGCAGCCAGACGCTGGAACGGGTGGAGATCACCGGCTCCAGCATCAAGCGCCTCGAAGGCGAAACCGCCCTGCCGGTGCAGACGGTGCGCCGCGAGGACATCGCCAAGACCGGCGTGACCACCGCCGCCGAGCTGCTGCGCAACATCAGCGGCAATGCCGCAGGCCTCACCGATGGCGCCAGCATCAGCGACAACAACGGCGGCCAGCGCGGCTTCAATGGCGCCAACCTGCGTGGCATCGGCGTCTCCAGCACGCTGGTGTTGCTGAATGGCCGCCGTCTGGCCAACTTCGCATCGCCCGGCGACAGCGCGGGGGTGGATCTGAACAACATTCCCGCTGGTGCCATCGAACGGGTGGAGATCCTGAAGGATGGCGCCTCGGCGATCTACGGCACTGATGCCATCGGCGGCGTCATCAACTTCATCACCCGCAAGGACTACCGCGGCGTGGACTTGAATGTCTATGCGTCCGGCACGCAGGAAGGCGGCGCGGGCAAGCGGGCCGCGTCGGTGGCCGGCGGCTTTGGCGATCTGGTCGCCTCCGGCTTCAACGTGTTCGGCGTGCTCGATGTGCAGAAGCTCGGCGCCCTGCGCTCCACCCAGCGCGACTTCCTGCGCGAGCGCCCGCTGTCCGAGCTGCTGCCCTACTACATGTCCACCCGGCCGTATCCGGCCAACCTGCGCCTGTCCGGCTCGTCCAGCACCCGGGCGGCCCAACTCGCGGCGATCAATGCCGCGGGCTATCGCATCAACGGCCAGCCCTTCACCGATCGCAACATCAACCTCTTCGCGCCGGAGTGCCAACCCCCGGCGAGCGTCTTCACGCCCGGCACCCAGACCTGCGGCTATGACTACATGGCCGATACCGAGATCTATCCGGACGCCACCAAGACCAGCTTCCTCGGGCGCGGCGTGCTGAAGATCAACGACCACAGCCAGGCCTTCCTGGAGGTGCTGCGCAGCCGGGCCGAGACCACCTATGTGCTGTCGCCCAACCCGACCAACTTCACCGGGGTGAGCGTGGCGGCGCTCAATCGCAACCTGCCCACCCCCATCAACTACAGCGGCACGGTGGACGTGCGGATGCGGGCCAGCGAGCTGGGCAACCGCAGCAATGAAGTGACCAGCGATGCCGAGCGCTATGTGGCCGGCGTCACCGGCACCTTCGCCAACGACTGGGATTACTCGCTGGCGGCCAGCTATGCCAAGAACCGGTCGCAGGACAAATACGTCAACGGCTACTTCCTCTTCGACCAGCTGGATGCGGCGGTCAAGTCAGGTGATGTGAATCCGTTCGGCCCGTCGTCCGCGGCCGGCAAGGCGCTGATCGACAGCATCCGCGTCAATGACGTCGCCCGCAAGTCCAGCGGCACCACCCAGGGTCTGGATGCCAAGCTGACCGGCTCGCTGATGGAGCTGGCCGGCGGCCCGTTGGGCATCGCGGTGGGCGCCGAATTGCGGCGCGAGACGCAGTCCTTCACCCCCTCGGCCCTCTTGATCTCCAACAACATCGGCGGCGACCGCGACAGCTCGCTCGCCCCCGGGGAAGCCGACACCTCGCTCAAGGCCACCAGCAACCGCCGAAACATCGCCTCGGCCTATACCGAGCTGAGTGCGCCGCTGCTGAAGGCGCTGGAAGTGCAGGCGGCCCTGCGCTTCGACCACTATCAAGGCGTGGGCAACACCACCAATCCCAAGCTGGGCCTGCGGTATCAGCCCAGCCGCCAGTTGCTGCTGCGTGCATCGGCAGGCACCGGCTTCCGCGCACCGTCCTTCAGCGAGTTGTACCGGCCCACCAGCTATGGCTCCAGCCCCGCGTTCCTCTACGACTCGGTGCTGGACACCTTCGACCAGTGGGCCACCCGCAAGGAGTCGAATCCCAATCTGAAGCCGGAGCGCTCGCAGCAGTTCTCTGCAGGCATCGTGTTCGAGCCGGCTCGGGACATGAGCGTCAGCGTCGACTACTGGCTGATCAAGAAGCGGGACGTCATCAGCGACCTGAACGGCAAAACGATTCTGGAGAATCCTGAGCGCTACGCGGCCTACATCGAACGCGATGCATTCGACGAGCCGACCATCCTCCTGCGCAAGGAGAACCAGGGCCGCCTGAAGACTTCCGGTCTGGACCTGGAAGCCAACCTGCGCAGCAGCGCCACACCGTACGGCCGCTTCGGCCTGAACCTGAGTGGCACGTACGTGCTGGAATACAAGCGCCAGTTCGGACCGCTGGAGCCGTATGTCAGCAACCTGGGCCGCTTCCTCAACGACCAGGTCATCCAGCGCTGGCGCCATCGTGCGTCGCTGGACTGGGAGATCGGCGATGTGAATGTCACCCTGGGCAACACCTTCTACAGCGGCTATCAGGACGACAGCTACCTGCCGGACACGGCGCCGCGCCGGGTGAAGGCCTATTCGCTGTGGGACATGTCCGGCGCCTGGCGCATCAATTCGATGCTGCGGGTGCGGGCAGGCGTGCAGAACCTCTTCAATACCGCGCCGCCCTTCTCCAACCAGAGCTACTACTTCCTTTCCACCTACGATCCGACCTACACCGACCCGCGCGGCCGCACCTTCTACGCCAGCGTGAACCTGTCGTTCAAGTAAAGCGGATGCGGGACCGCCGCGCGGGGTGATCCGTGCGGCGGGGCCTTGCGTAGAAGAAGCAGTTCAACCTTCCTGAGCAGAAGGAACGGGGCCCGGGCACGTGCACGGGCCTCTTGTCCTCTGCGGCTGCTTATGCGCGTCCCCTCTTTCCGTGTCCTGACCAGCGCCCCGGCCTCCAGTGCAGGCATGGGCCGCCTGATGTCCCTGACCTCGCTGGCCTGCCTGTCGGCGGCGCTGATGGTCTTCCCGGCCGATCCGGTGCGGGCCGGCGATGTGCCGCTGCCCACGGTGGCCTCGGTGGATCTGGCGCGGTATGCCGGGAGCTGGTATGAGATCACCAAGCTGCCGAACCGGTTCCAGAAGCAGTGCGTGGCCGACACGCAGGCGGAGTACCGGCTGGACGGCGACACGGTGCGGGTGATCAACCGCTGCCGGACCGAGGACGGCAAGATCGACGACATCAAGGGCCGTGCCAAGGTGGTGCCGGACAGCGGCAATGCCAAGCTGAAGGTCACCTTCTTCTGGCCCTTCTACGGCGACTACTGGGTGCTGGCGCTGGACCCCGACTACCGCGAGGTGCTGGTGGGCGCGCCGGACCGCAAGTATGCGTGGGTGCTCTCCCGCACGCCGACGATGCCGCAGGAGCGGGTGGATGCACTGCTGCAGCGGGCGCAGGCGCTGGGCTTTGATGCTTCGGCCTTTGTGGCCACGCCGCAGACCCAGCCGCTGCCAGCGGTGACGCCCCAGGGGGGCCCCACCGCCGCTCGTTGAGCGGCTGCATGGCTCAACGAATGAAGGGCGAGGAGATCCTGATGGGCCGTCGATCTGGCGACACCAGTGGCTTCAAGGGGAACAAGTCGTTCCTGCCCAGCAAGCTTTGCGCTGCCTGTGGCCGGACGATGACCTGGCGCAAGGCCTGGGCGCGGAACTGGGACGATGTGCGCTGGTGCTCAGATGCCTGCCGCAAGCGCGGCGCTACTGCGAGTCCATCGCCATGACGGCCGCCCGTCCGGTGCGTGCGCTCATCATCGTTCTGGGCGATCAGCTGGACGCCGACGCCAGCGCTTTCGACGGATTCGATCCGGCCACCGATCAGGTCTGGATGGCCGAGGTGCGGGAGGAGTCCACCCATGTGTGGTCCAGCCGCATCCGCATTGCGCTGTTCCTGTCCGCCATGCGGCATTTCGCAAATCAGCTGGTGAGCCTGGGCCGCCCGCTGGACTATGTGACCCTGGACGATGCCGACAACACCGGCAGCCTGGCCGGCGAACTGGCCCGGGCGCTGCAACGCCATCAACCGCAGCAGGTGGTGATGACCGCCCCGGGGGATTGGCGGGTGCTGCAGTCCCTGCGGGAGGCCGCTCGCCAGGCAGGTCTGACGCTGGAGGTGCGGGACGACCGCCATTTCTTCTGCACGGTCCGAGAATTCGCCGCCTTCGCCAAGGAGCGCAGGGGCCTGCGCATGGAGACCTTCTACCGGATGATGCGCAAGCAGCATCGGGTGCTGATGAACGGCGATGAACCCGCCGGCGACCGCTGGAACTTCGATGCGGAGAACCAGCAGCCCTTCGGCCCGGAAGGCCCGGGCTTCCTGCCCGAGCGGGTGGGTTTTGCGCCGGACGCGATCACGCAGGAAGTCATCGCGATGGTGAACCGGGCGTTCCCGGAACATCCGGGCGCGCTGGATGCGTTCGACTGGCCTGTCACCCGCGAGCAGGCGCTGCATGCGTTGGAGCGATTCATCCAGGAGAGGCTGTGTGATTTCGGCCAATGGCAGGATGCGCTCTGGCCGGACACGCCCTGGCTCTGGCACGCCCATCTCTCCGCGGCGCTGAACCTCAAGCTGATCGGTCCCAAAGAAGTGGTGGCGCAGGCGGAGCAGGCCTGGCGAGACGGCCGCGCGCCGCTGGCCAGCGTGGAGGGGTTTGTCCGTCAGGTGCTGGGCTGGCGCGAATATGTGCGCGGTGTCTACTGGACCCGCATGCCCGCACTGGCCGAGGCCAACGCGCTGGACGCGCAGCAATCCCTTCCCCCGTTCTATTGGACGGGCGACACGGAGATGCGCTGCCTGGCCGATGCGCTCAAGCAGACGCTGCAACTGGGCTACGCCCATCACATCCAGCGGCTGATGATCACCGGCCTCTATGCGCTGCTGCTGGGTGTGCGGCCCACCGAGGTCCATGAATGGTATCTCTCGGTCTACGTGGATGCGGTGGAGTGGGTGGAGATGCCCAACACACTCAGCATGAGCCAGTTTGCCGATGGCGGCGCCATCACCAGCAAGCCCTACATCGCCAGCGGCAAATACATCGAGCGCATGAGCAGCGGCAAATACTGTGCCGACTGTGCCTACCGGCCCGATCAGCGCGTCGGCCCCAAGGCCTGTCCCTATACGACGCTGTACTGGGACTTCCTGATCCGCCATCGCGCCCGGTTCGCACGGCATCCGCGGTTGGGGGCGCAGGTCCGCAATCTGGATCGACTCTCGAATGAAGAGGTTTCCGCGATCACCTCTCAGGCGGAGTCTCTGAAGCGACGATGGGACGTTAAGCCTGTGTTCATCGAGGATGTGCGGCATCGCACCCAAAGTAACAAGCACGAAATTGTTTGATGCGGTGTGAAGTCTTCCACGTATGAAGCCAGCGATCCGGTGTCCGGGCAGGCCGGGCCGGTCCCACCACTTCAACACAGGAGACTCAAGCATGATGCGCTTGTTCAAATGGTTCCTCGGAGCCGCGGCAGTGTCGATGATGCTGACCGCATGCGGTGGCGATGATGACCACACCGACCCGACGATTGCGCAGGCCGCGCAGGACCGCGGATTCACCGCGCTCGTGGCCGCCGCCAACAAGGCGGGCCTGACGTCGGCGCTCTCGGACACGTCGGCATCGCTGACGGTGTTTGCGCCGACCAATGACGCCTTCACCAAACTGGCCACGCAGCTGGGCTTTGCCAGCGCCGATGCCATGGTCACCGCCCTGCCCTCCACCACCCTGGCGAGCATCCTGCAATATCACGTGCTGGCCAGCAAGAAGGATGCGGCCGCTCTGACGGCCGGTGGCACCAGCCAGGCGACCCTCTACAAGCTCAACGGCAACACCGTTTCCCTGACGCTGAACTTCACCGGTGGCGTGAACATCCAGGATGCCGCGCTGACCACCGCCAAGGTAACCACCGCCGATGTGCCCGCCAGCAATGGCGTGATCCACGTGGTGGACAAGGTGCTGGTGCCTCCCGGCCTGCTGAACATCGTTCAAATGGCCCAGGTGAATCCGACCTTCTCCACCCTGGTGGGTGCCGTGGTCAGTGCCAATCTGCAGGGCACGCTGAGCGGCGCCGGTCCGTTCACCGTCTTCGCGCCGACCAATGACGCCTTTGCCGCGATTGCCTCGACGGTGAGCAGCCTGACCACCCAGCAGTTGACCAATGTGCTGACCTACCACGTGGTGCCAAGCCAGGTGCTGGCCGCCAACATCCCGTTCGGCACGCCGGTGACGACGGTGCTGGGTCAGACCATCACCATCAACGCCGGCACCCCGCCGACCATCACCGATTCCACCGCTACCGCGGCCAAGATCGTCGCCACCGACGTGCTGGCCAGCAATGGTGTGATCCACGTGGTGGACAAGGTGCTGATCCCCAATCCGCTGTAAGTCACGCGGCGGCGCCTGGTGACGGGCGCCGCGGGATTCACAACAATGGCGGTGAGTCCTGAGGCTCACCGCCTTGTTTTTGTTCAACCGTTTAATCACGCCGGCAGCAACACCCATGGACCGACATCCCGCCTTGAACAAGATCGTCAGAGGTCTTGTGGAGTTCTGTCTGTTCCAGGGCGCCTGGTTTGCCTGCATCCTGGGTGCGGCCCATGGGCAGGTCGCCTGGGGCGTGCTGGCGGTGCTGGTGTGGGTGGCCATCAGCTGGGCGCTGAGCCCGCAGCGCTGGGTCGACGTCGCCCTGGCCGGCCAGGCCGTGCTGATGGGCCTGGTCTGGGACACCTGGATGCTGCGCGCGGGATGGGTGGACTATGCGTCCCCCGGCCCGGTGGCGATGTGGGCGCCGGTGTGGATCCTGGCGCTGTGGGCGCTGTTTGCGACGCTGGTCCGTGGACCGCTCTCCTGGCTGCACGGCCGGCCGCTGCTGGCTGCGGTGATGGGCGCCGTGGGCGGTCCGCTGTCGTATCTCGCGGCGGTGCGCCTGGGGGCGGGTCGGTTCCCGGACACCACCCAGTCGATGATCGTGCTGGCGGTGGGATGGGCGGTGATGACGCCGATGCTGACCGAAATGGCGCGCTGGCTGCCCACGCGCGGGCAGAGCGTCAAGCCGGTGGCGACGCTGCCATAACGGCATGGCTGCGCTGGCCCGAACAGCGGAGACCGCCAGTCCATCGCACGCGCGCAGACAATGGACGGCCTGCGCGTTCCCTTCGCGGCCAGGGGTGATCTCCTGCCTCGTTAGAATGTCCACATGCCGCGCGCCCTGCTTCCCCAACCTCGCCACTCGGTGCACTACCGAGGCGCTGGCTTGCCGCGCGGTTATTTCTGCTCAGTGACGCCTCCCTGACGCTTCTCTGCCGTCACAGCGGCTCCGCCCTTCCTTCGCCCAGATGTCACCCCGGGCGTTGACAAGACTTCGCTGATCCATCGCGGATGCGTCGCGCCTTTTTCTCCTGCTGTCCGGTCGCGACTCTGCGCGCCCGGCGTTGCCCATGTCATTCCAAACTCTGAAGACGGACTGGTTCTCCAACGTCCGCAACGATGTGCTGTCCGGTCTCGTGGTGGCCCTGGCCCTCATTCCGGAGGCGATCGCCTTCTCCATCATCGCGGGGGTGGACCCTAAAGTCGGCCTCTACGCGTCCTTCTCCATGGCCACCATCATTGCCTTTGCCGGTGGTCGCCCCGCGATGATCTCGGCCGCCACCGGTGCGATGGCGCTGGTGATCGCCTCGCTGGTCAAGGCGCATGGCCTGCAATACCTGCTGGCGGCCACGGTGCTCACCGGCCTGCTGCAGATGCTGGCCGGCTGGATGCGGCTCGGCGCATTGATGCGGTTTGTGTCGCGCTCGGTGGTGACCGGCTTCGTCAATGCACTGGCCCTGCTGATCTTCATGGCGCAGTTGCCCGAACTGACGAACGTGCCTGGCACCGTGTACCTGATGACGGCGGCCGGTCTGATCATCATCTACGGCCTGCCCTACCTCACGCGCGCCGTGCCGTCGCCCCTCGTGACCATCGTCGTGCTGACTGCCGTGTCCATGGCCCTGGGATTGGACATCCGCAAGGTGGGCGACATGGGCGAGCTGCCGAGCAGCCTGCCCACCTTCCTGCTGCCCGATGTGCCGCTGAACTGGGAGACGCTGCGCATCATCCTGCCCTATTCGCTGACGCTGATGGTGGTGGGCCTGCTGGAATCGCTGATGACGGCCACCATCGTGGACGACATGACCGACACGCGCAGCGACAAGAACCGCGAATGCGTCGGTCAGGGCATGGCCAACATCGCCACCGGATTCATCGGCGGCATGGCGGGCTGCGCCATGATCGGCCAGTCGGTGATCAACGTGAAGTCGGGCGGACGTGGGCGGCTGTCCACGCTGGTTGCGGGCGTGGTGCTGCTGGTGCTGGTGGTGTTCCTCGGGGACTGGGTGAAGCAGATCCCGATGGCGGCGCTGGTGGCGGTGATGATCATGGTGTCCATCGGCACCTTCCACTGGGCGTCATTCCGCAATCTGCGCGAGCATCCGAAGAGCTCCAGCATCGTCATGCTGGCGACCGTGGCGGTCACCGTCTACACCCACGATCTGGCGCGGGGCGTGCTCACCGGCGTGCTGCTCTCCGGCTTCTTCTTCGCTCACAAGATTTCGCGACTGCTGGTGATCGAGACCCGGTCGGAGGACGAGGGCCGCACCCAGGTCCATGAGATCGCGGGGCAGCTGTTCTTCGCTTCCGCCGAGCGCTTTGTCGCCGCCTTTGATTTCGACACCACGCCCGACGTCGTGATCATCGACCTCACCCGCGCACACTTCTGGGACATCACCGCGGTGAGTGCGCTGGACAAGGTGGTGCTCAAGTGGCGCCGCAAGGGGGTACGCGTTGAGGTGCGCGGTCTGAATGCGGCCAGCGCCACCCTGGTGGACCGGTTCGGGGTGCATGACAAGGCGGAAGCGGAGCGTATGCTGTCGGGGCATTGAAGCCCCGGCAGCTTCTCTTTCCACTCCCCGCTCCGCTTCCCTCGTCGCAGACGGGGGTCAGGCCTGTCAGAACCGGTGCTCCAGCTCGATCCATCCCTGGCGGCCATACGGGAAGTAGTGGCCGACGGGGTAGAACGGCCAGGTCGCGGTCGGGTCCTTGCGGATCTTGTTGAGCAGGTTGTTGACCGTCAGGCTCACCCGGGTGGCCGGCGTCACCTGCCACTGCGTGCTGCCGCTGAAGTTCCAGTAGGCCGGCAGGAAGCCTTCTTCGGCTTCGTTGACGATCTTGCCGTTGCGCTCCGCCACCAGCGTGTGCGTCCAGGTGCCGATCTTCCAGGTCAGGCTGGCATTGAACTTGTTGGGCCAGTCGCCGAAATCGGTGGTCCCGACCTGGTTGTAGTTGCGGTCACCGCTGGATTGCTGATAGCGGTAGTCCCGGACCTCGGTGTACTTCGCGTCGAGCGTCCATCGGCCCCAGTCCTGCCAGGTCCAGCTGTAGCGGGTGCCCAGATCAAAGCCCCAGGTCGATTCACGCGCGGCATTGATCGGATTGACCCGCACGAGCGTCACTTCACCGGGTCTCACCAGAGCCGTATCCGGATTGCGCGTCACACGGCTGATGGCGTCCACACACAGGGGCGATTTGGCATCCAGCCCGCCCAATCGGCAGTCGGCTTCATTGCGCAGCACCTGGTCGGCATCGAGATCGGTGACCAGATCACTGATGCGGATCTTCCAGAGATCCAGCGATGCGTCGAAGTCGCTGCTGGGCTGCCAGACGGCCCCCAGGCCCCAGGATCGGCCGCGTTCGGACTTCAGGTCTGCCGTGCCGGTGCGCAGGAAGTTGAAGCCGGGGGACTGCTGGGCGAAGTCGCATTGCGCCAGCGGGATGCCGGCCTGCTGGCAGCGGTAGTAATCGGTGGATGAAGCGTAGTAGCCACGCGTCTGCGCTGCAAACACATAGTTCATTTCCGGCGCGCGGAAGCTGGTGGCGTGCTGGGCGCGCAGCAGCAGCGAATCGATCGGGCGGAACTCGAGACCGGCGTTGTAGGTGGTGCTGCCGTCCTGGCGGCCACCGAAGCGGTAGCGGTCATAACGGCCCGCCACGGTGGCGGTCAGGCGCTGAGTCAGCGGCGCATTCAGCTCGGCACCAACGGCGAATCGGTCCCGGGTGCCGCGGATGTCGGTGCCCTCGGTGGTGTTGTAGAACACCCCCGTGCCCAGGCGCGGATCGGTGACATTGCTGAAGCCCTGCTTGCCGGCTTCCGCAACCACCGCCGCCCGCAGCGGACCTGCCGGCAACTGCAGCCACTCGCCGTTGGCACTGGCGCTGATCTGCTGATTCCAGCTGTTGTTGCGACCGCGGCTCTGGCCCAGGATGCTGTCGAATTCCGCCGTGCTCAGCGGCTTGAAGAGACGCGCCGGGTCGGCCGCAAAAACCGCGGTGCCATCTGCCTCGGTGCCCACCTGCGGCCCGAGCAACAGGGACTCCACACTGGCCAGCAGGCGCGGCGTGGTCGTCTTGTTCAGGTAGTAGGAGCTCGACGCCGACACCTCGAACGTCCAGGTCCGGGTCAAGTCGCCCCGGGCGCCCACGGTGACGTTGTGGGTCGAGTCCTGCCAGATGCGGTTGTAGCGGTCGATATCGCCGATTTCTTCCGGGGAGAAGCGGCGGGTCCAGGTTTCCAGCAGGCCGGTATTGGCATTGCGGAAATATCCATTGCCGGCCGCCTGCGACGTCCAGCTGGGGCCGCGGGTATTGTTCTCGGTGTGGGCCCAGCCGAATTGGCCTTCTGCAAACAGCTCGATGCCGTTGCCGAGGTCATAGTTCAACGCGCCCGCGGCTTGCGCCGTCCGGTTGCCTGTCTGGGTGGTCCAGAAACTGGGGGAGGTGCGACCGCTGCCGCAATAGCGGGGTGAGCCGCCGGTGTAGAGCGAGGTGGAGCCCTGGAAGAGGCCCTGACTGGCCACGCAACCATCGACCGGAGCGATGTAGCTGCCGGTGCTGGCATTCCTGCGTCCAATCACCACGCTCGGCGCAGCGCCCTGGGCGGTGGTGGTGGACATGAAGTCGCGCTGCCGGCTCCAGATGGGCTGACGGGCGCTGAGCTCCACGCCCAGGACACCGCTGAGTTGCCCGGCCTGAAAGCCGCTGGTCACCTGGGCGCGTGCGTTCTCGCCGCCACCGCGCTGGGTGGCACCGGCGCGCAGGTTGACGGTGGTGCTGTCGACCTGGCGCTTGAGCACGATGTTGACGACGCCGGCGATGGCGTCCGAGCCATAGACGGCGGAGGCGCCGCCGCTGAGCACTTCAATGCGGTCGATCAACGCCGACGGGATGTTGGCGATGTTCACGAAATTGACCGAGCCGTTGTAGGGGCTGGGGTAGTCCGCGACCCGGCGTCCGTTGACCAGCACGAGCGTGTGATTGGGGCCGAGACCCCGCAGGCTGATGGCGTTGGCGGCCGGGGTGAAGGTGTTACCGAAGTCCTCGCCCTGGGTGAAGCCGGTGTTTTCGGTGAGGCTGGAGAGCGCATCGGCCACATTGCGGTAGCCGCGGCGATCCAGGTCTTCGCCCTTGAGCACGGTGACCGGGCTGGGGCCTTCGGAGCCGATGCGGGAGATGCGGGAGCCGGTGACCGTGACGGTTCCGAGAGTGCGCTCGGCCGTGGCGGGCGCTGCGCCTGGCGTGCCGGGGGTTCGGTCCGGCGTGGCCGCGGAGGCGGCGGCTGCAGGGGCTGCTGGGGGCGCTGCGGGAGGAGCGGCGGGCGCGGTGGTTTGCGCCCAGGTGAGCGAAGGTGCCAGACAGGTCAGTACGGCGGCCAGCGCACTTGCACGAAGCGCGAAGTCAACGGTCGGATTCAAGAGCATTCCTTTGGTGCGAAGCGACTGCGCCTGCAAAGCGCGGCCGATTGAAATTCCCGAGGCATGCGGTGCGTATGCCAGGAGCGTCGCACTCTAGAAATCCGTGTCCTTCCGGTGAAAGAACCGTTTCTGATTTATATATCGGTTGATTGCAGAAGGCCCGGGGGTCGGGGCTTGCGGATGCAGTCAGGCGTCAGGCATTGGCGCGGGCGCAACAGTGGGCGGCGCCATTCGCACACGGCGGCGTTTGGACGATGGGTCAAGGTCGTTTGCGAAGGACGCTGGCCGAGGAGTGGAACCGGCGTCTCAGTCCATGCGTGTAAAGAGATGCACCCCATCGGCCGGCAACTTGTGCATGCAGGCGTTGAACAGCGGATGCATCAGCCACGCCTTGAGCCAGGCGTGCAGGGACGGCAGATTCAGAGCGTCGAACCATTCGGGATTGACCGCAGCAAACTGGCGGATGAAGGGGAACACGGCCCAGTCCGTCGCGCAGGGTTGGTCCCCGCCCAGATAAGGTGTCAGGCTCAATCGCGCATTCATCGGCTGGAGCAGCACATCGACCGCGCGGTCCCGGTGTGCCTCTGGTGCCAGGGTCTCGGCGGGATAACGCTGCGGGTACTTCCAGCGGTCCAGATGCCGCTTGAATTCACCGTCATTGCGGGCGAGCAGGTCCAGGTTCTCTGGTGATTGCGCGCGGGACCAGCGGCCCTCGGCATCGCTGCCCGACAGGGCCCAACGCATGATGTCCCAGCTCTCGTCGATCACCAGGCCATCCGGCAGGTGCAGCACGGGCACCGTGGCTTTGGGTGAAAGCGCCAGCAGGCTGGCCGGCTTGTCCCGCAGGCTGACCTCGATCGCTTCAAACTCACACCGGGCCTCAAGCAATGCCATGCGGGCGCGCATGGCGTAAGGGCAGCGGCGGAAGGTGTAGAGACGAGGCCGCTGCGGCTCCGGGAGAGGAGTCATGGCGGAGTGCTGGGGCGACATTGGCGACGTTGGCGGCGATGCGGTCACGGTCAGGATCTCGGCGGCAAACTGTTTTGGCAGTCGCTGGGTTGGCTACTCGACGGACAGCACTTCGAATTGCTGACGCGTGGTGGCGATCTGAAGTGACACCTCGTCGCCCTCCGTTTTGCCCAGCATGGCACGGCACAGCGGCGCTTCACTGCTGACAACCTGCACAAGCAGACCGTCGCTGGTCACCTGCATGCTTCCGCCGTTGGGGCCGATGAACAGGCTCTGCTCCTTGTCATCCGAATCGATCAGGGTGACCAGAGCTCCGACCTGGATGCCTTTGCCCGCGTCGTAAACGCCCGGTCGGAAGTGGCGCCACCGACTGATCGCTTGACGAATGGCCTCGGCCCGACGCGCCTGGCCAGTGGCCAGATACGCGGCTTCCAGGCCCAGCGTGTCGTATTTGTTCTCTGCGATGTTCTCTTCGTGCGTCGCGGTTTCATGCGCCACACGCGCAGCGGTCTCCACCCGAAGCAGATCCTCAGCGAGGCGGTCCAGGACCTGTTGCTGGAGGGAGGATTTGTCCATGGGGAATGAAAACGCGCTGAGAGTGGGTCGGAGTGCGATTATGCAAGTGCATCCGCAGATTCATCCGCGCTGATTCAATGCGCGCTTCGCCTCAGTGGCGGGACATCCGCTTCGTGGACGCTCTGCACCGCATTGCCAAGAACCTCGCAGTCGCAGTACCCGCCCCAGTGGCGGAGCGCTTTCAGTTTCTGGTCCTGCTTGTCCGGCGACCACCGCGCCAGCCACTCCCGGGTGTACCTCGAGGTGTGGTCACACCCCTGCACAGCCAGCACCTGTCCAAGATGCCCCCCCAGCCGGCTCAACTCGTCGGGGGTGAGCGGCAGCTCATTCCACTTGGCTTCGTACTCACGCAGCAGGGCCAAATGCTTGAGATCCTTCGGGGTCCGCTGGTTGGACGACGCGAGTGCCTTCTCGAAGCTGCTCCGTGCGGCGGGATAGTTCAGAAGGGATTCCTGTGCCAGACTGAGCAGACGATAAGCCTCAGCGTGCTCACCTTGTTCAGCAATGAAGCGACTAATCTCTGACTTCGCTTCCAGCAGCGCAGGAACCGCCTTCGGTGCTGGCGCTCTGCGATCCAGGGACGACTGTCCGGTCAGCTTTTGAGCGGCAATCAGCAGGGCCCGCAACTCTGCAATCGTCTTCATGAGAATGAGGCGCCGCAAGACGCCCGAGGCTTGGCATGGGGTCGTGAATCGTAAGCGCAGGTCCGATCACGCACCATCCACAAGCTCTCTTCAAAACAACGACTGCTGCCCCTCCTGCACCGCCGGCGCCCGGAACTGACTGAAATCCAGCTCATGCCGCTGCCGACCCAGCCCGAAGCGCTCACACGCCTTGCGCATGCGCTGATGCATCAGGTCGGCCCAGATGCCTTCGCCTTTCATGCGGGTGCCAAATCGCGCATCGTTGTCTTTGCCGCCGCGCATGTCCCGCAACCGGGCCATGATGCGCGCCGCTTTCGCGGGCTGGTGCTGCTGCAGCCAATCCTGGAACAGCGGATTCACTTCCCACGGCAGTCGCAGTGGAATGCTGAATGCACGCTGCGCGCCCGCGTCTGCCGCGGCTTCAAGAATGCGCTCCAGTTCCGGCTCATTGAGGAAGGGGATCAGCGGCGACACACTCACCCCAACCGGCACTCCGGCCTCCGACAAAGCACGAATCGTCTGCAAACGCCGATGCGGCGCCGCGGCGCGCGGCTCAAGCGTCCGCGCCAGTTCCGAGTCCAGCGTGGTGACCGACACATAGACGGACACCTGATGGCGCTGCGCCATCGGTGCCAGCAGGTCCAGGTCGCGCTCCACCCCGCTGGACTTGGTCACCAGCGAAAACGGATGCTGCGCCTCGGCCAGCACTTCAATGATCTGCCGCGTGATGCCCAGCTTTCGCTCGATTGGCTGATAGGCATCGGTGGCCGTGCCAATGCACAGGTAAGACGGCTGATAGCTGGGCGACGCCAGCGTCTCGCGCAGACGCTGCGCCGCATTCACCTTTGCGACCAGCCTCGTTTCAAAGTCCAGGCCCGGCGACAGATTCAGATAGCTGTGGGTGGGTCGAGCAAAGCAATAGATGCAGCCATGCTCGCAGCCTCGGTACGGATTGATGGAATAGTCGAAGCCGATGTCCGGTGACTGGTTGGAACTGAGGATCTTCTTCGCATGCTCTTCCATCACCTCCGTGCGTGGCGCCAGATGTTCCACCTGCGCTTCCTGGTCCAGCGTGCCCCAGCCGTCGTCGTATTGCTCCCGCTCTCTGCGTTCGAAGCGATGCGCAATGGCCCAGGCGCTCCCCCGCCCCTTCAAGGCATCTGGTTGCAGGTACAACTCCGGCGCGGCAATCTGGGTGGGGCTCGACATACTGTTAATCTATCCAGTATTTCCACAAATTTCCAGAGCCCGTTGCCACGGTACGGTCATCCCGGCAGGCTTGCGTGACAACGGGCGCACACCCATCCCGTTGGGATTTCACGTTGCACGCAGTTACAGGCGGTTTTAGAGGGAGGCCCCGATAGGCGTCCGCTCTGCGCCCCGCTACATTGCCTTCGCTTACAGCGTAAGCTGCCGGGCCGACGAGTGCCCCCAGGCCGCCGTCAACGGCCAATCAACAAAAACGCAAACTGTCGTATCGGGAGTGGTGGTGATGAGTCAGGTGCAAGCGTGGGTCGCCGTGGCGGGTCTCGTGGCCGGGGTGGGACTCGGCGTCGCCGGTGCCAGCTGGCACTGGGTCCGCAAGCTCAATGTGGTCCAGCGCCTCTCCGACCATCTCGCCGCCTCTCGCAATCTGCTGGACCAGCAGAACACCCAGGCCCGGCGTCAGGTGGAGCAATTGCAGACTGAACTGGCGGAACTGCGTCTGTTTGCCGAGCGCGCCCGTCGCAAGCTGACCCAATTGGCCGAACAGGCAGCGGCAGCCCCGGCGGTGCCCGTGCCGCCACCCGCGCAACCGCCAGCACCACCACGCTCAAGCGCTCAGGAAGTGGCTCAGATGCTGAGCCGCAACGACCAGCGCCGCCAGCCGGCCGTGGCCCGGGCCGAGCAGGAAGACGCTGGCTTCGAGCCGACCCAGGTGGATCCGCCCGATCCCTTGTGAACTCAGGCGGCGCTGGCCGCCGGCAACACGGTGCCCACGCAGGGCCCGAAACCGATGCGGCGGCGCCCAGGCGCTTCGCAATAGCCCACCAGCGCCACGCTGTCTCCGTCCTGCAGGAAGGTGCGCTGCTCGCCGCTGGGCAGGGTCAAGGCCTGTTTGCCGCCTTGGGTCAGTTCCAGCAGCGAGCCGCCCTGGTCCGGGCCCGGACCCGACTGCGTGCCCGATCCGAAGAGGTCCCCCGGCTGCAGGTTGCACCCGTTGCTGGTGTGATGCGTCAGCATCTGCGCGAAGGTCCAATAGCAGTCGGCGAAGTCGGACCGCATCAGTCGATGCGGCGCGGCACCCGTCTCCCGCATGCGAGCGGTCTGGAGATGCACTTCCAGCTGGATGCTCACCGCACCGCTGGTTTGGTTGGTCTCCCCTTGCAGATAGGGCAGCGGCTGCGGATCGCCTTCGGGGCGGTGGAATGCGCGGCGGAATGGCGCCAGCGCCTCCATGGTGATCACCCACGGTGAAATCGTCGTCGCGAAGCTCTTGGCGAGGAAGGGACCGAGCGGCTGGTATTCCCAGGCCTGCACATCGCGCGCGGACCAGTCATTCAGCAGCACCAACCCGAAGAGCTGGTCTTCCGCCTGGTCGATGCCGACCGGCTCGCCCAGTGCATTGCCGCGGCCGACCAGCGCGCCCACTTCCAATTCATAGTCCAGCCGCTTGCAGGGACCGAAGCTGGGCGCCTCCGCATCCGGCGCCTTGCTCTGCCCCAGGGGGCGACGGAACTGCTGACCGCTCACCCCGATCGATGAGGCCCGTCCGTGATACCCGATGGGCACCCATTGGTAGTTGGGCAGCAGCGGATTGTCCGGGCGGAACAGCTTGCCCACCGCCGTGGCGTGATGGATGCCGGCATAGAAGTCGGTGTAGTCGCCAATGCGGCAGGGCAGCGTGAATACGAGCGACGTCTGCGGCACCAGCGCCCCGGCCAGCTTGCCGGGCCACTCGGCATCGGCCCGCTCGTCCAGCACGGCCACCAGCGCATGCCGGCATTCCCGACGTAGCGCCGGCCCCGCGGCCATCAGGGGATTCAGGCCGTGACCTTCGCAGGCCTTGAGCACATCGGTCAGCGCGGGCGAGAACACGCCCTGCTCGGCCGCCAGGATCAGATCCAGCGCCTGATCCCCCACTGCAGTGAACGGCCGGAAGGCCCCTGCACCGCCGGCCATGCGGGCCATGCCCAGCGGCAGGTTCTGCAGCGGAAACTCGGTGCTCGCCTCATTGGCGCCAGCGACCCAGCTGCGCAAGGCCGGATCGTGGGTGTGGTCGATGGAAAGGGAACTCAGCGAAGTCATCATCAGCCTTTGAATTGATCCTGAAGGCCCGCCCAGCAGGCGGCATATTGCGTATCCAGCGCCCCGCCCTGCATCGCATAGCGGGTGGGACGGAATCTCCAGCGGCTCTCGAACATGAAAGCCAGCGTGTGGTCGAGCTTCTGCGGCGTCAGCGTGCGGGTGCTGGCGGCGCTGAAGGCATCGGTGTCGGGGCCATGCGGCACATGGCTGTTGTGCAGGCTGGCACCACCGGGACGGAAGCCCTCCGGCTTGGCATCGTACTGGCCGTAGATGAGGCCCATGAATTCGCTCATCACATTGCGGTGGTACCAGGGCGGACGGAAGGTGTCCTCCTGCACCAGCCAGCGCGGCGGGAAGATCACGAAGTCGCAGTTGGCCGTGCCGGCGGTGTCACTCGGCGAGGTGAGCACGGTGAAGATGGACGGGTCCGGATGGTCGAAGCTGATCGAGCCGATCGTCATGAAATGCGCCGTGTCGTATTTCATCGGCGTCAGGTTGCCATGCCAGGCTACGACATTGAAGGGTGTGACGGCCTGACGGTTGTGCCAGAACTCACCGCCCAGCTTGCGGATCACCTCATACGGCTGCTGCGCCTCGTGGGCAGCGACCGGCGCAAGGAAGTCGCGCGGATTGGCCAGGCCGTTGCTGCCGATGGGGCCGAGCTCGGGCAGGCGGAACGGAGCGCCATAGTTCTCACAGATGTAGCCGCGGGCCTGGGCCTCGTGCAGCTCGACGCGGAAGGTGACGCCGCGCGGGATCAGGGCGATCTCGCCCGGGATCACGTCCATCAGGCCCATCTCGGTCACCAGCCGCAGGCCGCCCTGCTGCGGCACGATGAGCATTTCGCCATCGGCATTCATCAGTGCGCGTTGCTGCATTGAGCGGTTGCACAGGTAGATGAGCGACGCCATGCCGGTCTGCGCATCCGGATCGCCATTGGCGACGAGGGTGCGGATGCCCTCGACAAAATCCCACTGCTGGTCGCCCTCGGGCAAGGGGAAGGGATGCCAGCGCAGCGGATCCGGCGGCACGGCAACACCGCCTGCAGCACCGCTGGTCCACAGCGGCGCCTCGAAGGGCTGGAACGGACTGGTGACCACCGACGGCTGGCGGCGATAGAGCCAGGTGCGGCGGTTCTCCACTCTCGGCGCGGTGAAGGCGGAGCCGGACAGCAGTTCCGGGTAGAGATCCATCGGCGCCCGCTGCGGGCTGTTGCGGCCCTTGGGCAGCGCGCCGGGGACGGCTTCGGTTTCGAACTGGTTGCCGAAGCCGCTTTGATAACGCAGCGTGGAGGGCGAGCCGCTGTGGGCGGCATTGGCCGCCTCGTCTGTCGGACTGAGGCGTTCAGAGGTCTGGGGAGCGTTCATGGCAGTCCCTGAGGTGAAGTCGTGGAGGACATGGGGGATGGGGAGGCAGCGGCCGTCAGCGCAGCCATCAGCACGTCATGGCGGCCGATGTGGTTGGCCAGCAGCAGCACCAGCCGTGCGTTGAAGGCGTGGCTGTCGGCCTCGCTCAGGCCCTGATGGGCGTTCAGCAAGGCCTCGTAGAAATCGTCGGGAGCGTCGAGGTGGGCTGTGGTGATCAGTGGCATACGGGCTCCGGATCGGTGTGCGGGGCCGGTTGAGCTACCGTGGGGAGGACACTGGTGGCACGCAGCACGGCGTGGCGGATCTCGGCCGGGCGCATGTGCCGCCAACGCGCGCACAGATGCTGATCCGGACGCAGCAGCAGGACGGTACCCGGGCGTGCATCGCAGCGGCTGTGCACGAGGCCTTCGACGTCGTGGAGCATGCGGACCGCGAGGTCATCCGCGCCATCGTTATTGGCGGGCAACGTCATCACGTGCGGGGTCCGCGTGATGACGAGAACCGTCGGTGCCGGCAGCCCTTCAAATGCTCGGCTGATCGAATCCAGAAGGGGGCCGGGGTGAACGGCATCAGACTCCGCGCCAAGAAACAGCAGCACACTGAATCGCCCGCTGCGCAAATAGCTGAGCAGCCACGTACTCGCACTCGCACTCGCGCTTACATCTACATCTGCACCTACACCTGCACCTGCATCTGTACCGGCACTCGCAGCCGCACATGCACTCGCAGCCGCACCCTCACTCAGATCCGAATTGCATCCCGTGCAATAGGGCTGCTCAGAAACCTCCGCGAGTGCAGCGACCGGCGCGTCCACCATCGGAGCGCCCAGCGACAAGCACCCACCAAAGGCGTCGACATCCGGCGTGTTGAGCGACGACTCCGTCAATGTCGTTGGCAGAGACAAGCGCCCGCTGTTCACCAGCTTGCGCGCGAACGCATGCTGCTTCGCCAGATCCAGCACGGCCGTCCGGAACAGCCGGCTCACCGCGCTCTTGGGCGTGATGAAGTCGGTGGCGCGTGTGGAATGACGGATGTTGTCGTCCGCTGCCACTTCCCGTTCCCCGGCGTAGGTGTCCAGCAGCGCGTCGCTCGCATGGCCCTGGACCACCCAAGCCAGCTTCCAGGCGAGGTTCTCCGCATCCTGGATGCCGGAGTTGGCCCCGCGCGCGCCGAAGGGCGACACGCCATGTGCCGCATCGCCCGCAAAGATCACCCGTCCATGGCGGAAGCGCTCCAGCCGCTGACAGGCGAAGGTGTAGACCGACGCCCACACCAGTTCCATCTCCGGGATGGCGCCATCACCGCCCGCAGCTCGCGAGGCCTGCGCCATCAGCGCCTGCACCCGGGGCAGGATGTTCTCGGGTCGCTTCTCCTGCTCCGGGTCCGCGTCCCAGCCCAGCTGGAAGTCGATGCGCCAGACGCCTTCGGGTTGACGATGCAGCAGCACGCTCTGGCCGGGATGGAACGGCGGGTCGAACCAGAACCACCGCTCTGCGGGGAACGGCGCATGCATCCGCACATCGGCGATCAGGAAGCGGTCCTTGAAGCGGCGGCCGTGTGTGTCCAGGCCCAGCAGGCCACGCATCGCGGAGCGTGAACCGTCGCAGGCGATGACATGGTCCGCTTCAAGCACATAGTCGCCCTCCGGCGTGCGCACCGTCAGCGTGGCGGGGCTTGCAGTCCCCTCGCCTTGCGTCAGCCCGACCACGGCGTGATGCCAGCGCAGGTCCAGCAACGGCAGTTGCGCGGCACGCGCCACCAGATGCGCTTCCAGATCATGCTGCGAGAGATTGATGAAGGCCGGACGGCGATGGCCTGCCTCCGGCAGCAGGTCGAACTGGTAGACCTGCTCTTCCCGGAAGAAGACCCGGCCGACATGCCAGGACACGCCGTGGGAGACGATCGGCTCACCGCAACCGAGACGGTCGAAGATGTCCAGGGTGCGCTTGGCAAAACACAGCGCACGCGAGCCCACCGACAGCCGACCGTCGTCATTGAGCAGCACGACGGGCACCTGCTGCAGCGCCAAGTCGATGGCCAGCGACAAGCCCACCGGACCGGCACCGACCACCACCACCGGCCTGCGTGGCGGCGTTGTGGCGTCCTGGTCAGGATGACGGCGGTAGCTGAAGTCTGCCCTCGGGGGATGCTCGGTCATGCCCTGTCTCCTCGTTCAACGCCGGCCGGAAGGTGTGGACTCGGGTCCATCGTCTGTCGGGTGCCTCCGGCCCGCGCTGGCGCCATCAGCCTTCCAGCGCCTTCCACATCTCGATGTCGCGCTCGGCGGTCCAGATGCGGGGATGGGGATGGGCCGTCACTTCGTCATAACAGCGGGTGACGTCGAAGGGCATGCAGTGGTCGAAGATGACCCAGTGGCCGTACTTCGCCTTCATCGATGCATAGGTGTCGCGGTACACGGCGGTGAGGTCCTTGCCGGCGGCCACACCGGCCTTCACCGCGCTGTGCAGATCGGCAATGAAGGCGCGCGTGCCGGCCAGGCCTTGAGCCACCGCATGCGGCGTCGTCAGCGCGGCGCCGCGGCCGGGCACCAGCGCCACCGGGTCGAGCGCAGCGAGGCGGTCCAGTGTCTGAGGCCAGTCGCCGAAGTAGGCATCGCCGGCGTATGGGGTGGCGTCAAACTCCACCAGATCGCCGCTGAACAGGATCTTCTGCTGCGGCAGCCAGGCGACGGTGTCCCCCTTGGTGTGGCCGCGTCCGAGTTGCAGCAACTGGACCTCCAGCTTGCCGAGCCACAGACTCATCGACCCCTGGAAGGTGATCGTGGGCCAGGTCAGCCCTGCGGGCACCGATTCGACATTGCGGAAGAGGCGCGGGAATCGGCCGATCTCGCTGGCCTTGTCCTGCTCGCCGCGTTCAACGATGAGGTCGTAGGTATCCCGGCTGGCGATGATGTGGCGCGGCTCATAGGCCGATGCGCCCAGCACCCGCACCGCGTGATAGTGGCTCAGCACGACGTACTCGATGGGTTTGTCCGTCACCTCGCGAATGCGGCGGATGACGTCCTGCGCCATGGCGGGCGTGGCCTGGGTATCGATCACCATCACCGACTCGTCGCCAATGATCACGCCGGTGTTCGGGTCGCCTTCCGCGGTGTAGGCATAGGCGTTGTCACTGAGTTTGACGAACGACACCCGCTTCTCGTCCAGGTCGGCGTGGCTCGCGAACTGCTTGCTCATGAAGGTGTCTCCGTTCATCTTAAGAAAACGCATTACATAATGGCGAATATAGCCCACGTCGGCAAATCTATTCAACAATGTTGAAATCAGCATGCCGGGTCCACTCCCCTCCCCCATCGAATGAGCAGCGAAGACCAGATCGACGACCGCGCCGACGACCGACGCGGCATCCAGAGCATTGAAGTTGGCGGCAGGCTGCTGAAAGCAGCAGCCGCGCAGGGACATCCACTGCCGCTCAAGGCCTTGTCCCAGGCGGCCGACATGAGCGCCGCCAAGGCCCACCCCTACCTGGTGAGCTTCTGCAAGCTGGGCTTGATGAGCCAGGACCCGGTAACCGGCTACTACGGCCTGGGACCGCTGGCCATGGAGATGGGGTTGATCGGCATCCAGCAGGTGGACCCGATCCGGTTGGCAACCGCGCAGTTGGACGCTCTGGCAACCGAACTGGGGCATACCGTGGCGATTGCGGTCTGGGGCTCGCATGGCGCCACCATCGTCCGCACGGCGGCCTCCCCGGCACCCATCCATGTGACCATGCGGCACGGCACGGTGGTGTCGCTGTGGAACACGGCATCAGGGCCGTTGTTCGCAGCCTACCGACCGGAGGACGAAGTACGCGCCCTGTGGGCCGACTTCCAGCGCCTGGGCGACATGGACCTGACCCGGCGCGCGGGCAGCCGTGGGGCGGGCTCCACCTTGAATTCCGCGCCCACCTGGGAGCAGTTCGTGGCACTGATGGCCGAGGTGCGCGCGCGGGGGCTGCATCGTTCGGTCGACAGCATCGTCGAAGGCGTCAGTGCACTGGCGGTGCCGGTCTTCGACAGTGAAGCGTCATTGGCGCTGGCGCTGACGGCCATCGGCCCGTCCGGCGCCTTCGATGCGTCCTGGGACGGCGAGATCGCCACACGCCTGCGCGCGGCCGCGCAGGACCTCATGCGCCAGATGGGCGGGAGAACACCATGCTGACCTTGCACACCTATTTCCGCAGTTCAGCCGCCTACCGGGTGCGGATTGCACTGAACCTCAAGGGCCTGAGCTATGAGAGTGTCCCGGTGCATCTGGTGCGAGACGGCGGGCAGCATCACCAGCCCGCATTCAAGTCGCTGAATCCGGCCGAGCTGCTGCCGGTGCTGCAGACCGAGGGACATGTGCTCACGCAGTCGCTCAGCATCCTGGAGTATCTGGAGGAGCGGTATCCGCAGCCGTCATTGCTGCCAGGAACGCCGGAGGAACGCGCCTTCATCCGCAGCCTGGCCATGGATGTGGCCTGCGAGATTCATCCGGTCAACAACCTTCGCGTTCAGCAGCATCTCAGCGCCACATTCGGCGCCACCGAGGCCCAGCGGCGGGAGTGGGTGCAGCATTGGGTGCGGCTGGGATTCGCAGCCATCGAGCAACGGCTGCAAGGGCACTCCGGGGATTTCTGCGTGGGTGATCAAGCCACGCTGGCGGATGTGGTGCTGATTCCGCAGGTGTTCAATGCGCTGCGGTTCGGGGTGACGCTGGAGGCATATCCGCGCATTGAGCGGGTGTGGAATCACTGCACGCCATTGCCGCCGTTCGAGGCCGCAGCCCCGGGCCGGCAGGCGGATGCGGAGTGAAGCTCCGGGCTCAGCTCAGCGGCTCGAAACAAGGCGCCAACAACTCCATCGCCTCCTGCGGGACGGCCCTCTGGGCCAGGCAGTCTTTCCAATGGGCAAGGACTTTGGACTGAACATCGTGCAACAGCGCCTTCGCGTCCTCGTGACTGAGTCCGAACGCTGAAGCGCTGCTGAGGATGTTCTGCACCGTCGTCTCCGCGCCGTCCTCACCGATGTTCATCGCCTGGTAGCGACGCCGGGTGGCATGAAGCCGCGGCACCATGTCGAAGGCCGGCGACAGGCGGAAGCCGGCGTCCTCCTCACTGGCGAGGAATCCATGATTGCGGTCATGGTCGTCCGTATTGGAGATGCAGCAGTTGAACACCATGCGGCGGAACAGCTCCATCCGATCCGCTGGGGGGCGGCTGCTCCACAAGCGAAGATGATGGGCGAGTCGGGCGTACGAACCCGAATAGCTGTAGTCATCCAATCCATCGGACTGGAAGAGCGTTCGCGCGCTGGCGTAAGCCTCACGACACCATCCACCTGAAGCGTGGGGGCTTCGATCAAACCGTTTGACCAGCAGCACATGCGCGGCGGGTGCGTCACGTCCCGCCTCGACCGTCTCGATGTCCGCCTCTGCAGCGGTGATTCCGACGGCGCGAGCCAGGTCGAGCATCGCTGCCTCGACAAGCGGAAGCGACAACCGGGCATCGTCATGCCGGGTCGGGAACTTGGCGAGCCATTGGGCGTGCTCGTCCGCCACCGTCAATTTGGGCCGTGCGCCACCCAGCGCGGTGTTGACTTTCACTTTCTCGGCCAGAGCTTCTGGAATGGAGCGTCCGGCGTCGAGGCCATTGACGACTGCCCACGCATCTTGCAGCCAGGCCCGAGGCGCAGGGTCCGCGAGCTGTGGAGGCTGATCTGCGCTGGTGCTGAAGCACAAATTCCCCACGCGATCTTCCTGCGAGTGCAGCAGATAACCAATGGGGAAACGCTGGGCACCAAAGCGCCTGTCAATCACATAGCGGCCCCAATCGTCGGGGCAGGCATCGGCAATGACTCCGAACACACCTTGCCGACTGCCTCCGGCCAGTTCAAACCGCTGCGCACGCAGAGGCAACGCCACGGGGTCAATCGGCAGGTTCAGCGGTTGTTGCAGGTAGGAGCGGCCATAGACGAAGCTGCCAACGGCGACACCTGCAGCGGACATCGAATGATCGAACGCGCCACACAGCGTGGGATGTGCATCGCCCGGCAGAAACACCCAGACGAACACCCGATCCGATGCATCAGAAGTCATTGTCGAGCTTCCTTTGCACCCGCACGCGCTTGGTTTGTGCGTTGAGTTCCAGCGCCAGACCATCGCGATCCAGACCCGGGTCCGCAATCAGTTCGACCTCCCGGTCCAGGCCCAGGGCCCAGAGCACCTGCAGGTAGGTGCCCAGACCTGTCGTCAGTTTGCCGTTCTCGACGGCTTCAACGGCGGTGCGGCTCAGCCCGGATCTCGAAGCCAGGTCTTCCCGCCTCCATTTGCGACGGATGCGCGCCGCACGAACACGTCGGCCCAGTTCCGCCGCGCGACGGATCACGGGTTCAGGAACGAGCGGAATGGGAGCGGCGGCACCTTTCATGGAAGGCAATATAGCACTTAATGCGTTCCATGAAAGGCACAGAGGACATCGAGCAGTGACGCAGCGACTTCCTGGTCAGCGCTTGCCTGACAGCTGCGCCGGCGTGCAGGTTGGGGATTCGATGTCGTAGCCCAGGCTCAGGTAGAGGTGGGTCACCAGGCTGTCGCCCTGCTTTCCGGTGAGATGCACGCCTTCATGGCTGGTGCACAGCTGCGCGCCCACATGCGCCCCGCCGGGCAAGGCCCCCTCCACCCGGTCGCGCCCACTCTTGAGCGCCCCCAGCTCGCCAACAACGGCGATGCCGATGAAGGGCATGTCGGCCCAGCCCGCCGGCACGCTGGCCTGATAGACGTAGGTCGTGCCGGGGCTGACCTTGTTGTAGACGCCCGCCGCATCCGCCACCCGCTTGAAGTCCCGCGCGGGCAACTGCTTGCAGCATTGCGACCCGGCACGATCATCCGGAAACTGGATCTGCACCGTGTCCGCTGGCGACAGGCCTTGCGGCATCACCAGCCGCAGGCCCCCGTCTCCATCGAGGTTGGCGATGCCGAAACTGGCCGGACCGGCCGTTGAGCAACCGCTGGCAGCGAATGCCAGCAAAAGGAGCAGCAGTCTTTTAATGTCCATTGTCCGACCAGTGGGGTTCATCTTCCGGCAGCTTGATCACGCCATAGCCCTTGCCGACCGCAAAGAGGTCTTCATTGGTTGTGATCTCGACTTCCTTCTTGTCGGCGCCGATCATCTTCTTGCCAACGATGTCAGTGACCGTCATGTCGATCGCGCCCCGCTCAGTATGGCGGGAGATCAGCGCCGGCGGATAGACGATGTGATAGGCCTTGGCCATGGCTTTGGCAGCCTTCACCGAGGCCTCATCGGAGTCATGCACCCATTCGATGGCCACACCCGCCATCTCCGGCACCTTCTTGGCCGCGATCTCGCCCCGGGCGATCATCGACGAATAGTGCATGAGATAGGCCCGCTCCCGCGGCCGGTAGGTCGCATTGACCACGACCTTGCCCCCAGCCGCCTTGATCGCATCGATGAAGGCTTTGACCTTGGTCTGAAACTTCGGATAGAGGTCGGTCAGTGAGTTGCTGCCGGGGAACTTCGCCACCCAGTCGGGCCCGCTCAGTTCCTTGGACGGCACCGTCGCATCGGCACCGGGCCCCTCGTTGAGCACCGGACAGGTGACACCCGGTGAGCGGCTTTCAGCGCGTGCAAGCGTGCCGGTATCAATGCGTCCCGGATTGCAATCGGTCCCGACCGGACCTGGGACTCGGGCGGAGGAAGCCATGGGACAACTCCCCGGTATGGAAAGCGGAGATTGTCGCCAGGGCCGGTGGAACGCGGTGAGTGACTTAGGTCATCCGGGTTCAGGTCATCCCGGTGCCCAGCGCCGGTCGCTCGACCGCCCAGCGGCTGGCCGCTTCCCAGCTCGGCGGCACGCATCCCTGTTCCTGCACACACAGGCTGGCGCTCGCCAGCGCGTGTCGCAATGCCTGCTCGCAGCTGGCCGCTGGCAGCGAGGACAGGAAGTCCACAAACCGCGACCCCTCGCTGACCGGCGCCTGCCGCAGCAGGAAGGCCAGCAGGCCGGCCAGGAAGCTGTCGCCAGCGCCGACCGTGTCCACCACATCCAGCGGCGCCGCTTCCTTCGCATAACAGGTGGCCCCGCTGCGCTGCATCAGCCACGCCCCGCCCGCTCCCACCGTCAGTGCCAGCAGCTCACAGCCGGGATGCTGCGCCATCAGGCCGCGGGCCTGGTCCAGCACATCGGTGCCGCGAACGCCCAGATGCGCCAGGTCTTCATCACTCACCTTGATGACATGCGCCAGCGAGAGCGCCGCATGCACCGCCGCGCGATACGACGGCAGGTCCGGCATCACCGAAGGACGCAGGTTCGCATCCACCACCACGCAGCGTCCCGCCTGCCGCTGCGCTTCCAGCCACGGCAGATAGACCGCGGTATCCCGCGCATCCAGCGCCAGCGCTCCGCTGCAGACGATCTGCAGATGCGGCAGGTCGGCGCATGCGGCCGTCAGGCCCTGCGCTGATACCGCCCGGTCCGCCACGCCATCCCGGTAGAACGCATAGTCCGGATGCCCTTGGGCATCGAGGTTGACCACCGCCAGCGAGGTGACGGCCTGCACCGCCTCCTGCACCGCCAGATGCACCCCGTCGGCCACCAGTTGCGCCTTCAGTTCCCGCCCGAAGCGGTCGCGCGACAGCGGATTCAGATACTCGATGCCCACGCCCTGCCGCGACAGCGCGCGGCTCAGGTTGTAGAGGGCGCCGCCCAGGCAGGGCAGATAGCTGCCGTCATCGCGGCGGATCAGGTCGATCAGGGCCTCGCCGGCGACGGCCACCTGGATGTCGGCGCGAGTGCGTGCGGCAGCTGGCTCGGTGTGATGTGAAGTCATGTCAGGGCGAGGTGGGATCGGGATTGGTACGTGGATGGGCGCGGGTGATGGTGCCGGTGATCAGCGCCCGCCAAACCGGCCGGCCGCCTGCCTGCGGTACTCGGTGGGCGTCATGCCCTTGATGTCGAGGAAGCGGCGGTTGAAGTTGGCCATGTTGTTGAAGCCCACCTCATACGCGATGTGGGTGATGTAGCGTTCCGACTCCTGCAGCAGCTGACAGGCCCGGTTCACCCGGATCAGGTTCACGAAGTCGGTGAAGGTGTTGCCGGTGGCACGGCGGAAGAAGCGGGAGAAGCGGCTTTCCGTCATGCCCAGCTCCCGCGCGAGGTCGGATGCGGAGACCGGCGCCGCCAGGTTGTCGGTGATGCGGCTGACCACTGCATTGATCTGGGCCAGCTGGGTATCGCTGTCTTCGCTCTGCAACTGCGCGCTGGACAGCAGCCGGAAGTCCGTGCAGCGGGCCAGCTCGCTCATCCAGTCGCAGAAGGCCGCAAAACGCGCCAGACCCTGGCTCGCCTTGATGCGATGCCAATGCTCTTCGGCCTTGTCCTGCATGCCGAAGAATTCAATGCCGTGGCGCGCACGCTCCAGCAGCGGCATCACCTCCCGCAGCTCGGCAATGCCCTCCGCCGCGGTGGCCAGCGGCTGATGCGGAAATTGCACCACCAGATCACGCTGCGGATAGCCCGACTCGGGCACATCCATGCTGATCCAGTTATGCGGCAAACGAGGGCCGGTGAGCACCAGCTGCCCGGGCTGGAACTGCCCGATCCAGTCGCCGACGAACACCTTGCCGGACGACGCGGTGATCAGGTGCAGTTCGTATTCATCGTGATAGTGCCAGCGTGCCAGCGGCGTCGGAAAGCCATGCGACAGACAGCGGATGAAGCCAGCGGTCTCCGGGGGCTCATAGCCCAGCTCGGGCGAGCGCGAAAACGCATGCTCGAGCTCGGGCTTGGTCTGGCGCGGCAAGGCATGAAGCGAGGACATGGTGGCTCCCGGCGAGGTGGCTAAGGCTTTGAACGGAGTGGAAGCAAGGCGTCACGCATGGCCGGCCACGAAGCGGTCCACCTGCTCGGTCGCGGCCCGCAGCGCCTGCGTCAGACGGGCATCGCCCGCCAGTTCGCCCCACAGCACCGGGTCCGCTGCAAATGCTGCCACCGGATCGACCGAGCCGCAAATGGCATGCGCCACCGCCGGGTCCATCGCCTGGTCCTGATAGGTGTAGGGAATCTGGCCGACATGCCAGCGCTTCAGATACGCCAGGAACAGCGCCGGCAGCACCGCCACGCTGGCAATGCTCTCACCACGCGCCAGCCGCTCCCGCACCGTCGGCGCGATGAAGCCGGGGATCTTGCTGAAGCCGTCCATCGCCACTCGCTGATTGGTGTCCGCGATGGCTGGGTTGCCGAAGCGCTCCAGCACCACATCCCGATAGGCGGCCAGGTCCAGCGGATTCGGTTGCAGCACCGGAATGGCGTCGTTGGTGACGTAGTCGTAGGCGAGCTGACGGATGGCGGCGTCGTGCGTGCCTTCGTGGATGTAGGTGTAGCCGACCAGCGTCCCGGCCCAGGCGATGCAGCTGTGCGTTGCATTGAGCAGGCGGATCTTGGCCTCCTCATAAGGCGCGACCGAATCCACCAATTCGACGCCCACCCGCGCCCAGTCGGGCCGGCCGTTGATGAAGCGGTCTTCGATGACCCACTGGATGAAGCTCTCGCCCATCAGCGCGGCCCGGTCCTGGCGACCGGTGGCAGCCTGGACACGCGCAGCGACTTCCGGCGTGGGACGCGGCGTGATGCGGTCCACCATCGCATTGGGGCTGGTGGTGTGGGTCTCGATCCACTGCGCCAGCGCATCGTCTCCCAGGGCCCGCACGAACTGCAGCAGGCCGTGGCGGGCCCGTTCGCCGTTGTGGCGCAGGTTGTCGCAGTTCAGCAGGGTGATGTCGCCCGCCCCCGCCGCCATGCGCGCACGCAGCAGCGTCGTCAGGGCGCCGTAGAGGGTGCTGCCCGCGCGGCCTTCGCGCAGGGCCTGCAGGTCGGCCTTGAGGTCCGGCGCGCTGTCCCAATCCAGCTGATGCTGGCTGTTGAGGTAGTAGCCCGCCTCGGTCACGGTGAACGAGAGGATGCGGGTGGACGGTTGGCACGCCAGGGCCACGAGGCCGGCCAGGTCGGCCGTCCACGGCACCACGGTGCGGATGGCATCGATCCAGGTGTAGCTGCGCTCGCCCTGGGCGGTGACGGTCTCCAGCGTGTAGGCGCCGCCCTGGGCCACCAGCGCGTCGATGGTCTCCTGCATGTCCGGCCGCAGGTTGCCACCGGCCAGCACCCAGCGGGTGTCACCGAGCTGATGCAGCTGATTCAGATAGACCGCCTGGTGGGCGCGATGGAAGGAGCCCAGCCCCAGATGCAGGATGGTGAGCGTGTCCGGAGCCGTTGTTGTGGCAGTCGTCATGGGAGTGTTCATGGCAGTCAGCGATGAAAGGTCATTGAGCGGCGGCCTGCACGACGCGGCCGGCGCTGTCGAACCAATGGGCCTGGTCGGTCGCGACGTTCAGCGAGACATCGTCCCCCGCCTGCAGTTGGGTGCGTTCGCTCTGCCGGGCCACCAGTTGTGCGCCTTCGGCGGTGCGCACGTAGAGCAGCGTCTCGGCGCCCAGGGCTTCCACCAGTTCGATGCGGCCGCTCACCGGACCGTGTCCCTTCGGCAGCACGCTGACGGCTTCGGGCCGCAGGCCGATGGCACCGTCGGCGGCAGCGCGCGGGCCGCGCTCCCGCATCTGCGGCGGCAACTGGCCGGCCGGCACCACATTCATCTGCGGCGTGCCGATGAACTGCGCCACGAACTGGTTGGCCGGACGGTCATACAGCTCCAGGGGCGTGCCCACCTGTTCGATGAGGCCGTCGCGCAGCACCACCACGCGGTCGGCCAGGGTCATGGCTTCCACCTGATCGTGGGTCACGTAGATGGTGGTGGCGCCCAGCTCGCGATGCAGCTTGGCGATCTCCACCCGGGTCTGTCCGCGCAGGGCGGCGTCCAGATTGGACAGCGGCTCGTCGAAGAGGAAGACCTTCGGCGCCCGGACGATGGCGCGGCCGATGGCCACACGCTGGCGCTGGCCGCCGGAGAGTTCCTTCGGCGTGCGTTCCAGGTAGGAGGTCAGATTGAGGGTGGTGGCCGCGCGCTGCACCTTCTCGCGGATCACCGCCGGATCGACCTTGGCGAGCTTGAGCGCGAAGCTCATGTTCTCGTAGACGCTCATGTGGGGATAGAGCGCATAGCTCTGGAAGACCATCGCGAGGTCGCGCTTGCTGGACGGCAGGTCGGTGATGTCCCGACCGTCGAGTTCCAGTGTCCCGCCGTCGATGCCTTCCAGGCCGGCGATCAGTCGCAGCAGCGTGGACTTGCCGCAGCCGGAAGGCCCGACGAAGACGATGAACTCGCCCTTGTTGATGGTGAGGTCGATGCCCTTGATGGCGCGATGACGACCGAAGAATTTCTCGACACCGCGCAGTTGGAGGTAGGCCATGACGGAGGTTCCTGAAATGGGGACTGCAGACAATCGGAAAGCGTGGCTGACGGGACCGCTTACTTGACGGCGCCGAAGGTCAGGCCTTGCACCAGCTGCTTCTGGCTGAACCAGCCGAAGACGACGATGGGGGCAATGGCCATCAGCGAGGCCGCGGACAGCTTGGCCCAGAACAGGCCTTCGGGGCTGGAGTACGAGGCGATGAGCGTGGCCAGCGTGCCGGCCTTGGCAGCACTGAGGTTCAGGCTCCAGAACGCTTCATTCCAGGACAGCACCAGGCACAGCAGTCCGGTGGACGCAATGCCGCCCATGCCCAGCGGCAGCAGCACCAGCCGCACTTCCTGCCACAGCGTGGTGCCGTCCATGCGCGCGGCTTCCAGGATCTCCGGCGGGATGTCCTTGAAGTGCGAATACAGCATCCACACCATGATGGGCAGGTTGGACAGTGCAAAGACGATGATCAGTGCCAGCTGGGTGTCCAGCAGATGGCTCTTCTGCGCCAGCACGTAGATGGGCACGAGCGCGCCGACCGCCGGCATCATCTTGGTGGAGAGCATCCACATCAGGATGTCGCGGGTGTATTTGCCGCGGAAGAAGGCCATGGCGTAGGCCGCGGGCGCGGCGAGCAGCAGGCCCAGCACGGTGGACAGCACACTGGTGATGACCGAGTTCTTGGCGTAGAGCAGATAGTCACTGCGGGCCTGCACCTCATGGAAGTTTTCCAGCGTGGGTGAGAAGAACAGCAGTGGCGGCACGGCGATCGCCTGCAGCTCGGTCTTGAAGGCGGTGAGAAACAGCCAGCCCAGCGGGAAGAACAGCAGCAGGGCCACGGCCCAGGCGCCGAGGGTGCGGAGCACGAGGCCCAGCGGGAAGGCGGCACGACGACGGGAAGACATCGGGGGTGCTCCTTACTTGTCCAGATTCTTGCCAACGAGGCGGATGAGGAACACCGCCGCGATGTTGGCCAGCACGACTGCAAACAGGGCACCGGCTGAGGCCACACCGGCATCGAAGTTCAGCAGGGCCTGCTTGAAGATCAGGAAGGTGACGTTGGTGCTGGCATCGCCGGGGCCGCCACTGGTGGTGGTGTAGATCTCGGCGAAGACGCTCAACAGGAAGATGAGCTCGATCATCACCACCACGGCGATGGAGCGGCCCAGGTGAGGCAGATAGAGGTAGCGCAGCTGTTGCAGGTAGGTGGCGCCGTCCATGCGGGCGGCTTCCAGCTGTTCCTGGTCCATGCTTTGCAGCGCGGTCATGAAGATGAGGGTGGCGAAGGGCAGCCACTGCCAGGAGACCATCACGATCACCGAGAACAGCGGATGGTCGGTCAGCCAATCGACCGGCTGGGCGCCGAAGAAGATCCACACCTGGGCGAGCACGCCGTAGATGGGGTTCATCATCATGTTCTTCCACATCAATGCGTTGACGGTGGGCATGACGAAGAAGGGCGAGATCAGCAGCACTCGCACGATGCCGCGGCCGGGGAACGGACTGTTCACCAGCAGCGCGATCAGCACGCCGAAGATGGCGGTGGCCAGGATCACGCTGCCCAGCAGGAGCAGGGTGTTGATGACGGCGGGGCCGAAGGACGGGTCGGTGATGAAGAACTCGAAGTTCTCCATGCCGGCGAAGCCGGTCTGATCCGGCTGCATCAGGTTGTAGCGGATCAGCGAGAAGTAGATGGTCATGCCCAGCGGCACGATCATCCACAGGAACAGCGTCCCCATGGCTGGCGCCAGCAGCAAACGCGGAAGCAGTCGTTTCATGATGGTCTTTGAAATGGGGATGGCCCGCCCTCACTCACCGAGGCGGTATTCAGCAGCGTCGCCATGGAGGGAACCAGTGGCTGGCAGGCGTCGCGAGCGGTCCGAGGTGCCGGTGCTGTACCGGAGCCGTACTCCCGTACGGCGAGGAACACCACCGGCAGATCGGACCGCGCAGTAGCCTGACGGCTACTGGTTACTTGTAGTAGCCGCCTTTGCGCATCTCACGGTCGGCGGTCACCTGGCTGGCCTTCAGTGCGTCATCCACCGAGGTGCGACCGGCCAGCGCTGCGCTCATCTGCTGTCCCACTGCGATGCCAATCGCCTGGAACTCCGGAATGGCGGCGAACTGCACGCCGACATACGGGCTCTTGGGCAGCGTGGCGTCCGTCGGATTGGCCGAGTCAATCGCGGTCTTCTCCGCCGCAGCGAATCGCGCCGCTTTCTGGAATTCCGCACTCGCATAGGTGCTCTTGCGGGTGCCGGTCGGCACATTCGCCCAGCCATTGGTCTTGGCCACCAGCTGGATGTAGTCCTTGCTGGTCGACCAGGTGATGAACTTCTGCGCGGCCGCCACCTTCTTCGATCCCGCAGGAATCGCCAGGTTCCACGACCACAGCCAGTTGGCGCCCTTGGGCGTGTTCATCGTCGGCGCCTGCGCAAAGGCCATCTGCGCTGCCACCTTCGACTGCTTCGGATCCGACACGAACGAGGCCGCAATGGTGGCATCCACCCACATGCCGCACTTGCCGGAGCTGGTCAGCGCCAGGATCTCATTGAAGCTGTTGGCCGACGATCCGGGCGGGCCATAGTTCTTCAGCAGGTCCACATAGAAGTTGACCGCGTCCTTCCAGGGCTTCGATTCGAGCTGCGGCTTCCATTGCATGTCGAACCACTGACCCCCAAAGGTATTGGCAATCGTGGTGATGAGCGCCATGTTGTCGCCCCAGCCCGGCTTGCCGCGCAGGCAGATGCCATAGATGCCGTTCTTCGGATCGTGGATCTTCGCGGCCAGGTCCTTGATCTGCGGCCAGGTCGGACGCTCGGGCACCTGCACCCCCACCTTGTCGGCCAGGTCCTTGCGGTACATCAGCATCGAGCTTTCCGCATAGAACGGCGCCGCGAAGAGCTTGCCGTCCACCGACAGGCCGGCGCGCACCGCCGGCAGCAGGTCGTCCACGTCATAGGCGGCGTCCGGCTTGAGTTCCTGCAGCCAGCCCTTCTTGCCCCAGATGGGCGCTTCGTACAAGCCGATGGTCATCACATCGAACTGGCCGCCTTTGGTGGCGATGTCGGTGGTGACGCGCTGACGCAGCACCCCTTCTTCCAGCGTGACCCACTTGAGCTTGATGTCGGGATTGGCTTGCTCGAAATGCTTGCTGAGCTTTTGCATTTCGATCATGTGACCGTTGTTCACGGTCGCAATCACCAGCTCGGTCTGTGCCTGCGCCGCACCGGCGAAGGCCCACATCACCGCCGCAGCGGCCGCCGTCACACGGGCGGCACGCGCAACACGAAAGGAAGCGTGCATCGGGGAGTCTCCTGTTTGTTGGTATTCATGTCCGGCGCAAGAGGACCGCGCCGACGACATGAACGATACCGATCCGGAAATGCCGAAGTGGTACCCGGTGGCCTATCAGAAGGTACTCAGTTGCATCACTCGATGAGGGTTACTACTGATCTGGTGAAACCAAGTACAGAGATCGCCCCCGGTGGCGTGTTTTTGGAAACAGGAGATGCGAGGAGCGGCCCGCGCGGGCGCTCAGACGTATTGCGCGGCTGCGTAGGCGGACGCCCAGGCCCATTGGAAGTTGAAGCCGCCGAGGTGGCCGGTGACGTCCAGCACCTCGCCGATGAAATACAGCCCGGGCGACTTGAGCGACTCCATCGTCTTGGAGGACACCTCGCGGGTGTCCACGCCGCCCAGCGTCACCTCGGCCGTCCGGTAGCCCTCGGTGCCGGCCGGCACGAGTTGCCAGGCGGAGAGCTTGTTGGCAATCGACTCCAGCTCGGCATGGGTGTATTGCTTGATCGGCTTGGACTCGAACCACTGCTCACACAGCAGTTGCGCCATCTTCTTGGTGAAGACCTCACCCAGAATGGTCTTGAGCTCGGCATTGGGCCGGTCCTGGCGCTGCTGGGCCAGCCAGTCGGGGACCGAGCGGTCCGGCAGCAGGTTGATCTCGACCGCCTGGCCGGGGTGCCAGTACGACGAAATCTGCAGAATGGCCGGGCCACTGAGGCCGCGGTGGGTGAAGAGGATGTTTTCGCGGAAGCTCTTGCCGTTGCAGCTCACCAGGCAGTCGACCGAGGTGCCGGAGAGCTCGGTGCAGAGTTCCTTGAGCTGGTCGGTGATGGTGAACGGCACCAGGCCCGCGCGGGTGGGCAGCAGGCGGTGGCCGAACTGGCGCGCGACTTCATATCCGAAGCCGGTGGCGCCCATCGTAGGAATCGACAGGCCACCGGTGGCAATGACGAGGGACTTGCAGCGCACCGGGCCGCTGGAGCTTTGCAGGAGGTAGCCGTCGTTTGGCGGGGCGGCAGGCGCAGTGGCTTTGGCGCGTTTGTCGGCCTTGGCCGCTTTGGAGCGGTTGGTGGACTTGGCGGGGGTTTCAGCGCCCTCGCCGCTGTCGGCCCGCTCGTCTCCGCCAGCATCCCGAGCGTTTGCGGCGACCTGAGCGCCCTCACCGTTCCGATCGCTCTTGGCCCCCGCGGCGCTCTCGACTGCGGGGGCGCCACCGATGGCCGCCCATGCAGCGACGCCTTCAGCGCCCTGCCCGTCCTCCGCGCTGGCAGGGGTCTCCAGCGGAATGCACTCGATCTTCTCAATGCTGGTGTTGAGCTGCACCGTCGCGCCGACGGCCTCGCACTCGGCCAGCAGCATTTTCAGGATGTCGATCGACTTGTTGTCGCAGAAGAGCTGTCCCAGCTTCTTCTCGTGATACGGCACCCGATGCTTGTTGACCAGCGCAATGAAGTCCCACTGGGTGTAGCGGGCCAGGGCCGACTTGCAGAAGTGGGAATTCTCGGAGAGGAAGTTGGCCGGCTCGGTATACAGGTTGGTGAAGTTGCAGTTGCCGCCACCGGACATGAGGATCTTCTTGCCCGCCTTGTTGGCATGGTCCAGCACCAGCACCCGTCTGCCTCGCGCGCCCGCCTGCGCGGCGCACATCAAGCCCGCGGCGCCCGCGCCGATCACCACCACATCCGTCTCGACCACCGCCATCTCCGCCAGCCTCCAAGGGCCCTGATCAGTACTCGTCGCCGCCCGGGCTGACATACCCCGGTGCGAGATTCTCGAACTTGGTGTTCTGGCGCTGGAAGGCCAGCTTCACCGTGCCCACCGGGCCGTTACGCTGCTTGGCGATGATGATCTCCGCCACGCCGGGTTCCTTGCACTCGTCCTTGGTGTAGTACTCGTCGCGGTAGATGAACATGATGATGTCCGCATCCTGCTCAATGGCGCCGGACTCCCGCAGGTCCGACATCATCGGTCGCTTGTCCGGACGTGTTTCCACCGAACGGTTGAGCTGCGAGAGCGCAATCACCGGGCAGCGGAGTTCCTTGGCCAGGGCTTTGAGGCCCCGCGAGATTTCACCCACCACGGTGGCGCGGTTTTCTTCACTGGCGCCGCCGTTGCCGCTCATCAGCTGCAAATAGTCGATGATGATGAGGCCCAGCTGTCCGCAGATGCGAGCCTGGCGACGGGCGCGGGCGCGCACTTCGCTGGGGGAGAGGCCCGGGCTTTCGTCGATGAAGATCGGCGCATTGCCCAGCTTGTCGACGGCTTCGGCCAGACGGCCCCATTCATCGTCCTGCAGACGTCCGGTGCGCAGGTGGCTCTGGTCGATGCGGCCGATGGAGCCCACCATCCGCAAGGCCAGCTGCGCGGCGCCCATTTCCATGGAGTAGATGACGACCGGCAGGCCTTCATTGATGGCGACCGCTTCACCGATGTTGATGGCAAAGGCCGTCTTGCCCATGGAGGGGCGGGCCGCAAGAATGATCAGGTCGCCCTTTTGCAGGCCGGCGGTCATGCGGTCCAGGTCGAAGAAGCCGGTACGCACACCGGTGACGTCTTCGGCGCCCTGCTCCGCCAGTTCGTTGACCCGGTCCATCAGCTCGACCATCAGCCGGTCCATGCTCTGGAAGCCCTGGCCGCCGCGGGAGCCTTCTTCGTTGATGCGGAAGATCTTGCCTTCGGCTTCGTCCAGGATCTCGTTGACCGGGCGGCCTTGGGGATTCAGCGCGGCTGTGGCGATCTCATCGGAGGTGGCCACCAGCTTGCGCAGGATGGCCCGCTCGCGAACGATTTCCGCATAGCGCCGCAGGTTGGCCGCGCTCGGCACGCCCTGCGCCAGCGCATTTAGATACGCCAGGCCACCACATTCCTCAGCCTTGCCCAGGGAGGTCAGTTCTTCGAACACGGTGACCACGTCAGCCGGTTTGCCGGCATTCACCAGCTTGCCGATGGCGGCGTAGATCTGCTTGTGTTCGAAGCGATAAAAATCAGTGTCGCTGAGCGTGTCAGCCGCCTTGTCCCAGGCGGTGTTGTCGATCAGCAAGCCTCCCAGGACGCTTTGTTCAGCCTCGACGGAGTTGGGCGGCACACGCAGGCGGGCGACATCGTCGTCCCGGGCGCCGGAACCGGGCGGGTTGGCGGAGAAGATCGCAGACATGTGGACAACTCTGTGGGAAAGCGTTGGGTAAGCTCTGGAGAGCCCGGGACATCCAGTGGACAACCCGCGACCCCAAAAAGCCGAAAGCCGACGGCTTTTCAGCTGTCGGCTTTCGTTTGACCTATGGTGACAGCGCCTTGCAGCGTTGCCAACCCAGGGAATGCGAGCGGTGGACCAGCCACCGCTGCATCAGTGCCAATTACTCGGCTTCGGCGACGATCTGCACCGTCACGTCGGACACCACATCGGTGTGCGGCGCCACGGTCACAGCGAATTCGCCGACGGTCTTCAGCGGACCGTTGGGCAGACGCACTTGCGACTTCGACACGGCGATGCCCGACTTGGTCAGGGCTTCGGCGATGTCGGCGTTGGTCACGGAGCCGAACAGACGGCCGTCCACGCCAGCCTTCTGGCTGATGGTGACGGTCTTGCCGTTCAGTTGCTCGCCAACAGCCTGGGCAGCCGACAGCTTTTCAGCTGCAGCCTTTTCCAGTTCAGCGCGCTTGGCTTCGAATTCCTTGATGGCCGATTCCGTGGCGCGACGAGCGCGGCGGGTCGGGATCAGGAAGTTGCGAGCGTAGCCGTCCTTGACCTTGACGACGTCACCCAGGTTGCCGAGGTTGGCCACCTTTTCAAGCAGGATCACTTGCATGGTGTACTCCTCAGACCTTGTGCTGATCGCTGTACGGCAGCAGTGCCAGGAAGCGGGCGCGCTTGATGGCGACCGACAGCTGACGCTGGTAGAAGGCGCGCGTGCCGGTCAGGCGTGCGGGCACGATCTTGCCGTTTTCGCTGATGAAGTCGCGCAGAACGTCGACATCCTTGTAGTCGATCTGCTCGACACCGGCGACGGTGAAGCGGCAGAAACGCTTACGGCGGAACAGCAGCGATTGTTGGTTGCGCTTGGGCTTGCGGTCCTTCGAGAACCGACCTTTACCACGTGGCGGGGGCATATTGACCTCTTGACGAATCTATCCAGATAAAACGATGGACGCGATGCCTTTGGAATGAAGTGCTTGGCTGTTTCAGCGTTCCAGGCCGGTGATGTGAAACACCGTGCCTCGACCTTGACGCTGTGCCGACAGAAACCCGGTGAACACCGCGTTGTCCGTCAGGCCCAGGGCCTGCACCCGTTTGACGATCTCACCCACGGCCACCGCCTTGATCTCCAGGGCCACCTTGCGGCGGGCCCCGGCTTCTTCGACCTGGGACTCATGCGTGAGCATCAAATCCAGGGCCGGAAGACCGGCGGGGGTGTAGCGGATCGCGGCGAGTTCGAGAATTCTTGCGTTCAAAACCAGATGGTTCATACCAGGTGGTCTACTTTGCAGTCTTCACGAAGCTGCGCTCAACGAGCGGCTGATTCAAACTCAAACGACTTCAGGAATCGCGACGGCCAGTTCAGGCGGACGCTTCTTGGGGAGCCTTGCGGGCTTCTTCGCGCTCAACAGCCTTCATCATCACCGAGGGGGCGGTCTCCGCCTTGTCCTTGGCAACGGTCAGGTGACGCAGCACGGCGTCGTTGAAGCGGAAACCGGTCTCGAGCTCACCCAGGATTTCCTTGGATGCCTCGATGTTCAGGCACAGATAATGTGCCTTGGCCAGCTTCTGGATCATGTAGGCCAGCTGACGGCGGCCCCAGTCTTCCACGCGATGCACCTTGCCACCACCGTTGGTGACCAGGCCCTTGTAGCGCTCCAGCATGGCCGGAACTTGTTCGCTTTGATCCGGATGGATCAGCAGAACGATCTCGTAATGACGCATAAATACTCCTTGCGGGTTTCAGAGGGTCTGAAAGCCGAACCCCAGCGTCAATTCCTGGGTCCGGCAAGGGAAGCCCGCGATTCTAGTGCAAATCAGGGGGGGAGCGTCCACCCGGCGTGGCTGGGCGTGTGGAAATGCCTGGGGGATCGGGCGTTGGAGGGGGCGTTAGAGGGGCGGTCAGATTTCGTGGAGGCGGCGCTGCACCGCCTGGGCGGGAGCCGCCGGCGGCGGGGTGAGCAGGCTGACCACGATCAAGGCGCAGACACCGGCGGGCAGACCGAACAGCGCGGCCGCAACGGGCTGAATCCCCCACCAGAGCTGCGGGCTGCCGGGCAGGCCCAGGACCTGGCGCAGGCCGGGGTGGGCGCTGATCATGTAGTAGAGGGTGACACCAAGGCCGGTGAGCATGGCTGCCGCAGCACCCTGCTTGTTGGCGCGGCGCCAGAAGATGCCGCCCACCAGCACCGGGACGAGGGTGGCGCCGGCGAGGGAGAAAGCCGCAGAGACGAGCAGCAGAATGTCCGCCGGCTTCTGGGTGGCGACGGCAGCAGCCGTGAGCGCAGTGGCGAGCAGCAAGGCCTTGGAGACGGTGACGCGCTGGGTGGCAGAGGCGGCGGGGTGCAGGACGCGGTAATAGATGTCGTGGGACAAGGCGCTGGAGATGGTGAGCAGCAGGCCGTCCGCGGTGGAGAGCGCCGCCGCCAGCGCTCCCGCTGCGACCATGGCGGAAAGCACATACGGCAGGCCCGCCAGTTCCGGGGTGATGAGCATGATGACGTCTCCGCCTAGGCGAAGTTCGGCCAGTTGCAGGATGCCGTCCTGGTTGACATCCTGGATGTTGAGCAGCCCGGGGTCGATGCGCATCCATTGCCTGACCCAGGAGGGCAGTTCGGCGATGGGCATGCCGACCAGGTGGGTGAACACCTCATGCTTGAGCAGCACCGCCAGCGCGGGCGCACTGAGGTAGAGCAGCGCGATGAAGAACAGCGACCAGGCGACCGAGGTGCGGGCCTCGGCCACGCTGGGGGTGGTGTAGTAGCGAATCAAAATGTGTGGCAGGCCGGCGGTGCCGACCATCAGCACCAGGACCAGCGCGACAAAATTCCGGCGCGAGAGCTCGAAGGCTTCGCGCTCTTCAGGCGTGCCGTCAGGGTTGCCGGCGAAGGGACGCGCATGGGGCGGCATGCCGGCGAGCGGCTGGGCGCGCTGGTGCTGCTGATGCGCCGCCCAGGTCCATTGTTCGCGCGCCTGGACTTCCGTTCGGGGCAGTGCGGCGCGCTGCTTTTCAGCGGCCTGAATCTGCGCGAGGGGGGCATCCTCGGCCTTCAATCGTGCAATACGCTGGGAAGCGGCCTGGCGTTCCAGATCGAGGGACTGCGGCAGTTCGTCAACCATCCGCTCGTAGTCGCGCGCACTGCGCTCATAGAGGGCGCGGACCTCCAGCTCCTTGGGATCGTTCAGCAAGACCTGCTCGCGGGCGGTGATCTGCTGGAGTTGTCGGCCCGCCGTCAGCTGAGGCAGCGGGCCGCCGGTCTGTTGCACTGAAAGCCACATGACCGGCAGCACATAAGCCAGGATCATGATGATGTACTGCGCGACCTGGGTCCAGGTGACGGCGCGCATGCCGCCGAGGAAACTACAGACGAGCACGCCGCCGAGGCCGACAAAGACACCAATCTCAAAGGTGAGTCCAGTGAGGCGGGTGGTGATGAGGCCGACCGCGTAGATCTGCGCCACCAGGTAGATAAAAGACACCAGCACACCCGCAGACGCACCCATGACCCGAAGGCCGCGGCTGTCGAAGCGCTCTGCCAAAAAATCGGGGACGGTGAAGCGGCCGAAGCGGCGCAGGTATGGCGCCAGCAGCAGCGCCACCAGACAGAAACCGCCCGTCCAGCCGAGGACGAACGCGAGGCCGCCATAGCCGGAGAGATACAGACTTCCGGCCATGCCAAGAAAAGACGCCGCACTCATCCAGTCGGCGCCCGCCGCCATGCCGTTGTAGAACGCCGGGACTCGCCTCCCTGCGACGTAATACTCCACCGGGTCGGTGGTGCGGCTCAGGACGCCAATGCCTGCATAGACCAACACGGTCAGCAGCAGAAAGCTGAAGCCCAACCACTGCTTGGACATGCCCAAACGCTCCAGCACGCCCAGCACCAACACCAGCATCACCACGCCGACCGTGTAAGCCGCATAGTTGCGGTTCAGGCGGCGGCGGAAAGCGGCGCTCGGCGGCGTTGTTGTGACTGGAGAGGAGGACATCGCGCATCCATCTTCGCGATTCAGCGAAGAGCGCGCATCGGTTGTTTCCTGCAGCGTGGGGGGCGCAATGACTGCGGAGGGCGGAGCGGTCAGGTGAGGCATGCCGGCGGGGCGGGGGCGTGGATCCGGAGGTCGTGTGGGGCGAAGCCCACAACACTCCCCACCCGTGCTCAGAA
>CBIHOT010000034.1:0-56106 GCA_966211495.1 uncultured Roseateles sp. | reverse complement strand
AGGTGAAGACGCCGATCCAGACCACGTCCAGGAAGTGCCAGAACATCGACAGGCAGATCAGGCGACGCTTGTTTTCCTTGGTCAGGCCCAGCTTGGCGACCTGGACCATCAGCACCACCAGCCAGATCGCGCCAAAGGTGACGTGCAGACCGTGGGTGCCCACCAGGGCGAAGAAGGACGACAGGAAGGCGCTGCGCTGCGGGCCGGCGCCTTCATGGATCAGGTGCGCGAACTCATAGAGTTCCACGCCCAGGAAGCACAGGCCCAGGATGCCGGTGATGGCCAGCCAGCCCAGCACGCCGGCCTTCTTGCCCTTGAGCATCGCGATCATCGCGAAGCCGTAGGTGATGGACGACAGCAGCAGGAAACCGGTGTTCACCGCCACCAGCTTCAGGTCGAACAGGTCCGCGCCCGACGGGCCGGCCGCATAGCTGCGGCCCAGCACGGCGTAGGTGGCGAAGAGCACCGCGAAGATCAGGCAGTCACTCATCAGGTACAGCCAGAACCCCAAGAGGGTGCCGTGCTGCGGATGGTGATCACCGTTGTCGTAGAACACCGGCGTACCGGTGTTGTTCGTCATGGTCGTTGCTTGCATGTTGAGTTGCTCGCTCGGGTTCAGGCCTGTGCGGCCAGCACCTGGGTGCGGGCTTCTTCCGTGCGGGCCACTTCATCCGCGGGGATGTAGTAGTCGCGCTTGTAGTTGAAGGTGTGGACGATGGCCGTGGCCACGACCGCCAGCAGGGCGACGCCCGCCACCAGCCACATGTGCCAGATCAGCGCAAAGCCCAGCAGGGTGGACAGGGCCGCGATGATCACGCCGGCGCCGGTGTTCTTCGGCATGTGGATCGCCTTGAAGCCATTCAGCGGACGCTGGTGGCCACGGGTCTTCATGTCGAACCAGGCGTCGTGGTCATGCACCACCGGGGTGAAGGCGAAGTTGTACTGCGGCGGGGGCGACGAGGTCGACCACTCCAGCGTACGGCCATTCCACGGGTCACCGGTCACGTCACGCAGCTGGTCGCGCTTCAGGTAGCTCACCACCAGCTGGATCAGGAAGCAGCCGATGCCGGCAGCGATCAGCAGCGCACCCAGGGCGGCGATCTGGAACCAGATCTGCAGCGACGGATCGTCGAAGTGGCTCATGCGGCGGGTCACGCCCATCAGGCCCAGGACGTACAGCGGCATGAAGGCCACGAAGAAGCCGATCTGCCAGAACCAGAACGAGCACTTGCCCCAGAACGGATCCAGCTTGTAGCCGAAGGCCTTCGGGAACCAGAAGGTGATGCCCGCGAGCAGGCCGAACAGCACGCCGCCGATGATCACGTTGTGGAAGTGGGCAATCAGGAACAGGCTGTTGTGCAGCACGAAGTCCGCCGGCGGCACGGCCAGCAGCACACCGGTCATGCCACCGATCACGAAGGTGACCATGAAGCCGACGGTCCAGTACATCGGCACATCGAACTTGATGCGGCCGCGGTACATGGTGAAGAGCCAGTTGAAGATCTTCGCACCGGTCGGGATCGAAATGATCATCGTGGTGATGCCGAAGAACGAGTTCACGCTGGCGCCGGAGCCCATGGTGAAGAAGTGGTGCAGCCACACCAGGTACGACAGGATCGTGATCACGACCGTGGCGTAGACCATGGAGGCATAACCGAACAGCTTCTTCTGGCTGAAGGTCGAAGTGATTTCCGAGAAGATGCCGAAGGCCGGCAGCACCAGGATGTAGACCTCAGGGTGACCCCAGATCCAGATCAGGTTCACGTACATCATGGCGTTGCCGCCGAGATCGGTCGTGAAGAAGTTGGTGCCGACGTAGCGGTCCAGGGTCAGCAGCGCCAGGGCGGCCGTCAGGATCGGGAACGAAGCGACGATCAGGATGTTCGAGCACAGCGAGGTCCAGGTGAAGACCGGCATCTTCATCATGGTCATGCCCGGTGCGCGCATCTTGATGATGGTCGCGATCAGGTTGATGCCCGAGAGGGTGGTGCCCACCCCCGCCACCTGCAGGGACCAGAGGTAGTAATCCACCCCCACCCCCGGACTGGCCAGGATGCCGGACAGCGGCGGATACGCCAGCCAGCCGGTGCGGGCGAATTCACCCACGAACAGCGAGAACATCACCAGGATGGCGCCGCCGGCGGTCATCCAGAAGCTGAAGTTGTTCAGGAACGGGAAGGCCACATCGCGCGCGCCGATCTGCAGCGGCACCACGTAGTTCATGAAGCCGGTGATCAGCGGCATCGCCACGAAGAAGATCATGATCACGCCGTGGGCGGTGAAGACCTGGTCGTAGTGGTGCGGCGGCAGGAAGCCGACGTTGTCCCCGAAGGACAGCGCCTGCTGGGCGCGCATCATCACCGCGTCGGCAAAGCCGCGCAGCAGCATGACGATGCCCAGCACGATGTACATGATGCCGATGCGCTTGTGGTCGATGCTGGTCACCCAGTCCCGCCAGAACGGGCCCCACAGCTTGAATTTGGTCATCAGCGCCAGCACGAACAGGCCGCCGAGGGCGACCATCGCGAAGGTACCGATCAGGATCGGCTCATGGTATGGAATCGCCTCAAGGGTGAGGCGTCCGAAGATGAGCTTTTGCAGGTCAATCATCTTGGATCTCGGTAATGCTTCGATAGCGTTCTAGAGCTTTCGGTCCCGGCACGGCCGCCCGCAGGCGGTGGCGCCGGGGGGCCGTCAGTTCTGGCTACGGGTGGACGACCACTGCGCGGCGTACTGGCCGGCGTTGTCAGGGGTGCAAAGCGAGGCGACGAACACCCGCTTCTGGTCGTTGCTCCAGGGCTTGCTGGCCAGGCCGTTGATCGCGCCCTTGCCACCGCCACCCGCGGCATCGATGGCCATCATCTGGCCCATGCACATCTTGCTGCCGTCCACACAACGGTTGACGATCGCATCGAACAGGCCCGGGGTCACCGAGGCGAAGCGGCGGACCGGCTCCTTCTCGCTGGGCTTTTCCAGGGTCTGGTACAGGTCGCGGGACAGTTCAACACCGTCCGCCTTGTTGCGGTCCACCCAGGCTGAGAACTCGTCGTTGCTCAGGCCGTGGAACTTGAAGCGCATGTGGGAGAAGCCGTCCCCGCTGAAGTTGGCGGAGAAGCCGTCGTAGGTGCCCGGCTTGTTGATGACGGCGTTCAGCTGGCTCTGCATGCCGGGCATCGCGTAGATCATGCCGGACATGGCCGGCACGTAGAACGCGTTCATCACGGTGGACGAGGTGATCTTGAAGAGGATCGGACGGTCCACCGGCGCGGCCAGTTCATTGACGGTCGCAATGCCCTGCTCGGGGTAGAGGAACAGCCACTTCCAGTCCAGGGCCACCACCTGCACCACCAGCGGCTGCACGCCGGCCGGCACCGGACGCTCGGCGTCCAGACGCTCCAGCGGACGGTACGGGTCCAGCTTGTGGGTGCTGATCCAGGTCATCGCGCCCAGGGCGATGATGATCAGGAGCGGCGCGCCCCAGATGATCAGTTCCAGGCGGGTGGAGTGGTCCCACTCCGGCGAATAGGTCGCCTCCTTGTTGGATTCCCGGTAGCGCCAGGCAAACATCAGCGTGAGGATGATCACCGGGACGATGATCAGCATCATCAGCAGCGTGGATGCCACGATGAGTTGCGCCTGCTGGTTGGCGATGTCACCCGAGGGTTTCATCACGACCATGTTGCAGGCGGTCAGTGGCAGAGCCAACGACAGCAGCCCGAGACGGGCCAGACTTGTTTTTAGTGATGCTTTGAGGTACATGAGATACAGCCAGCAGACGGGTGGCCGCTTGGGATCAGACGCTGACCCTGCCACGGACATCCGGTTGTGGGCGACACGGCGTTCACCGAGGGTTCCTCCCGGGGAGACCGGGGTTAACGCCAAACGGGTAAACGACACTTGTCGACCGTTGCACACCGGGCGCAGATTTTGCCTCATCGACTCAAACCAACTATTGGACATTTTGTCCCAGGTAGGAGACTCATGAATAGCAACACGCTTTCGACGGTAGGACAGCCCCTCCCACGAGGGACAGGCGTCGCCACCCAGGCCGAACAGGATGCAGTCGCCCCTGGCGACATCGCGGTGGGGGTGGTGATCGGCCGCGCGTCCGAGTACTTTGACTTCTTCGTCTATGGAATCGCCTCCGTCCTGGTGTTTCCGGCGATCTTCTTCCCTCACCTGGAACGGCTGGAAGGACTACTCTGGTCCTTCGCGCTGCTGGCGCTGGCTTTCGTCGTCCGGCCCATCGGCACGCTGCTGGGCATGGCGCTTCAAAGGCGCTTCGACCGTGGCGTGAAGTTGACAGTAGCCCTCTTCCTGTTGGGTATATCCACCTGCGTGATCGCGGTGCTGCCGGGCTACAACGCCTGGGGCACGGCCGCCATCGCCGCCCTGGCGCTGGCCCGGATTGGTCAGGGTCTGGCCCTGGGCGGCTCCTGGGACGGCCTGCCCTCGCTGCTGGCCATCAACGCGCCGGAAGGCAAACGCGGCTGGTACGCGATGCTCGGACAGCTGGGCGCGCCGACCGGCTTCCTGATCGCCGCGTCGCTGTTCGCTTACCTCTGGGGCAGCCTGAATGTCATCGACTTCCTGAGCTGGGGCTGGCGCTTCCCGTTCTTCGCGGCCTTCGCGCTGAACGTCGTGGCGCTCTTCGCACGCTTGCGTCTGGTGATGACGCATGAATACGAAAAGAACCTGGATGAGCATGAGCTGGACCCGTGCGATACCGGTGAGCTGTTCCGCGAACAGGGTTACAACATCTTCATCGGTGCGTTTGCCGCCCTGGCCAGCTTCGCGCTGTTCCATCTGGTGACGGTGTTCCCGCTATCGTGGCTGGTGCTGCACTCCGAGCAGTCGGTGGGTCAGTTCCTGACTGTGCAGATCATCGGTGCGCTGCTGGCGGGCCTGGCGATGCCCATCTCCGGCCTGATCGCCGACCGGATCGGCCGCCGCAGCACCCTGGGCACGCTGGCCATCACCATCGGCATCTTCAGCCTGTTCATTCCCATCCTGCTGGACAGCGGCGCCATGGGCCAGAACATCTTCATTCTGGTGGGCTTCGTGCTGCTGGGCCTGTCTTACGGTCAGGCCGCGGGCGCGGTGACCTCCAACTTCCTGCCGCGCTTCCGCTATACCGGCGCCGCGCTGACGTCCGATCTGGCCTGGCTGTTTGGTGCGGCCTTCGCCCCGCTGGTCGCCCTGGGTCTGTCGATCCAGTTCGGGCTGTGGGCGGTGACGGCATACCTGCTGTCCGGCGCGGTCGTCACCCTGGTGGCCCTGCGGACCAACCGGATGCTGAAGATGAAGGATCGCGACTGATCCCGTTCCGCCCCGGCGGCCCGCTGTTGCGGCGGGCTGCGACCGGGGCGCACGATTCAAGGCCGCTTGCCGTGAGGCAGCGGCCTTTTTCATTGCTGAAACTGCTGGCGCAATACCCCCATTTTTTAGTTAGCAAGCTAACTATCTACAATGGCGTCCATGAGTTCAGCCAAGACCCCCCGGCCCATGACCCGCACCGCCCGTGAACTGGCGCTGCTGCAACTGGGCGCCACCCTGCCCATCCTGGACCGGGCCTACCGGGCCACCGCCAATCAGGCCATGGCCTCGCTGGGTCTCTCGCAGACGATGGCCTGGCCGCTGCTGATGATCGGCCGACAGGGCGACGGGCTGCGGCAAGGGGCGCTGGCCGAGCTGCTGGGCATTGAGGGACCGTCTCTCACCCGCACGCTGGACCAGCTGGTGGATGCGGGCTTGGTGGAACGCCGGGAGGATCCGGACGACCGTCGCGCCAGGACGCTCTATCTCACCGAGGCCGGCAACATCGCCTGCGAGCAGATCGAAGTCATCCTGCGCGACCTGCGTAACCAGGTCTACGAAGGCGTGCCGGATGCGGACATCGAGGCGACTTTGCGGGTCTTCGCCGTCGTGCAGCAGCGGCTCGGCTGCCCCGCGCCGATCGTGCCGCCCAAGCGCAAGTGAGCCGGGCGCGACCGAGAAGTCCCATGAAGCTGTCCTCCCCCGCCGCCCTGCTGCGATTCAGCCGGAATGAATGGCTGTTCTCCGTCAAGGCCTTCGCCGCCGCCATGCTGGCGGTGTTCCTGGCCAACTGGGCCGGTCAGCCGCGCCCGTTCTGGGCCATGATGACCGCCTACATCGTCGCCCATCCGCTGGCCGGCGCTGTGCGCTCCAAGGCGCTGTACCGATTCGTCGGCACCTTGGTCGGAAGCACCGCGGCCGTGCTGCTGGTGCCGCGTTTTGCCAATGCGCCGGAGATGCTCAGCCTGGCGCTGGCGCTGTGGGTGGGCAGCTGCCTGTGCCTCTCGCTGCGGGACCGCACCCCGCGCGCCTATGCCTTCATGCTGGCGGGCTACACCGCGGCGCTGATCGGGTTTCCGTCGGTGGATGTGCCGCTGAATGTGTTTGACTCCGCCGTTGCGCGAGTGGAAGAGATTGCGCTGGGCATTCTGTCCGCCACGCTGGTGCACAGCCTGGTCCTGCCCAATGGGCTGGCGGGCACGGTGCTGGGCCTTCTGGACCGCACGCTGGGCGACACCCGCGGCTGGCTCTCCGACCTGACCGCACGGCGGGACAGCGGCGCCGACCGCCGCCGCGTCGCGGGCGACATCAGTCAGCTGCGGGTGCTCAGCACCCACATTCCGTTCGACACCAGCCATCTGCGCTGGACGGCCGATGCGGTGCACGACATGCAGGACCGGGTGGCCGCGTTGACGCCGCAGTTGTCCGCAGTGGAAGACCGGCTGCGGGCGCTGGAGCAGACGGAAGGGACCATTGCGCCGGATGTGGCGGAATTGCTGGCGCAAGTGGCCGAGTGGATCGCACTGCCGCCAGATGACGCTCGGGCGCAGTGGCCGGTGATCCAGGAAGCGCTCCAGCGATTGGGGCAGGAGGAAACGCGGGCGGTGGCGCCTGAGGCCGAGGCGGCGGCCGCTACCAGGGCCCAATCCCAAGCCAGTGCCGGTGCGGATGCCAACTCTGATCCTGGGGTTGTGAACGACACGACGGCCCATCAGCCAAGCACATGGCCGCGCCTGCAGCGCGTGGCGCTCGCTGAGCGCCTGGAACTCCTGCTGACCGGCTGGCTCCAGTGCATGCACCTGCGCGCTGACATCGACCATGGCCTGAGCGGCGCGCCGATGCCCAGCCGCCCGCGCCCGGAGCTCGCCGGCCCGCGCCTGCACATCGACCTCGGCATGGCCGCGCTGTCGGGCGCCGCCGCAGTGGTCGCCATCCTGGTGTGCTGCACCTTCTGGGTGCTGACCGGCTGGCCGATGGGCTCAGCTGCCGCCATGATGGCCGCCATCTTCTGCTGCTTCTTCGCGGGCATGGACGATCCGGTGCCGGCCATCAACGGCTTCCTGAAGTGGACCGTCCTGTCGATGCCGGTCAGCGCGCTCTATGTGCTGGTGCTGCTGCCGCTGGTGCAGGACATCTGGACGCTGGTGCTCGTCTGCGCGCCGGTGTTTCTGATCGCGGGTTGCCTGGTGGCGCGTCCGACGACCATGGGCGCCGCCCTGCCCTTTGTGCTGGGCGTCTCCGGCACGCTGGCCATGCACGACACCTCCCAGGCCGATCTGCCGGCCTTCCTCAATTCGATGCTGGGGCAACTGGCCGGTGTGTTCGTCGCCTCCCGTGTGACCCGTCTGATGCGGTCGGTGGGGGCGGATTGGAGCGCGCGTCGCATCCAGCGAGCCACCTGGAAGGAGCTGGCGGAACTGGCCCGCCTGCCACGTTCGGTGAGCCGCAGCCAGTCGTATCTGCTGCGCATGCTGGACCGGATTTCGCTGCTGGCGCCGCGAGTGGCGCAGGCCGGCGGCTCCGTGCCGGGCGTGCCCACCGATGACGCGCTGCGCGACCTGCGTCTGGGCGCCGACCTCGTCACGCTGCAGGCGCAGCGCGACCAGTGGCCGGTCCTGGCGCTCAAGCCCTTGATGACCGGTCTGGCGGATTGGTGGTCGCAGCGGATTGCCGGTGTGATCGAGCCGCCGCCCGCTGCGGTGCTGGGGCTGATTGACGATGCGCTGCGACGTCTGGTCACGGTGTGCCCGGCCCACCAGCCATGGCCGGCATCCGCCCGCGCGTCGGTCAGCGCCTTGCTGGGCCTGCGCCGCAGTCTGTTTCCGGAAGCGGGGCCCGGTCAGCTGGTGGCGGCGGTCGATGTGACGCCGCTGCTTGACCCGTACTCCGCATCCAATGCGCTCGACTCGTCTGACCCGTCTAGCTCGTCTACCTCGCCTAACTCGTCTGATGCGCCTGATGCGCCTGATGCGTCCGACGTTCCCGGCGAGCGCGAGCGGCCCTCGGTCGCCGAGAAATCCGAACTGCCGCCCGATCCGTCAGACCGCCCCGATCCCGATATTCCCCCATCCCGCTTGAAGGAGTTCCCGGCATGACCGGCGCTGTTGATGTGTTGGGCCTTTACCTGCCCTGGCTGATGCCTCTGGCCTTCGTGGCCTTGCTGCTGCTGTGGGGCGTGCGCCGTGTGCTGGCGCTGTGCGGGGCCTACCGCTGGATCTGGCATCCGGCGCTGTTCGACATGGCTCTGTACGTACTGCTGCTGTGGGCTCTGAGCGGCCTCTCGCAGCAAGCCAGCCCGATGGTGCTGCGCTTTTTCTCGCACCTGAATTGACCTGGACCCGCTGTCATGACTTCCCTTCCTGCTTTCCTCCGTCCTCGCCGCCTGGCTTCGCTCGCCGTCACCCTGGTCGTGGTGCTTCTGGCCGTCTGGGCGGGTCTGCGCCTGTGGGACCGCTATGAGCTGTCACCGTGGACCCGTGATGGCCGCGTGCGGGCCAACGTCGTGCAGATTGCGCCGGATGTCTCGGGCCTGGTGACCGCCGTGCCGGTGGCCGACAACCAGACCGTGGCGGCCGGCACCCTGCTGTTCGAAGTGGATCGCGCGCGGTTCGAGCTGGCGCTGCGCCAGGCCCAGGCGCAACTCGCGGCACAGCAGGTGGTGCTGGCGCAGGCCCGCCGGGAAGCGGATCGCAACACAGGGCTGGGCAATCTGATCTCGCAGGAAGTCCGTGAGCAGACCCGCAGCCGCGCCGAGCAGGCGCGCGCCGGCGTCGCGCAGGCCGAAGTGGCGGTCGAATCTGCACGGCTGAACCTGGACCGTGCGCTGGTGAAGGCGCCGTCCTCCGGCACCATCACCAACTTCGACTTGCGGCAGGGGGCGTATGCCTCCGCGGGGCATCCGGTGCTGGCCCTGGTGGATGAGCATTCGCTGTACGTGGAAGGCTACTTTGAAGAGACCAAGCTCGCCCGCATCCATGTGGGTGATGCGGTCCAGGTGCTGCCGATGGGTGCCTCGCATCCGCTGATGGGTCGGGTGGAGAGCGTTGCGGCAGGCATCGCCGACCGGGACCGCAGCACCAGCACCAACCTGCTTCCGAGCGTGAATCCAAGCTTCAACTGGGTGCGGCTGCCGCAGCGCGTGCCGGTGCGGGTGAAGCTGGACCCGCTGCCCGCCGGTGAACATCTGGTGGCCGGGCAGACGGTCACGGTGCAGGTGACGCCGGGCGCGGCGGCTCCCGCGAACGGAGCGACCCCGACCGCCGGCGCATCGGTGCCGCCTGCGCGTCGCGCTCAAGGGGGTCAGGCATGAAGCAGGCTACCCGTTCCCGACTACTGCCGACCCGTGGTGTGGCGGCGCTGACGCTCGCAGCGCTCCTGGCCGCCTGCTCCACCGCGCCCAAAGGGCCCGACTATCAGGTCCCCGCCAGCGCCGTGATCCAGCGCCCCCAGGCGCAGGCGCCGTTCATGGAACAGCAGCGCGCGGCCAGCGAGGTGCGAGGCGCGCCCTATGTCGCCGAGCCGCTGCCGGCCCACTGGTGGCGTCTGTTCCACGATGAGCAGCTGGATGCGCTGGTGCAGAAGGCCCTGGTCCACAACACCGACCTTCGCCAGGCCGCTGCCCACCTCGAGCAGGTGCAGGCGATGGAAGCCGAGGTGTCCGGGGCCGAGAAGCCCAGCGTCAGCATGAATGCGGCGCCGTACTTCGGCCATCCTTCCGGCACCTCGATGCTCAAGAAGGACTACGTGCCGCCCGACACCTTCCGTTATTCGGGCAGCGTCGGCGTGTCGTATCAGCTGGACCTGTTCGGCCAGATCCGGCGGGCGGTGGAATCGTCGCAGGCGAGCACCGAGGCGGCGGCGGCCGCGCTGGATCTGGTGAAGGTGAATGTCGCGGCCAGCACGGCACGCGCTTATGCCGACGCCTGCGCCAGTGGCCAGCGGCTGGAGACAGCGCGCCACTCGGTGGAACTGCAGCGCCAGGCACTGGATCTGACCGAGCGCCTGCAGCATGCCGGTCGTGTCGGCGAGATGGATGCCGCCCGCGCACGCAGTCAGCTGGAACAGTTGCAGGCGGCGCTGCCCCCGCTGCTGGCGCAGCGCCAGTCTGCGCTGTATCGCCTCGCCACCCTGACCGGCGACCTGCCCGAGCAGTTCCCGCAGTCATTGGCGGAGTGTCATACCCCGCCGCAGTTGACCGGCACCATTCCGGTGGGTGACGGCGCCGCACTGCTCAAGCGCCGCCCGGACATCCGCCAGGCGGAACGGGAGTTGCATGCGGCCACGGCGCGCATTGGCGTGGCGATTGCGGACCGTTATCCCAAGATCAGTCTGGGGCTGTCCGCCGGTTCCGGGCCCAGCACACTGGCCCGGTTCGGTCGTTCCGAGTCCTTCAGCTTCAGCCTGGGTCCGCTGATCAGCTGGACGCTGCCCAACAACGGTGTCGCCAATGCACGCATCGCGCAGGCGGAGGCCTCGACCCGGCAGAGCGCCGCGCGCTTCGACGGCGTGGTGCTCAATGCCCTGCGAGAGACCGAGACCGCGCTCAATCAATACGCCCGTGAGCTGGACCGCCGCGCGGCCCTCCAGCGTTCGCGAGAGGCCGCGGCCGTGGTGGCCGACCAAGCGCGACGGCTGTATCAGGCGGGCAAGGTGGGCTACCTGGATGCGCTGGACGCAGAACGGGCGCTCGCGGCGAGTGACGCCACCCTGGCCGCATCGGAAGCCACCTTGGTGGATGAGCAGGTTCAGCTTTTCCTGGCGCTGGGGGGCGGATGGGAGCGGGATGAAGCCGCCGCGCCCGCGCCCCCAACGCCAAGTCCGTCCACAGGGCACACCGCAGCCCCTCAGTGATGAGGGGCCGCAGTCCGCTGAGCAGCCTCAGGGATAGCTGATCGTCAACCGGTACGGCGACGTCGCACTGGACCCGGCGTAGGCCTGCACCTTGATGTAGACCGTTTGCGCGGTCGTGCCGTTCTGATACGTCAGCGATTCCGCGCTGGTGCCGCCTTCCGACCGCGCCAGACCGGCACCGGTGCTGCTCACCACATACAGGTCGTAGTCCACGCCCGCTGTCGCCGGCCCGGTCATGTCCACTCGCAGCCGCTGATTGGCGGCCAGGGTCACCTTGTAGTAGTCCTTGTCGGTGGCGGTGCTGATGAAGCCGGTCAGCTGCGAGCGGCTGCCCACCGCATTGGCCGTTGCAATGGTGCCGTTGGGCTCCACTTCGTCACCGGCATTGACCACATTGCTCACGCTGAAGCTCACCGCGGCTGACGTCGTGCTGTTGCCCGCCGCGTCATAGGCCTTGGCCACCAGGTTGTGGCTGCCGTTGGCCAGCTGCGTTGAATCCACCGCCAGCGTGTAGGGCGCCGCCGCTTTGGTGTCCTTCAGCACGCCGTCCAGCCAGAACTCCACCCGCGTCACGCCGACGTTGTCCGCCGCAGCCGCCGAGAAAGTGATCGTGCCGGTGCTGCCGGAAACGGACGCCGTCACCGTGGGCGGCGTGGTGTCACCGCCCTGCACGCCCTGGTTGACCCAGATCGGCGCGGACCACAGCACCTTGCCGTCGTCCTGCGTGACCTTGGCATAGTAGAAGTGCTTGCCATTGGCCGGCGTGATCGTGGTTGTGGCCGTATTGCTCAGCAGCGACACCGTGCCATTGCGGCCCGGCACCCCTTCCCAGATCTCGGTCGCGACCACGGTGCGGCCGTACGGGTTGTAGAAGCCGACATTCAGACTCAGCGATCCGCTGTTGTCAAAGCGCTCGCCCATGATCTTGCCGTTGGCACTGAAGATCAGTTGCGACGCCTTGTCCAGCGTGGCAAACACACGGCGAGCCTTGAGCGCATCCACCAGGCTGGCCTTGCTCAGCGGCGTGCCCGCCGGAATCAGCACCGCCGTCCGGTTGGTGTAGCTCGCCCCCCAATTGGCGCAGTGGTTGTCCTGATTGGTGGCCGGCGCGACGTGATAACCACGCTCCAGCAGCTTCTTCCAGGCGCTCTCGTAAGAGCTGCGCGAGGTTTCGGTCTCGGTGGTGTTGGACGAGAAGGCGGAGGTGTTCATCACCTCGGCCATCACCATCACCTCATCACCGTCGGCGCTATAGGCCATGTCGGTGCCGTTGATGATGAACTGGCCGGTGTCATCCGGATGGTTGAACTGGCCGATCAGCCCCTGGGCCCGCATCACCGAGTAGAGCGTCGCGTAATCGCTCTTGGCGATGTAGCGGTCGCCGAACAACTCATTGCTGGCGTTGTATTCCCAGGAGAACAGCTCATTGCTGTTGAAGATGTTCAGGTGCCCGCCATTGCTGATGACGCCCCATTCCATCCCGTACAGCGCGAGGAAGCCCGGCGTGGCCGCCGTGTAGTCGGAGGCGATCGTCAGACCGCGCTGGTAGCGCGCCTTGGCCGCCGCTGCACTGCCGCCGGTGTTGGTGCTGGAAGAGCCATCGAAGTAATGGTTGTGGTCGGTGTTGGCGAAGAAGTCCAGGCCCACATTCTTCGCATACGGGAACGCAGCATCCGGACCATACGCCCCTGTTTGCGCCGGTTGCGAGGAACTGCAACTGCCGATGGCGCCGCCACCGTCCGAGTCATTCGTCTGACCGTGGAAGCTGCCGTAGTAGATGGTGTAGGGCCAGCTGCCAGTGCCCACCGACGCGGACAGCCCGCGCACGCGCTGCGTGGCCTCGCCCGCAATACCCACCGCCAGCGGGCGCAGGGCCCCCATGGTGATGCTCGCGGGTTTGCCGACGGCCAGCGCCCAGCTCTGGGTCACCGGGCCATGACCACTACTGCGGCTGGCGGCCAGCATCTCATTGAAGCGGGCGTCCGAGCCCTCGGCCTTGAACACCGCATCGGGCGGCGCGCTGACGGCCACCAGGGTCGCGGTGTAGAGCCCGGCGCTGTTGTCACCCGGCCCCGCCCAGTCGAGCTTGAGGGTGCGGGCATCACCGGCGTAGGTCTCGGCACCGGCCCAGGTCTTGACCACTGCGCCTGCAGCGTTGCGCAGTTCAACGCGCCAGCCCAGCAAGGTGCCGGCGGGCGCGCCCACATAGTCCAGCGACACGGTGAAGGTCCGTGCCCCGGTGCCTTCCGCACCGTTGAACGGCACGCCCAGCGCGGCCTCGAATTCGTGGTGGTCGGGGTACTTGGCCGACGGGTCGGCCGACAGCGCCGACGCGCGCTCTTCACTGGCCGACGCGATGGTGACGGTGGTGTCGTTGCTGCGGCCGCCGCCGCACGCCGACAGCGCGAGCACCAGCAGGCTCAGGCCGCCGATGCGCACGCCGCGGGACCACTGGCGAGGCAGGCCCGACTCAGGGATGGGGATGTGCTTGAAGTCCATATTGGCCTCCTTACTGCACGCGGCGACGGCGTGCCACCAGCGCCAGTGCGCCAACACCGGCCAGCATCAGCGCATAGGTGCCGGGCTCCGGCACTGCCGGGATCGGATCCACCGGCGCCAGCATTTCGGTGCCGGTGAAGCGGACCATGTCGTAGCGGATTGTGCCGCCCGCGGCATAGGCACTGGTGGTGCCGGCGTAGCTGCTGGTGCCCGGCGCGAAGATGCTCACCAGACGCACCGCGAAGCTGTCGTTGTTGGCCGCGCCCAGCACCGACGAAAAGTCGTAGGTCAGGCCGTTCACAAAGCTGCCCTGGCGGGTCATGTGGAAGGTGGCGGCGTCGAGCCAGCTTTCTCCGTCCACCGTGTAGAGCAGCTGGGTCCAGGCCGAGGCGGTGGCGCTGTTGCGCTGGTCGAAGCTGAACACGATGTTCTCGTAGCCGGTCGTGTCCACGCCGAACTGCACGCCATAAACGCCGCTCTGCGTGCCCTGCGGCGCATAGTTGGCGGTGTTCAGCGCCTTGCCGTTGGTGATGGCATCGGTGCTGCCGGTGGAGGACACGAACTGGGTGGTCAGCGTGGTGCTGCCGCTCAGAAAGGCGATGCTCGCGCCGTTCTGGCTCATGTCGTGTTTGGTCGTGCCTTGGTAGCCGCCATTGCTGGCGTCAAAGGCGCCATTGAAGTTCCATTCGGCGACCGTCGTCTGTGCCGACGCGCCGGTTGCAATGAAGGCGGCCAGTGCCAGCCATGCAGGTTTAAAAGCCATTGTGATCTCCTACCCTTGACGATTTCGCAGCCAATCCATTTGCGCAAACGTTTCCGGCCATCGTTTCGCGCAAAGATGTCGAACTGCAGTGGACTGTGATGAAGTGGCAAGCGCCGGTGAAGCGGCCGGAGCGTATGCGCCGTTGATGACAGCACGGTTGCGGGGAAGCCCGAACTCCGGCATGTCCCTCCCCCGCGAATGCGGGAAGGGTTTACGCGCAGCCGGCTCACGCAGAGCAGGCCTGTGCTTTGCCAGACAGCGCTCCTCCGCCATTCCGTCTTGATGCCATGACCGACATCCGCAAAGGCCAGCAACCGGCTGAACTCACCCGCGAGCAGTTTCACGAGCGCTTCATGCGCCAGTTCACCGACCCGGCCTTCGGCAGTGAATCGGAAGCGCTGGCGCGACTGGAAGCGATTGCCTTCGATGCACTGAAGGAAGGCCGCAAGGCGCCGATCACCCAGCGGGCCGGGGACGAATTCGCCGACCCCAGCTACGACCTGTCCGTCGACTGGCTGATGACCCGCAATCGAATCCGCACGGCGCAGGCGCAATGGAGCGACGCGGCCACCCGCTCCCGCGTGCTGCTGGTGTGCGGCAGCGACCGCAATGACGGGTCCTGTCCTGGTGAAATGTCCAAGACCTGGCGGATGACGCAGATGGCCCGTGAGCAACTCACCGCACGCGGCATCGACGTGGATGTGCTGGATCTGAGCCTGATGACCTCGGAATACGGCCGCACCATTCACCCCTGCAAAGGCTGCGTCTCCACCGCCATGCCGCTGTGCCACTTTCCGTGCAGTTGCTATCCCAACTATGCAATGGGCCAGGTCCACGACTGGATGAACGAGATCTATGAACGCTGGGTGAGCGCCCATGGGGTCATCCTGCTGGCGCCGACCTACTGGTATCAATCGCCCAGCGCCTTGAAGCTGATGATCGACCGGCTGGTCTGTGCCGACGGCGGCAATCCCGACCCCACCACCACCCACGGCAAGAAGGCCGCCGAAGCCAAGGCCATCGAGGAAAAGGGATGGGACTATCCCAAGCATCTCGCCGGCCGGGTCTACGGCGTCGTGGTGCATGGCGATGTGGCGGGCATCGAATCGCAGCGTCGCAACCTCAGCGACTGGCTGGACTGGATGGGACTGATCGAAGCCGGTTCCCAGGCCCGTCTGGATCGGTACGTGGGCTACTACGAACCCTACTTCAACAGCCATGAAGCGCTGGACAAGGACGAAGCCCTGCAGCAGGAAGTGCGCCTGGTGGCCGATACCGTGGGCGATGCGGTGGCGCTGCTGCGCAAGGGAGAGCTGAAGCGGCCCGAGCATCGGCCGGGGCCGCGTACCAAGTAAGGCAAGTACCGATTCACCGGCCCTTGCGTGGCCTGGGAATGCCCTTTGCTGACTTTAGGGGCATTCACCGGCCGACCCGCGGTTCACCCGCCGCAGAGCCCCGGCCGTCCACCGACCCCCATCCTTCCGCGGAAGGTCCAAGGAGATTCCATGAGCACGTCTTTGCCGCAGACCCAATCCCCCGCCAACGGCAACACCGGCGATATCGACCACGTCTACCAGCAACTGGTGAAGGGTGTGGGCCGTGAACTGGTGACCGACGCCAACGCTGAAGAACTGGCCCGTCGGGCCGAGAAGGACGGCCACACCATTCTCGCCACCGAACTGCGCGAGTGGCAGGCGCCCTGCTGATCATCCGATCTGCGCCGTCCGGCCCCTGAGACCGGGAGCCCGCTAAGCTTGTCACATGCGGGCTCCCGCCAACGTCTTGGGTCTCATGGACGACGCCACCCACACTTTCCAAACCCAGCGTCCGCGCCTGCGGGGCATCGCCTACCGCATGCTCGGCACCAGCTTTGATGCCGACGAACTGGTGCAGGACGTCTGGCTGAAATGGCATGACGCGGACCGCTCCGCGATCAGCACGCCCGAGGCCTGGCTGGTCACCGTGACCACCCGGCTGGCCATCGACCGGCTGCGCACGGCGCGCCTGCAGCGGGCTCACTATGTCGGATTCTGGCTGCCGGAACCGCAGCTGGATGCGGAGATGCTCGCCGAGGCCTCTGCCGATGCCGGGCCCCCCACCCCTGAAGCCTTGATGGAGCGGGCGGATGATCTGTCCGTGGCCTTCCTCACCGTGCTGGAGCGCCTGGCGCCCGAGGCCCGCGCCGCCTTTCTGCTGCGCGAAGTGTTCGACGCCGACTATGCCGAGGTGGCTCAGGCGCTGGGCAAGTCCGAAGCGGCCTGCCGGCAGATCGTCTCCCGGGCCAAAACCCAGCTCCAGGAAGGCCGGCCGCGCCAACGCGTGTCACCCGATCAGCATTACCGGCTGCTCGCGGGCTTTGCCGATGCTGCGCGTCATGGCGACTTCTCCCGTCTCCAGTCCCTGCTGGCGGAAGACGCCGAACTGATCAGCGACGGCGGCGGCATCGTGCCCAGCTTCGGTCAGGTGCTGGCCGGTGCCGCTCGGATCGCCCGCTTGTACTTTGCCATCTGGCGCCGTACCGAGCGCGGGGATCTCCGCCAACGGGTGGAACTGGTGCGCTTCAACGGCGAGTGGGGTTTGCTGCGTTTCATCGACGGGCAGCTGGAATCCGCGCAGAGCATGGAGACCGACGGGGAGCGCATCGTGCGCATTCACACGCAGCGCAATCCGGAGAAGCTGCGGGCGCTGGCGGCTGCTCTCGATGGGCCATCAGCAGGTGCAGCAGGTGCAGCAGATGCAGCAGGGGGCGCAGGGCCTGTCACAGACCCGGTCTGAGGAACGTCTTGATGAGCATGGCAGGCCCTTATTCCCCTGATTCCCCAGGGCCGCCTCCACCCTCATCAGGAGCAATTCACCATGTCCCAACGTCTCGACTACGCCCGCAAGGCCCCCGAGCTTTTCAAGAAGTACCTGGACTTCAGCCTTGCGCTCAAGAAGTCCCAACTGGAGGTCACCCTGCGCGATCTGGTGACGCTGCGCGCGTCGCAACTCAATGGCTGCGCCTTTTGCGTCGACATGCATGTGAAGGAAGCGACGATGCACGGCGAGCGTGCGCTGCGCCTGCATCATGTGGCGATCTGGCGGGAATCGACGCTGTTTTCCGCGCGAGAGCGGGCGGCGCTCGAGTGGGTCGAACAGCTCACCCACTGGCCGCCGCATGGCGTCCCCACCGCCGCCTTTCAGGCTGTGCGGGAGCACTTCGATGAAGAGGCACTCGCCGAGCTGAGTTTTGCCATCGTCGCCATCAATGGCTGGAACCGGCTGGGGGTGGGATTCGCCGTCGTGCCGGGCTCGCAAGATGCGCTGTATGGCCTGGACAAGTCGGGCTTGTCCTGAGCCGTCATTCGTGACGCATTTCACACCTTCAAGACACTCCAAGGCGATTAGCGCGCACAAGACTCTCTAATCGCACCCGCGCCACACTGATTTCGGATGCCGCCATACCGGCGGTAAGCACATTTTGTTATGGTGCAGCCGGCCTGAACGAGACAGGTCACCGGCGCCGCATCAAAACAATCCATGGCGCCGACGAAGAGGGAGTGAATGTGGAATCGAAGTGTCTGCGGGACGGCCAGGGGCCGGGTCCGTCGCGGGGGACTGGGCGCGCACGGGAGGGAGATGAGGCGGGCCTGCCCGCGATCCCGAGCGTCCCGCTTCCCCGATTTGCCGACCGTGACGCCCTCACCCGCGCCCTGAACGTCCACGAAGGCGGCGACCGCTCTCAGCGGATCGCTGCCGCCTGGTTCCTGCGCCAGTACGACGGCCAGCACACCGCGCGCCTGGCCGAACAGCTGCTGAGCGATCCCTCGGTGGCGCAGGGCGATGCCCCTGCGCAGCGCGAGGCCCGGGCCCGCGTTCAACTGGCCCTGGCGGATGCCTGGAACCTGCGCGGTGATCATGAAGCCGCATTGCGTCTGGCGGACGAGGCCCGTGACGGCTTCCGGGCGCTCGGAGATCTCGCCGGCGAATCCGACGCCGACTGGATTGCCGCCAACATCGTGCACGACCTCGGCGATGCAAGGCTGCGCAACCAATTCATGCGCAGTGCCGCCTCCCAGGCGCAAGCCGCCGACGACCTGGATCGCCGCCAGACCGCCGAGATGGCGCTGGCCTGCTTTGCCGCCTTTGAAGATGGCACCGCCGCAGGTGTTGCCTGGGCCCACACCGCCCGCCGCTACGAAAACGCCGCCACCCCCGCCTTGCGGGCACTTGCCCAGTTCTTTCTGTTCATCACCGAATGGGGCCGGGGCGCCTGCGACGCCGCGCTCGCCCATGCACTGCTCTCCATCCAGGCGTCCGAAGAATGCGGACAGATGCGCCGTGCACTGCTGGACAACGCCAACGTCGCGTCCCTGCTGATGGAGCTGGGCGACCTGGACGCCGCCGAGGCCCGGCTGGCCCAACGTCTGGAGACGGCCCGCCGCTGTGCCTGGCCCCATCCACTGGGCTGCACGCTGACGGTGTTTTCCGAAGTGCTGGTCCGTCAAGGCCGCGTCGAGGACGCCCGACAGAAGGCGCGGGAAGCGGTGGCCGTGCTGTCCCGGGTGCCGCGCACCACCCACTTCCTCAATGCGCAGCTGGCCCTGGCCGATGCCGAGCTGGAATGCGGCAACATCGACGCCGCCGAGCACGGCTTCCAGCTGGTGCACGAGCATGGCCGTCATGTGGAGCTGGTGGAAGACCGGGCCTATGCCCTCTTCGGTCTGGCCGGCGTGGCGCTCGCCCGCCAGGACCTGCAGCGCGCCCGCGACCTGCTGGATCAGGCGCTGCGCCAGCCGCATCTGGATCCTGACCAGGCGCTGCGCACGCTCATCTGCCTCTCCCGCGTCGCCCAGGCCCAGCTGGATGCCGGGCGGGCGGACGTGTCGCCGGACGAGCCGGTGCGCCTGCTGGAGCGGGCCCTGAAGATTTCCGATGAACAGCTCGAAGGCGCGCAGCGCCACGAGCTGCTGCTGGAGCTGGCGGACCGACTGGAATCGCGTCAGCGCGACAAGGACGTGATCACCGCGCTGCGCGGCGCCCTGGCCGCACTGGCCGCCGACAAACGGCGGGCCACCGAGCGCCAGGGCATGGCGATGGAAGCCCGGCACCGCAGCGAGACCATGCTGGCCGAGGCGCAGCATCACCGCGAAATGGCCCGCAAGGAAGCGGCCCGGGCGCAGGAGCTGCAGGCGACCAATCGTGAGCTCAGCCGCGCCGTGTCGGCGCTGGAAGCCGCACAGCGCGAGCTGATGGAACGCCACCGCCAGTTGCAGCAGGCCAATGAGCGCATCCAGGAACTTAGCCTGACCGATCCGCTCACCGGCCTGCGCAACCGCCGCTATTTGACCCAGGTCATCGACGGCGCCGTCGCGCAGGCGCTGCGCGCGCATGCGGCCACGCCTCTGCCGAGTCCTGACGCCGGATCGCCGGGCCGCGACCTGCTGTTCCTCCTCCTGGATGTGGACCACTTCAAGCAGATCAACGACCGCTACGGCCATGGTGTGGGCGACGCGGTGCTGGTGGAGGTCGCCGCCCGGCTGCGGGAGGCCACGCGCGGCGAAGACCTGCTGGTGCGCTGGGGCGGCGAGGAATTCCTGATCGTCGTTCGGAACGCCCGTCGTGAAGAGCGTGCGGTCGTGGCCGAACGCCTGCTGAGCTGCCTGCGAGACACGCCGATCCGCCTGCCCTCCGGTGACGTGCTGCACTGCACCGCCTCACTGGGCCTGGCGAGCTTTCCGGATCGGGCAGCGGCTGGCGACGGTGCGAGCGACGGTGCAAGCGACGGCGCAGTCGACAGTGCAATCGCCGGTGACGGCGTTCTCCACGGCCGCTGGGAGCGCGTGCTGGAACGCGCCGACGCCGCCCTCTATCAGGCCAAGCGGTTGGGCCGCAATCGCTGGGCGGAATAACCAGAAGCCCCGCCTCACCGTGGGACGCGGCCAGCCACTAGACTTCATGGCGACCGTGTTCCCAGGAGATGCCATGTCCCCCTCGCCGCTGCTGTTGCCGCCGCCGTCGTTTGAAGGCGTCCACGAGGTGGTGGCCGAGCCGCTGAAGTTCAAGGCGAAGCTAGCCATCGGTGAGGACGCGTATGTCTCGCTGCGGATGATCAACCGCACCCGGGAGGTGTGGGATGTGCTGGGCGCTGCAGGCGCGGGTGCCGCGGTCGCCAAGTCCGGCATGGTGGCGTCGGTGCTCGGCGCCTCCGCGACGCCGCTGGGCTGGGTGGCCTTTGCGGCGCTGGCGTCCGGTGGCGCCTGTTATGGCCTCTACCGGCTGCTGGGCAACACCAAGGGCCAGCGCGTCATCGAGATTCCCAAATACTTGAACACCCCGCTAGACACTCTGGGTCTGGCGATCTTCGACCTGATCGCCCCGCTGTCGCTGCGTCTGGCGGCGGTGGATGGCGCGGTCGAGCCGGCCGAGCGGGCGTTCCTGCTGCGTCACCTCGTCAAGGACTGGGGCCTGGGTGAGCCCTTTGTCACCCAGGCGGTGCTGGCGGTGGAGCAACGGCTGGGCGACGCTTCGCTCGACGACATCGCGCGGGAAGGTGCCGAATTCCTGCGGATGAACCCGGACTGCAACCATCAGGCCATCGTCGATGATCTGGCGGTGTTCCTGCGCGAGATGCTGGAAGCCTCCGGGCCGCTGACGGCGGCCGAGTCCGATGCGCTGGCGCGGACGGTCCAACTGCTGCGCACCACCCCGCCGAGCGACATGACCAAGGCCTGGACCCAGGCCGTGTCGGTGGCCGGGGGCGCTGCGGGGCAGGTGCGCACCGCCGTCACCGGCGCCGCCAGCTGGACGCAGGAACGTCTGCCGAGCGCCGATGCGGTCAAGGCCACAACCGGCGAAGCCGTGCAGCAGACGCTGGACGCCGCACGGCGTGCCGCCGAATGGACACAGGAACGCCTGCCTCGTCCGGAAACCCTTCGACGCGCCAGCGAGGAAGCGGCCCAACAGACGGTGCAAGTGGCCCAGCAGACCTTGCAGGTCGCCCGCAAGGCTGCGGACTGGGCGCAGGACAAACTGCCGGACACTGCCCAGGTGCGACTGCAGGGCGGACAAGCCCTCGACCAGGCGACGAAGGTGTCCAAAGCGGCGAGTGAGGCGGCGCTGCAAGCCGCCAGCGAGGCTGCGCGCCTGGCGTCGGACAAAGCCTCTGCGCTGTTGCAGGGCCCCTCCGCACTCGCGGGTCGCCTGCTTCGCAAGCGCCCGCCCGGCGAGTCCTGAAGAGTCCTGAAACGCAGGCCAGGCGCAGCCGCCTCTGGGCAGTCCGGGCGGCGGCGCCTCTGGGCGCTTCAGGCGACGCCATAGCCGCCAAAGCGGTAGCGTCCGTCACCGATTCGGCATCCTGTCCTACCCGACACCGTACGCTGTCGCCTTAACGTCCAAGAGATGAACGCCCCTTCATCCCCGTCCGCCCCTTCCTCCCCGCTGCCATCGTCCGGCACAGACACGGCCTCACCGCCCGTTGTTGCCGGGAGTTCCGCAGCCTCGCATGCGAGTGCTTCCCCGGCACTGTCCTCCGCTGACGCCACCGCCGCGCCTCCCATCGCCGACGCGGTGGCCGCTGCCGCTGCAGGCGCAGTGGCCGGCGCCGCGGCGTGGGCCTCGACGGGGCTCTCGTCGTCCCGTCCCGGCCGCTCCGCGGGATCGCGGACGCACCTCCAGGGTCGCACGACCTCCTCGGCCCGCGACAGCAGCACCCGTCAGGACGACGACTCCGAAGGCGCGCCCAAGCTGCTGCGCGGCTTCTCCGTCATCCATGGCCTGCTCGCCCTGCTGTTCATCTGCATGGCGCTGCTGCTGCTCTTCATTGCCGCCAAGGGCACCTGGGAGGTGCTGAGCACCGATCTGAACGACCATGCCGCCCAGTTGGTCATCGAATCCATGGGCGTGCTGGCGGCCGCGGTGGTGGCCCTGCAGATTGCGCAGACCATCACCGAGGAAGAAGTGATCCGCACCGCCCACATCAGCGCGCCCACCCGCGTGCGGCGATTCCTCTCCCGCTTCATGGTCGTCATCGTCGTGGCCCTGGCCATCGAAGGCCTGGTGGCCACCTTCCGCGCCTCGCATGAAGGCGAATCGCTGTTGCTGCACGCCGCCGCCATGATCACCGCGGTGGGCATCCTGATGGGCGGCTGGGGCCTGTTCATCCGTCTGAATCGCTATGCCGAGGAACTGGAGCCGGAGGCGATGGAGGATGCGAAGGAGGAGGATGAGAAGCTGAAGGAGGACTGACCCGACGTCCGCCCCGGGTCGCCAGCCAGCACAGCAGCGATCCGGCGCAGACCATGCAGGCGCCCTGCCAGAATGACCAGGACAGCGGCGCCTGCAGCACCACCGCGGCCAATGCGGCGGACATCACCGGAATGAACTGGGAGGCGCCCGCCAGCACGGTGACATTGCCGCGCAGAATGCCCACATTCCAGGCGGAATAACCAAACGCCATGGCGCAGGACGACAGCGCCAGCCAGCCCAGCGCCTTCGGGCTCACCTGCATCGCCGGCTGCGCGCCCAGCCCGAACTTGATCCACAGCACCGCGGCGGACGCCATGAAGAAGAGCGTCACCCCATTGCTGCCTTGCGCCAGTCGCGGTGTCACCGTGCAATAGGCCGCCCACAGCACCGCGCCCAGCAGCGCCAGTCCGTAACTCAGCGGATTGCTGCGGATGTTCAGCAACATCTGCCCGAGATCCAGCCCCTGGTCGCCGCCCAGCACCTGACACACGCCCAGCACCCCCAGCGCAAAACCTGGCACGATCAGTGCGTTCGACCGCTGGCCGTTGAACACAATGGCCGCCGTCATCGTCAGCGTCGGCCATAGGTAATTGCACATCCCCACTTCGATGGCCTGGCGTCCCGAGCTCGCATAGCCCAGAGACAGGGACAGACACAGCTCATACGCCACGAACAGGCCCCCGCCCACCCAGAGGTAGCGGCGCGGAAGCGTGGACACCCGCGTCGGGCCGAGGGTCAGCAGCAGCACCACCGACGCACAGGTGTAGATCAGCGCCGCGCCGCCGGTGGGGCCGAAGCTTTCACTGACGCTGCGCATCAGGCCGACCGAAGAGCTCCAAAGCACAATGGCCACCAGGCCGGTGAGGGTCGCGGATTGTCGGGATTGCATTGAACTCGAATCAGGCCGAATGTGGGGCGAATGGGAGTCGCTTAGCGGGCGAATGCGGCCGGCGGCCCGCCGAAGTGTAAGTTCCGACTTTGTCATCCTCCCGGAGGGGGACGCCGTCCGGAAACACTGGACTCTCCCGTTCATTTCCCGGATCATCAATCCGGCTGCACTTGGACAGCAGAGGCGCCTTTGCATCTGTGACCCGACTCACCCTCCGTAACCGCGTCATTGGGTTGACCTTCATCGCCTTCTCCGTACTGGGGGCGATGCTGGGCTGGCATTTGTACAGTGACGGCCAGGCCCGGGTGCAGGCGTCGGAAGAAAGCCATCTGGTGCGCGCCAAGCTGATTGCCGCCCGCCAGGACATCCTGGTGGAACGGGCCGATGCGCTGCTGGACACCCTGATGGCCACACCGCTGCCGGCCACCCCGGCCGGCGTCGACTTCTGCAATCGGCAACTGGCCGCCTTGCTGGCCAACGAGCCGGACTACGACCAGTTCGGCGTGACCGACGCTCAGGGCAATCGCCTCTGCTCCGCCGTCGATCCCGGACGGGCCCTGAATTTCTCCGACCGTATCTGGTTCCAGCGGGCCCTCACCACCCCCGACATCAGCGTCGGTGACATCACCATCAGCCGCACCATCGGCAAACCCACCGTCACCCTCAGCAAGGCCCGACGGGACAGCGAAGGCAAGGTGGTCGCCGTCTACTACGGCGGTCTCAACATGAAGTGGCTGGAGCGCACCGTCAATGTGTCGGACCGCCTGCCGGAGGAGGCGCTGTCGGTCATCGACAGCCGCGGCGTGATCGTGGCGCGCTATCCCGATGTTGAAGGCTGGACGGGCACACCGATTCCCTCGTCCGTCCTCAACCGCATCCAGGGCACTGAAGCGGCCGCCTTTGAAGCCGTCAACCGCTCCGGCCAGCGGCGTCTGATTGCCCATGTTCCCCTGCTGCGCACCAGCAGTGGCAGCCATTACCGCCTGCTGCTCGCCTCGCCGATGGAGCTGATTGAAGCGCCTGCGCAGCGGGAAGCAATCGCGGCGTTTGCGGTGCTGCTGTCGGTGCTGCTGGCCACCGGCATCGCGCTGCTGATCGGCCTGAACCATTGGCTGGTGCGCCCGCTGCAGCATCTGTCGGCGGTGGTGCAACGCCAGCGCGCGGGAGAGCGCGGCGCCCGTTCGGGCCTGCGTTACGCCGGCGATGAAATCGGCAATCTGGCCCAGACGATTGACGAGTCCTCCGCCAAGATCGAAGAGCGCGAAGTCCGGCTGGAATCGTCCAACCGGGCGCTGCGGGTGCTGTCCGCCGGCAACCGGACCCTGCTGCAGCGCCATGACGAAGCCGCCCTGCTCAATCAGATGTGCAAAGCCATCATTGAGGCTGGCAACTTCCGCATTGCCTGGGTCGGGTATGCGGCCGACGACGGCCCGGTGGAGTTGATGGCGATGTATGCGATGCAGCCGGAGCTGCTGCATGCGCTCTATGCCACCTGGGATCTGGCGCGCGATGGCTCCGGCCCGGTCGGTCGAGCGCTGAAGGAAGGCGTCAAGCAGGTGTGGACCCGCAGCAGCACCAATCCCGCCGATGCCGCCTGGCGGACCGGCGCGCTGCGACGCGGTTGCCTGGCCACCCTGTCGCTGCCGCTGGTGGTGGACGGACAGACCGTGGGTGTGCTGAACATCTGCGCGGCCGAAGAGCATGTCTTTGATGCCGGCACGCTGGATGTCCTGGAAGAAGCCTCGCACGACCTGTCCCTGGGCATCAGCGTCGCGCGGGCCGAAGTGCAGCGTCGCCACTACGAAGAGCAACTGCGACTGCATACCGATGATCTTGAAACCCTCGTCTCCACCCGCACCGCCGACCTGATCGACGCCCGCGAGAACGCAGAGGTGGCCAACCGGGCCAAGAGCGCCTTCCTGGCCAACATGAGCCATGAGATCCGCACGCCGATGAATGCCATCATCGGCCTCACCCACCTCATGCGCCGCGACACCACGCAGCCGCAGCAGCAGGAACGGCTGTTCAAGATCGAGCGGGCCGCGCAGCATCTGCTGCAGGTGATCAACGACATCCTCGACCTCTCCAAGATCGAAGCCGGCAAGATGGTGCTGGACAGTCTGGAATTCTCGCGGGACGACCTGCTGTCCAGCGTGCTGGAGATGGTTGGCGAAGAAGCCGCCCACAAGAAGCTGGAACTGGTGCTGGACACCGACCACCTCCCCGAGCGCATGCGCGGCGATCCGAAGCGGCTGGCCCAGGCGCTGATCAATCTGCTGGCCAACGCGGTCAAGTTCACCGAGCATGGCTGGGTGCGCCTCAAGGGCCATCTGCTGCAGAAAAAGGACGGGCGGCTGCAACTGCGCTTCGAGGTGCGGGACTCCGGCATCGGTATTCCGCTGGAGCGTCAGAGCGCGCTGTTCAGCGCCTTCGAGCAGGCCGACATCTCCACCACGCGGCGCTATGGCGGCACCGGCCTGGGTCTGGCACTGACCCGGCGCATTGCCGAACTGATGGAGGGCACTGTCGGTCTGGAAAGCCAGCCCGGCCGCGGCAGCACCTTCTGGTTCACCGCCTGGACCGAACGCGCCGAGCGGGCTGATCCCCTGCGCATGCGTGGCCGGCTGGAAGGCCGGCATGCGATGGTGGTGGACGATCTGCCCGAAGCGCTGGATGCCATCGGCGATGCCCTCAAGGTGCTGGGCATGTCGGTGGACGGACACCTCTCCGGGCCCAGCGCCGTCCGCCAGGCCGATGAAGATCTGGACACCGGCCGCTCGCCGGACCTGATCATCGTGGACTGGCGCATGGTGCCCTGGGACGGTCTGCTGACCCTGCGCCGGCTGCGGGAAGTGATGGGAGAAGCGATGCCGCCGAGCATCCTGGTGACGGCCTATGACGGCGATGCCATCCGGGAGGAAGCGATGCAGGTGGGCTTCGGCGCGGTGCTGGCCAAGCCGCTGACGCCCACGCTGCTGCTGGACACGATCGGGCGGCTGATCGGGCCGGCCGGTGGGGGCACGGGCGTGGTGTCCTCGGACGCAGAAGGCGACGCGGTGGCGTCGGGGACCGATCGCGGGTCAGCGGGTGCTGCAGCGGGTGCGGAGACCGCTGCGGAGCGTTCCGGCCCGATGGACGATGCGGGCGTAGCCACCCGGCGTGCGATGGACACCGCCCGGCACACGACGGGCGAGCAGCGCTCGCGTCCGGCGCACGATGCAATCACCAGCGCTTCATCCGCCGCGGCCCTGCCGGAGGAAGGCATCCTGCAGACCCTGCGCCGCCGACATGGCGGACGCCGGGTGCTGCTGGCGGAAGACAACCCGGTGAACCAGGAGGTGGGCGAAGAACTGCTGCGCTCGGCCGGACTGCAGGTGGAGGTGGTGGACGACGGCGCCAGCGCGGTGGCGCGGGCCCGTCAGGTGGACTTTGACCTGATCCTGATGGATGTGCAGATGCCGGTGCTCGACGGTCTCGCCGCCACCCGGGAGATTCGCGCCCTGCGCGGCCCCGGCGTGCCCATCATCGCCATGACCGCCAATGCCTTCGGCGAAGACCGGCAGGCCTGCCTGGACGCGGGCATGAACGACCACATTGCCAAACCCGTGGACCCGGTGCGCCTGTATGAGGTGCTGCTGCGGCAGCTCAATGCGGCGGTGAGCGCAGGCATGACGGGAGGTTCGCTCTCCCAGCCTGCCCCGGCGGCGACGGCAGCACAAAACGCCGCAGCTGAAGCGGCGGAAGCAGCGGAAGCAGCGGAAGAAGCGGGAGGGCTGTCCGCGTCCGCCCTGCCCCACATTCCCGGTCTGGACCTGGCTCAGGCGCTGCAAAGTGTCGGTGGCAGCCGCACCGTGTTGCTGCGCGTGCTGCAGCGCTTCGCCGAGATCTACCCCCACGGTCATCCGGACCTCGCCGACGTGTCCCCGCAGCAGCGGCAGGAGCGGTGGCGTCAGGCGGCCCATGCGCTGCGCGGCTCCAGCGCCACGGTGGGCGCCCGCGATCTCGAAGCCCGCCTGCAGGCGCTGGAAACCGCCATGAAGTCGGACACCGATGTCTCCGAACAATGGCTGGACGCGGTCATTGCCTTGAATGCAGATGTGCAGAAGTTGTCGAATGACATCGCAATCGCGCTGGAAAGGCTTTAAACGTCAGTCGGATATCGCGACAAAACGCCGATTAGCGATCACGATACGCCTACAACAAGGCTGGAATCAGCCGGCCGGAGTCCCCGCAGAGGTCTACCAAGGTCCATTGAGACAGCACGGCGCAAGGCCGATGCACAGGGAGAACTGAGATGCAGGCATTGAAGGATCGGTCCATCGCGACCCGCATGAGGCTGGGATTTGCCCTGCTCATCGTGATGAGCATGGCGGTGGCGGGATTTGGCCGTGTGGCCCTTCGCCATGTGGGCGAACAGATGCACGAATTGACCGGCAAGCATCTGGTCATCGTCACGCTTCTCACCAATTTGAAGGACAATGTGAATGTGACGGCCCGGGTGGCCCGCAACATTGCCCTGCTGACCGACCCGGCTGCCAAGCAGCGGGAGAAGGAACGCATCGATGCCAACCGGGCCTCGACACAGGATCTTCTCAAACAGCTGCAGGTCCAATTGGCGGATCAGGCCGGCAGCGAATTGCTGGAGCGCGTCACCCAGACCCGGGAGGCCTATGTGAAGGCCATCAATCCCGCGATCAAGCTGGGCATGGACGGCAACAATGAGGCGGCGCGCGACCTGCTGGTCGGCGAAGTGGGTCGGGCACAGACGGCCTATTTCGGCGCTCTGGACGAGCTGGTCGCCACCCAGCGTCAGGCGATGGACGCGGCCCGCGCGGATGCCGATGTCACCATCGACCGGGCCGCCTGGTCGATGATTGCGCTGCTGTCGCTCTCCGCGGTCCTCGGGGCCGGCATTGCCGGCTGGATGGCGCGCAGTGTCACCCGGCCGCTGCTGGCGGCGATGACCATCACCCAGCGCATTGCCAAGGGCGACCTCAGCACCCGCATCCAGGCTGAATCGCGCGACGAAGTCGGTCAGCTGATGACCTCGCTGCAGCAGATGCAGGAGGCGCTGCGTCATCTGGTGGGCGTGGTCCGCTCCAGCAGTGACTCGGTGGCCACCGGCGCCGGGCAGATTGCCGTCGGCAATGGGGACCTCTCCCAGCGCACCGAACGTCAGGCCTCCAGCCTGCAGCAGACCGCCGCGTCGATGGAACAGCTCTCCGGCACGGTGACCCACAGCGCCGAGACGGCCCAGGAGGCCACCAGCTTTGCCAGCGCCGCCAATCGCGCTGCGGAAAAAGGCGCGGAAGTCATGGGCCATGTCATCCACACCATGACCAATATCAATGAAGCGAGCCAGCGAATTGGCGACATTGTGAGTGTCATTGACGGCATTGCATTCCAGACCAACATCCTGGCCCTGAATGCCGCCGTGGAGGCCGCCCGAGCCGGGGAGGCCGGACGCGGTTTTGCTGTCGTGGCCAGTGAGGTCCGCAGTCTTGCGCAGCGCTCCGCCACCGCTGCGCGGGAAATCAAGCAGCTGATCATCAGCAATGTGGAAACGGTGGAAGCCGGTTCCAAATTGGTGGACAGCGCCGGCACTAGCATGCAGGAAATCCGGGACCAGGTAGCACGGGTGGTGGGCCTGATCAGTGAACTGGGTCAGACCTCCCAGGCGCAGAGCCGGGACATCCTGCAGATCAACAGTTCGGTCGCCCAGCTGGACGAAACGACCCAGCAGAACGCAGCCCTGGTGGAGCAGTCCGCCGCCGCGGCTGACAGCCTCAGCCATCAGGCCCGCCTGCTGGTGGAAGCCGTCAGTGCGTTCAAGCTGGAAACGGAGGCGACTTGATCGATTGACGTCGGGAGGGGTATGGCCAAGCAGAAGTCGCTGTTGCTGGTGGACGATGACGCCGCCACCTTGCGCGTGCTGAGCAAGATACTGACCGGATATCCGGATCAGCGCCTGGCCACGTCCGGCGAGCAAGCCCTGGCGCTGGCCCGCACCCGCTGCCCGGACCTGATGTTGATCGACATGGAAATGCCCGGCATGTCGGGCACCCAGCTCTGCTCGCTGGTGAAGAATGATTCCGCGCTGGCCCATGTACCGGTGCTCTTCGTCACCAGTGACGACCGGGAAGCCACCCGCCTCGAAGCGCTGCAGCTGGGGGCGGCCGACTTCGTTAAAAAGCCGATCGTGGCCGAGCAGTTGCAGGCCCGGGTGGCTGCGGTGCTGCGAACCGTGGCCGAAGTGGAACGGGCCAAGGCGGAGGCCACCCAGGCCGCCCTGCATGAGCCGGAGGTGCTGCGCGCCGGGCCATCCCGGTTGCTGGTGGTCGGCCGGGATCCGCTGGAAGTCTCCGGGCTGCATGAGACGCTCGAAGGCATCGGCGAGGTCCGCACCGCTGATGCGCGGGACCTGGTCATGATCATGGTGTTGGTGCGGACCTGGCGCCCGGATCTGGTGCTGGTGGACACCGCGTCCGATGGCCGCGACGAACCCGGATTCGATCTGTGCCGGCTCTTCAAGGCGGCGCCCACCCTCAGCCATGTACCCATCGTTTTCGTCAGCCGTCAGGCGGATGGTTTTGACGAGACCCGGGCGCTGGCGCTGGGGGCCGCGGACATCCTGGCCCGGCCCTTTTCCGGCGCGGTGCTGAAGGCACGGGTGCGCAATCTGCTGGAGCTCAAGCGCCGCACCGACATCGAACTGGCGATGGCCGCCTCCCAGGGTCAACGCCTGCAGGCCGACCGCCTGGCCGCGGTGGTCGAAGGCGCCTCGGATGCCATCATCACCATCAATGCCAGCGGCGATATTGCGCTGATGAATGCGGCTGCCGGTCGCCTGCTGGCGATGGACCCTCTCGCCTCAACCGGTCGGCCGGCTGCAGACCTGCTCGGGGCGCGCCTCCCCGGGCTCGACCTGACCCAGCCGACCTCGGGCCAGCGGGTGCTGATCTCCCGCTGCGACGCCACCGAAGTCCCCGCCGAGGTCTCGATCTCCATCGTGGGGGACGGCAGCCTGCGCCTGACCACCCTGATGTGCCGTGACCTCACCGACCGTGAGCGGCTCACCGCCGAGTCCAGTGCACGGGCCGCCGCCGAAGCGGCCAACAAGACCAAGGCGCTGATGATCTCCTACGTGGCCCATGAGATCGGCAATCCGCTGAACTGCATCCTCGGCTTTGCGCAGTTGCTGGCGGGCGACCGGGTGTCTCCGCTCAATGCCACCCAGGCGCAGCGGGTGGCCATGATCGAGGCGGGCTGCACCCAGCTCTCCACGCTGATGAACGATCTCAGCGCGCTGGGGCATTTTGAACTGGGGCAGTTGTCGGTGCAGCGCGGGCCGATCCAGGTCCTGGAGGTGCTGGACAGTGCGCTGCGCACCACCGCTGGCCTCGCCGAGCAGATGGGCGTGAGCCTGGTCCAGTCGCGCAGCATCCCGGACCACCAGCTCGCTCTGGGCGATGGCAACCGGCTGCGACAGTGTCTGGTCAATCTGCTCAGCAATGGCATCAAGTACAACAAACGGGGCGGGCAGGTCTCGGTGGCGCTGCAGGTGCAGGAGGAGCGGCTGGAGATTTCCATCTCTGACACCGGCATCGGCATGGGTCCCGAGCAGATCGCCCATCTCTACGAGCCTTTCAACCGCCTGGGACTGCAGGGCAGCCGTCTGCCGGGCACCGGGCTCGGACTGGTCGTGACGCGGCAGTTGATCGACGCCATGGGCGGCCACATGACGGTGACCAGTCGCCCCGGGGAAGGCAGCTGCTTCACCCTGACACTCTTGCTGGCCGAGGACATGCAGCCCCACTGACACCATGCCCAAGGTCCCCCGGAGCCGCTGGAATTCCTTCGCCAGCCGAGATGCCCTGATCGGCTTGCTGATCGGCCTGATGCTGGCCGTCGCTGCCGTGGTCTGGCAGATGCAGCAGAACCAGGACACGGTGACCACCCGCAGCCGGGCCCTGGCCCAGGAGGTGGCGGACCAGGTGCAGGACCGCATGCGCAGTTATGAATACGGCCTGCGGGGCGCACGGGGCGCGATCGTCACCGCGGGCGTGGACCGGGTCACGCGCGAAGACTTCCGGCGTTATGCGCTGACCCGCGACATCACCAAGGAGTTCCCGGGCGCCCGCGGCTTCGGCTTCATCCGCCGGGTGCCGCGTGATCAGCTCGATGACTTCAGTATCCGCGCTCGGCGCGACGGCGCGCCCGCCTTTGCGGTGCACACGCTGGGGCCCAACGACGGCGAAGCCTTTGTCATCCAGTACATCGAGCCGCAGGAGTACAACGCCGCCGCCGTCGGGCTGGACACCGCCTCCGATCACAGCCGCCGTGAAGCGGCGGTGCGGTCGATGTCGGAAGCGCGGGCCATTCTCACCCGTCCGATCACGCTGGTGCAGGCACAGGGCAAAAAGCGCCAGTCCTTCCTGCTGATGCTGCCCATCTACAGCACGCCGGTGCCGCCGCAGACCGAAGTCGGGCGGCAGAGTGCGACGGTCGGCTGGGCGTATGCCCCGCTGAGCGTCGACGATGTGCTGAACAATCTGGACAGCCGCCCCGAGTTCTACGACCTCACGCTGCGGGACATCGATGCGGTGGTGGACCACACCCGGCCCGCGCCGTTCTTTTCGACGGTTCTGGAGGGCACGCCCAGGCGCAGTGTCGGGCCGACCCGGCTGATCCTGGACGTCTATGGTCGCCGCTGGGAAGCCGAGATCCAGCCCACCGACAGCTTCGTGCGGTCGCTGGGGTTGCGCTCGCCGATGGAAGTCGCGGTGGAGGCCGCGCTCGGCGCCTTGCTGCTCACCAGCATTGCCTGGTTCTACGGCCAGTCCAAGCAGCGCCAGCAGGAATTGCGGGCGGAGCAGGCGCGCCGGGCCGCGATGGTCGAAGCCTCGTCCGATGCCTTGATCGGGGTGTCTCTGGACGGGCGGGTGATGTCGTGGAACCCCGCGGCCAGCACCCTGTTTGGCTACAGCAGCCAGGAGGCGATCGGGCAGCCGCTGGATTTCCTGATCGTGCCCGACTCCCACCGCGCGGACGCCGAGCAGATTCAGGAACGTCTGCGGGTCGCGACCCTGGTGCCCACCTACGACACCGTTCGACGGGACCGTTCCGGTCGCGAATTCGACGTCGCCATTTCAATGACCCCGCTGCGCAACGATGACGGTGACGTGATCGGCATGCTCAAGACGGTGCGGGATATCAGCGAAACCAAACGGGCCGAGCGCCAGTTGCAACGGCTCACCCGCGAGCTCGAGGACAAGGTGAAGGAGCGCACGGCCAGCCTCGAAGCGGCCCAGCGGGACTTGCGCAACATCCTCGATGCCCTCCCCTCCATGGTGGGCTACTGGGACAAACACCTGCGCAACCGCTTTGCCAACCGCGCTTATCGCACCTGGTTCGGCCTGGACGAAAACCAGATGGCCGGCCGCACCATGCAGGAACTGCTCGGCACGGAGCTCGTCACTCGCAACCGCGCCTACATCGAAGGTGCGCTGCGTGGAGAGTCGCAGACCTTCGAGCGCAGCATTCCGCGCCCCGACGGCCCTGGCGCTCGCCATTCCCTCGCCCACTACCTGCCCGACGTGGTGAACGGCAAGGTGCAAGGCTTTTACGTGCTCGTGCACGACATCACCGAGCTGCGCGAAAGCCGCATGGCCGCTGCAGACAGCCTCGCCCGTCTTGCGCTGGCCACCGGCGCTGCCGGCATCGGCGTCTGGGAATACGACCTGATCGACGGCTCGGCCAACTGGGATGAGCGCATGTATGCGCTCTATCATCTGAAGCCGCGCAGCGGACCGCAGGCCGACCAGTTCTGGCGCGATCTGATCCTGCCGGACGACCGTGCTCAGGTGGATGCCAACCTGCAGGACTGTCTGCACGGTCGGCGCAACTTCAACATGGAGTTCCGCATCCGCTGGCCCAATGGCGAGATCCGGCACATCCGCGCGGTGGCGCGGGTGGAGCCGAATCCCGACGGGCCAGCCCGCCGCATGATCGGCGTGAACTGGGACGTGACCGACCAGAAGCGGGCCGAGCTGGAACTGGTGGAAGCCTCGTCGCTGCTGCGCACGGTGCTGGAATCGGCCTCCGAGGTGTCGATCATCGCGACCGACCGCGACTTCGTCATCCGCGTCTTCAACTCGGGGGCGGAGAAGATGCTGGGGTATCAGGCCGCCGAAGTCATCGGCCATGCCACTCCAGGACTCATCCATGTGCCGGCGGAAATCAAGGCCCGGGCGAAGACCCTCGGCGAGTCACTGGGGCGTCGCATTGCCGGCGAGCAATACTTCCGCGAACCCGCGGCGCATGGTCAGACGCAGGTCTGGACCTACCGCCGCAAGGACGGCTCCTCGCTGCCGGTGTCGCTGGTCATCACCGCGATGAAGGACCGGCAGGGACAGTTGCTGGGCTACCTCGGCATCGCCCACGACATCAGCGCCCAGCAGCAGCATGAACGGATGCTGATGGAGGCCAAGGCTTCCGCCGAACAGGCCAACCGTGCCAAGAGCCAGTTCCTGGCCAACATGAGCCACGAAATCCGCACGCCGATGAATGCGGTGATCGGCCTCGGATTCCTGCTGGAGCAGACCCGGCTCAACAACCAGCAGTCCGAGCTGCTGACCAAGATGATCCGCGCCAGCCAGCATTTGCTGGGGATCATCAATGACGTGCTGGATCTGTCCAAGATCGAGGCAGGCGAACTGGGCATCTCGACCCAGCCCTTCGCGCCGGCGGAGCTGGTGGACTATCTCGTGGACGTGATGAAGGTGCAGGCCCAGCAAAAGGGCGTGAGCCTGATGCAGCATGTGCCGCAGCCCCTGCCGGCGTTGGTGATGGGCGATTCCCTGCGGGTCAATCAGATCCTCACCAATCTGCTGAGCAACGCCATCAAATTCACCGATGCCGGCCATGTGCGACTCAGCATCGAGCGGCTGCCGGCCGATGAGGGCCAGGTCAGACTGCGATTCGAGGTGGAGGACACCGGCATCGGCATCGCGCCGGAGGCGGCCGAACAGCTATTCCAGCCCTTCGCGCAAGGGGACAGCTCCATCACCCGCCGCTTTGGCGGCACGGGGCTGGGACTGTCCATCGTGAAGCAGCTGGCAGAGCTGATGGGCGGCCGGGTGGGTTTCTCCAGCCGAGCCGGCAGCGGCAGCCGCTTCTGGGTGGAGCTGCCCTTCCCGCTGGCGGACGAGCGCCTGATCACCGCCCCCGCCCTGCCCACCAGCACGGCGCGGGATGCGCTGGCCGGCATGACGGTGCTGGTGGTCGACGACAGCGAGATCAACCTGGAAGTGGCCAAACGGATACTGGAGTCCTGCGGCGCGGGGGTGGCCCTGGCAACCGATGGCCGCGAGGCGGTGGACTATCTGCGCGAGCATGCGGCCCACTGCGACCTGGTGCTCATGGACATCCACATGCCGGTGATGGATGGCATGACCGCCACCCGCATCATCCGCCAGGACCTGGGTCTGGCCGGCTTGCCCATCGTGGCCCTGACCGCCGGCGCGCTGGCCAGTCAGCGGCAGGAGGCCCGCTTTGCGGGCATGAACGACTTCATCGTCAAACCCTTCCAGCCGGCCGAGGTGATCGACTGCATCACGCGGCTGGTGAAGGGGGCGCGGGCGGCCCGGCCGGCCCTGCCCGCCGTGGAGGCGGCCGAGCGTTCGGACCCGATGGGGGACTGGCCGGAGATCGAGGGCATCAACACCGCCGATGTGCGGCAGCGGCTGGACGGCGACCACACCCTGTTCCTCGCCCTGCTCGGCCTGCTGCTCAAGGAACCGGCCTTGCCGCTGCCGGGTGCCGGTGGCGAGGACATGCCCACCATGGCCGCGCGGCTGCACAAGTTGCGCGGCAGCGCCGGCAATGTCGGGGCCAGTGCGGTGGCGGCCACGGCCACCCTCGCCGAGACGGCCTGCCGCCATGGAGACCTTCAGACCGCCACCGGGCATGTGATCCGGCTCAATGAGCAATTGGCCGCATTGGCTGCAGTTGCGGCGCCGTTGCTGCGATCCGGCGCGGGCACGGGTCCGGCGGCCGCGGGTGGCACCGGCCGTCGCGGTGGTGACGAGGGTGGGGAGCATCCGGCTTTCGCCGTGCTGGTGCAGTTGCTGGCGGAGCAGCAGGCTGAGGCCCTGCACCGCTTCGACACCGTGGCGGACGACCTGCGGGCCACCCTGGGTGACGAGCGCTTCGCCCAGGCCCGGTCGCTGGTGGACGAACTGCGGCTGGCGGAGGCGGGCAAGTTGCTCGCCGACTGGCTGCAGCCGCCCTCCGGGTCCATGGAGGCGACGGCGACACCCGGTCAGGCCCACCCCTGAGTGACAGGTCTTGCGCCTGATCCGCGCCGGCTGCAGTCCATCGCCGCGGCCTGCCGTTCATCGTGCGGCCAGCGCGATTGCCGCCTCATCCCGGAACAATGCGTCGCTTCAATCGACGCCCCCCGGGAGGAATCATGAAAAAAACTTTGATGGCCGCCGTGCTGATGATGAGCGCCGCGCTGCCGGCGCGCGCCGCCGACGCCGGCAGCGAGCCGGGAGCATCCGCATCGGCATCCGCATCGGCATCCGCCTCCGCAGCCTCATCCGCATCGGTCACCACTTCGGCACAGGCGCAGAAGGCGGATGCGATCGCCAAGGCGTCCGGCTTCTCGCTCAAGCCCGCCGACGAGCGCTGGGTCCAGTCCCTGCCCCTGGACGCCAATGCTGCCACCCAGGCCTTCATGGACCGCATCCCCGCCGACGTCATGCGCAAGTCGGACGCTTATTACGAAGGCGGTTACTGGCTGCAGTTGTGGCATCTGCTGCTGGGCCTGGCCATCGCCGCCGTCTGGATGACCGGCCGCCGCGCCGCACGCGTGCGCGACTGGGCCGCGCGGGTCGGTCGAGGTCCCATCCGCCGGGATTTCCTGTTCTCCGCGGCCTATGTGGGCATCGGCTCTTTGGTCAGCCTGCCCCTCTCGGCCTACGAAGACTTCTTTCGGGAGCATGCCTACGGCATGTCCACCCAGACCGCGTCCGCGTGGTTGACGGAATGGCTGCTGGCCAACCTCATCAATGGGGTCATCATTGCGATCGCGCTGGTGGTGCTGTATGCGCTGATCCGGCGCGCCCGCCAGCATTGGTGGGCCTGGGGCGCCGCTGGCACCATCGCCCTGCTCACCCTGATCATCGCCATCTCGCCGGTGGTCTTCGAGCCGATGTTCAACACCTACAAGCCGGTGGAAGACGGGCCCCTCAAGCAATCGCTGCTGACCCTGGCGCATGCCACCGGCGTTCCCGCCAGCGACGTGCTGGTGTTCGACGCGTCCCGGCAGACCACCCGCATCAGCGCCAATGTGACCGGCCTCTTCGGCACGGCGGCCATCCGCTTGAACGACAACCTGCTGCGCCGCACGACAGAAGCCGAAGTGCGGGCGGTGACGGGCCATGAGATCGGCCACTACGTGCTCAATCACATTCCCAAAATGCTGATGATGATGACGCTGGTGGTGCTGGTGGCCTTCCTCTTTGCCAAGTGGGCAGTGGACGGGCTGATCCGCCGCACCGCCGGCGCTTCCGGGGTGCAGGAGGTGACCGACATCGCCAGCCTGCCGATGCTGATGGCGGTCTTCACCGTGTTCTTCATGCTCAGCACGCCGATCGTCAACACCATGGTGCGGACGCAGGAGGCAGAAGCGGACCAGTTCTCGCTGAGTCTGGCGCAGGAGCCCATCGGCTTTGCCAACGCTCAGTTGCGGCTGGTGGAATATCGCAAGGCCGACCCGAGTCCGCTGGAGGAGTTCTGGTTCTACAGCCATCCCGGCACCCGGTCACGGATCCACGCCGCGATGCAGTGGCGGGAAGCGATGGCCAGCCGGCCGGTTCCGGACAAGCGCTGAGCCTCCGCGCTGCCGGGAAGCGCGGCGATGCATCGGACGGCGCTATCCCGTGACGGAATGGCGCAGCGGAGCCCGGATTGCGCGGGACAGCGGCTTGATCGCAGTCCTACACTTGGATACATACGCAGTCCGGAGACACCGTCATGGAAGCGGATATCCCGCCGCCCGTGGTCTTGTTTGTCGATGATGAGCCGTCCATCCTGAGCGCCTTGCGGCGACTGGTGCGGCCCGTTGGATATCGGTGTTTGCTGGCTTCCAGCGGCGCGGAAGGGCTGGCGCTGCTGGCCACCGAGCCGGTGGATGTGGTGGTGTCGGACATGCGCATGCCGGAGATGGACGGCGCCGCCTTCCTGGAGAAGGTGCATGCCTCGCATCCGGAGGTCGGGCGCATTCTGCTGACCGGTTATGCGGACATCCAGACGACCGTGGCCGCCGTCAACCTGGGCCAGATCCAGCGCTACATCGCCAAACCGTGGGACGACCGCGAGCTGCTGGCGGCGCTGGAAGATTCCATCTCCCGCCGCCGGCTGGCGTTGCAGAACCAGGCGCTGCTCGAGCTGACCGCGCGGCAGAACGCCGAGCTGGCCGCCTTGAATCAGGATCTCTCCCAGCGGGTGAAGGCCCGCACGCAGGAACTGGAGCAGGTCAATGCCATGCTCGAGCGGTCCTTCACCCAGGTCAAGGACAACTTCCTGCTCTCCATCCAGGTTTTCTCCGGCCTGATGGAACTGCGCGAGGGGGGACTGGTCGGCTATTCACGCCTGGTCGCGGATCTGGCCCGCCGCACCGGCCGTCATCTGGGGCTGCCGCAGCGGGAGCAGGACGATCTGCATCTCGCCGGCCTGCTGCATGAAATCGGCAAGATCGGCCTGCCCGATGCACTGCTGCACAAGCCGGTGTCGCTGATGAATGCCGATGAGACCGCCCGCTATCGCCGCCACACCCTCAATGGCGAAGCGGCGCTGCTGCCGCTGGCGGAGTTGCAGCATGTCGCCCGGCTGGTGCGGTCTCAACATGAGCGCATCGATGGCAACGGCTTCCCGGACGGACTGTCCGGTGATGCGGTGCCGCTGGATGCGCAGGTGCTGAGTGCCGTCAGCGACTTCTGCTCCGCCGTGAGCGGCCGCCTAGCCGAGAAGCGCTACTCGCCTCAGCAGGCGGAGCAACTGATCCGCGGCGGCGCCGGCACCCGCTATCTGCATGAGGTGGTCGAGGCGCTGCAGAAGGCGCTGGCCGAAGCGCCGACCCAGGCCGAGCACGAGAAGGAGCTCGGCGCCCACGAGATCCAGCCCGGCATGGTGCTGTCCCGCGACCTGCTCACCCCCAAGGGCACGCTGCTGCTGGCAGCGGGACACGTCTTCGATGCGCGGATGGTCAAGCAGATCAGGGAGTTTGCCAATCGGGAGGGCGTGCGTCTGACGTTCTCCATCCGGAACGATGAGCCGCCGGGCCCGCGAGGTCCTGCGACGCATCCGCCCACCGCCGCACCTCAGGCGGCCTGACGCAGGAGCCCTGCATGCAAGAACGCATTCTGATCGTGGACGATGAACCCGGCATCCTCCACGCCCTGCATCGCCTGATCCGCCACGGGCTGACGACGCCCGGCGGAGAGCGCTACATCGTGGACGAATGCAGCCATGGCGCGCAAGCGCTGGAGCAGGCCCGCCGCCATGTGTATGCCCTGGCCATCTCGGACTACCGCATGCCGGAGATGAACGGGGTGGACTTCCTGACCGGTCTCAAGGCCTTGCAGCCGGACTGCCAGCGCATGATCGTCTCCGGGTATGCCGACATGGATGCGCTGGTGCGCGGGCTCAATGACGCCGGCATCGTGCGATTCATTGGCAAGCCCTGGGTGGACCTGGACCTGATGTCGGCGGTCCGCCAGGTGCTGCAGATGCGGGAGCTGCTGCTGGAGAACCGCCGTCTGGCCGATGTGGTGCGGGTGCAGCAGGGCAGGCTGAGCGCGCAGGAAGCGGAGCTGCGACGGCTGGAATTGCTGGAGCCCGGCATCACGCAGGTGCAATGGGCGGACGACGGGTCCTTCATCCTGGAAGACCCGGGTGAAGTACGCCTATGAATGCGCTGATGCTTTCCACCGCCTCGGTCTGGCCTCCCACCCTGCCGGGCGAGCTGTATGCGGCCTGGGAGGCGGTGATGGCACCGGTGCTGGTGCACGACAGCACCCGGGTGGTCTATGCCAATGGGGCGGCTCTGCGCCTGCTGGGCTACGACGACCGCAGCCTGGCCGCGATGCCGTTTGACGGCTGGGCGACGGCCGACTATCAACAGCCGCTCCGGGACTATGCCCGCGCCGCCATGGCGCAGACCGGCCTGGCGCCGGCGATCGAAGTCGAGGCACTGACGGCCAGCGGCGCGGTGCGGGTGCTGGAGCTGACCGCCCGCGCCTTCCTGCATCAAGACCAGCCGTTCAACGTGCTGACCATGCAGGACCTGAGCGACATCCGTTATGTGCAGACCAGCCTGCTGAATGTGGGCCGGGTGCTGCACCAGATCATCGAGAACAGCCCGGTCGCCAGCTTCGTGCTGGATGCGGAGCATCGCGTCACCCACTGGAATGCGGCCTGCGCCAAGCTGACGGGCCGCGACAGCATGGACATGCTGGGCGGTGATGAAGCATGGACCGCGTTCTACCCGGAGCGGCGTCCGCTGCTGTCAGACATGATCATTCATGGCGCGACACCGGAGGACTACGAGAAGGCCTACGACGGTGCCTGCCGTCGCTCACCCATCGTGGACAACGCCTACGAAGTGGAGGCGTTTTTCCCCACGATGCAGGAGGGTGGCCGATGGCTCTTCTTCACGGCCGCCCCGCTGCTGGATGCCCAGGGCAAGGTGGTGGGGGCGATCGAGACGCTGCAGGATGTGACGCAGCGGCGCCGCTCCGATGAAGAACTGCGCCGCCACCGCGACCAGCTGGAAGACCTGGTGGCCGAACGCACGGCCGAACTGCTGCTGACCCACCATGAGCTGGAAGCGTTTCTGGAGAATGCCTCGGTCGGCATCATCACCACCCAGGGCAGCCGCATCCTGCGCGGCAATCGCAAGTTTGCGGACATGTTCGAGCTGGAGGATGAGCCGCCGGCAGGCCAGCGCACCCGCCGGTTCTTCCCTAGCGATGAATCGCTGAAGTCCCTGACGGAAGTGGCGGCGCCGATCCTGCGCCGCGGGGAGTCCCTGCGGCATGAGATGGAGCTGGTGTCGGTCAAGGGCAAACGGCTGTGGGTGCAGTTGATCGCCTATGTCGCCAATCCTCAGGCCAGCCACACCCAGACCTGGTGGCTGCTGCAGGACCGCACCGAAGAGCGCCGGGTGCAGATGGCGCTGGAAGAGAACTTCGAGCGCATCAAGTCCACCAACACCCGGCTGGAAGAAGCGCAGAACCAGTTGTTGCAGGCGGAGAAGATGGCGTCCATCGGCCAGTTGGCCGCGGGCGTGGCGCATGAGATCAACAATCCCATCGGCTTTGTCAGTTCCAATCTGCACACGCTGCGGGGCTATGTGGAGCCGGTGTTTGCATTGCTGGACGAGCTGCGCCATCTGCCCCCGCAGAGCCTGCCGGACCCTGCCCTGCGAGACCTTCAGGATCTGGACAAGCGCATCGATCTGGACTTTGTCAAGGAAGACCTGCCCCAACTGCTGGATGAAAGCGAGGACGGGCTGGTGCGGGTCAAGAAGATCGTGCAGGACCTGAAGGACTTCTCCCGCGTGGACCATGCGGAATGGCAGGACGCGAATCTGAATGCGGGCCTCGATTCGACGCTCAATGTCGTGATGAACGAGGTCAAGTACAAGGCGGAGGTCAAACGCGACTATGGCGACCTGCCGCCGGTGCGCTGCATTGCGGCGCAGTTGAATCAGGTGTTCATGAACCTGATCGTGAATGCGGCCCACGCCATTCCCCAGCGCGGCGAGATCCGCCTGCGCACCGCGGTGGAAGGCGATTGGGTACGCATCGAAGTGGAAGACAACGGCACCGGCATGCCGGAGGATGTGCGGCGACGCATCTTCGAACCCTTCTTCACCACCAAGCCGGTGGGCAAAGGGACCGGGCTGGGGCTGTCCCTGTCCTATTCGATCATCCAGAAACATGCGGGGCGCATCGAAGTGGACAGCACACCGGGCGTCGGGACGACGTTCCGGGTGTGGATTCCAGTGAAGCCACCCGACGACGGCGGGGCGATGGCCGTGCGCAGCGGCGTTTCATTGGTGACAAATTGATCGCGCATTGAATGCGTTCACGCGCCCGGTGCCGGGCGCTCATTGAGCATCCGCCTTGAAGATCAATCAGTTATCTCTCAGCCTGATTGAAGCCCCTGCTTTTGTACTTTCGAAATGGTCATTGACCGAAAGTTGTGAAAGCCGAATCGCAATGATAGAAACCACCCCGCCTGCGGCACCGAATGCATTTCGACCGCATGGCGATTGGTCTTTCTTCGTACGCGCGCCATACGTCATTGAATGATGGACTGGCCGTTTCGGTTTCGATTCATTGGAAACCGAAAGATTCAACCCCGGACTTTTGCCGCTTTTGGAGGACTCCCCCATGACCCCGACTCCCCGACGCATCTGGAAGCTGTGCGCTTCCCTCACCCTGCTGGCCGCCGGCATGGGCGCCATGAATGCACAGGCTCAGACCTGGTGGAAGCCGACCGCCAGCACGACCTGGCAGTGGCAGCTCAAAGGCAAGATCAACACCAGCTACAACGTCGATGTGTATGACGTCGATCTGTTTGACACCAGCGTCTCCCAGATCAATTCATTGAAGGCACAAGGCCGCAAGGTGGTGTGCTACTTCTCCGCCGGCAGCTATGAGAACTGGCGGGCTGACAAGAATTCATTCCAGTCCACCGACTACGGCAAGCCGCTGGATCCTGAATGGGAAGGCGAATGGTGGCTGGACATCCGCTCCACCAATGTACGCAACATCATGCTGAGCCGTCTGGACACGGCCCGCTCCAAAGGCTGCGACGGCGTCGAGCCCGACAATGTGGACGGCTACAGCAACACCACCGGCTTCCCGCTCACCGCCGCCCATCAGCTGGACTACAACAAGTTCCTCGCCAATGCCGCCCACAGCCGGGGTCTGGCGATTGCGCTGAAGAATGATGTGGATCAGCTCAGCGCCCTGGAGCCGTATTTCGACATGGCATTGAATGAACAGTGCAATGAATACAGCGAATGCGGCGGCTATTCGGTGTTCACCAGCAAGGGCAAGCCGGTGTTCAATGCGGAGTACGCATCCAAATACCGCACCAACAAGAAGCAGGCCCGCGACAAGCTCTGCAGCAGCATGAATGCCGCTGGCATCAAGACGCTGGTGCTGTCGCTGGAACTGGACGACACCTACCGCTACGCCTGCTTCGCTCCGACGGCGCGCAAGTAAGGACCAAGGTCTCGCCCCGGGATGGTCCGGGGCGAGACCTTTTTTTCAGCGGACGCGTCTCAGGTCTTCAGCAGTCCGAATGCCGCTGGCACATGGAAGTTGGGCGTCTCGGTGCCGGTCGGGTTCCAGGCGGAATACAGGCGGTTGCCGGCGGGCCCTTCGATGCGGAAGAAGTTGAGCCGCCAGCCCTCCAGCGTGCTGCCGCCGCCCACCGAGGCCCATGGCACCGCCAGCTCCGCGGTCCACAGGCGCTGGTCCGTCTGCACCGACGCCCGCGCGCGTGATCGATTCAGCACCCGCTGGCGACGGGTCTCGCCGATCTCGATCTCCTGCATCAGGCCACTGGGCGCCACCTGCAGCTCACGGTAGCGGGCGCTGCCGGCATCCTGCGGCGACTGCAGGAACACCTCCACCACATCCCGCTCCCACAGCGGATAGATGTCCGTTGCGGACAGTGCCCGCTCATGCGTGGCCAGTTGCTGATAGCGGCTGATGAAGCGCAGATACAGCTGGCGGTCGTCATGCAGCACCTGCACCCGGGTGGACTGCGGGCCGGTCAGAGACCGTCCGCGCCAGTCGTGGGCAAAGAAGCTGGCCGGTGCATCGCTCCAGGCGGAGGCCACCGGAAATCCATCCTTGTCCAGCCAGCGCGCCGGCACCCGGGCCGATCGCACCACCGGCCGCGATTCCGGCATCACCAGTGTGGCCTCAATCAGCAGATGGTCCTCGAAGCGCAGCGGGAGCGTGGGACGGCCGCCCTGCACCGTGCCCAGATCCTTCTGATTCACATAGTCCCGCAGCCGCCAGGTGCCCGGGCCCAGTCCGCGCAGCGTCACCGGGCCGTCCCATTGCGGTGCGTAGAAGGCGTAGTGCAGGACGCCGTTCTTCTCCACCACATGGGTCTCGGGCCGGTCGAAGGCGATGTCATAGAGCTCGCCGCGATAGGTGCCGTCCGACAGGCCCTTGGCATTGTGCGCATCGATATAGCGACGCCAGTGGGCTTCGCGCTCGGGCGTCAGCAGGAAGGAGTCCTTCGGCTTGGGATCGACCGGCCAGGTGAATTTGGTGGACACCACGGCCCCCACACCCACCGCCGAGGCAAAGTCCTGCCCACCGGTGGACAGCTCCACATGGTCGCCCGCATAAGCGGACCAGCGGCCCATCTGCGCCTTCAAGGCCTTGCCCTTATGACGCACCTGCCAGCTGGACAGCGGGTCGCTGGCCGGTGCCTGGTCGATGAAGGGCATGTTGTGGAAGGCGTAGCTGGTGCCGCAGGGACAGACCTCCACCACCGCTTCCGGATTCACCGCATGGGCCGCCTCGAACATCGTCCGGTAGAAGGCGGCCATCTGCTCAACCGCTTCTTCCGGCCGCGCATGCTGGTGTTTGGGGTTGTAGCAAGGCGCCACTCCGTTGAGATGCTGGCCGTCGATCTTCAGTCCATCAAAGCCCCAGTCCCCGATGATCTTGCGGAAGATCGCAGCAATGCGGGCCTGGGTCTGCGGATGCGCAGGGCAGAGGTAGAAGCTGTTCCACCAGGACACCAGCTGCGGCGCGCCGTCCTTGTCCAGCAGCAGCAGGTCGGCATGCTCATGCAGTTCGTCGCTGCCGGGGGCCACCGCCAGCGGCGCAATCCACAGCCGCGCCTTCATGCCGCGGGCGTGGATGTCGTTCACCAGCGCCTTGATGTCGGCTTCGCCACCAGGGAACTTCGCCAGGTCCAGCGTCCAGTCGCCGGTGGCGCGCTGCCAGCCGTCGTCCAGCACCGCCCACTTGAGGCCCAGCTCCTGCACCTTGGGCAAGGTGGCACGGACATACGCCAGCGAGAAATCCCGTTCATAGCCCCAGGCACACCACACGGACTCATGCGCGCTGCGGGGCGGCTCCGGCGCAGCGAATCCCTGGGCCAGCATCAGCCGACGGTAGCGGTCCAGCGGCACGAAACAGTCGCCGTCATGCAGATGCAGGAAGGCCGTGGGAGTACGCAGCTCGGCGCCGGGCGCGAGCGTGGTTGGCTCGTCGCAGCGCAGCGCCAGGTCCACCTGGTCACCGACGGCGCGGACCGGCAAGGAGACGAGCCGAGGCACGCGATCCAGATGGCCGATGGCCACGCCCACATCGCGCCGCCAGACATCGACCACCGGCGTGCCGCCGCCGTAGTCCGAAGCATTCATGCCCATGAAGTTGCGCTGGTCGAAGCCGCGCCGCACGGGCTGCATCCAGTCGCGACGATCCTGATGGGTGGCGCCGGAATAGCTCCACCAGCCGCCGCCGTGGCGAGGGGATGCCAGCAACCGGTGAGCGCCCACCGTCCAGCCTTGCAAGGCTAGCGCCGCAGGGCCGGTGTTCTTGAAGACCGTGTCGAGCAGCAGGACACCGGGGTGGCGGTCCAGCAGCGTCGCGGTCACCGCTTTCTCGATGCCCGCGGCAGAACGCCCCGTGATGAGCAATTGCTGGCCGGGCCCCCAGGGGGTGTCAACGTCGCTCGGCATCGCCGCGGCGAGGGTGAAACGATCCACCGCTTTTCCGCCCTCCAGCAGCAGGCTTTCCCCGGCATCAAAGCCGGTGAGCGCCAGCGGACGCGGACCGCCCAGACGCACCAGCCGGGAACGCATCTGCTCGTCCCACTGAATGGAGAGGCGGTCATCCTGCAGCCGGACATGGCCACGGCCGAGCGCCTGCGGCGTGGTCGGGCGCTGGCCCAGCGCTGAGGGATTCGCGGGGTGGGTGGCAGCGCGAGCCCAGGCGGGTGCGGTGGCCACGACCGGGGCGGCGCCCAGCCACTGCAGGAAGGCACGTCGCGCGGTCATGGCTTCACTCCCCAGCCACCCGCATAGATGCGTTCGGCATTGCGGTGGTAGAGCTTGTCCACCACCTCCCGCGGCAGGGCGAGGCCCTGCACCGGCGCGTCCAGGTCAGCCACCTTGAATCGGTCCGCGGTATTGAAGTAGCGCCAGTGCATGCGCCAGAACGGCACCATCTCTTTGAGCAGGTCGGCGCCGGACTGGTCCGGGGCCTGCGCCAGGTCGGTGCCGTACATCAACCGGTCCTGATACTTCACGATGAAACGGCGCACCTTCTCGCGGTCCTTCTGGCTCTGCGCCTGCAACTGCCCGATGCGCGCAGCGAGATCCACATTCGCCTGCGGGAACCGGTCCAGGAAATCGGCCAGTTCATCGACATTGCGCTCGAGCGACGCCATGTGCATGCCGATAAAACGCAGCCCCGGATGCGCCGCGAGCATGCGGTCACGGGCGGCCATCTGCGCCTCCCAGCTCGGCATCTCCGGATGCAGGGCCATGTGATATTGGGGGTGGGCCTTGAAGTACGCACGGTCATTGTTGACCGTCATCTGGTCCAGCGGCAGCCAGCAGTTGTGCGGCTCGCCCTGGTGGCCGAGCATCGCAATGCCCCGCCGCGCAAAGTCATCGAACAGCGGACTGAAACGGGCGTCGTCGATCATCACCAGATCGCCCTGCGGATTGCGCAGGCTCATGCCGATGTTCTTCCACACCTTCACGCCGACGGCGCCCTGGGCGAGGCCGGCATCCACCCGGGCACGGGTCGCCTCCAGCCAGCCGGGCTGGTCTGAGGCGTCGCTGGAGAAACTCACCGCCCAGGCGATGGTGGCGGGAAACGCCTGCTTCAGAGACAGTGCCACCCGCTGTTGATCGTCCAGCGGCGGAAAGTCCGGATAGTCGACATTGATGGTGAGCAGCTTGAAATGCAGGCGGCGCGCGGCTTGCACAAAGGCGGGATCGGCGTTGTGCAGATGGACGTGGGCATCGATCTTCGGCACACGCTCAAAGTCGGCCATCGTGTAGGGACGGGCCATGGCCTTGGAGGGCGCGGCCTTGGGCGCTGGGCCCGCCGCCACCGCCGGCAAGGTCAGGCCCAGGGTGACGCTCACGGCGAGCGCCAACAAAGTGAATGATCGCAAGGTCATTGTGCTGGGGCTTTCCGCAAGGTCAGAACTTCAGGCTGGCGCCGACGGTGAACGAACGTCCCCAGCGGTTGTAGCCCTGGGGCAGCACGATGTTGCCATCGCCCAGCGTGTAGGACTGCTTGGCATCGGTGAGGTTGCGCCCTTCAATCGAAATGCGCAGCCACTGATTGACCTCATAGGCCGCCTGCGCCGTGAGCCAGGTGATGGCCTTGGCTCGCTCATTGAATCCGGGACCGATCACATTGATCGCGCTGACGAATTCGTCGGTGTGGTCGGCCGTGGCACTCAGGCTCCACGGTCCCTTCTCATACAGCAGGCCCAGGGACGACGTGGCTGGCGCAATGCCTTCAAGCGGACGCTCTTCCCCGCCTACCCAGCTGCGAGAGTTGTTGCGGGTGTATTGGGCGCGCACGCCGAAGCCGTTGTCGAACAGGTGCTGGAAGCCGATCTCCATGCCGCGCACCCGCGCCTTGTCGCCATTGATCGGCTTGAGCACATTAAAGAGGTGCCCCGGCACGCCGATGTCCACGCCGGTCTGCCAGCTGGTGGTGATCTGGTTCTTGATGTTCTTCTGGAACACCGCGAAGGTCAGCGCCGAATTGCGGGCGTAGTACCACTCCAGCGAGGCATCGTACTGGCGGGCGCTGTAGGGCTTGATCTGGGCGTTGCCGCCATAGACCTGGGTGAAGTCGCCCCAGGCCACGCTCGCGGTCGTGCTGGTGGGCGCAAGTTGCTCCACGGACGGGCGGGCCATCGTTTTGGCCGCGCCCAGCCGCATCTGCAGCTTGTCGTCGAAGTGCCAGACGAAGTTGGCCGAGGGCAGGCCGTAGGTGTAGCTGCCGGTTTCGACCAGCGGCGTCGGCGCGGCATAGGTGGCCGTGTAGTTGAACGGGCCGTTCTCCACCAGATCCACGATCTTGGCGTCCCAGGCCGTCGAGGACGTGCGGGTATGCACCAGCCGCACGCCGACATCCGCATTCCAGCGGTCGCCGGAGAGGTCCGCCTGCACGAAGGCACTGGTGGTGGTCTCCTTCACCCGATAGCTCTGCAGCGGGTTCCAGACCGGGGCCGCCTGGCTGAAGTCGTAGGTCGTGCCGTCCGGTCGCGGCTTGCCGTTGTAGGCCTGCAGCGCCGCCAGATAGTTGGGCACATCAAAGCCCAGGAAGCTCCGCGGGAAGTTGCCGCTGACCCCGCTCATGAAGTTGGGCAGATGCAGGTTCTGGTCCAGCACATTGCCGCCCAGGTTGCCGACGTTGATCGCGTTGTCCCCGGAGTAGTAGTTCTCGCCGCCATTGATGGCGTTGTCCACCAGGTCTCGGCTCTTCTTGCGGCGGGTGCTGCTGATGCCGAATTGAAGGCTGTCGATGTTGAAACGATCCACGGTCCAGGTGCCATTCAGGCTGATGCCGTTGATGCGGTCATCGATGTTGTCGCCAGACAGGCCCAGGTAGTGGGTGTTGAAATCATTCGCCCCGAACTGTCCGGCGGCCAGCCCCTGCGCCAGGTCCCGCCCGTCCGCCAGCGTCGTGGTGATGCTGGGCACCTGCGAGCCGGTCAGCTGCACCGTGGTGACATTGGGCTGATTCATGCGCAGGACGGTGTAGGTGTCCTGCCCGCCGGAATGGCGCTTCGAGGTCGAGGTGTAGACATCGCCATTGAACTTGAGATCGGCGGTCGCCTTCCATTCGGCATTGGCACCGTAGAGGGCGGTGTCGACGACGCGATGGGTGGTGAGGTTCAGCAGCTCCGGATTCAGGCGCAACTCGGGGTCGCTGTTGTCCATGGTGAAGCCGGTCACGACGCCGTTGCTCACCTGCATGTTGGACCAGCGGCCCGGTGAGAACAGTGTGTAGAACGACTGCTGATAGCCCACCTGCGGTGCATCCAGCCGGGTCCGCATGCCGTCCACCACCAGCTTGAAGTTGTCGGCCGGCCGCCATTCGACCTTGCCGGACAGCGCCAGTCGCTTTTTCTGCTCCATCACCGAGCCGACGCGGAACTGTCCCGGCCCGATCAGGCCTTCTTCATCCGGGTCCAGCACGCCATTGCCATTGGGATCGATGTTGCCGCCCCAGGCATTGCCGGTCCAGTTGGCCGCCGGGTCACTGATGGCATTGCGGGTCCAGCCGCCGTCGTTGCCGGCGGTGTCGGTGCGCACTTTGCGGTCTGCATAGACCAGCCCCACCAGCACGCCGAGTTGCGAGCCAAAGGTGTTGCTGTAGGTGCCCGACAGCTTGCCGCCATTGAGCCGGCTCATCGTGTTGCGGTCCGCTTCCAGGCGCAGCAGGCCGTGCTGACCCGGCTGATCGAAGGGGCTGGCCGAGCGCAGGTTGACCACGCCGCCAATGGCGCCTTCCATCACGGCCGCCTGGGCCGACTTCACCACATCGGCGCCGTTGATGATGTCTGACGGCAGCACATCAAAGGCGAAGTCGCGTCCTTCACCATCGGTGGCGAGGATGCGGTTGTTGAAGGTGGTGAGCGTGTATTCGGGGCCGAGACCGCGAACGCTGACCTTCTGGCCTTCGCCACCCGCAGTGCGGGAAATGGATACCCCGGTGATGTGGCTGAGGGAATCGGCCACGTTGTCGTCAGGGAAGCGGCCAAGTTCCGTGGCGCTGATGCTGTCCTGCACCAGGGCGGCATTGCGTTTGAGGTTGAGGGAGCGCTGCAGGCTGGCGCGGGTGCCGCTGATCTCCACCCGGTCCAGCGTCTGGCTGGTGTCCTTGTTGTCCTTCGTGTCCTGGGCGCCCTGGATGTCGCTCCGCTCCTTGCTGGCATTGGCGTCAGGTGCCGACGCAGCGGCTGCCGGAGCCGGCGCTGCCTGCTGGGCCCACGCCGGGGACAGGGTGGACAGCGACGCCGCCAAGCCCAGCACGGCCAGAGCAACGGAGGTCAGCGGCGACTGCGACAGGGGGACCGACGGCGCGGGGAGCGTTCGAGCAGACATCAGAGATTCCTTGATGGGGGAGGACCTGACGAAAGTCTACGAGTCCTTTCGAATCATTTCGCACATGGTTTTTACGGACATTTTTGATTTCGTTACAAGAGAATTCGAAAGAGCCCAACTGCCGCTCGGAGGCCTTTATCCTCGGGGTTTTCCCGGTTTAGCGGGCGCTAAGAGCCACCTTTGCCCGTCCTCCGTTGTTTTTCTTTTTCAGCTGGCATATTCTTTCGTTCGAAAGCTGTGGATCGACCCAACGATCCCGTCGATCCCCTCCCCTCCCTTCGAAAGAGCCACCATGCAACGTCACTGGCTGACCTACTCGCTGGTCACCACCCTGTTCTGGGGCGCCTGGGGCGCCTTGACCGGCCTATCCTCCGAGCGCGGTTTCCCGGACACGCTGGTGTATGCCGTCTGGGCCCTGACCATGATTCCGCCAGCGCTGATCGTGCTGGCCCGCGCCGGATGGCGGCTGCAGCGGGACCGCCGCGCCATGGTGCAGGGGCTGGCGGTCGGCCTGCTCGGCGCCGGCGGTCAGATGCTGCTGTTCCGCGCGGTCGAATCCGGACCGGCGTATCTGATCTTTCCGATCGTGTCGCTCTCCCCGGCGGTGACGATTGCCCTGTCCTTCGGCCTGCTGGGTGAACGCACCGGACGGCTGGGCGTGGCCGGCATCGTGCTGGCGCTGTGCGCGCTGCCGCTGTTCGACTTCCAGTTCGGACAGTCCGGCCAGCCGCTGGGCCTCTGGTTCGTGCTGGCCCTGGTGGTGATGCTGGCCTGGGGCCTGCAGGCCTACTTCCTCAAGACCGCCAACAACGCGGCCAGCGCGGAAAGCATCTTCTTCTACATGATGGTCAGCGCCCTGCTGTGCGTGCCGGTGGCCCTGTGGATGACCGACTTCAGCCGCCCGATTCCCTGGGGCTGGAACGGCCCCGGCCTGGCCGCGCTCATTCAGGTGCTCAACGCCATCGGTGCGCTGACGCTGGTCTACGCCTTCCGTCTGGGCAAGGCCCTGGTGGTGGCGCCGATGGTCAATGCGGGCGCGCCGCTGCTGACTGCCCTGCTTTCCATGGCGCTGAGCGGCGCCACACCGTCGGGCCCGAAGCTCGTGGGCGTGGCCCTGGCCCTGCTGGCCGCCCTGCTGCTCGCGCTGCAACCCGAAGGTGGCACCCCTGCCGCCGATGACGCCAACGTCCGCAAGGAGCCCGCGTGAAATTCATGCTCGACCTGGTGCGTCGCCACAAGGCCACGCCCACCGACGGCCCCGCTGTCGGCATTCCATCCGTCTGCTCCGCCCACCCGGTGGCCATTGCCGCCGCCATTGCCGAATGCGCCGCGCTGGGCCGCCCGGCCCTGATCGAGGCCACCTCCAATCAGGTCAATCAGGAAGGCGGCTACACCGGCATGAAGCCGGCCGACTTCCGTCGCTTTGTCCAGGCGATCGCGGCCGAACACGGGCTGCCGGAGGATCAACTGATTCTGGGCGGCGACCACCTGGGACCCAATGCCTGGCGCAGCCAGTACGCCGCAACCGCAATGGCCAAGGCGGAGGTGATGGTGGCGGACTATGTGGCCGCCGGCTTCCGCAAGATCCATCTGGATTGCTCGATGTCCTGCGCCGACGATCCGGTGCCGCTGCCGGAACCGGAGATTGCCGCCCGCGCGGTGCGTCTGTGTCTGGCCGCTGAGCGGGCCTGGCGTGAGGCGCCCGTCCCCGGCGAGCCGCCGGTCTACGTCATTGGCACCGAAGTGCCGGTGCCCGGCGGTGCGCATGAAGACCTGGACGAGCTTGCGGTGACCTCACCGCAGGCGGCCGCAGCGACGCTGTCGCTGCACGAAGCCGCCTTCGCAGCGGCCGGCCTCGAAGCGGCCTGGTCCCGTGTCATCGCGATGGTGGTGCAGCCCGGCGTGGAGTTCGATCACCACAAGGTGATCGACTATCGGGCCGACAAGGCTCGCGCGCTCAGCGCCTTCATCGAGACGCAGCCCGGACTGGTCTTTGAAGCCCATTCCACCGATTACCAGACACCGTCCCGCCTGGCCCAACTGGCGCGGGACCACTTTGCGGTGCTGAAGGTCGGGCCCGGCGCCACCTTCGCCCTGCGGGAGACGCTCTGGGCGCTGGCCGCCATCGAGCACGACTGGCTGGGCCAGACCAAGAGCGAAGGCGAAGGATTGATCGACACGGTGCTGACGGTGATGCGGGCCGAGCCGGCCTACTGGAAACCCTACTACCAGGACCCGGCCCGCCTGCAGGTGGACCTGGCCTACAGCCTCAGCGACCGCATCCGCTACTACTGGGCGCATCCGGTGGTGCAGCGGGCCTGCCATCGCCTGCTGCATCGCCTGGAAGCCAGCCCGCCGCCGCTCACCCTGCTGAGCCAGTACCTGCCGCGTCAGTACGAGGCCGTGCGTGAAGGCCGCCTCGGCCTGCGCCCGGCCGACTTGCTGCGCGACGGCACGGCCCAGTCCCTGCGCCCCTATCTCCACGCCTGCGCCGCCTGAGCGCCAGGCTTTGCCTTCATCACCATGACCCTGCTTCATCTGAATCCCTCCGACCTGGAACGCCGCGGCGCTCCCCACACCGCCCGCGAGATCGCGCAGCAGCCTGCCGTCTGGCAGACGGTGCAGGCGCTGGTGGCCTCGCGCCGCGCCGAGCTGGACACCTTTCTGGGACCGCTGCTGCAGGCCCCTTCGGCGCGTATCGTGCTGACCGGCGCCGGCAGCTCGGCATTCATCGGGCAGTGTCTGGCACCGGCCCTGGTGCAGGCGCTGGCCGACCGGCCCGGCGTACGGGTGGAGGCCATTGCGACGACCGACATCGTCTCCAACCCCTCCCAGTGCCTGACACCGGGCGTGCCCACGCTGCTGGTGTCTTTCGCCCGGTCGGGCAACAGCCCGGAAAGCCTTGCGGCCGTGGCGCTGGCCGATCAGGTGGTGGGCGGCGATTGCCGGCACCTGGCCGTGACCTGTGCGGCGCAGGGCCTGTTGGCCACCGAGTTGTCCTCGCGTCTGGATGCGCTGGTGCTGCAACTGCCCGATGAAACCCATGACCGCGCCTTTGCAATGACTTCGAGCTTCACCGGCATGCTGCTGGCGGCCGCGTGGGCCTTCCAGCTGCCGCTGCCGGAGGCGGAGGTCCTGGGCCGCGCGGCGCAGCAACTGCTGGACACGGAAGCGGACCGGCTGCAGCGCCTGTCGGACGGCGGCTTCGAGCGCATCGTCGTGCTGGGCAGCAACAGCCTGCAGGGATTGGCGCGCGAAGCGGCCCTGAAGATCCTGGAGCTGACCGATGGTCGCGTGGTGGCACTGGCGGACTCCCCGCTCGGCTTCCGTCATGGCCCGAAGACCATCCTGAACGATCGCACCCTGGTGCTGATGCTGCTGTCCGCTGACCCTTACACCGCCCGCTACGACCTGGACCTGCTGCGTGAATTGCGCCGTGAGCAGCGAGGCCGGGTCATCACCCTGGGTGCACGCACGCCGGAGGGCGACGCCGCTTCCCCCGAAGACGACGTGCCGCTGGCCTTGCCGGTGGCCACACAGGATCTGGAGCTGGCCCCTGTCGCTCTGGTGTTTGCGCAATGCCTGGCGCTGCTGGCTTCTCTGCGGCTGGGCATCACCCCCGACAATCCCAGCGCCTCAGGCACCGTCACCCGGGTGGTGAGCGGTGTGACCATCCACCCATTTGATCGACCCCAGTCATGAGTGATCGCGAGACGGCCTCGACCGGCCTGTATCTGGGCATTGACGGCGGCGGCACCAAAACCGGCTTCCTGCTGATGTCCGCGGACGGGGATGTGGTGGCGCGGCACACCGGACCGACCAGCTATTACCTGGAGATCGGCTTCGATGCCCTGCGCGGATTACTGCGGGAGGGTGTGACCTCAGTGCTCAGCGCCGCAGGCGTTCGGGCCGATCAGGTCCGCTCCGCCTTCGCGGGTTTGCCGGCCCATGGCGAGGACAGCGCCCTGCTGCCGGCGTTCGATGCCTTGCTCTCGGACCTGCTGCCGGTCAGCCGCGTCGGCAATGACATGGTCTGCAGTTGGGCCGGCTCATTGGCGGGCGGCGACGGCATCAGCCTGGTGGCCGGCACCGGCTCCATTGCTTATGGGGAATGGCGGGGCCACCGTGCCCGGTGCGGGGGCTGGGGCGAGGTCTTTGGGGACGAAGGCTCGGCGTACTGGCTGGCGCGGGAAGGCCTGGCTTTGTTCTCCCGGATGGTCGACGGGCGGACCGACCCGGGACCGCTGCTGGGGCTGGTGCGGCGTCATTTCGATCTGAAGCATGACCTGGATCTTTGCGCAGCGGTCAATGGTGAAGCCGCGCGGAGCACGCTGGCCCAGCTGGCGCGGCTGGTGACGCAAGCGGTCGATGCCGGGGATGCACAGGCACTGGACCTGTTCAATCGCGCCGGACAAGAACTGGCCGCACTGGCGCTGGGTACCGCCAGGCAGCTGCAGGTGCCGGCTCATGAGGCGCTTCCGGTCTCCTACACCGGCGGCGTGTTCGCGGCGGGGGAGCGAATCCTGGCGCCTCTGCGTGCGGCATTGAACGAAACTCTGCCCGGTGCGGTGGTGCGCACGCCCGCATTCGGGCCGGATGTCGGGGCCGCCATGTATGCGGCGCGGCTGGTGGGTCAGCGGCTGGTGCCGAAGCCGGTCGCGGCCTCGATATGATCCAGACGTTCTGCGCACCGATAGTTTCACAATGCCTGCCTCCATCGTTCCCGACAAACCCGAGTCCGCGCTGCTCATTGATGAGCGCCGCCGCCTGATCCAGGAGCAGGTGCAGGCGCAGGGCCGGGTGACGGTGGAAGAGCTGGCGGAGCGATTCGGCATTTCGGTGGTGACCATCCGCAGCGACCTGAATGCGCTGGCGGCCAGCGGCGTGCTGCTGCGCACGCATGGCGGTGCGCTGGCCCAGCGAGACACGGAAGAAGTGCCGATCAGCGTGAAGCAGAAGCTTCGGCATGAGCAGAAGGTGCGCATTGCCAAGGAAGCGGCCAAGCTGATCCGGGATGGTGAAACCATTCTGCTGGACTCTGGCTCCACCACGGAAGAGATTGCCAAGCAGATCCGCGGCATGCGGCTGACGTCGCTGAATGTGATCACCAATGCACTGAACATTGCGGTGCAATTGGCCACGGTGCCCAATGTGAATGTGATCATGCCGGGCGGTCTGCTTCGGCCGAACTCCTATTCACTCTCCGGCCCGCAGGCGGTGACGGCTTTGCAGAGCCTGTATGCCGACCGGCTGTTCCTGGGCGTGGACAGCCTGGATCCGGACATTGGACTGATGACGCCGCATCTGCTGGAAGCGCAGCTCAATGCACAGATGATGAAGATCGCCCGTCAGGTGGTGGCGGTGGCGGATGCATCCAAGCTGATGAAACGCAATCTGTCGGTGATTGCGCCGGTGGAACAGCTGGATCTGCTGATCACCGACAGCGAGGCGGATGCGGCGATTGTGAGAGAGCTGCGGCGGCGGGGGGTGGAGGTGCTGATTGCGTGAGGGCCTAGGCGCTCGCGCTCAGTAGCAGCTCCCGCACCTGCCGGTACTCTTCCAGCCTGGCGAAATCCTTGTCCGTTGGATTGGGAATGCGGGACAGGTCCGAGTTTTCCGCGTTGTCCGCCAGCTTGACTGCGCGCGCCACGGGATGACGAGCGGCGCGAGCCGCAGCCTCCAGCCGTGTCTCGCCCGGGCGTTTGGTGAGCGCCTCCAGCGCCGTCAGCACCATCTCCGTAAATCCTTCCGAGCGAAGGTGCTCCAGAGTGACCGACGTGTCCTCCACGACATCATGCAGAACGCCTGCGATGCGTTCCTCATCGGACTGCAGACGAAGCATCACACGCAGCGGATGAAGGATGTACGGCTGACCGCCCTTGTCCCGCTGGCCCGCATGGGCAGTGGCGGCGATGGCGATGGCTTTTTCGAGGGTAGACATGCCGGCATTGTCGCCAAGGGCATGGAAGCCTGCAAAAAAAGCCATCTTTCGGACGTCCCGAGCGGATCAAGTTTGCAGGAGTCGCCACTCAAGAGCTGCCAGGTTTGCAGCCTGGCTCCCTCAACCTTGTTAGTCACACGACAACCGTTCAGAACGAAAGGACGATTCCATGGCTCTGTACAAACACGGTCATCTTCTGACGCAATCGCATCACGAGGCTTTCGACACCCCGCTCACGCCCGGGACCGTGGCCACCTATCCGGGCGTGTATCGATGCATCGTTTGCGGTGACGAGATCGGCATTGCCAAGGGGCATGCATTGCCGCCGCAGAACCACCATCAGCATGCGGTCTCACAGGGTCCGATCCGCTGGCAGCTGACGGTGTGTGCCATGCAGCATTGATGAGAGGCGCGGAGCGGGG
>CBIHOT010000033.1:0-58486 GCA_966211495.1 uncultured Roseateles sp. | reverse complement strand
TGGCCCGGCGCAGCATGTCGGCGCCGCCGAGCGAGTAGCCGCCCAGCACCTGCGCCGTCTGCATCACCTGTTCCTGGTAGACCATGATGCCGTAGGTCTCGGACAGCACCGGCTCCACCAGCGGATGCGGATACTCCACCACTTCCTTGCCGTGCTTGCGGGCCACGAAGCTGGGGATCAGGTCCATCGGGCCCGGGCGGTAGAGCGCGTTCAGGGCGATCAGGTCTTCCAGGCGGGACGGCTTGGCGTCCTTGAGCATGCGCTGCATGCCGCTGGATTCAAACTGGAACACCGATTCGGTCAGGCCGTCGGAGAAGAGCTTGTAGGTCTTCTTGTCGTCCAGCGGAATCGTCTCGAAGGCGAAGTCCTTGTGCTCCGGATACTGCGAGACGATGAAGTTCTTGGCCAGCTCCAGGATGGTCAGCGTGGCCAGACCCAGAAAGTCGAACTTCACGAGGCCGATCGCTTCGACGTCGTCCTTGTCGTACTGGCTGACTGCCGAGGTGGAGCCCGGCTGCTGATATTGCGGGCAGAAGTCGGTGATCTTGCCCGGCGCGATCAGCACCCCGCCGGCGTGCATGCCGATGGAGCGCACCGTGCCCTCCACCCGCGCGGCCATCTCCAGCAGGCCGGCCACTTCTTCATCCTGCTTCTCGCGTTCCTCGATCTCCGGTGACTCATGCCGGGCGTAGACCATCTTGGCCTTGTCCGGGTCGAAGTCCGGCGGCAGCTTGGCCAGCGTCACCGTCTTGCCCGGAGGGGCTGGCACCAGCTTGGCGATGGAGTCGACATGGCCGAAGCCCATGCCCAGCACCCGGCCGATGTCGCGCAGCGCCCCCTTGGCCGCCATGGTGCCGAAGGTGGCAATCTGGCTCACCGCCGGACGGCCGTATTTGTCCTTCACATATTCGATCACCCGGTCGCGGTTGCCCTGGCAGAAGTCGATGTCGAAGTCAGGCATCGACACCCGCTCGGGGTTCAGGAAACGTTCGAACAGCAGGTTGTATTGCAGCGGATCCAGGTCGGTGATCAGCAGCACATACGCGACCAGCGAACCGGCACCGGAGCCCCGGCCCGGTCCCACCGGGCAGCCGTTGTTCTTCGCCCAGCGGATGAAGTCACCCACGATGAGGAAGTAGCCGGGGAAGCCCATCTTGATGATGGTGTTGAGCTCGAACTCCAGCCGCTCGACATAACGCGGGCGCACCGCTTCCCGCTTGGCCGGATCGGGGAACAGCAGGTTCAGGCGGTCTTCCAGGCCCTCGTAGGAGAGCTGGCGGAAGTACTGCTCCATCGGCATCGGGGTGCCGTCGTCCCGGATGGGCGTGGGGAAGTTGGGCAGCTGCGGCTTGCCCAGCACCAGGGTCAGGCTGCAGCGCCGGGCGATTTCCACCGTGTTGGTGATGGCGCTGGGGATGTCGGCGAACAGCGCCTCCATCTCGGCCTGCTTCTTGAAGTGCTGGCTGGGCAGGAAGCGCTTGATGCGCTTGGGATTGGCCAGCGTCTCGCCTTCCGCCACGCAGACCCGCGCCTCATGGGCTTCGAAGTCGTCTTCTTCCAGGAACTGGATCGGATGGGTGGCCACCACCGGCAGGCCCGCCTTCGCCGCCAGCGGCACCAGCTGGCGCACCAGGGCTTCCTGACCGGGCAGGCCGGCGCGCTGCAGCTCGATATAAAAACGGTCGGGGAAGATGGCGGCGAGGCGCCGCGCCCAGTCCATGGCCCGGGTGGCGTCACCGGCGACCAGCGCCTGGCCGATCGGGCCGAACTGCATGCCGCCCAGGCAGATCAGGCCTTCATTGAGCTCCTGCATCCATTCGAGCTTGAGCAGCGCCTGGTTGCGCTGCACGTTCTGGATCCAGGCCCGCGACAGCAGCTCGCTCAGGTTCAGGTAGCCCTGGATGTTCTGCACCAGCAGCAGCACCCGGCTGGGCGGTTTGTCGTGGCTGTCCGGCTCCAGCCAGACCTCGGCACCCAGGATGGGCTTGACGCCCTTCTTGCGGCAGGCGTTGTAGAACTTCACCCCGCCGAACATGTTGGCCAGATCGGTCAGGCCCAGGGCGACCTGCCCGTCCTTGGCGGCAGCCTTGGCGGCATCGTCGACGCGCAGGGTGCCGTCGACCACGGAAAACTCGGTGTGAATGCGGAGGTGAACAAAAGCCATATCCGGGATTGTAGGGAGGACGGCCACCCCTTCGGGCGTCTGGCATCCCCTTCCCGGGCGCTATGCTCTGCGCACCCGATCATCCCTGCCTGGAGCGCCTGGAAGATGTCCGACCTGTCTGCTGTGCCGTCCGCCGTGTCTGCTGTTCGGGAGGCGCCCTCGTCGGCGATCCCGGTCTCTGCGCCCAAGTCGACCTGGCGTTCGCTGTGCAGCGCTCTGCTGGCGCTGGGTCTGGTCGGACCGGTCCTGGCGGCGAAAGCGCCGACCGCCCCGGCCAAGGCTGCATCGGCCGCCGCGCTACCCAGCGCCACCGACATCATCGCCACCTCGCCCGCAACCGCATGGCGGGAGGTGGAACCGGACAATCTGCTCATCATGACCCTGCCGCAAGGCGAGGCCTACATCGAACTGGCGCCGCGTTTCGCGCCGCGCCATGTGGACAACATCCGGGCGCTGGCCCGCGGTGGCTATTGGGATGGTCTGGCGATCCTGCGGGTGCAGGACAACTACGTCACCCAGTGGGGCGACCCGGACGCCGATGACGACGAAACTGGCGTCAAAGGCAAGGCCCGGCCCTTCCCGACCGGTGCTGCCGCCCACCTGCCCGCCGAATTCGATGTGCCGCTCAAGGGTCTGCCGCTGACCGTCCTGCCAGATGTGGACGGCTGGGCGCCCCGCGCCGGCCATGTGGACGGTTTCCCGGTCGCCGCCAACCCGGCCACCGGCCGTGCCTGGATGGCGCATTGCTACGCCACCGTCGGCGCCGGCCGCGGCAACGAGGTCGATTCCAGCACCGGCGCCGAGCTGTATGTGGTCATCGGCCACGCGCCGCGCGGCCTGGACCTGAACATCACCGTGGTGGGCCGGGTGCTCAAGGGCATGGAATACCTGTCCGCCCTGCCGCGCGGCACCGGCCGCCTGGGCTTCTACGAGAAGGCCGAGCAGCGTCAGCCGATCACCCGGGTGACGCTGGCGGCCACCTTGCCGGCCGACCAGCGCCCGCAGCTGCAGGTGATGCGCACCGACACGCCCACCTGGCAGGCGCTGCTCAACGCCCGACGCCACCGCGGCGGCTGGTTCGTGCACAGCCCGGAGCACACGGAGATCTGCACCGCCAGCGCGCCGGTGCGGGTGCGTCCGACCGATGTGAAGGTGGACCGTCGGCCGCCGCGTGAGACGAGTCTCTGATCGCACGGGGCGAACAGCGCCCCGGCAGTGAACTTGCGGCCGCTGCCGGCGACTGACGCGCATGCACGAAATGCTGCGTCCGGCCGGTCTGGCCCACCACCTACAATCGCCGGTTTTGCACCGTAGCCACGGGCCCTGCGCCCGGTTTGCCGACGTGAACTCATCCGGCCCGACCATCCTCAACATTTCCTGCTACCTGTTCGTTGGCATCAACGACCCGCAGGCGCTTCGCGACCAGTTGCACGCCCATGCCAGCGCGCTGGGCCTCAAGGGCACCGTGCTGATTGCCGAAGAGGGCATCAACCTCTTCCTGGCCGGTCCCGCCGCAGATGTACACGCCTGGGTGGATGCCCTGCGCGCGGACGCCCGTTTCGCGGCTCTGGCGCCCAAGGAGAGCTGGAGCGACGCCGTCCCCTTCCGCAAGCTGCTGGTGAAGGTCAAGCCGGAGATCATCCGGATGAACCACCCGACCATCCGGCCGGACCGCAGCCCTCGGGCGCCCGCCCTGCCCGCCGCCACCCTCAAGCGCTGGCTGGACCAGGGCCATGACGACGACGGCCGGCCCGTGGTCACCCTGGACACCCGCAACGGCTTTGAAGTGGACGTCGGCGCTTTCGACGGCGCCATCGACTGGCGCATCACCAAGTTCAGCGAATTCCCGGACGCGGTCAAGGCTCACCGCGCCGAGCTCGAAGGCAAGACGGTGGTGAGCTACTGCACCGGCGGCATCCGCTGCGAAAAGGCGGCGCTCTATCTGGCCGATCAAGGCCTGGGCGGACCGGTCTACCAGCTCGAAGGCGGCATCCTGAAGTACTTCGAGGAAGTCGGCGGCGACCACTACCACGGCGACTGCTTCGTCTTCGACGAACGCCGGGCGGTCGATCCGGGCCTGGCCCCCAACCCCGACAACGAAGCGCTGGATCGCCACTGAGCGGCCACTGAGCGGCATGAGCGAACGTCCCACCGTCCTGGCTAGGCTCATGAAGCTGCTGGGCTTTCTGGTGCTGGCCACGGCCCTGCTGGCCATGGCCTTCCATGCACCGGACCGTCCGCTGGACAGCCTGCTGAGCCGCTGGGCGGAGGCCCCGTCCGACTTCATCGAACTGCCGATGGGCGATGGCAAGACCCAGCTGGTGCATCTGCGGGACGAAGGTCCGCGGGACGACGCGGCCCCCATCGTCCTGCTGCACGGCACCGGCGCCAGCCTGCACACCTGGGCCGGCTGGGTGTCCGAGCTCAAGACCGAGCGTCGGGTCATCACCCTGGACCTGCCGGGTTTCGGCCTCACCGGGCCCTCGGTGCTGGCCGATTACAGCGACGAAGCCTATGACCGATTTCTGCAGCGATTTCTGGCCCATCTGAAGTTGCAGCGGGTGGTGCTGGGCGGCAATTCATTGGGCGGCGGCATTGCCTGGGGTTATGCGGCGCGGCATCCGGAGCAGGTGGCCGCGCTGGTCCTGGTGGACGCCGGCAACCTCAATGTGGCGAGCACCGCCGTGCCTGCCGGCTTCCAGGTGCCGCAATCAGCCCTGCTGCGCGCCCTGGCGCGGAATTTCCTGCCCCGGCCGCTGGTCGAGCGCAGCGTCAAGAGCGTCTATGGCGACCCGTCCAAGGTCACGGCCTCTCTGGTGGACCGTTATTTCGAGCTGACGTTGCGGGAGGGCAACCGTGAAGCGCTGGCCCAGCGACTGGCGCAGCGCACACCCGGCCGCTTCGCCGACCTGCTCCCCCGCATCCAGGCCCCGACGCTGATTCTCTGGGGCGGCCAGGACCACCTCATCCCACCGGAAGCGGCCCGCATCTTCCAGCAGCAGATCCCCGGCAGCCGGCTCCAGATCTTCCCGGCGCTCGGTCATGTCCCCCAGGAGGAGGACCCTTTGTCCACCGTCCGACCGGTCTACACGTTTTTGCACTCTCTATAACCCTGATGGTTGCGAGTCATGCCGCATTGCAACATCGGGCTTTCTGAATCCCCCACAAAGGAAACTTCATGCAACGTCGCTTTCTGATTGCCCGCGCCACCCTGGTGGCGGCTGCCATGCTGGCTGCGGCCGGTGTCCAGGCCCAGGCGCCCGAGTGGAAAAAGATCCGCATCGGCGTGGAAGGGGCCTACCCTCCCTTCTCCGAAGTTGGTGCGGACGGCAAGCTCAAGGGCTTCGAGATCGACCTGGCCAACGCCCTGTGCGCCCAGATGAAGGCCGAATGCACCCTGGTGCAGCAGGACTTCGACGGCCTGATCCCCGCGCTGCAGTCGCGCAAGGTGGACGCCATCATCGCGTCGATGTCCATCACCGATGAGCGCAAGAAGGTCATCGCCTTCTCCAACCCCTACTACAGCGTGCCGGCCCGCTTCGCGGCCAAGGCGGGCGCCAAGTTCGACTTCTCGCCCGCCGGCCTGAAGGGCAAGAAGATCGGCGTGCAGCGCGCCACCATCCATGAGAAGTTTGTGGATGCCACCTTCAAGCAGAGCGACATCGTGCGCTACGCCACTCAGGACCAGGCCTTCCTCGACCTGAAGTCCGGTCGTGTGGACCTGACCCTGGCCGACATGGTCGCCACCGACATGGGCTTCATCCAGACCGCAGCCGGCAAGGGCTATGAAATGGTCGGCCCCGAGTACAACGATCCGAAGTACTTCGGTGTCGGCGTCGGTGTCGGCCTGCGCAAGCAGGACGAGAAGACCCTGGCCAAAAAGTTCAATGACGGCATCGCCGCCCTGAAGGCCAATGGCGAGTTCAAGAAGCTGAACGACAAGTACTTCAAGTACGACATTTCGGTGAAGTGACTTCCGGTTGTCGCTTCGCTGAAGTGACCCTCCACGGCGTGCCGCCTCGCTCTGCGGCGCGGCAGGCCCGGTCTGGACCAAGAGACGTTGATGAATCTGCATGGGTATCTGCCCAGCCTGCTGGAAGGCTCCTTGCTGACCCTGGCTGTGGCGCTGAGTTCGATGGCACTGGCCATGCTGCTGGGCCTGCTGGGGGCGCTGGCGAAACTGTCGCGCTGGCGCGCCGCCAAAGCGGTGGCCACCGTCTACACCACGCTGATCCGCGGCGTGCCCGACCTGCTGCTGATGCTGCTGATCTTCTTCGGCGGACAGGTGCTGGTGAACAACGTGGCCATGGCGCTGGGCCACGAGGACTACATCGACATCAACCCGTTTGTGGCGGGGGTGCTGACCATCGGCTTCATCTTCGGCGCCTATCTCACCGAGGCCTTCCGCGGCGCCTTCCTGGCGGTCCCACCCGGCCAGCGGGAAGCCGGACTGGCCTATGGCATGTCGCCGCGTCAGGTGGCCTGGCGCATCACCTTTCCGCAGATGTTCCGGCATGCGCTGCCGGGCCTCTCCAACAACTGGCTGGTGCTGATCAAAAGCACCGCCATCGTGTCCGTCATCGGCCTGCATGACCTGATGACCCGGGGCATGCAGGCGGCCGGCAGCACCCGCGAACCGTTTGTGTTCTACAGCGCGGTGGCGCTGATCTACCTGGTGTTCACCACCCTCTCCGAACTGCTGTTCAGCCACTTGAACCAGCGGCTGTCCATCGGTGTCCGGCGTCAGTCGCTGTGATGGGCCGTCCCATCGCCTGCCCCTGACGGACCGGCCTCCCGCCATGCCCGTGACGCACCTGGCGCACTCCGACGCCTCCTGAACCCTCGCCGCTCATGAATCTGGACGCCATCCTCGAGAACTTCCCCCGCTACCTGGAAGGGGCCGTGACCACCGCGGAGCTGCTGGGCATTTCGCTGCTCATCGGCCTGACGCTGGCCATTCCGCTGGCGGTCCTGCGCACCCTGCCGATGCCGTGGCTGTCCCGCCCGATCTGGGCCTACACCTACGTCTTCCGCGGCACACCGATGCTGGTGCAGCTGTTCCTCATCTATTACGGTCTGGGCCAGTTCGAATGGATGCAGCAAAGCGCCGTCTGGCCGCTGTTCAGCTCCGCCTGGTTCTGCGCCTGCCTGACCTTCGTGCTCAACACCTGCGCCTACACGACCGAGATCATTGCCGGCTCCATCCGTGCGCTGCCGTACGGAGAGATCGAGGCGGCCAAGGCTCTGGGCATGACCCGCTGGGTGATGCTGCGCCGCATCGTGCTGCCCTCCGCCCTGCGCCGCTCGCTGCCGGCCTACAGCAACGAAGCCATCTTCATGCTGCACGGCACCTCGCTGGCCAGTGTCGTGACCCTGATGGACCTCACCGGGGCCGCCCGGGAGATCAACTCCACCTATTACATTCCCTTCGAAGCCTTCATCACCGCGGCTCTGTTCTACTTCTGCTTCACCTTGGTGCTCGTGGGCCTGTTCCACAAAGCCGAGGCCCGGTGGCTCAAGCCGCTGATGCCGCGGTGAAGCAGGCCGGCAGGCGCATCCCGGTTTCAGCCCGGACGCGCCCTTGCCTCCTCACTGCGCCCCTTTCATGCCCCCTGATGCGCTCGTGATGCGCCCCTGATGCCGCTGCCGCGCCGCCCAGCGTCAAGAGCGCCACGGACCACCCTCATTTCGCCATGCAAGTCCAACAACATCTCCTGCCCAGCCCGTCGCCCGGCACCCAGCGTGAACTGGTCTCGCTGCACTATGGCCAGCCGGGCACCGGCCCCAAGATCTACATCCAGGCGTCGCTGCATGCCGACGAACTTCCCGGCATGCTCACCGCCTGGCATCTGCGCCGCCAGCTGGATGCGCTGGAAGCGGCTGGTCGCATCCAGGGCGAGATCGTGCTGGTGCCGATGGCCAACCCGATCGGTCTGTCGCAGTGGTGGCTGCAGTCCCATCTGGGGCGTTTTGAATCCCTCTCCGGCGAGAACTTCAACCGCCACTATCCCGTCTTCATCGATGCGGCCGCCGAGCGTGCGGCGCCGCAGCTGACGGATGATGCCGCCCACAATGTGGCCGTGCTGCGCCGGGCGCTGCGCACCGAGATCGACGCGGCTCCGGCCGCGACCGAGCTGCAGGCGCTGCGCAAGACGCTGATGCGCCTGGCCTGCGATGCCGATGTGGTGCTGGACCTGCATTGCGATGCGCAGGCGCTGGTGCATCTCTACACCGAGACGCCCTGCTGGCCCGAATGTGAGCCGCTGGCCGCCTACCTGGGCGCGGCGGTCACGCTGCTGGCGATGGATTCCGGCGACCAGCCTTTCGACGAGGCCTGCTCCCAGCCCTGGTGGCGCTGGAAGGCGCATTTCGGCGACCGGTTCCCGATTCCGCAGGCCTGCCTGTCGGTCACGGTGGAACTGCGCGGCCAGCAGGACGTGCATCACGACCTGGCCAGCCATGACGCCCAGGCCATCCTCGATTTCCTCACCTTCCGCGGCGCCATCAGCGGCCCGGTGACGCCCGCACCGGCCCCGGTGGGAGACGCCCGCCCGCTGGCCGGCTGCATGCCCATCCAGAGCCCGGTGCCGGGCGTGCTCACCTTCGTTCGGGAGGTCGGGGCCGAAGTGACCCAGGGCGAGGTGCTGGCCCATGTCATCGACCCGATTTCCGCGTCGGTGACGGAACTGAAGAGTCCGGTCGATGGACTGCTGTTTGCACGCGATACGCTGCGCCTGGTCACCGCCGGCGCCAAGGTCGCCAAAGTCGCCGGGCGCGAAGCGCTGCGCACCGGTAAGTTGTTGGGAGCCCGTTGATGTCCGCCGCCAGTCTTTCCGTCATCGATCTGCACAAGCGCTATGGCGACCGGGAGGTGCTCAAGGGCGTCTCACTGTCCGCCAAGCCTGGCGATGTGATCACCCTGATCGGCTCCAGCGGCTCCGGCAAGAGCACGTTCCTGCGCTGTCTGAATCTGCTGGAACAACCCTACCAGGGCCAGCTGCGCCTGGGAGGTGAGGAACTGAAGCTCGTCAAGGACCGCGACGGCAGCCTGCGCGCCGCCGACGCCGCGCAATTGCAGCGCTGGCGCGCCCGTCTGGCGATGGTCTTCCAGAACTTCAATCTGTGGGGTCACCGCACGGTGCTGGAGAACGTCATCGAGGCGCCGGTGCATGTGCTCAAGCAGCCCCGCGCCCAGGCGATCGAGAAGGCCGAAGCCCTGCTGGCCCGTGTCGGTGTGTCGCACCGCAAGGATGTGTACCCGGCTCAGTTGTCCGGCGGCGAGCAGCAGCGGGTGGCCATTGCCCGCGCCCTGGCTGTCGACCCGGAAGTGATGCTGTTCGACGAACCGACGTCGGCGCTGGACCCGGAACTGGTCGGTGAAGTCCTCAAGGTCATGCGCGACCTGGCTGCGGAAGGCCGCACCATGATCGTCGTGACCCATGAAATGGGCTTTGCGCGTGAGGTGTCCACCCACACGATGTTCCTGCATCAAGGGCGCGTCGAGGAACAAGGCCCGCCCCGCGAGGTGCTGACCTCGCCCAAGAGCGAGCGACTCAAAGCCTTCCTGAGCGGCGGCTTGAAGTGAGCGCCTGAAGTGAGCGCCTGAAGTGGGCGCTTGAAGGGGGCGCTGAGGCTCAGCGCAGCGCGAGCATCAGCTCCGCGGCGGCACTGAGCAGGCCCGGGTCGGCGCGCAGATCCGGGAAGGGATCCACCGGCACCCACAGCGCCTGCTGCCGCCACCCCAGGCGCTGCAGGCGCACGCCAGCCCGCACCAGCGCCGCGACCAGCGCCGGCAGCTCGCTGCGCAGGGCCGTCAGCACCTGCTCCGACTCGGCCAGCAAGGTCAACTTCAGCGCATGCCGCGGCCCTTGCAGCTGCATGCCGATCGCAGCGTCCTTCCATTTGAACAGCAGGCTGAGGGCGGGTTCATCCTCATGTCCGTATTCCGGCGCGTTGGGGGATTGTGACGAGGCCCCGTCGCGCTGATCGCGCTGATCGCGCTCATCGCGCTCATGGCGCAGCCAGTAAGGCTGCGGCAGCAACCAGAACGGCTCTCCCCCTGGGGCCATGGGCGGACGCCCCTGCTGCAAGGCCAGGGCCCAGCCCTGCACCAGTTGCGCGGTGCTGAGCGACCGGACGGGCATGCCGGGGTCCGCCAGCATCTGGCGCCGCCAGCCGGCCAAGTCGGCGCGGAGCGAGCTCAGTTGCGCCCAGGTGCTGTCACCGCGCAAGGGCGCCGGCGCCTGCTGAAGGCCCGCGCCCGCAGGGCGAGCTTGACTGCGGCCATCACGCCAACCTTCGGAGTGGTCGCCGCGGTCGGCGCCCTGGAGTTCTTCGTGGCCCTGGCCGCGCGATGCAAAGCCTGCACGAGGGTCGCCACGACCCGCATCGGCAGGGCGGTCGCCGGGCGCAGCTTCAAAGGCGACCACTCCGGCCGCTGCCGCGCCGCCCGCGCCAGCGCCACGTCGTTCCACCACTTCCAGCGACAGACGCGGCGAGACACTCACCACCCGCATCAGCAGCTCGTCGCCCGGAGCCAGATCGTCCAGCGGCGGCTGGATGAGGGACAGCACCTGCCCCCCTTCCAGCGACTCCAGCGACCATCCGCCGGCCACAGCGCCACCGGGCTTGAGGCGCAACAGATCGCCGGCCTGCAGGCTTTGCGGATCGCGGCCGGGCGCCGCGGCGCGCACCGTGGACGAGATCGGCGCGACCTGCGAGATCTTCGATAGGGAGGAACTCGATCCTGTGGCCATGGCGCCCTACCTTCATGCCTGCAGAGGCGAAAAAAAAAAGCAGCCGGGCGAACACCCGGCTGCTGAGAAGTGCGGCGCCTGCGGCACCGCCGAGGGGGGTGTGGTGCGTCGATCAGCCCAGCAGCGACATGACCAGGCCGGACATGCTGTTGCTCTGCTTGAGCATGGCGGTGCCGGATTGCATCAGCATCTGCTTGGTGGTCATCGTGGACGATTCGGCGGCGAAGTCGGTGTCCATGATGCGGCCCTTGGCAGCCGTCGTGTTGGTGCTCATGTTCTGCAGGTTGTTGTAGACATGGTCCAGACGGTTGGCGGCAGCACCGAAGGAGGCGCGCAGTTCACCCACCTTGTCGATGGCGGTGCCCAGCGTGGTCAGCAGCGTGTTGGCGGTGGCCGACAGTTCGGTACCAGCGGCCGGGGTGGCGGCGTATTGCGACGAGATGGCGCCCAGCGAGGTGGCCAGGGCGGTCAGCTGGGTGCTGACGTCCACCGACATGGTTTCACCGGCGGAAGCACCGATCTGGAAGCTCATGGCGGCGCTCATCTTGCCGTTGGAGCCGTCGATGGTGGTGCCGTCGGAGAACAGCTGGGTGCCGCCGAAGCTGGTGTTCTTGACGATGTTGGTGAGTTCGGTGCCCAGGGCGTCGTACTCGTTCTGCATCGCGGTCTTGTCGGTCGTCGTGGACGAGGCCGAGAAGGCTTCGGTGGCCAGATCCTTCATGCGCAGCAGGATGTTGCTGACTTCATTCAGGGCGCCTTCACCGGTTTGCAGCATCGAGATGCCGTTCTGGGTGTTGCGCTGGGCCACGGCCATGCCGCGGGTCTGGGCATCCAGACGGGTGGCGATCTGCAGACCGGCGGCGTCGTCCATCGCGGAGTTGACGCGATAGCCGGTGCCCAGGCGGGTCATCGAGGTGGAGAGGTTTTTCTGCGTCGAGCTCAGCGAGTTCTGGGTCGACAGGGCCGCGGCGTTGGTGTGCAGGCTCAACATGATGTTCGCTCCTAAAGAGTGGTCTTGCGCTTGTTTGGTGAGGGGCGGTTTGAACTGCCCTCACCTGCTTAGGACGACTGGGGGGAGCGGGGACTTAAATGGGGGCGAAAAAAAAATCATTGGCGCCGCGCGCGCTCCCGAACGGACGGGAGCGCCTCGGGCTTGGCCTCCGCAGGCGCGGGGACCGCTCCGAGCGAGGACGGCTTCTGGCACTCCTTGGTCGCGCAGTTCGCCGACAGAAACCCCCAGACAAAATCAGTCTGGAGCACGGTCAGTGCAGGCGGCTGCGCGCTCTTGTGAAACCAGTCGGGCAGCGGCAGCCCGTGAGCACTGGGCAGGTAGCCGGATTCCGTCAGACCATTCACGAAGACTCCCAGCGCCAGAGGGACGGTGCCCGTGGCCGTGGTCCCGGCGCGGGCATGACAGGTCATGCAGGACGAACTGGTCATAAAACCGCCTTCAGTGACGGAATTTCCCAGAAGGATGGGACGACCCATCGAATCACTGAAATTGACCTGGGATCCCTTGAGCCGGTAGGAAAGCCACGCCCGGTCACTGAACTTCGGCACCAGGGTCGGGTTGTGGTCCATACCGATGCCCAACGCACGCAGCACCTCTGCCAGCCGCGGATTGATCGCCCCGCCTTCATACTTCTTGCCGGTATCGAAAACCCAGGAGGCCAGCGGCAGGCTGTCGCAAGTCACCCGTGGACTCGTGTAGTTTGTCGCCAAACTTGCGTCCACAGCGTCCGGTGTGCTGAACCCATAGGAGTCATTGCAGCCGGTGTAATCGCAACGCCCTGGATTGTTGACATGCTCAAAGGTCGTCCAGACCCAGTTCGGAATGTCTTTGGATGAGAAGTGCGCGGCGACCAGCCAATGCTCGCCCGGCTGCAGGATGGTTCCATTGTTGTCCGTCACTGCAGACGTGATGTTCATCTTGATGTAGGGATTCCGCGGATCATCCTGCAGCCCCATCTGACCGGCCCGTTCCTTGGATATCCAATCGCTCTTGATCATCACTGAATTGGCCGGGAAATCGATTTCGGTGATGGCTCTGTTGCCATTGGCCACCCGATAAGGCGCACCGGGGTTGACTCCTGAGATATTGGCCGCGTTGCGACGGAAGACCTCCGCCACACCTTCCTGGGTATAGAGGTTGTTGCGGAAGACATAGTCGAACATCGGTTTGTTGCGAAACACGATTTCGGCCATGGACTGACGGATCTCGCGGCCCGGTGATTCCTCAGTCAACTTGGCGCGCATGAGAGGATCGGCGGCAAAGCTGACGGTATGTGCCTTGGATGGGGGAACCCCCAGCCGCTCGGGCATGCCGGAGGAGAACTTGTCCGGATGATCCCCAGGAAAGAACGGGCAGAACTTGGCCGGGTTGCGGTCACGGTAGCCGGGGTTGTCCTTTGCATCGGGGTCACAGCAGTTGTTGCCTTTTTTCCCCGGAGAACAAATCGGGTAAGGAGCAATCTGGCAAGTAGTGTCCCCTGGGGCGCAACTCACGCCCGGCCAGGTCTGCTGATCAGCGGCCCATTTCTTCCAGAACTCATCCTTGACCGCTTCGGCAAAGAGTTTCCAGGAGAACATGTCCGGACAGCTCATCGCCGGATTCGAGGTCGGCGCCTGCACCACGATCTTGCCGTCCACCACCTTCATGGCGCACTGGGCAGCGTCCTGAGGCTTGCTCATGAGATAGCTGACCCAGCGGATATTGTTGTCGCGTTTCTTGCAGACTCCTTCAGCGGCCTTGACAGGCGAAGCGACGGCGAGGGCGACGGCCAGAGCGGCCAACAGGGCGCGGCGAGGGACAGGCTTCGACATACAGACTCCCCATGGAAACAATGCGCTGTTGCTCCGGGGTGGGTCACCCCGGCATCCATTTGCTCCCGTTGCATGAAAGCTTGAGCTGCGGCATTGCGCAGATTGCCAGCAATGGAATGAATCACTGTCCGGAACCGCAATCGCTCGCTCATTCAAGCTGTCTGCAATGGGGCAGTCATGAGTATGTTGGTGACTGTCATTGCTCTGCTTGTCTTGCGTCCTCCGATTTGTGGATGTCACTGCGCCGATGTCTCAATGCCAAGGGCAATGACATTGGAATTGTGCTTGGCATTGGAAATCGGATTTGGCAATGAGGATGGTGATGACAATGGCCTTCGGAGACTTCGATGTCCGGTTGAGGATGTCCGCAGCCGGGAGGGCGGGCCCCGTGCCGCCGCCCTAAAGGTCCCCGCCCCTGAAGCAAGCGCGGGCGATCTGCGTGCAATTTCTGTTCCCGGGCCTGGGGCTTGCCCTCCCTGCCCTGCGCCTTTGTTTTGGGGGACGCCACATCACCCAACAGAGTCATCACAGTGCGGGACAACCGCGCCACAATCAGGCGAGGACTGCCTCGACCCGGGCCCGGCCCGTCTCGAAGCCCTTCCCCGCGTTACCGAATTGATGTCCCAGTCATAACAGGCACCGAATCCGCCCGTTCAGCCAAGGAGTGAGCCATGCCCCATGCGTTTGCCAGCACCCTCGCCAGTTTCAAGACCGCCTCCGGCACCACCGGCCAGTACTACTCGCTGCCGCGTCTGGCCGAGCAGTTCCCCAGCGTGGCCAAGCTGCCGGTCTCGATCCGTCTGGTGCTGGAATCCGTCCTTCGCAACTGTGACGGCCAGCGGGTGACGGCGGAGCATGTGGAGCAACTGGCGCACTGGAAGCCCAACGCCCCCCGCAACGAGGAAATCCCCTTTGTCGTCGCCCGCGTGGTGCTGCAGGACTTCACCGGCGTGCCCCTGCTGGCCGACCTGGCCGCGATGCGCAACGTCGCCCAGGCGCAGGGCAAGAACCCCAAGACCATCGAGCCGCTGGTGCCGGTGGACCTGGTGGTGGACCACTCGGTCATGATCGACCACTTTGGCGACAAAAAAGCGCTGGATCTCAACATGAAGCTGGAATTCCAGCGGAATCGCGAGCGCTACGAATTCATGAAGTGGGGCATGCAGGCCTTTGACACCTTCGGCGTCGTGCCTCCCGGCTTCGGCATCGTCCACCAGGTGAATCTGGAATACCTGGCCCGCGGCGTGCACAAGACCGGCACCGGTCCGAACGCCGTCTACTACCCCGACACGCTGGTGGGCACTGACAGCCACACCACCATGATCAACGGCGTGGGCGTGGTGGGCTGGGGCGTGGGCGGCATCGAGGCGGAAGCCGGCATGCTGGGCCAGCCGGTCTATTTCCTGACGCCGGACGTGGTGGGCTTCGAGCTCTCCGGCCGTCTGCGTGAAGGCGTCACCGCCACCGACCTGGTGCTCACCGTCACCGAAATCCTGCGCAAGGCCAAGGTGGTCGGCAAGTTCGTTGAATTCTTCGGCGAAGGCACCGCCAGCCTGTCGGTGCCGGACCGCGCCACCATCGGCAACATGGCCCCCGAATATGGCGCCACCATGGGCTTCTTCCCGGTGGACGAGCGCACCATCGATTACTTCAAGGGCACCGGCCGCACGCAGGAAGAGATCGAGGCGTTTGAAGCCTACTTCCGCGCCCAGGGCCTGTTCGGCGTGCCGCGCAGTGGCGACATCCAGTACAGCCAGGTCGTTTCGCTGGACCTGGGCACCGTCGCGCCCTCGCTCGCGGGCCCGAAGCGTCCGCAGGACCGCATCGTCATCACCGACCTGGCCAAGACCTTCAGCAGCCTGTTCAGCAAGCCGGTGGCCGAGAACGGCTTCAATCAACCGGCCGACAAGCTGGCGAAGAAGTTCCCGGTCGCCAGCCCCAAGGGCCTGGAAATCGCCAACGGCGATGTGCTGATTGCCGCCATCACCTCCTGCACCAACACCTCCAACCCCAGCGTGCTGCTGGCAGCGGGCCTGCTGGCCAAGAAGGCGGTGTATGCCGGCCTCAAGGTGCAGCCGCACATCAAGACCTCGCTCGCGCCCGGCTCGCGCATCGTCACCGACTATCTCGAGAAGGCCGGCCTGCTGCCCTATCTGGAGAAACTGGGCTTTGCCGTGGCCGCCTATGGCTGCACCACCTGCATCGGCAATGCGGGCGACCTGACGGCCGAGATCAACGAGACCATCGTCAACAACGACCTCGTCTGCGCCGCGGTGCTGTCGGGCAACCGCAACTTCGAGGCCCGCATCCATCCCAACATCAAGGCCAACTTCCTGGCCAGCCCACCGCTGGTGGTGGCCTACGCAATTGCCGGCAACGTCACCCGCGACCTGATGACCGAGCCGGTGGGCTACGGCACCGACAACAAGCCGGTCTACCTGGGCGACATCTGGCCCACCAGCGACGAGATCTATGCGCTGCTGAAGCTGGCGCTCAACCCGGACGCCTACCGCGCCAACTATGCCAAGGTAAAAGCCGAACCCGGCAAGCTCTGGGAGAACATCAAGGGCGTGAAGGGTCAGGTCTACGAATGGCCCAAGAGCACCTACATTGCGCAGCCGCCGTTCTTCGAGGGCTTCACCCAGCAGCCGAAGGCACAGGAATCCGGCGTCAAGCAGGCGCGCATCATGGCGCTGTTCGGTGACTCCATCACCACCGACCACATCTCCCCGGCCGGCGCCATCAAGGAAGCTTCACCGGCCGGTTCCTACCTCAAGGAACAGGGCGTGATGAAGGCGGACTTCAACAGCTACGGCTCACGCCGGGGCAACCACGAAGTCATGATGCGCGGCACCTTCGCCAACGTGCGGATCAAGAATCTGATGATTCCCGCCAAGGACGACGGCTCCCGCGAGGAAGGCGGCTTGACGCTCTTCCAGCCGGGCGGCGAGAAGCAGTTCATCTACGACGCCGCCATGCGCTACATCGCCGCTGGCGTGCCCACCGTCATCTTCGCGGGCGAGGAATACGGCACCGGCTCCAGCCGCGACTGGGCGGCCAAGGGCACGCAACTGCTGGGCATCAAGGCGGTGATCGCCAAGAGCTTTGAGCGCATCCACCGCTCCAACCTGGTGGGCATGGGCGTGCTGCCGTTGCAGTTCCGCCCCGGTGACTCGTGGGAGAGCCTGGGCCTCAAGGGCGATGAACTGATCGACATCCAGCTGGGCGACGAGATCCTGCCGCAGTCGGAAGCGTTCATGTCCATCACCACTGCGGATGGCAAGACGCGCAAGGTGTCGCTGATCCTGCGCATCGACACACCGATCGAGGTCGAGTACTACCGCCACGGCGGCATCCTGCCCTATGTGCTGCGGCAGTTGATGGCGGCTTGAGCGGCGCCCTGCGCGGGCTGCACCAGACGATCCAACGGCGCCCTGATGGGGCGCCGTTTTTCATGCTGAGTGCCGCCAATGGTCCATCAGCACCCGGCAATGCTCACGCGCCGCGTGTTTGATGGTCGCCACTTCCTTCGGCCCGAAGCGTTCCCAGCCGAGCTTGGCCAGTTGCAGCCGTCGCCCGAGAGAGAAGGTGGTCAGCTGGCCCATCATCATCATGATGCGCATGCCCAGCAGCGGGTCCTTCAGGTCCATGCCGCAGTAACGGGCCACCAGATGCGTCGTGACACGCGCCATGCGCGGACGCAGACTCTGGTCCAGCATCTGGAAGATCAGGTCCGGCCCCTGCCCCACCTGCTCCTGGGACATGAACAGGCGCCGATGCTCCACGTCGTCCGGCAGCAGTTGATGTTCGGCGATGGCGTCCAGCAGCGCACCGAACGCTTCAAACAGCGCATCGCCTGAAACGTCCGCCTGTTCCAGCACCGCTTCCGCTTTCTCGACCGCGGGCAGGAAATGCTCGACGGCACTGTCCACGATGTGCCGCGCACAGGCCTGATAGACACCTTCCTTGTTGTCGAAGTAGTACTGCAGCGCCGGTGCATTGACCCCGGCTTCCTTCGCAATCTCCCGCGTGGACGCGCCCTCGAACCCGCGCTGCGCGAACAGTCGCAGAGCCACATCAATGATGCGGCGCCGGGTTTCCTCACCCCGGGCATAGCCGGCTTCAGGGCGGTGTCTCGGGGCGCGGGCGCGTCGTTCGGTCATTCGTATTTGCTGGGAAGTAAAGCCGCAGCCAGGCTGTGGCGCAGTGCACATTCTCCAAAATATATCAGTTGACAGAATTCTTCCAACTGGAAAAAGATAGCGCCCGGAATAAATTCAACTGATGGATGGTTATGTCCACCCCGACCCCTGCTCCGACGCCTGCTCCGGCCCCTGCTCCCACCCCAACTTCCACTTCATCGACTTCCCTGCCACCAGGACCACCAACCGCCGCAACCGCCGCAACCGCTGCAGCCGCTGCAGCCGCTCCCAAGCGTCGTCGCCCCATCCTTCTGCTCCTGGCCATTTCCGCTGTCGTCGGCGGCGCGGTCTACGGGGTGAACTGGTGGCGCGTCGGCCGATTCATCGAGAGCACCGATGACGCCTATCTGAAGGCGGACAGCGTCACCGTCGCGCCCAAAGTGGTCGGATATGTCACCGAGGTCTTCGTGCAGCCCAATCAGGCGGTGAAGCGCGGGGACCCGCTGGTGCGGCTGGATCGCCGCCAATACGAAGCCATGCTGGCGCAGGCCCAGGCCACCATTGAAGCGCGCAAGGCCGATATCCAGCGGGCGGAGGCCGACATCCTCCAGCAGAAGGCCCAACTGGCGCAGGCGAGAGCCCAGGTGCAATCCGCCAGCGTGGCGTTGGTCCATGCGCAGCAGGAGGTCGATCGATTCGCCCCGCTGGTGAGCACCGGCGCCACCACCGAAGAGCGGCTGGCCGACCTGCGCAACACCCGGGACCAGGCCAAGGCCACGCTGGCCGCCAATCAGGCGGCGGAGGCTGCCGCAGTGAGCAAGATCAAATCCACCGAAGCGCAGGTGGCTCAGTCCCGTGCGCAGGTGCAAGCCGCGGATGCGGCCCGCAGCCAGACGCATCTGGATGTGGACGACACGGTGGTGCGCGCCGCCATCGACGGCCGCGTCGGCGACAGCACCGTGCGGGTCGGCCAACTGGTGCAGCCCGGCACCCGTCTGATGACGCTGGTGCCAGTGCAGGAGGTGTACCTCGTGGCCAACTTCAAGGAGACGCAGATCGGCCGCATGCGCGCCGGTCAGCCGGTCACGCTGCATGTGGACGCATTGCCGGATCTGCCGCTGCAGGGCGAGGTGGAGAGCTTCTCTCCCGGGACCGGTGCCCAGTTTGCGCTGCTGCCGTCGGAGAACGCCACCGGCAACTTCACCAAGATCGTCCAGCGGGTGCCGGTGCGGATCCGGGTGCAGGCGGATGCAGCCGTTCGTGAGCGCCTGCTGCCGGGCCTGTCCGTCACGACGGAGGTGGACACCCGCAACGGCGCCAGTGGAGATCAACATGGCTGAGGCCACCGCCTCTCCCGGGCAGCCGCCCGGCTCGGCCCCGGCGGCGATCGAGCCCAACGCCAAGGCCGCCGACTGGATCGCGGTTGCCGCTGGCGCTCTCGGCGCGCTGATGGCCACGCTGGACATCTCCATCACCAACTCCGCGCTGCCGCAGATCCAGGGCGCAGTCGGCGCCACCGGCACCGAAGGCACCTGGATCTCCACCGGCTACCTGATGTCGGAAATCGTGATGATCCCGTTGGCCGCCTGGCTGACGCGCGTTTTCGGGTTGCGCAACTTTCTGGTGGGCAATGCCACGCTGTTCACCCTGTTCTCGGTGATGTGCGGCCTGTCCGGCAACCTCAGCACGCTGATCATTGCGCGCATCGGCCAAGGCTTCACCGGCGGCGCCATGATCCCCACGGCGCAGACCATCATCCGCACCCGGCTGCCGAGGCATCAGTTGCCCGTCGGCATGACGATGTTCGGGCTGATCGTGATCCTCGGGCCGCTGCTCGGCCCGGTGGTGGGCGGCTGGCTCACCGAAAACGTCAGCTGGCACTGGTGCTTCTTCATCAATGTGCCGGTCTGTGCTGCCCTGCTGGCTTTGCTGCTGCTGGGCCTGCCGTCCGAGCGGACCCATCTGGACCAGTTCCTGCGCGCCGACTGGCTCGGCATCATCGGCCTGGCGGTGGGGCTGTCCACCCTGACGGTGGTGCTGGAAGAAGGCCAGCGCGAGCGCTGGTTCGAATCGGGCCTGATCATCGGCTTGAGTGCAGCGTCGGCCTTCGGGCTGCTGCTGGTGGCGCTGTCGCAGCGCTGGTCGGCCAAGCCCATCCTGCGGCTGAGCCTGATGCGCAACAAGAGCTACGCCAGCGTCATCTTCATCGTGTTCATCGTGGGTGCGGGACTGTATGGCGTGTCGTACCTGGTGCCGCAGTTTCTCGCGCTGATCTCCGGCTACAACGCGCAGCAGTCGGGCACGGTGATGCTGCTGTCGGGCCTGCCGGCCTTTTTGATGATGCCCATCCTGCCGCGGCTGATCACGCGGCTGGACTTTCGGGTGATGGTGATTGCCGGGCTGCTGTTCTTTGCCGTGAGCTGCCTGCTGGATATCAATCTCACCGCGCAAAGCGTGGGCCATGACTTCACGCTCTCGCAGTTGCTGCGGGGTGTGGGGCAGATGCTGTGCATGATGCCGCTCAACCAGGCCTCGATGGCGGCCGTGAGCCGCGAGGAATCCGGTGACGCCGCGGGCCTGTACAACATGGCGCGCAACCTCGGCGGATCGGTGGGCTTGGCGGTGCTGGGCACCTTCATCGACCGGCGCAATGCACTGCATGTGGACCGTCTGCGCGAGTCGATGAATGCCAATTCGCCGCTCGTGCAGGAGCGCGTGGCGGCGAGCACTGCCAGCCACCTGGCGCAGGTCGGTGATGCGCTGCATGCGCAACTGCAGGCGCTCAAGGAGATCGCCCTGCAGGTCCAGCAGCAGGCGAGCGTCATGACCTTTTCCGAAACCTTCTACGCCCTGGCGATCGCACTGCTGCTGTGCATCCCGCTGGCTCTGCTTTTGAAGACACCTCGCCCCGGACAGGCGCCGGCGGTCAGCGAAGCCCATTGATGCGGACATCCCCCATGCTTTTCCTGCGTAACCCCACGATTCGACTGATCGAGCAAGCGCTTGCTGGACCGCTGGTACGGTCTCCTTCTCCAAGGCGTGTTCGAAGCCTCCCCAGACCTGCTGCTCCCGCGCTGCTGGTCAGCGCCATGCTGCTGGCCATGGCAGGCTGCACCACTGTCGGCCCCGACTACCGCGGCGCGCCAGCCGTTGCCGAAGAGGCACTGAAGGTGCCGCAATTTGTGCGCGGTGTGGCGGATGCGGACCGTACGCCGACCGCAGAGCCGATGTCCGCCGCATGGTGGCTGTCGTTGAACGACCCCAAGCTCAATGCCCTGATCGACCAGGCCCTGGCCAACAGCCCCACGCTGCAAGCCGCGCAGGCCCGCCTGCGGCAGTCGCGCGCCGCGCTGCGCCAGCAGGAAGCGCAGCGGATGCCGAAGGGCTCGGCGTCCGCCTTGGGCGCGGGCGTCTGGCAGGCGCCGGGCACCCGCAGCGAATCGACGCTGCATCTCTACAGCGTGGGCTTCGATGCGACCTGGGAGGCGGACCTCTTCGGCGGCACGCGCCGCGCGACCGAAGCGGCCACTGCTCAGGCCGAGTCGGTGCAAGCCGACCTCGCTGATGCGCAGGTCTCGCTGGCCGCGGAAGTGGCCCAGGCCTACGCCGGCTTGCGGGCGCAGCAGCAGCGTCAGGATCTGCTGCGCGCCACCGCCACGGCCGATGCCCAGACGCTGGACCTCACCCGACAGCGCCAATCGCGCGGCATCTCCGCTGCAGACGATGTCGAGCAGCGGCTGCTGCAAGCTGAATCCACGCAGGCGTCGCTGGCGGATGTTGCCGCGCAGATCAGCGCCTCCCTGGACCAACTCGCGGTCCTGACGGGGCAGGCCCCCGGTGCGCTGGATGCGCAGCTTGCGTCATCGTCCGACCACCTGCCTGCCCTGCCGGACACCGTGGCCATCGGCGATCCGGCCGGGCTGCTGAAGCGCCGGCCGGACATCCGCGCGGCCGAACGGCGACTCGCCGCCAGTCAGGCCAGGATCGGGCAGAAGGAAGCGGGCTACTTTCCCAAGCTCACCCTGCTGGGCGACATCGGCATGGCCGGCACCGACCTCGGCCACCTCTTCACCAGCAAGAGCCTGGCGCTGGTCGGCGTGCCCTATCTGAGCTGGAACGTCCTGGACTTCGGCCGCACGCAGGCCGAGGTGCGGCAAGCCGAAGCCGGTCGGGACGAAGCCGTGGCGCAATACCAGGCCACCGTGCTGGGCGCGCTGCAGGACGCCAACACTGCGCTCTCCCGCTACGGCCAGCAGCGGCAGGCGCTGGTGCATTTGCAGGCGCAGCAGGCTTCGGCAGAGCGGTCGCTGGCGCTGACCCAGCAACGGCGGCAAGCCGGTGCGGCGAGCCAGCTGGATCTGCTCGATGCGCAGCGCAATCAGGTCACGGCAGCGCTGAGGACCCTCGACGGGCAGGCTGCCCTGGTCAAGGACTTTGTCTCGCTGCAAAAGAGCCTGGGCCTGGGGTGGGATGCGGGCGCAGCCGCGCACGTCACACCACCGCCGCCGGCCCGCCCATCCGGGCATTGCGCATCATGCGGGCCGCAAACATCGTGATGGAGCGGCCCCACGGCGTGTAGCGCGGCAACTGGAACGGATCGGCACCCGGCCTTGCCACACCCGCAGCGGTCGACACCGCCGCCTCGAATCCCAGCTCGCGCAGCATGGCCGCATGGCTGGCGTCATAGTCCCGCGCCGGCCGTCCGTTGGGATACGCAAAGCTGCGCACCGGCACCCCGGTCAACCGCTCCAGGCAGGCCCGCCCCGTCTGCACCTGTTCACGCGCCGCGTCCGGCGTCAGCGTGGTGAGCACCGTGTGATCGACCGTATGGCCGCCCACCTCGTGGCCCGCCTCCGCCCACTGCCGCAGCTGGTCGTCCGTCAGCATCAGATCGTCCGGCAGGTCTCCCACCGGATGAGCCGCCAGCATCTGCTGCACCTTCGCATCGCGCTCCTGCGGCGCCAGGTACTTCAGCTGCACCTGCAGCGCGGTGATGGCCATCAGCCGCTCTTCCGTCGTGCCGATCGCGTGCGTGCCCATGCCGATGCCGCTCAGATTGAGCGACGGGCCCTGCGCCTTGCGCACGAATTCAATGACGGTGTCGCTGAACATGCGCCCGCCGTTCAGATAGCCGGTCGCCACGAACAAGGTGGCCGGTGCCTTCAGGCGCGACAGGATGGGATGCGCAACGGTCAGGTTGTCCGCATATCCGTCGTCAAAGGTGATGCAGGCCGCGCGCCGCGGCAGGCGGCCTTCGCGCAGGGCCTTCGCCGCGTCCGACACCGTCATCAGCGTGAAATGCCGCGCCAGGAATCGCACCTGCGCCTCGAACAGCGCCGCATCGATCTCGCCCGGCCGCAGCGGGTCCGGCACCGGTAGCACCCGGTGATAGATCAGGATGCTCAGCGCCGGCGCGCCCCCCGGCCAGCCCAGCAGGCTCAGCGACGCCAGCATCAGGTGCCTCCCCAATACGGCGAATGCACATTCACCGGCCGGATCCCGGCGGCCACGTCGGCCTTGGTGCGCGCGTCCATCTCCCTGGCCACGATGCGGTCCAGCGCCACCACCATCAGCACGAGGTAATACGGCATGTCGAAATAGACGAGGCTCAGGAAGGCGCCGCCGGTCGCATAACCGATCAGGCCCACCTGGCACATCGCTGCAAGGTCCCGCGCCCACTGCAACTCCGGCACATTCTTCGTCGCACGGATCAGGCGGGTGGCCCGGCGCCAGGTGAGGAAGAAGATGCCCAGGAAGAGGAACAGCCCCATGAAACCGTGCTCGCCCAGCGCCTGGAAATAGATGCTGTGCGCCGTCAGCGGAATCGTCGGATCGGGCGCATATTTGGCGAAGGCCGCCGGCCCCGGCACGGTGAAACCACCGCCCAGCGGGAACAGGTCCACCGCCAGACGCCAGGCGGTCTGCCAGGCATTGATGCGGCCCATCGCCGAGCCGTCCTGGTCATAGGTCTTGATCGTCTCCATGCGGTCGGTCCAGCTGTCCGGCATGAAGACGAAGATCAGCGGCAGCGCCACCAGCACCACGATCGCCAGCGGCAGCTTGTTGCGGCTCTTGAGCCACATGAAGAAGGACATGGCGCAGATCGCCAGAAAGGCCCCGCGGGACTGCGAGCCCACCGCCGAGGCCATGCACAGCAGCATCGCCCCCAGCGCCAGATTCCGCTGCCAGCGCTTGGTGGCCTGCAACTGCAGATAGCGGATCAGCGGCACCGTCATGATGGTGGCCAGCGCCAGCGAGTTGTTGTCCTCGATGAAGGAGCCCTCCGGCCCCCACACCCGCGCCGCACCGCCGGTCATGACGGTGAACAGCCCGCCCTTGATCCCGTAATACCCGATGGAGATGACCAGCACCAGCGCCAGCCAGTCCAGGTCCCGCCGCCGCTGCACCACCAGCATCGACACCAGCACCATCAGCACCACCTTGAAGGCGCGGGACCACGGCGCGAATTCCCGCTCGGGATAGAACGAGTGGATCAAGGGGGAGACGCCGATCCAGAGGATCCAGATCAGCAGCAGCACCGTCACGCCGTTGACCGGGAACCGGGTCAGCTTGTCCCGGTGCACGATCAGGCTCATGAACAGCGCCAGCGCGATCACCATCGACCACGGCGCGTCGTGCGCCCAGCCGTAGGCCAGCCGGTGCGGGTTCATCACCCCCATCCAGACCCAGCCGAGCACGCCCCAGATCGGCTCCTTCATCGTTTTCCAGATGAGCAGCGAAAAGAGGGCCAGCATGATCAGGTCACGCATGACGGAACTCCGGCATTCCCCGAGCGGCGAGGATCCGCTGGAACAAGTCGATCTGACCCTGGGTGGTCGTGTCCCAGGAGAACTGCTCGGCATACCGCCGCGTCACCGCCCGGTCGCGCGGCACGGCGCGCAACTGGCGCACCGCCGCGGCGACGCCAGCGGCCGTGCGCTCCGGCATCAGTTCGCCGGCTTCTGGCCCGCTCACCACCTCCGGCGTGCCCCACACGTTCGACGCAGCCACCGGCGTGCCGCAGGCCATCGCCTCCAGCAGCACATTGGCCCAGCCTTCGCGGCTGGATGCCAGCACCAGCGCATCCACACCGGCATACACCTCCCGCAGCCGCGCCTGTGGCAAGGGGCCGAGGAAACGCACCCGGTCGGCCACGCCCAGGTCCGCAGCCTGACGGCGCAAGGCGGCCTCTTCCGGTCCGCTGCCTGCAATCAGCAGGTCCACATCCGGCAACTGCGGCAGTGCACCGATGACCAGGTCATGGGCCTTGCGTTCGATCAGATGACCGACCGATGCCAGCGTGAAGCGACCGGGAGCCAAGCCCAACTGCTGGCGACAGGCGTCACGGCCGCCCGGGTGGAACAGCGTCAGGTCCACGCCGTTGCGCAGCACCTGGATCTTGTCCGCCTCGCCGCCCAGTTGCACCAGCTCGTCCTTCAGCGCGGCGCAGACGGTCACCATGCCGTCGGCCTGTCGCGCGGCCCGCAGGATCATCTTGCGCGGCAGGGTGTAGGCCGGGATCAGGTTGATGTCGGTGCCGCGGGCGGTGATGACCAGCGGCTTGTCCAGCGCCCGCGCCACCATGGCCGCGGCCACCCCATCGGGATAGAAGTAGTGGGCGTCGATCAGGTCGAAGTCGAAGCCTTCCCGCTGCAGGCGGCGGGCCTCGCGCAGTGCCGTCCAGGCCAGGGTGTAGGGTGCGCTGCTCATGCCCACCTTGGGCAGCCGGATGAAGCGCGGATGCGTCACCGACAGGCCGTGGCGCTGCTCCGCCAAAGGCGTGGCGGCAAACCTGCCGTATTCGCCGAAGCGCTCGCCCTTGAACGGAAACCAGGGCACCGGCGCGATCACCTTCGCCTGCACCTGGCCGGAAGCGACCAGATGACGCAGACGGGTTTCCACAAAGATGCCGTGGCTGGGCATTTCAGCGCTGGGATACAGCGTGGAGAAGGTCAGGATCTTCAGCATGGCCGTGCCTGTGCCTTCACGCCTTGGCATCGCCCAGCGTCGATGCCGGGGCGTCCCGCAGCGACCGGGCCAGCGCCACCACCCGCTCGGCATTGCCCAGCCAGGTCAGATTCAGACGCGCAATGGTGGCACCGGCGCCCTGCCCCAGCTGCTCGCGCAGCGTGGCGTCATGGGCCAGCCGCGCCAGCAGCGCTTCCAGGGCGTCGGGCTGTGCCGGGTCGAACAGCAGCGCATTGCGGCCGTCTTCCAGCACCTCTTCGATGTTGGGCTGTCGAGGTGCCACGATGGCCTTGGACAGGGCCAGATACTCGAACAGCTTCAGCGGCGAGGCATACGCCACCACCGCCGGCTGCAGCGCGATGTCAAAGGCGGCGACATGCCGCGGCACATCATCGCGAGAGATGACGCCGGTGAAGCGCACCCGCTCGCCCAGGTTCAGCGACCGCGCCAGCGCTTCCAGGTCCTCCCGCGCAGGTCCGTCGCCCACCAGCAGCAGCCGGGCATTGGCCGGTGCGGCCGGGCTGGCCATCCAGCGGATCACCCGGTCCATGCCATGCCAGTCCCGCACGAAGCCGGTGAAGCCCAGCACCAGCGCATCCGGCCAGCCGAGTTGGGCCTTGGCGGCCTGCGGCGAAGGCGCCTCTGCAAAGTGCTCCTGGTTGATGCCGTTGGGCACCACCATCAGCCGGTCCTGCGGCACACCGCGTGCGGCGACCATCTCGCCCAGCACGCGGGTGACTGGCAGCACCATGTCGGCACCGCGCCAGACCACGCCCTCGGCCCACCGGGCCAGCCGCGGCAACGCCAGACCGCCGAAGCGCTCGCGCTCATCGGCCAAGGGCGCATTCACTTCCAGCAGCAGCGGCAGGCCGGTGCGGCGCTTGAGCAGCAGCCCGGCCAGCAGGTAGAGGTTGTAGCGTTCGTAGATGGCATCGGGCCGGAACTCCCGGGCCGCCTGGGCCAGACGCCGGTAGGCCAGCAGCGAATAACCCAGCTCCAGCAGCTCGTACACCCACTTGGGCAGCCGCGCCCGCAGTCGCTGCACCCAGCCGACATCGTCACCCATGCGGGCCTTGTCCTGCGGAGCGGATTCGCCGCCTGGTGCGACGACCCGCACCTCATGCCCGAGGGCACGCAGCGAGGCAATCATCTCTTCGATATGGACCGCCTGCCCGTCCTTGGACGCCGTGCGGTGGTGGTAGAGGATCTTCATGCAGTGCGCATCCGGTGCCGTCAGCGGGTCAGGCCGCCTGGCGCATCGGCGCCATGCCCATGACGTTGCGCAGGAAGGCGTCATACATCAGCAGCGTCCACAGCGGCGTGCTGTGATCGCGACTGCCGTTTTCATGCTGCTCCACCAGTTGCCCGATGGCCTGGAGGTCGAACCAGCCGGAATCGGCCAGCGGTCCGCCCAGCAGGGCGCTGCGCACCCGCTGCCGCAGCGGCCCGCGGAACCAGCGTGCCAGCGGCACCGCAAAGCCCATCTTGGGCCGGTAGAGCACGTCGCGCGGCAGATGCGGCTCGAGCGACTTCTTGAAGAGGTATTTGCCTTCACCGCCGCGCAGTTTGAGGTGGGACGGCAGCGTGGCCAGCCATTCCACCAGCGGATGGTCCATCAGCGGCTCGCGCACTTCCAGCGAATGCGCCATCGACGCGCGGTCCACCTTGGTGTTGATGTCGCCGACCAGGTAGGTGTGCAGGTCGATGTACTGGATCATCGCCAGCGGATCGTCGGTGTTGGCCCGCTCCGCATGGCGCAAGAAGAGCTCGCGGGCGTTGTAGCCGCCCAGTTCGGACTTGAAGCGCGCGCTGTACAAGGGCATGCGCTCGTTGTCGCGGATCACCGACATGGTGTGGAAATAGGCCTCGACCGAATTGCGGGCCAGCGCCTGGAAGGTGGTCTTGGCGCGGAAGACCCGCGGCGCCCAGTCGGCTTTGGGATACAGCCGGCCGAGCGTGCCGAACAGCGGCCGACGCAGTCCCAACGGCAGGCTGGCGCGCATGCGCTCTTCCATCATGTGCAGTCGGTAGCGGCGGTAGCCGCCGAAGCTCTCGTCGCCGCCGTCGCCGGACAGTGCCACCGTCACATGCTTGCGTGCCAGCTGGCACACCCGGTAGGTGGGGATGGCGGAGCTGTCGGCATACGGCTCGTCGTAGAGGCGGGCCAGGGTGTCGATCAGGTCGAAGTCGTCGCTTTGCACCGTCTCGACATGGTGCTCGGTGTGATAACGGTCCGCCACCTGACGCGCGAATTCCGCTTCGTTATAGGCCGGGTCATCAAACGCCATCGAGCAGGTCTTGACCGGATGGGCACTTTCGCCGGCCATCATCGCCACCACCGCGCTCGAATCGACGCCGCCGGAGAGGAAGGCGCCCAGCGGCACCTCGGCGATCATGCGCAGCTTCACCGATTCGCGCAGGCGGCGCAGCAGTTCCTCCTGCGCCTGCACTTCATCGATGCGGGCATCGAGGGTGAAGTTCACATCCCAGTAGCGACGCGGCTGGCCGAGCGCCTCACCCCGGCGCACCATCAGCGTGTGGCCCGGCGGCAGCTTCAGGGCCTGACGAAAGACGGTGCGCGGCTCGGCCACATAGCCCAGCGCAAAATACTCTTCCACCGCCTGCGGATCAATGTCGCGGCGCAGCTGCGGATGGGCCATCAGCGCCTTCAGCTCCGAGCCGAACACCAGCGCGCCGTCGTCCAGCAGCGCATAGAACATCGGCTTCACGCCCAGGCGGTCGCGGGCCATGAAGAGGACGTCCCGCTCCTGGTCCCACAGTACGAAGGCGAACATGCCGCGCAAGCGCTGCACGCAGTCCTCGCCCCAGGCCGACCAGGCATGCACGATCACCTCGGTGTCGCTGCGGGTGCGGAAGACATACCCCAGCGCCTGCAGCTCGGCCATCAGCGACTGGTAGTTGTAGATCTCGCCGTTGAAGACGATGCCCACCGTGCCCTTGGCATTGAACAGCGGCTGCTGGCCGGTGGCGATGTCGATGATGGACAGCCGCCGATGCCCGAAGCCCAGCCCCGGCTGCAGGTGGATGGAGCCCTCGTCCGGCCCGCGATGATGCAGCGTGTCGTTGATGCGATGCATCAGGGCGGCGTCAAAGTCGCGCCGGCCCCGGGTGTCGAAGATGCCACTGATTCCGCACATGGTGCTGTTCCCGTCAATGCCCGAAGGCCGGCGACTGGCCGCGCAGGCGGTCGTACAGTCCCTGATAGCGGGCCACCATGGCCCGCATGCTGAAATCCCGCTCCACCCGCTGCCGGCCGGCCTCGCCCATGGCCGCGGCCTGCGCGGGATTGCGCACCAGGCGCAGCAGCGCCCCGGCCATCGGCTGCGGATCGGCGGCTGGCACGAGCAGGCCGCTGATCTGCGGAGTCACCAGGTCGGCATTGCCGCCGACCTCGGTGGCCACCACCGGCAGGCCGCTGGCCATCGCTTCCAGAATGGTATTGGAGATGCCCTCCGCCAGCGACGGCAGCGCGAACACATGCAGGCCGCGCATCACCGCGGGCACATCGCTGCGCTCCCCCGGCAGCCAGGCCAGATCCGCCATGCCGGCTTCGTCCAGCAGCGCCTGGCACTGCGCCCGCAGCGGACCGTCGCCGATCATCACCAGCCGCAGCCGCTCGCGCAGCTCGGGCGCGGCGTTGACGGTGAGGATGAAGGCGCGGGTCAGCATCAGCTGATCCTTCACCGCCTGCATGCGGCCCACGGTGCCGATGATCCAATGCCGATCCGGATGGAAGGGGCAGCCGTCGATCGGCTGCACAAGGCTGGCGTCCCCGGCGGCGCGGAAGCGGTCGGTGTCCACGCCGTTGACGAACTGGCTGACCCGATCCGCCGGCACGCCGATCGGCCCCGTCAGGTAGTCCCCCAGGTCGCGGGACAAGGCGATGTAGTGGGACACAAACGGCCGATAGAAACGGCGTACCCGCTGGTAGGTGCGGTTGCGTCCGTCGAGGTCTCCGACGTCCCGCCCATGCTCCCCGTGGATGCGCACCGGCACCCGCGCCAGCCAGGCCGGCAGTTGCACCTCCAGCGCCGCCAGATTGCGGCTGTGCACCACCGCCGGTCGCAATTCGCGGAACAGCCGGTAGAGCTGCGGATACAGCCAGAAGCCCTGCCCTGGCGGCTTGTTCAGCGCGAAGAAGTCCACATCCTCCCGCTGCAGACGGCGACGGAAGTCCGTCACCTCGGTCAGCGCGAGGATCGCGTGGCGGTAGCGGTCGGCCGGCATGTGGTTGATCAGATTGACCACGCCATTTTCCAGACCGCCGGTGTCGAAGCGATACATCACATGCAGCACCAGTGGCCGCGGGTCGTCGCGACGGGCGGTGCCGTGCACCAGAGGCAGGCTGACGCTCATGGGCGGCCTCCCGACGGGGCTGCGGCCGTGCGCTGCGCGCGAACCCGCTGCAGTTCGGCATCGATGGCCATCCAATGGTCGCGGAGGAACTGCTCCAGACGCTGCGGCGCGACGTCATCCAGCGGCGTGTAGACGAGCACCAGCGCGGCATCGTCGCCCTGCCCCGTCATCCGCTGCCAGGCGCCGCGCAGGCGGGCCCGCCAGTCCTTCACTTCCGGCTGACCGTTGATCCAGTAGACATGCCAGGCCAGCAGACGGGTGACGCTGCTGGCTTCCAGACCCGCGGCGCGGATCTGCGTCGTCAGCAGCGGCAGCACGGTCGCTCCGGCGGTGGATGGCAGCTCCAGGGCGGCCTCACCCTGCGCCACGGCGGCCCATTGTTTGCTCTCTGGCGGCACCACGCGATTGCTGGAGCTGACCAGCTTGCGCTCGTAGTCCTGATCGCGGAAATACTGGAGGTGCAGACCCACCGGCGGCTGGCCGGCGCGTTCGAATTCTTCGCGCATCACCGCGTTCGCGCCGGTGAAGCCGGGTTCCCAGGCGGCCGAAGTTCCAGCGAAGGGGACACGGCCGCCAGACGGCACCTCGTTGTTGCTGGTGCTAATGCTGTTGCTGCTCGTGCTGCTGTCACTGCCGCTGCCTGCAGTCGGGCGCACTGTCCAACCAGTGGCCGGCGCCAGCGCCGTCAGGCCGGTGACCGCCGTGCCACTGCCCCGCTGCAGCCAGGCGCTCGCGGCAGCAGGCAAGGCCAGCACCAGTGCCAGTGCAGCCGCCGTGGCCCAGGTCGCGTCCGGGCGCGCGGTGCGGCCGACGCCGCCGACGCCGACGGCGCGGGAAGAGCCGCCGCCCACCGATGCATCCGTGAGCGGCCGCAGCGGCAACTCCGGCTGCGCCCAGCGGCCGCCGATCACATACATCGCCAGCATCACCACGCCGAAGAACACCCAGCCGTAGATCAGATGGTCCACGCCGACGGCCAGCGTATTGCCGGACAGATGCCCGATCATCACGATCAGATAGGCCCGCCCCCAGTTGGCCACCAGCGGCAGCGCCACCGCCAGCGCGATGAAAGCCAGCCGGCGCCGCAGCGTCTGATAACTGAGGTAGGCATAGAGGGTGCCCACCATCAGCGAAGCGATCAGGTAGCGCACGCCGGAGCAGGCCTCGACCACCGACCATTGCCCGCTGGGAATGATGAACTGCAGGCCCTCCTGATACACGGGAATGCCGCTGAGCCGCAAGGCGACGACGGTGAAATGCGCCGTCCAGGTCATCAGCTGCGGCAGCAGGAACTCGCCCACCGGCACGCAGAAGAACAGGAAGGCCAGCGGGAACGACATCTCACGTGCCACCGTCCAGCCCAGCACCGCCGGCACAAGCAGCACCAGCATGGCCACCAGCAGGAACTGCGTGGCCGCATTGATGGTGGCGAAGTCGGCCAGCAGCCAGGCGGCGCCCATCAGCGCCAGCGGCAGGGCCAGCCAGGGCACCGGTCGTGGCGTGAGGCCCGCCACCGCCGAGCGGCGCCGCCAGGCCAGCCACAGCACGATCGGCGGCACCAGAAAGGCGTGGGTGAAGGTGCCGGAGCGCCACCAGATGGCCACCATGCCCAGCGCCGTCTGGCGATAGAGCAACAGCAGCGCCACGATCAGCAGCACCAGCAGCGCCAGCGGACGACGCCAGGGCTGCGGCAGGCTGAGCGCGCCCGCGTTCGGTGGCGTGGCCACGCTCATGCCGCCACCTTGGCCGTCACCGGCAGGTACTGATCCAGACGGGAGAGATGCGCATGCCAGCTGAACTGCCGCAGCACCCGCTCACGCGCCTGCTGGCCGATGGCCTGCGCCCGCTGCGGCGCCGACAGCAGCGCATGCACCAATTCCAGATAGTCACCGGCCGAGTCGGCCGACAGCAGGTCCTGACCGGCCAGCACGCCGTTGGCGCTGAGCGCTTCCACACAGCTGCGTGCCGCCACCACCGGACGTCCGACCGCCATCGCTTCCAGGATCTTGTTTTGCACCCCGCGCGCCAGACGCAGCGGTGCCACCACCGCCGCGGCATGCTGCAGGTAGGGGCGCACATCGGGCACCGTGCCGGTCACCCGCACCGCCTCGCCGGCGAGGGCCTGCACCGCGGGCGTCGGCGAGCGGCCGACGATGGTGAACTTCAGCCGCGGCCAGCGCTGACGCAGGCCCGGCAGCACCTCGCTGGCGAACCACTGCACCGCGTCGACATTGGGCCAATAGTCCATCGCGCCGGTGAACACCAGCGGCAGCTCGTCCGGATCAAAGGGGTTGTCCTGCGCCGGCAGCGGCGAGAAGTAGCCGCTGTCCACCCCATTGCCCAGCGCTTCCACCGCCGCCCGGCTGGCCGAGAGCCGCTGGAACAGCGCCTTCTCGCTTTCGGTGACAAAGAAGGAGCAGCGCGCCTGTTCCGCCACCTCGCGCTCGTAGGCGAGCAGCTCGCGGCCCTCACGCCGGTACAGCCAGGACATCGGCCAGCGATGCGCCTTGGCATAGTCGGTCCACTTCGCCGAATCCACGTCGACGAAGTCCACCAGCATCGGCACCTCTCCCATGGCTCGGCGCAGTTGCACCGCGTACTGCGCCATGGTGGAGGAGAACACCACCACCGCATCGAAGCGGGGTCCGCGCGACAGTGAGTCGATCCAGGCGCGCATCGCGCGATGGCGGTAATACGGCAGGCTCAAGGCCTCGCCACTGAGCAGGCCGCGCAGACTGGCCAGTCGCGACAGCAGCGGATTCAGTCCGGCCACGAAGACATCGGCACAAAACTCCCGCAGCGCCGGCACATGGGCCCAGTCCTCGGCATCGTCGATGAAGCTGCCCAGCACCACCTCGTGGCCGGCGGCCAGATGTTTGAGCAGATGGTAGGAACGCAGCTTGTCGCCCTTGTTCGGCGGATACGGCAGGCGATGGACGAGGTAGAGGATGCGGGCCATGGCGCGTCCTTCAGCCCAGGCTGCGCACGATGTGCGGGCCCAGCCAGTTGGCCACGCTCAGCGGCAGGCGGCGCCACGCCTTGATCATCAGCTGGTACTTGGCGTTGCTCGGATTGTTCTGCGGCACCGCTTCGCGGCGGTAGAGGCAGTATTCGTAATGCAGCGGCGTCGGCTCGAAGCCCCAGTTCTTCTTGAAAGCGAAGGAGCCGGTGCCCTGCTTGCTGCGGCCGTAATCGAACACCTTCAGTCCCCGGGCGCAGGCGCGGCGCATCAGCTCCCAGTATTTGAAGTCGTTGGCGGCCAGGTCCCGCGCGGCGACGGCGTCCCCGGCGTAGTACGGCAGCACTTCGTCGCGGAAGTAGAAACTCAGCACGGCGGAGAGCGGCTCGCCTTGTTCGCTGGTCACCACCAGCACTTCGGCCGCATCGCCAAAGGCATCGAGCAGCGCCTGGAAATAGCGGCGCGGCATGGCCGGCGTGCCGTGCCGATGCACGTTGTCGGCATACAGCGCAAAGAAGCGGTCCACACCGGAGTCGATCTCCGAGCGCAGGTTGTTCTTGATGCCCTTGCGCACCATCGCCCGCTGCTTGCGCGGAATCGCCAGCATGTTGGCTTCTTCCTCGGGCAGGATCTCCTTGCGGAAGGTGACGTAGAGATCCTGATGCGGCCAATCCTCATGCTGGCGGGTCGTGTTGCGCATCTCCAGATGCTCGACCTTCAGCGTCTGCGCCGTCTTCTGGGCCTCGGCTTCCAGCGCCTGCGCCGCTTCAGGCGTCTGTGCCGCCACACCGCCATAAACTGCGAACGGCAGACTCACCAGCGCATGGCCGAAGAGACGACTCTTGTTCTCCGCCAGCGGCAACACGCCTTCGATACGGCCATCCCGCTCGGCATAGAAGAAGTAGCCCTCATGGCCGAACTGCCGGCGCAGGATGCCCTGCCAGGCGCTCAGATGAAAGAACGAGGCCTGCGGGCAGGCCAGCACAAACGCGTCCCAGCGGCGCGCGGTGTCGGCATCGCCCAGGGCCAGGCGCCGGACGATCATGCCGCCTCCCGCTGATCCAGAGCCGATGGCAGGAAGAGCTCATCCATGCGCGCCCATTCGAAGTCCGCCAGCAACTGCTCGATGCGGCTTTCGGTGCGACCGATGTTCACGTAATGGCGAAAGCGCGTCTTGGCATCGATGCCAACAATGCGTGGCTGCGCCGGATCGATTTCCCAGGGGTGGAAATAGAACACCGCACTGCGGCCTTCGATGCGGTTGAAGCGCTCGATCATCCAGCGCGTGACGCCATAGGGCAGCAGGCGGAACCAGCCGCCCCCACTGCTGGGATAGTTGCGACCGCGAAAACGCAGCGTCGTCACCGGGACTTCGATCAGGCCGGGTCGCACTTCGTAGGCAAAGCGCGGCGAATCTGGCATGCCGTAGTGGTCGTGCTCGATTGGATAGACGCTGGAGCTGTAGCGATAGCCGCAGTCGGCCAGCACGTCGAAGGCCCACAGGTTGGATTCACCGATGGAGAAGCTGGGGGCCCGGTAGCCCTTCACCGCCACACCGCCCAGGTCTTCCAGCAGATGCTTGGCGCTGAGGATGTCCTCGCGGAAGGCGGTCGGGCTCAGGTCGCTGGCACGCTCGTGGCCGTAGCCGTGGCTGGCCAGTTCATGGCCGCGCGCAACGATGTCCCGCACCAGTTGCGGATACCGCTGGGCAATCCAGCCCAGGGTGAAAAAGGTGGCCTTGACGCCGCGGGCATCGAGCAAGTCGAGGATGCGGCCGACATTGCGCTCCACCCGGCATTCCCGGTGGTCCCAGTCGCCGCGCTGGATATAGGGCGCGAAGGCGCTGACCTGGAAGTAGTCTTCCACGTCGATGCTCATCGCATTGCGGATGCGGCCCTGGCGATCGGCTGAAGCGGGCGTTGTCATTCTCTCTGTCCTTCCCAAGGCATGGCCGGCAGTGCCGCTCACGGCGACTTGACCGCGCCCACCAGCTTCTGCAGCAGCGCCAGCGTCTGCTGGTTGATCCGCTCCAGCCGCATCAGGCTGTCCTCGATGCGCTGCAGGCGGGCGTCCTGGCCTTCCAGCCCCAGACCCGCCAGTTCCTGCGCCAGTGCGCCCACGTCGGTGCCGGCCTCGCGCGCCTGACGACGCAGGTGGGAGAGGCTCCCATCCAGCGATGCATCGGTCACCGGCTCGCCGGCTGCATTGAGCGAGACGGTCACTGCCGGCGGCGGCGCAAAGGCCGATTCGCGCGACAGGTCCGCCACCACTTCCTCCACATCGGCTTCGGTCAGGTGCACCCGCTCGGCCATGCAGCCCAGCAGCAGCAGCCGGTCGCACAGCGTGTTGATGCGACGCGGAATGCCGTGGCTGGCGCGATGCAGCGCGGCAAAGGCAGCCGGCTCGAAGGTCGGCTTGCCATCGGCGCCGGCACACTTGAGTCGATGCTCGATGTAGCGCTGCGTGTCCTCTTCATCCAGCGGGCCGATGTGGCAGCTGGCGGCAATGCGCTGACGGAACTGCTCCATCTCCGGCCGCTGCAGGATGGCGCGGAATTCGGGCTGGCCCACCAGGAAGGTCTGCACCAGCGACTGGTTGCCAAACTGGAAGTTGGACAGCATGCGCAGTTCCTCCACCGCCCGGGCGGTGAGGTTCTGCGCTTCATCCACGATCAGCAGGCAGCGCTTGCCGCGGCTGGCTTCGCTGACGAAAAACGCTTCCAGCGCCATCAGCACTTCGCTCTTGGGCAGGTCCTTGACGCGCACGCCGAAGGCCGCACCGACCAGACGCAGGGTGTCTTCCGCATCGAGCTGGGTGGTCACCACATTGCCAATCACCACATTGCTGCGGTTGAGGCTGTCCAGCAGGCCGCGCACCAGCGTCGTCTTGCCGGCACCGATCTCGCCGGTGATGACGATGAAGCCGTCGCTGCGCAGCACGCCATAGTCCAGATAGGCCTTGGCCTTGCGGTGCTGCTTGCTGCCGAAATAGAAACTCGGGTCGGGACTGAGCTGGAACGGCTTGCTGCTCAGCCCATAAAAGGCCTCATACATCGCGGTGGCTGCCTAGAAACGCTGCGTCATCTGGGCATAGATCGCGTTTTCGCGATAGCCCAGGGACTGGTCGTCGGAACGGGTGTGGCGCAGGCCCAGCGACGCATCGGTGCGCGGGCCCAGGCGGTGGGTGGTGGATGCGGTCAGCGAGGACATGCCGCTGGACAGCGCATTGCCGGTGCCATCCCCGCTGCTGTGCTGGCGGGTGTAGGTCACATTGCCGGTGCTCAGCGGCGTGAAGCGGTAGGCCACGCTCAGCGTCACCCCACGCTGGCGGATGTTGCTGGCCAGGGCAAGGTCGTCGGACGCATTGGTGGTGGTGCCCAGCGCGCGGCTCTTGTTGTCGTTGGCCGCCAGCGTCAGCGTCATGCGCGGGCTGGTCCAGGCCAGCGCCAGTTCATTGCGCTGCTGCAGCGTGGCGGTGTTGGTCAGGAAACCGGTGCTGCTGACGGCGCTGGGGCTCAGGCCCAGAGCGGCCAGCAGCGAACGCACGAGTGCGTCCCGCTTGGCGGCGTCGGGCTCGATGCTGCTGTATTGCAGGTCCAGCAATTGATAGTTGGTCATCTGGCCGCTGGGGTCGCTGCCGGTGCTCACCGCCTGAGTGCTCGTCAGGCGCAGCACCAGCTGGGTCATGCGATGTTCCAGCACCGCGTTGTGGCTGTTGCCGTAGCTGTGACGCTGCCAGTCGCCGCTGAGGGTGGTGCGCGGCGTCGGCGTCCACTTGAGGCTGGCGCCATAGATGCTGCTGGTGTCGCTGCCGAAGTAGTCGCTCTTCTCGCGGCCGCCGGAGACGCCCAGCACCCAGTCCACATCCGGAACCCAGCTGAGGGTGGCCACGGCACTGGTGCTGCGGTTGTCCAGACCCGTCAGCTCATAGTGGATGCGACGGGTGTAGGCCTGCAGCCCCCAGTTCAGGGCACGCCCCTGCGGCCCGCTCAGGCTGAGGTTCAGCGAGCCTTCCTTGGCGTCCCCACTGGCCGAGCTGGTGCCGGTGCCGCCCTCGCTGGAATCGCGCATCTGGCCGGTGGCGCGCAGCTCGAAGCTGGCCAGGGTGCTGAGCATGCCGCGCCAGTACGGCGAGACCGTCAGGGTGCGCACTTCCGTGCGGTTCGGATTGTCGAGTTCCCCGCTGGGCGAGGTCTGGCCGAAGGCGGAAATCGTCTGCTGGCTGATGTTGGCGTTGGCGTCCACGAACACGCGGGACTGCACCAGCTCCGCATTGCCACGGGCCTGCAGCTGGTTCTGCACCCGGCTGCTGCGATCGCTTTTCAGATAGATCAGACCGTCCATCTGATAGTCCAGCGTGCCGCGCAGCCAGCCGCTGCGGCTGGTGACGGACAGACCCGGCGAGACGCTGGTGATCAGTGCCCGGTCGCGCTGACCGTCCGGCGCCAGGGTGAGGTTGTCGGTCCAGGTTTCGGACACGCCGATGCGAGGCACCACCGTCATGCCCAGCCGCTTCGTGCCCTCGCCGCTGTCGGCACCGCTGCCGCCGCCAAGGGTCTGGGCCTGCACCGTCGTCGCCATGCCCAGCAGCCCGCAGGCCAGCAGGCATGCGGCGTGGCGCCGGGGAAGACGGTGAAGACCTGCCATGCGTTGCCTCCTCAAGCCTTGCCGGTGGCCGGCTGTCCGCCTTCAGCGGCGTCGTCGCCCTGGCGGTATCCGTAGCCGTAGCCCTGGCCGTATCCGTAGCTGCCGTAGTGGTAGCCGTAGCCCGCATCGGCCTTGGCCGACGCCTGGTTCAGCAGCGCCATCTTCAATGGGCAGCTTTCGATGGTGGCGATCGCCTGCATCACCGCGCTTTGCGGCGTGCGCTCGGCCTGGATCACCACCACGATCTGACCCATGTGGGTGGCCAGCACCCGCGACTCGGTGGTGAGCAGCAGCGGCGGAGAATCGAAGATGATGATGCGGTCGGAATAGCGCTTGGCCATGTGGTCCAGCAGCTCGGTCATGGCGTCGCTGGCCAGCAGTTCGGTGGCGCGGTCATGCGGACGGCCGCTGGGCAACAGGGTCAGCTTGTCGACGTTGGTCTTGATGAGCACATCGGCCATGTCGACCGAGTTCTCCAGCACGTCCAGCAGACCCGGGCCGGGCGGCAGGCCGAGCATGCGCAGCATGGACGGGCGGGCCACGTCGGCATCCACCAGCATCACGGTGTTGTCGAACTCAGCCGCGATGCTCATGGCCAGGTTCAGGGAGGTGAAGCTCTTGCCCTCGCCGGGCAAGGCGCTGGTCACCATGATCAGGTTGGCGTTGTTGAGGGTCGCGGCGCCGCGGCCCATCGCATTGCGGATCAGCGGTCGCTTGATGTTGCGGTATTGATCCGCCAGATAGCTGCGCGGCGCATTGGGGGTGAGAAAGCCCTGTGCGGTCAGCGCTTCCAGATCCAGCTCCACCCGCTTGGAGGTGCCCTCCTGGGGGCCGCGGGTGCGGGCGATGGTCGGGGCGGCCGGCGCTGCTTGTGCGGGCGCGGCGGAAGCGGCGGGCGTGGCCTGCGTGGCGTATGCCGGCGTCGCCGCCGGCGCCACGGACGCCACAGGTGCGGCCGGGGCCGCCGCTATGGCCGGTGCCGGCTCGACCGCCGGGGCTGTCGCCGGGCCGACGTCCACGCCGGCCTGCTTCAGTTGTTCCAGCCGGCGTGCGGCTTGTTCGATCAGGCTTGTCATCGCGTCACCCCACCTGCCGGCTCAGCCAGATCGCCATGCCGATCAATCCCAGCGCATACACCCCGGCCAGGCCACCCGACGCCGCGCCGAAGCGCAGCAGGTCGACCTTGGCACGCCGCCGGTCCTCCGGCGTTTCCTGCCGCGACACCACGCCCAGGATCGGCATCTCCAGGCGCTGACGCAGCTCGCTCAGGTCGTGGAAGACCGGACGCACCTGGCTCGCGGCGAAGGCCGTCACCAGACCGGCCAAGACCGCCACCACCAGACCCGCGGCCAGCAGCATCAGGCGGTTGGGCGCCACCGGCTTGGACGAAGCGCGAGGCGGGTCGATGATGCGGAAGTCGGCCACACCGGAGGTGTTGTCCAGATCGGTCGAGAGGCTGGCGGACTCGCGGCGGGCCACCATTTCTTCATAGTTCTTCTTGATGACGTCGTAGTCGCGGTTGAGCTGGGCGAATTCGGCTTCCAGCTGCGGGGCCATCTTGATGGCGCCCTGGGCCTGGGTGTACCGCCCCTGCAGTTCATCCACACGGGCGCGCAGCGAGGCCACTTCCACTTCCTTGGTGGCCAGCACGCGGGCCAGTTCCTGGTTGGCGAGGCTGTCACCTCGGCCACCTGCGGCAGCGGGATTGTCCAGCGCGGCCTTCTGCAGGTCGGCCACTTCCTTTTTCTTCTGCTCTTCCAGGTCCTTGATCAGGCGCTTGGTATTGACCACGTCCGGATGCTGGTCGGTGTAGCGCTGCTGCAGCGTGTCCAGGTTGCGCTTGAGCCCTTCGATGCGGCTGTCGATCTCGGGCGTGGCCAGCTTCTGCGAGCTTTCCTGCATCAGGCTCTGCAGGCTGCCGCCGCTGGTGTTGCGCTTGTTGTCCATGTCCAGCTGCTGCTTGGCCATGTCGCGGGCATTGACGGCCTCGCGCAGTTGCAGCCGAGCGGCGTCCAGCTGCACGCTGGCGTCGGCGAGGCGAGCGGCGGAGTCCTTGCCGTCCTGCGCGGTCAGCTGCAGATTGCGCAGGCGGAATTCCTTGCGGCGCGTCTCAGCCTCTTCCAGCTTGGCTTCGTAGTTCTTGATCTGCTCGTTCAGGAAGGTCGCGGCGGTGGTGCTGTCCTTGCGGCTGGCACCCAGGCTGGACTCCATGAAGATGTTGAGCAGCGACGCAACCACCTTCTTCGACACCTCCGGCGACGAATCGCGGTAGCTGAGGATGTAGAGATTGTTGGTCGTGCCGCCGGCCGACTGGATGGACAGGTTGCGGGTGACGCGGTCAATCAGCGCTTCCTGCTCCGACTTGCCGGTGGCGCGCAGATCCAGATCGGCCATGCGCACCAGCTTTTCCACATTGGGTCGGCTGATCAGGGTGCGGCTGAGCACGGCCACCTGCTGCTCGGTGTTGTTGAGCACCGCCAGATTGGTCATCAGGGGCTTGAGCATGGACTGGGTGTCCACGTAGACACGGGCGCTGGCTTCGAAGCGGTCCGGCACCACGAACACCACCACGGCCGCGATGATGCCCACCACCCAGGCGGCCATCAGCCCCGGCCACCGGTAGCGCCACATGCGCTTGAACACAGCCATCAGCTGGGCAATGAGGGAATCCATGCGGCGATCTCTCTACGAGCGGTACTGCAACGACACCGGCGGCGCGCAGCGTCCTGAGGAGCGTCTGCGCGGGGGCCGGTGTGAGGAATCAGGAAAAACGGATCAGAGGAGGCTCTGAGGAATGATGAGGATGTCGCCCGGACGCATCTCGACATTGGCCGACACGTCACCGCGGCGAATCAGATCCTTCAACCGCACGGAATATTGCTTGTTGCCTTCGGCGGTGCGCAGGATGCTGGCGCCGTTACCGTCCGCAAAGTCGGTGAGGCCGCCGACGGCGATCATCACATCCAGCAGGGTCATGTTCTGCTTGTAGGGCAGGAACATCGGCTTGGCGGCTTCACCCACCACCCGGATCTGCTCGCTGTAGGGGCCGACAAAGGTGGTGACGATCACGGTCACCACCGGGTCGCGGACGTATTTGGACAGGGTCTTTTCGATATCCCGGGCAATTTGCACCGAGTTCTTGCCCTGCACCGGCAACTCATCGATCAGCGGCGAGGCGATCTTGCCGTCCGGGCGCACCGGCACGGTGGTGGAGAGTTCCGGATTGCGCCAGACAATGATGTTGAGGTTGTCGCCGGCGCCCACCACATAGCTGTAGTCCGCCTGGCTGGCGCTGACCGGCGCGGGCGGATACTTACCGGCGGTGGAGCAGCCGGTGAGGCCCAAACTGACCGCCAGCAGACCTCCCACGATCCGCAGAATTGCGCGGCCCGTCCAGTGCATTGATCCTGTCTTCTTGAACATGTCCCACCCCTTCCGGAAACGAGCCGGATTGCACCTCAGCGCGCCCCCGGAGGGAACCCCCTGGACTGAGGGCGATCCCCAGGGGGCGTGATGGAATTCCGTGCTAATTCCCGGCGGTCGCGCTAGGGGAGTTGGCCTCAGCCCCCGCGAAGCAGGGGTTTGATCAGGCTGATCAGCAGACGCTGGATCGGGTTGGCGTTTCCGAGAGGCCGCCAGGTGTGTTTGAGAATGCCCCGATAGGCATCCAGATGCAGGCCCCAGGGGGCGGCCCGCAGCGGGCCGCGGTTCAGCAGCAGTTTGAGCACCTGCGTGCCCATCATGCCGGCGCACAGTTCGCAGGCCATGCCGGTGGAGGGCCCGCGGCGTTCCGCGAAATTCACCGATTCCGGCACCACCAGGTATTTGCGGTTGAGCATGGCCGGCGAAACGCCCGCGATGAAGCGGGCGTACTGGTCGGTGGAGGGGCGCCCTTCCAGCTTGAAATACTCCTCGAAACTCATGCCGGTCGGGCTGAAATACAGAAAGGCCGAGCCCATTCCGAGCGGCGCGGCAGTCATGGCGGGAATGCCCAGTTCGCGGCAGCGCTGAAACACCTTGCGGCGGGTGGGCAGCACGAACAGGTCGAGGCTGTCCACATACACGTCCACGTCCTTCAGAAATTCGTCGAGGTTGTGGTCCTGCACCCCTTCCGGGAACAGCCGGATATTGCTTTCCGGATTCACATCCCGCGCCATCCGCTCCATGACCTGCAGTTTGGACTGACCCATGGTGGACATGAAAGCGCCGGCCTGCCGATTCATGTTGTGGACATCGAATTCGTCGAAATCGGCGATGTTGAAGTTGGCCACGCCCAGCCGGGACAAGGTCAGGATGTGTGCGCCCCCAACACCGCCCAAGCCTGCGATGGCGACACGGGCCCGTCGCAGCCGCTGCTGCTCCTCCGGGGTGACCCAACCGATGTTGCGTGAAAACGCCCGTTCGTAGTTGAAAACGTAGCCTGGCTGGGCGTCGGACGGCACGGCACTTGTCATCGGGAACCCCCTGTACTTGTAGTGGTTCTGCACAAGTATGCCGTTGACATCTCAACGGGGGAACCGATCGAGGCTGTGGCGCTGTCCCTCAAGCGGTGTCGACAAACTTGACATCGACCCCGAAGAATTCACGCAACCAAAAGTTAAGTCGTTGATTTTGAATAGGGAACGCCCGCTGGCACGCTCTTCGCTTTTTAGACCGGCAAGAAGCCTCCCGCTTCACCGTGCATCTGGCAAGACGCATCTCAAAGGAGAGACACATGTTCAAGCAAGCGAAGCTCGCCCTGGCCGTTCTGGCGCTGGGTGCAGCCGCGGCGCCCGCACTGGCGTCGCCCCTGTATATCAATACGGGTTCCGATTTCAATCTGGAACCCAACGGCTCCACGAACACGGCCGTGTTCGACCAAATGGGCTACAGCGGCACGTTGGCCACCTCCATCTACCTCGGTAATCCGGCGACGCCGGGAACCACGGTGGTGGACACCAATATTCCGTCCATCATGAGCTTCTACGGGTTCACCGCCGGTACGAAGACTGCTATTGATGGCACGACCCAACTGAACTTCGCCTTCCCGAACGTTCCGTCGCAGAACAACATCGATGCGCTGAACAATCCGAAGGCGCCCGACCTGAACGGGTTTACCGGGGGCGTGGCGTTTCCGCAGTACGGCGCCGGCGCCATCGGCGGCCTGGGTGGCGCGTGGGGGCTGACGTACTCGTACCAAGTCGTCGGCCAGACGGTGGACAAGAACGGCGACGGTGTGTCTGACACCGTGGAGTACAACACCGGTATCTTCAGCCTGTACTACCAGAGCGCCCTCACCGACCCGAACAACGGCAAGGAAGTCCTGCGCCTGATCGCCAACGGCTCGCAAGTCACTGACGCCAATCTGTACATCAAGGGCGTGGTGGATTATTCGTACGCCGGTGGCGATCCCTTCATCCAGAACTTCTTCAATTCTGGCGAAGGCCTGGGCTCGCTCTACAGCAACTGGCTGAACAACCCCATCTCGGTGAGCTGGATTCTGGACACCAACGTGGATCCCCCGCTGGCGAGCCCCTCCGAGCTGTGGAATTCGGGCCAAGCCCTGATCCGTCAGTCGGGTCTGGACGGCTCGGTCACCCTGAACGTGCCGGAACCTGGCAGCCTGGCCCTGGTGGGTCTGGCCCTGGCCGGTCTGGGCTTCGCTCAGCGTCGCCGCAGCGTCAAGTAATCAGGACCGCGGGCCGCAAAGCCCGCGCGCCGGATGCATTCAAAGCCGCCTTCGGGCGGCTTTTTTCATGGGCACGTGGATGCCGACGGATGGATCCGCTAGCAGTGTTAGCCTCTGGGCGCTTGTCTGAGGTTTCGCCATGGCCATGGATCTGTTTGCAGGAGAACACACCGAGCGCATCGGCACGCCCGAGGAGCGGCTGCTTGACATCGCGGCGAGCGAGCCTGCGAGGTATCCCCAGCTCGGTGCCTTGCACGACAAGTTCTATGACAGCCCACGCATCGCCGCCTCCCATGCCGCAGCGGTGTTGCACGAACTGCTGATGCTGCTCCAGCGCAAGGACGTTCAGGACACGCCCTACCTGCTCAAGCGAGGGGTGGCCCTCGCCGCCTTCTTCAGTACCGCCGCCCGGCACGGGCTGGAGGTGCGGACGGCGAGCGACTGAGCCTCGCCGCTCCGCGGTGGCCATCAGCCACTCTGCGGTGCTCGGCCCAGTCCTCTGCCCGGTCCGGTTTCCGGCCCTCCACCTTCGTCAGCGCAGCGGGGTCACCACCCCGCGGCCCTGGGACCAGATGATGGCCACCACCTGCTGCGCGTCATACAGCGCATTCACATGGGCGATGCGCATCGAGTAGTAGTCCCCTTCCGCGGCCATCACATCAAAGAGCGAGCGCTTGCCCAGTTGCTGCCATTGCTGCAGCGTGAAGCCCCGCACGCGGTCGCTGTTGCGCAGAATATCCACGATGCGACGGGAACGGTCCAGCGAGGACTGCGCCGCTTCAAACATCTCCTGCACCCGATAGCGCTTGGCTTCAATGGTGTCGTCCCGCTGAAGCGACGCCGCCTGCGCCCGGCGACGCGCCGAGTTCAGCGCCGAATCCGCGCCCGGTTGAACGATCGGAATGTTGACCTGCACACCACCAATCCAGTCATTCTGCTTGGCCTGTCCCACCGTGGCACTGCCCTGCACCAGCAGGCTCACGCTCGGCTGTTGACCCGCGCGCACGGATTCCGCATAACTGCGCTGCGCCTGCGCCGTGGCCGAGGCCTGCGACACATCCGGCGACAGCATCACGTCCGCCATGGCTTCATTCAGATCCGGCAGGCGGGCCAGCACCGAGCTCATCGCGGCAGGACGGGGCAGGTCCTCGCCCACATATCGGCGCAATCGCACTTCCGTCTGGCGCAGGGCGGACACCGTCTGCTCATACGACAAGTCCGCCTGCTGCAGACTCTTCTGCGCCTGCACCAGTTCGCTGGCACGGCCGCGGTCTGCCTTGGTGATGATTTCCAGCGCCTCCACCAGACACGCCATCTTGCGGGTGTATTGGGTATAGACCTGGGCCTGCAGCTGATAACGCCCGCGGTCGAGCGCCAGTGAGACGGTCTGCAAGGCCACCTGCTCTTCGGCACTGTTCTGGCTGTAGCGAGCCGCCTCCGCCAGTTGTGAACGCCATTCGGTCAGCTTGGTGATGCGGCCGGAGTCATACAGCGGCGCCGTCACGCTCAGCGTGCCGCGTCCCTGCAGCCCGGAGCTGCGACCCGCCGGCCCGTCGCCGGGAATTTGCGAGCCCACATGCGAACCGGTCAGACCGAGGTTGACCGTCGGGAGACGCTGAGCCTTGGCTTCAGCCAGATCGGCCTCTGCCGCCTGCGCCAGCATGCGACTGGCACCGATGGACTTGCTGCGGTCCAGCGCCTTCTGCACCAATTCCTGAAGCTGCGCGCGCGGATCGGCCGAGCCGGTCTCCAGCAGCGCCGCGTCCCGCACTGCGGTGGACGATGCTGGCAGGTTGCCATCATCGCTGCACCGGCTGGGCGGCGGATCTTGCGCCCAGGCCGGCAACACCACACCCGCGGCCAGAGCGAACGCCACCGGGGCGCTGAAAGAGAGGCGCCGCAGGCTCCGGCGCAGAGTTGGTTGAGTCATGGTCACGCGTACTGCAAGCAATTTCCCATGCCTCTACTGGACCATGTCGGCTTCGAAGCGAAGCCTCGATAAGCGGCTGAAGTCGGGCCCAGCTTTGATGGTGCCCGGCGCCGGTTGCGGCTCCCGGTCCAGGTCCGGCTCCGGCGCTATCCCGCCGCCCTCACCGCCGTCACCGCTCCCGCAGTGCTTCCTTGGACTTGAGCATCGGCCGCAGCAGATAGCTGAGCACCGAGCGCTCGCCAGTGCGGATCTCCAGCATCGCCGTCATGCCGGGGATGACCGGCAGCGGATCGCCATGCAGCTTGATGTCCACCCGCTCGGCCGCCACGATCACCCGGTAGTAGGTGCCCTCGCCGTTCTTCTCGGTCTCGCCCAGGGCATCCGGACTGATGTATTCGATCTTGCCGTGCATGCCCCCGTTGACATTGAAGTCATAGCCGTTGACCTTCACCACCGCGGACTGGCCGACCTGCAGGAAACCGATGTCCTTCGGCTTGATGCGTGCCTCCACCAGCACCCGCGCGCCCATCGGCACGATCTCCATGATGGGCGCGCCAGACGCGACCGCGCTGCCCACCGTGTTCATCTTGATGTTCTTGACGAAGCCCTTGACCGGAGACTTCAGCACCGTGTGCTGCAGCGCATCGCGGCGCACCACCATCTGCTCGTCGATCTGTGCCAGCTCGGTCTGCACCCGGGACAGGTCGGTGCTGGCCTCCTGACGGAAGCGGCTGATCCGCTCATTGCGCTGCTGCTGCAGTTCATTGACCTGCCGGTTCAGGCGCATCACTTCCACGTTGGACATCAGCCCCTTGGCGGACATGTCCTGCGCCATCTTCAGTTCCGTGGCCAGCAGGCCGATGCTGCGGTTGTAGCTGGACACCGCCTCCTCCAGCACCCGGCGGCGGGTGTCGAAGACTTCGGATTCGCTGTCCACCAGCCGCTGCACCTGGGCCACCTCCGGCGGGAACTTGAGCGCCTGGCCCAGGGCCTCGGCGCGCAGGCGACTGACCTGGGCCATCAGACCCAGCCGCTTCACCTGACTTTCGTTCTGCGCGGCTTCGGCACGGGTCGGGTCCAGCTCGGCCAGCGGCTGACCCGCCTCCACTTCCTGACCTTCGCGCACCAACAGCTTGCTGAGCACGCCGGTGTCCACGCTGGTGACGATCTGCTCCTTGCCATCCGGCACGATGCGTGCATCGCTGCGGGTGACCTCGTCCACCGTGGCCATGGCGGACCAGGTGACGCCGACCACCAGCACGATGGCCAGCAGATAGAGCACCCAGACCGATTTGGGCAGCGGCTCATCGATCAGCGCCGATTGCACGCTGCTGATGAACAGGTTGTCCTCTCGGGACAAAGCGCGTTGCTGGGACATGCTTACACCGCCGCGTTACGGTTGACCGGCTGCGCGGCGGGATGCATGTGAACGGTGCCATTGGCGACCTGCGCAGCCTGCGCCTGCGCCATCTGTGCCGCCTGGGCGGCCTGCGCTGCATTGGGCCCCTGCCCTTGCGCCTGCGGCTGACCGGGCGCGCCGCCTGGCCGCACGCCGGACAACGCCGCCAGCACCTGATCGCGCGGGCCGTCCATGACGAGTCGGCCCGCATCGACCACCAGAATGCGAGACACCAGCTCCAGCACCGCCGGACGGTGGGTGACCATCACCAGCGTGCAGTCGCCCGCCGCATCCCGCAGTTGACGCAGGAAGGCGATTTCGGACTGCGCGTCCATCGAGCTGGTGGGCTCGTCCATCAACAGGATCTGCGGGCGCGTCACCAGACTGCGGGCCAGCGCCACCAGTTGCCGTTGTCCTCCGGACAGGAGCGTGCCCATCTCACCGACCGGCAGATCCCAGCCCATCGGATGGTTGGCCACCACCCGGTCCAGGCCCGTGAGCTTGGCAACTTCCACCAGACGCTGGGCGTCCACATGGCGGCCCATCAGCACGTTGTCACGCAGCGTGCCATGGAACAGCCGCGGTTCCTGGGACACGAAACCGACCTTGCTGCGGAACTCGGCCGGATCCACCTGCCGCAGATCGATGCCGTCCACCTCCACCATACCTTCGGTCGGCTGATACAGCCCCGCCAGCATACGCAGCACGGTGGACTTGCCACTGCCGATCCGACCCAGGATGGCGATGCGCTCACCGGGTTGAATGCGCAACGTGACATTGCGCAGCACTTTGGGCGACTGGGCATCGCCCTGCGCCGGATAACTGAAACCGACGTCGGTCAGCCCCATGCGACCGGTGACCTGGGTCAGCGGCACATAGTTGCGCTGCGAGTCCCGCTCGGTGGGGGCGCTCATGACCGAGTTGAGCGACAGCATCGCCGCCCGCGCACCCTGATAGCGGGTCGCGAGGCTGACCAGACTGTTCAGCGGCATGGTGGCCCGACCGGCAAACATGACGGCGCCGATCAGGGCACCGGGGGAAATCGCGCCATCCCCGATGAGATACACGCCCCACACCAGCATCACGAGGTTGATGAGCTGCTGCATGGTCATGGAGATGTTCATGCTCCAGCTGGACATGGTCCGGGCACGGAGCGCGGACTCGGCCACGATGGCAGTGCTCTGCTCATACCGGCGCAGGAAACGCCCTTCGGCACCGGAGGTCTTCAGGTCTTCCAGGCCTTCCAGCGCCTCCACCAGCGTGCCGTGCAGATCGGCCGCCTCGGTCATGTTGGTGCGCATCGCGCGGCGCAGATACCCCTGGATGGCCAGGCTCATGCCCAGCATCAGCGGAATCGCGGCCATCAGCACCCAGCCGAGCGGCCCGCCGACGATGAAGGTCATGGCCACAAACAGGATGATGAATGGCAGGTCGGTCAGGGCCGACATGGTGGCCGAGGTGAAGAAGTCCCGCACCACTTCCACCTGCGCCAGATAGTGGGCATACGAGCCGGCAGAGGCCGGCTTGTGTTCCATGCGCACGCCCAGCGTCTGACGGAACAGCTTGGCCCCGATGATCAGGTCAGTCTTGCGGCCGGCCAGGTCGATCAGGTGGCTGCGCAACTGGCGCGAGAACATGTCGAACAGCAAGGCGAGACCGGCACCGACCGCCAGAGTCCAGAGCGTGACATAAGCCTGGTGCGGAATGACCTTGTCGTAGATCACGGAGGTGACCAGGCCCGAGACCAGCATCAGCACGTTGCTCAGCAAGGCTGCCAGCATGGCCGAGCGGTAATACGGCACAAAGCGGCGCAGCGTGCCCCAGAGCCAGTGCTTCTCCGGCTGCAGCAGCGGCGGCTCGCCGGCCAGCGGCTTGGCCTGACTTTGCTCCTGCGGCGTCACCGCCAGGATGAAACCGCTGTATTCCTGATCCAGCTCCGAGGCCGGTGCCACGCAACTGGCGGCCTCCGGGCCCGGGAAGACCACTTCGTAGCGGGCGCCACTGCCGTCCTGCCCGTCGTCCAGACGGCGCACCAGCACACAGGCATCGCCGCCATTGAGCAGCAGCACCGCCGGCAGCAGCAGCGCATTGATTTCGTCGATGCCCTTGCGCAGCAGGCCGGCGTTGTAACCGGCCTCCCGCATCAGGCGGATGGCTTGATCGGGGCTGAGCTGCCCCTCGATCGGGGCGCCCGCGCGCAGCGATTCGGGCGAGCGGGCGCGACCGTGGTGCTGGGTCAGCCAGGCCAGGCAGTGCAACAGCGGGTCGATGGCGGGCTGATCCGCCAGGCCGGCCAGCGGATCCTGCGGTTCTTCCGGCATGCCGGTCGCGCGCTGACCGTCCTCGGCGGCCAAGCGCAGGCCGGGGCGGCGTGCGCGCTGGTCACCGTCGAAGAAAGGGTCGTGCGGCCGGCTCATACTGGGAATCGTGGATCAATCAGGCGCGATGGGCCAGTGTCAATTGCTCGAATTCGCGCTCAATGTCACGAACAATCTGCGGCATGTTGAATAGTTCGCTCTGGCGGCCCTCTTCCCGCAGATATCGCTTGTAGGAGCGGGCCCGTCCGGGGTTCAGACCGATCTGGATGGCGCGCTGCTCATACTCCTGCAGCGAATGGGTGATCAGGTCCGGCAGGCCCACCGCCGTCAGCAGGCTGCCGCACATGCGGGAGATGTAGCTGCGGCCGGAGCGGGTCAGGATGGGCGTGCCCATCCAGAGGCAGTCGCTGGCGGTGGTGCCGGCGTTGTAGGGGAAGGTGTCCAGCACCAGATCCGGCAGCATGAAGCGGGCCAGATAGTCTGGGGGTGCGACACGCGGTGCAAAGAGCAGGCGCGCCGGATCCACGCCGGCGGCTTGCGCTTCCCGGCGCAGGTTGGCGCGGGCCCAGTCGTTGTCCGCCAGCAACCACAGCACGCTGCCCGGCACTCCGAGCAGGATGCGCATCCAGGCGCCGAACATCTCGGCATTCATCTTGTGGTTGTTGTTGAACGAGCAGAAGACAAAGGCGTCTTCCGGCAGGTCGTACTGGGCGCGGGTGGGCGTGGCGCCCACTTCCCGCTGCCGGTCGCTGACCTGATAGCAGTGCGGCAGGTAAATCGGTTTTTCGCTGCAATACGGCAGGTATTCGGGCGGCATGGTGAAGCGGTCCGCCAGGATCCAGTCCACGCCCGGCAGCAGCGACGTCGCCGGCAGGCCCAGATAGCTCACCTGGACCGGTGCCGGCCGATAGGCCAGGATGTTGGGGCGGGCGCCACTGGTCAGGCCCTGCAGATCCACCAGCACGTCGATGCCGGTCTGCGCAATCAGCTTGGCGGCATTGGTGTCGTCGATGGTGTTGATCCGCCAGACCTTGTCAAAGGAGCGCAGCAGCCGCTGGCGCAGCGGCGTGCCATCTTCGCGGCTCCAGCAGAAGGCATGGATCTCGAATTTTTCGCGGTCGTGCAGCTCATAGAGCTCAGCGGTGAGCAGGCCCACCGCATGCATGCACAGGTCGCCAGACAGATAACCGATGCGGATCTTGCCGCCCTGCTGGCGCGCCGCCACCGAAGCCGGGTGCCGCCACAGCGGCGCTTCCTTCGGGCGGGTGACTTTTTCGTAGACGAAGCGCTGCGCGGCGCCCATCTGGAGGGCGGGATCGTCGGTGGCGCTCAAGGTGGCCAGCAGCGATGTGGCCAGCAGCAGCGCATTGTGGGTGACCTCGCCAAAAGGCTGATACACCGGCCACTTGCATTGCTTCTGACGGATGTGCACATAGTGCTGCATCACATCGGTCTGATCCGGCTTGAGCGTAAGGCTGCGCACCATCAACGCCTCGGATTCCTCATAGCGGCGCTGCAACTCCAGCAGCCGCGCGGCATTGTTCAAAGCATGCGTGCGCAGGCCCAGCAGCTCGGCACCGAGCGACTCCATCGGGCCTTCATGGTCATAGACGCTGCGCCACGCGGCCAGCGCTTCTTCCATCCGCTGCTGATGCTCCAGCTGATGGCCCAGGTTCAGCCGGGCCTGCGCAAAGGTCGGGCTGATGGCCAGCGCCTGCTGGTACACCTGCTCGGCGCGCTGATGCTGCTGGACGTTGCCAAGCACCGTGCCCCAGTTGTAGAGGGCCACCAGCTGGCTGGCCGGCGGATGGCCGGGCACCGACAGCCAGGTTTCGTACAACGCCGCCGCGGCATGACCGAGCTGGCGGTTCTGCAGGAAGTTGGCCCGGTCCATCAACTCCGGCAGCGGCAGACTGCCCGCACCGGCGCGTTGAAGCAGGAGCTCCCATTCCTGGGACAACTCGGCGGGGACGCTGAGGTTCTGCATGCGATTGGCGGCTGAATCCATGTGAGGGCTTCAATGAAGGACGAGGGCGATCCGCCACGGGCGGTTCTCCTGTCAGGATTGTGTACGTCCGTGACAGGATTGAAACCAGCCAATTGGCGGGCTCGGACCGGTCAATTCAATGCTTGTCGGTGACGGCCCACCCAGGAAGGCTGGTGTCAGTCGCCACGTGAAAACCCACATTCAGCAGCGCGGTGTGGCGCCCCCCCGGCCCGGCGGGGCCAACGCCTTCGGCGCAGCGCCCGGCCCCCAAGGGCGACTGACGCCCGCCGCACTGGATAACTCGCACGCGCCCACCATCCAGCGCCCGGTCCGGCACGGAAGGTCGAAAGCGTCAGAGAGGCTGTCACAAACCGCTGATTCAATCCGTTATCGGCCGCTCAGATGCCAACTTAAGCACGAATTGCAGGGAGGGAAGCGGCCTTTTTGAGCATTCGTTGGCATCCACCGATCGACACAATCGGCTCGCGATCCAGGGCCCGACGAGGACCGGACGCCGCGCGAGCGGGCTTCCTAGGCAGGCCCGGGGACATCGGGGACGCGCGACACCAGAAGGCCGTGGACGACACACATGAAGGTCAAGACTTGTTGGGATGATCAGGAGACGATGGCCGCCGGACCCGTCTGGCGGCCAGACGCTGCCGGTGCGGGGAGCGCGTGGGACAGCGCCCTGGCCTCGGACCTGTCCGGCCTGGAGGGCGCGGGCGAACCCATCGCAAGCCACAGCGGAAGCCACGGCAGCCGCACCAGTGGCAGCACCGAGAGCGCCGCCAGTCCCACCCCGAGCTCATTTCGCCGCCGGGCCAGCGACTCCATATTCCAAAGCCTGATGCGACTGTGGCCCCGCGAGGGGCGCCGTCCGGAAGCGAGCATCCAGACCATGGCGCGCTTGCGCTCCGCGTTCCGCGGGTGCCTGGCTGACCTGATGCAGGAGGCGCGTGCCCAGGGCGATGTCCGCGGCCAGTTGCGCCTGGAAGCAGTCTTCGGACACATCGTTCACAGCAGCCATCCGGAAGACCTGTGGCATCTGCGCGCATCCATCTACACGGAAGTGGCCCGGGCGCGCAGCCAGGCCGAGGCCGAGCGCCGGGTGGCGCTTCTGACCTTGCAATTCGATCTGAGCCACGGCCGGCTCAAGACGCTGAACGGCCGCGGCTGAAGCGCAGCGGCGCCGCGGCCAGCGCGGGCCTTATCGACTGCCCAGGAAGTCCATCTTGCCCAGCGGCACGCCCGCATGACGCAGCAGCGCATACAGGGTGGTGGCATGGAAATACAGATTGGGCGTTGCGAAGAAACGCAGGAAGTCTTCCCCGCTGAACTTGAACGGGTCGCCCTGACGGCGCGGCACGGTGACCTCGCGCTGCTCGCTGCCGTTGATCTGCTCCGGCTTGAAGCCGTTCACGTAATCCCGGGTCTTCTGCAGGCGGGCCAGCAGGTCATCCAGGGTGACCTCGGTGTCGGCCCAGCTCGGCACTTCCTGGCCGGACAGGCGGGCCACGGCACCCTTGGCACCATCGCTGGCAATCTGGATCTGACGCGGCAGCGGGAGCATGTCCGGCGCCAGACGCAAGGTCAGGTAGACCGACTCGTCAAAACCCTTGGCCTTGGCGTGCTCGCGGGCGATGCCAATCCAGGTCTGCATGCTGCCCAGCATGCGATCAAACACCGGAACGGTGGCGGTAAACATGTCCATCTGCAATCTCCTTGGAAACCAACAAAACGGCGCGGATGCTATCCGCTGTTCGCATCTGTTGCAGTGACCTTCATGAATGCACCTTGGGATCACGGCGCAGACGCGGTTAGGATGGAGACCGCACGCCTATGAACATCATCATCCTCGACGATTACCAGGACGCCGTGCGCAAGCTGCCTTGCGCCGCCAAGCTGGACGCGCTGAACGCCAAGGTCTTTACCAATACGGTCAAAGGAATCGGTCAGCTTTCCGTACGGTTGCGAGACGCCGAAGTGCTGGTGACCATCCGCGAACGCACCCACTTCCCCCGCCAACTGCTGGAAAAGCTGCCCAAGCTCAAGCTGATCTCGCAGACCGGACGGGTCGGCAAACACATCGATCTGGACGCCTGCACCCGGCTGGGCATCGCGGTGGCCGAAGGCGGCGGCTCCCCGATCGCGCCGGCCGAGATGACCTGGGCACTGATCATGGCCGCCATGCGCCGCCTGCCGCAGTACATCTCCACCCTCAAGCATGGGGTGTGGCAGCAGTCGGGGCTCAAGTCGGCGTCCATGCCGCCCAACTTCGGGCTGGGCATGGTGCTGCGGGGCAAGACGCTGGGCATCTGGGGCTACGGCAAGATCGGCCAGATGGTGGCGGGTTACGGCAAGGCCTTTGGCATGCAGGTGCTGGTCTGGGGCAGCGACAGCTCACGCCTGCGGGCACAGGCGGACGGGCATCTGGCGGCGGACAGCCGGGAAGCCTTTTTCGAGCAGTCGGATGTGCTGAGCCTGCACCTGCGGCTGGGAGACGCCACCCAGGGCATCGTGACGGCGGAAGACCTGGCGCGGATGAAACCCACCTCGCTGTTCGTCAACACCTCGCGGGCCGAACTGGTGGCGGACGGGGCGCTGGTGTCCGGCTTGAACCGCGGCCGGCCCGGCATGGCGGCGGTGGATGTGTTCGAGAGCGAACCCATCCTGCAGGGCCATCCCCTGCTGCGACTCGAAAATGCGGTCTGCACGCCCCACATCGGGTATGTGGAGCTGGACAGCTACGAGATGTACTTTGATGCAGCGTTTGACAACGTGCTCAACTACATCGCCGGGACACCGACGAACATCGTCAACCCGGATGCGCTGAAGGTGCTTCGCTAAAGCAGGAAGCCCGGAGGAGGCCCGAAGGAAGCCCGGCACCACCGCCTCCGCGGCGGGGTGCCAGCTTCCCTGTCAGCCGCTCAGCGCTTTTCCGGCAGCTCGATCTTCACTTCCAGCACTTCCAGATCATCCTGGCGCTCCATGTGCACCTTGATGTCGTCCGGATTGATGGAGACATATTTCGAGATGACCGCCAGCAGCTCCCGCTGCAACTGCGGCAGGTAGTCCGGGCTGGCGCTGCGACCGTTGCGCTCGTGGGCCAGGATCAGCTGCAGCCGCTCCTTGGCCACGGTGGCGGTGCTTTTCTTCTCACCCAGGAAGAAGGACATGAATCCCATGATGGCTCCTGGTGACGGTCAGCGGCTGAAGAGACGCTTGAAGAAGCCGGGCTTGACGGCCTCCACAAAGCGCATCGGCTTGTCTTCTCCCAGGAAGCGGGACACCACGTCGGCATAGGCCTCAGCCACGTCCGAGCCCTTCATGTGGATGGCCGGCAGACCCTGGTTGGAGGCCTGCAGCACGATCTCGCTCTCGGGGATCACGCCGATCAGCGGCGTGCGAAGAATCTCGTGGATGTCTTCCAGCGACAGCATCTGCCCGCCTTCCACCCGGTTGGGGTTGTAGCGGGTGATGAGCAGGTGCTCCTTCACCGGCTCCTTGCCCTCGATGGCCCGCTTGGTCTTGCTGTTGAGCATGCCCAGAATGCGGTCGGAATCGCGCACCGACGAGACTTCCGGATTGGTGACCACCAGGGCCTCGTCCGCATAGTGCATGGCCATCAGCGCACCGGTCTCGATGCCGGCCGGCGAGTCGCAGATGATGTAGTCGAACTCCATCGCCTTGAGCTCTTCCAGCACCCGCTCCACGCCTTCCTGCTTGAGGGCGTCCTTGTCGCGGGTCTGGCTGGCGGCCAGGATGTAGAGCTTGTCGAGCTGCTTGTCCTTGATCAGGGCCTGGCTCAGCTTGATCTCGTCATTGATCACATTGATCAGGTCATACACCACGCGGCGCTCGCAGCCCATGATGAGGTCCAGATTGCGCAGGCCGACGTCGAAGTCGATGACGGCCGTCTTGTAGCCGCGCATTGCCAGCCCGGTGGCAAAGCTGGCGCTGGTGGTGGTTTTGCCCACGCCACCTTTGCCGGAAGTCACCACAACGATCTTGGTCATGGGTCGGAGTCCTTTCAGTGATTCATTCGCTGCAGGTGCAGCGTGATCTCGGTTGAATTGTGATCAGCCCGCCGTCGCGCGGACTGACGCGCGTCATTGGGGCAAGGGGTCCATCAGCAGTTTTTCACCGTCAAGCCGCACCATCGCCGCCTTGCCGCGGACGTTGTCGGGCAGCGGGTTTTCGGTGGTGCGATAGATGCCGGCGATGGCGATGAGTTCCGCTTCCAGGCATTGCGCAAAGATGCGGGCGTCGGTGTTGCCGCGTGCCCCGGCAATTGCCTTGCCACGCAGCGGCGCGTAAATGTGGATGTTGCCGTCGGCAATGACTTCGGCGCCGTGATTGACCAGCGCCAGCACCACCAGATCGGCCCCCTTGGCATAGACCTGCTGGCCGGAGCGCAGCGGCTTGTCAACGAAGACGGTGCGTGCCTCGGTCATCACCGGCACTTCAACCTGACGCTCGACCACCACTTCCTTGATGACTTGCTGCACCACCGTCTCGACACGCGGTTCGGCGCGCGGCGCGGGGGCGGCGGTTTCGGGTGCTTCGGCCAGCCCCAGCTCGGCGGCCTGGGCCAGTTCGGCGGCATTCGCGCCGATCACACCGACCGGCTGCAGGCGGTACTGTCGCAGCAGGGGCAGCAAGTGGGAGAGTTGAAGGCGCGGCGGCTGAGCCGTGGCGTCGTCAGCAGGGTCCGTTTCATCGGCCGCGGCGGGGGACGCATCGCCCGAGGTATGACCCTCAGGTGCACCCTCGGCCGAGGCCTGCGCCGTGCCCTCCGCCGGCCCTTGCGCAGCGCCGTCTGCAGTTCCAGGCGTTGCCAGCCCGCTCAGGTCGATCAACAGCGGATCGTGATGGAACGCATCCGGCGTTTCACCCAGCCGAGCCTGCAGTGACTGCGCCAGCGCGGCCATGTCGGCCGTCTTGAGCACCAGCGAGAGCAGGCTCAAGGAGGCGCTCTTGAGCTCGAAGAGGTCCGGGGCTTTGCCGGTCGAGGCGGATCGTGCCGCCGAAGAATCTGTGGTTCCCGCCAATGCCTGCGCCATGTAGGTGGTCAATGCGATAACAAAGTGGCGGATTTTAGCGGTCCGATCCACCCGAACTTTCAGGGTCCTCACGGGGCGGGTGCGCCCACCCCCTGCCTGGGGTGGCAGCGGCATGCCACTTCTTGCAGCAAACCAGTCAAAGCCATGGGCTGACAACAACTTGCAGACGTCATCGCCAGACAGCCCACATGGTTGTCCACAGCGCAGGTGGACAGTCCGGGGCGTGCGGGTCGCGGTTTCCGGGGTCAGCCGGGTCCTGTCAAGTTCAAAATCAGCACCCAGGGGGTTGACTTATCCCCACTTGCAAGATCCAGACACATTCACCTTCCAGGCATGGTCAAAGCCGTGACAGCATGTTGCAGTGGCGCGTAACCCATTGATTTGTATAGCGGAAACTTGAGCGCTCGAAAATGAGGCAACCAACCTCGACCCACGATCAATCAAGGGTTTAGAGGCCGCCAGGGGAGGTTTCCCACACATTTATCCACAGGCTCAGTGGATAGGTCGGAGAGCCTTTCAAAATCAAGGCGTTACGGGCCAAGCTTGAACATATTTCGAAGTCAACGCACCTCCTCATGGGAGTCATCCCGGCGCGACAACGGAGCGGTTGTGCGCCTGGCGGTGGTCATTTTTGCGCGCGATAAACGCACCTTTGATGACAGTTCGATGCGCGACCGACGGGACGAGGCAGAAGCGCTAGAGTCCCGCGCATGAGTTCAATCGCAAAAGTCGGTGGGCGCCTGCGCAAGGAGTGGTTTCTCCTGGCCCTGGTAGGTGCGGTGGTGCTGGCGAGTCTCTGGCCCGAGCTCGGGCGCAGTGGCGGCATCCTGCGTCTGGAGTTGGTGAGCAACTGGGGCGTGGCGCTGGTGTTCTTCCTGACCGGCCTGGGCTTGTCGTCTGCAGCCCTGCGCGACGGCGCCTTGAAGTGGCGGGTGCACCTGCTGGTGCAACTCAGCACCTACGCGCTGTTTCCGCTGCTCTGGTGGCTGTTCATGGCGCTGTTCAGCCGCTGGCTGCCGCAAGACCTGGCGCTGGGCTTCGCTTACCTGTGCGCCCTGCCCTCGACGATCTCGTCCTCTGTCGCCATGACGGTGCTGGCGCGGGGCAATGTGCCGGCCGCCATCTTCAACGCGAGCGTCTCCAGCCTGCTGGGCATCGTGCTGACGCCCGCGCTGGTGGCCCTGATGTCCGGCGCGAGCGGCGCGACCCTGCCTTTTGGCGAAGCAGTGTGGAAGCTCACGCAGCTGCTGTTGCTGCCCCTGGTGGCGGGACAGCTCTTGCGTCCCCTGCTGCTGAGCTTTCATCAGCGTCACAAGGCATCCATCTCTTTGGTGGACCGCTGGGTGATCATCCTGCTGGTGCTGTCGGCCTTCAGCGATTCGGTGGCCTCGGGCCTGTGGCGCGATCACGGCGCGGAGCTGCTGGTGAAGGCGGCCGCGGGCGCTGCTGTGTTTCTGGTCGTCGTGATCGCCCTGACGCGTCTGGCGACCCGGCTGCTGGGCATGCCGGTGGAAGACGAGATTGCCGCGGTGTTCTGTGGCTCCAAGAAGACGCTGGCGTCCGGGGTGCCGATGGCCAAGCTGCTGTTCGGCGCCCATCCGGCCGTGGGCGTCATCGTGCTGCCCATCATGTTCTATCACCAGCTGCAGCTGATTCTGTGTTCCTGGCTGGCGCAGCGCTATGCCGCACGGCCGGTGCAGGCCCCTGCGTCTGCAACGCAGGCGCGGCAAGCCGCCCGCTGACGCCTAGAATGACGGGTTTCCCCGCTTCGCGTCTGTCCGGACCCCTGCCGGGTCTGCACGTTCTAGATCGTTCGCCATGACACGCAAACTCTTTGTCACCACCGCTCTGCCCTACGCCAATGCGAACTTCCACATTGGCCACATCATGGAGTACACCCAGGCCGACATCTGGGTGCGCTTCCAGCGGATGATGGGTCACGAGGTGCATTTCGTCTGCGCGGACGATGCCCACGGCGCACCGATCATGATTTCCGCCGAAAAGGCCGGCAAGACGCCGCAGGAATTCGTGGCGGGCATTGCCGCCGGCCGCCGCCAGTATCTGGACGGCTTCCACATCAGCTTCGACAACTGGAGCTCCACCGACAGCCCGGAGAATCACGCGCTGTCCAAGGAGATCTACAAGTCGCTGCGGGCCAACGAGCTGATCTCGGTCAAGACCATCGAACAGTTCTTCGATCCGCAGAAGTCGATGTTCCTGCCCGACCGTTTCATCAAGGGCGAATGCCCCAAGTGCGGCGCCAAGGACCAGTACGGCGACTCCTGC